>CAZTJT010000029.1:1676-57597 GCA_964613785.1 uncultured Rikenellaceae bacterium
CTTTTCGGGGAGTATGAAGCCGTCTTCGCGTCTTTCCCTGAAAATGTCCATATGAATTACTAAAACTGTCGGGGAGAGAAATCAAGTCTCATTACCTTGCATTAAATGGCTTAGCATCTGGAATTATAAGTATGCATATTAATAACTCATTTTTCAGATATTTCAGCTAACGATACTGAAAGCATAACCGATGGCAAGCGGCTCTGAAAGAGCCTGATGTGGATAGCCCCCGATCAGTATGAAGATAGCAACAATCAGGCAGTATGCGGCTCTGAAAGAGCATAATGTGAATAACCCCCAGTCCATCTGGTGGTGGGCAGTATCTCACAGGGATGCAGCTCTGCAGGAGATGAATAGGGATCAGGAAAAGTAACGTTAATCGATCCTTATACCTGGCTCAATGATCAGAGCCCTGTATTTCTCCTCCTTCATTCCCCCTGACAGCTCTCAACCACTATGAAATTTCGCCCCCCGGCACCGGGATCACACAATTTTACTAATTTTAAATTCTGATCAATGAGCATTTTGTCTATCCAATGGACCCTAAAAACCACATAACTCCCGAATTCAAACAGCTTCTTCACGACCAGCAGGAGAGGGTCAAAGAGCTTAGCTGCATAAACCAGACGACCTATATCCTCAAGGAGAACAAGCCGGTTGAGGAAACACTCCAGCAGATCGCACTTCTCCTTCCTCCTGCATGGCAGTATCCAGAATATACAACTGCAAGGATAACTTTCATGCATAAACAGTTTGAGTCGATAGATTTCAGGGAGACGAAATGGAGAATGGCTCAGGAGTTTGAGACCATCGACGGTGAAAAAGGGCTGATCGAGATCTTCTATACAAAGGAGTTTAAGGAAGAACATGAAGGGCCATTCCTGAAAGAAGAACGCGACCTCATAATCAACATATCAAGTCTGATAACCGGATATATAAACAGTCACAAGGCACGAGACTTTATCCGTACCACCAGCGTTCCCCTCCGGGAAGAAGATGATATTTCACACATTCCAAGCAAGAAACTTCTTCAGAAATTCCTCGACAGGCATAATGCAGAGCGTGATGTATTCCATGATCTTCAGCCTTTTAAGGTGAAAGAGATACTCCTGCTGGCAAATCTTTATGATGCTTATTCAATTGAGGGGGAGGGTCGCTTTGCGGATCATATCCTTGGCGAATATTATCATATGAGCCTTACTTCAATCCCGAGGGTAACAGGAGTTTCGGGGGAGGAAGAAGCATTTAACCGCCTTAGAGCCAGGCATTATGATATGATCATCATAATGATCGGCGTGGATAAGGAAAGTCCCAT
Source organism: uncultured Rikenellaceae bacterium (assembly GCA_964613785.1). GTDB lineage: Bacteria > Bacteroidota > Bacteroidia > Bacteroidales > VadinHA17 > LD21. The sequence continues at coordinate 2,992 of CAZTJT010000029.1, forward strand.
GGAGCTTTGCAGGAAGATCAAGGACAAGTATCCATACATGCCTACATTCCTGCTGCTTAATAATCCGGCCGATATGGAGTTTGTTGAAAGGCAGAAAGCCCTGGGGGTCCCGTTCGACAACTACTTTGTATGGACAGGCGAATCTAAAGTGTTTTTTGCCATGGTCTCTCTTCTGGAAGACAGAGTAAATGTTGAAAATGATACCCAGAAAGGCCTGACAGGTGTCATACTTCTTGTTGAGGACTCGGCAGATTATTATTCCAGCTATCTGCCCATGCTTTACAATCTTGTGATGGACCAGACCAGGAACCTGATCGAAGATGTATCAACTGATGAGCTTTACAAGGTACTCAAGCTCAGGGCGCGCCCTAAGATACTTCTTGCCTCAAACTGGGAAAGTGCAATAAATATCTTCATCAAATACAGGAACAACCTGCTTTGCGTGATTTCTGACATAAGGTTCCCGAGGAATGGTGTCATGAATGAAAAAGCCGGATTTGAGCTGATCCAGCACATCAAGGAGGATCTCCCGAACCTGCCAACGGTACTTCAGTCTTCTGATCCTGAAAACGTAAGATATGCCTTTGCCCTGAAATCAAATTTCATCAACAAGAATTCTGCCAGCCTTCTTCAGGACCTTAAATCGTTCATAAACTACTATCTGGGATTTGGTCACTTTGTTTACAGGGACAATCAGGGAAGGCAGATCGCAGTGGCAAAGTCGATGAAGGAATTTGAGTCATTCCTTGAGACTGTACCTGAGGATTCCCTGGCTTACCATGCTCACCGGAACCATTTCTCGCTCTGGCTGATGGCGAGGGGAGAGGTCAAAATTGCCAGGATGATCTATCCCTTAAAGGTGTCGGACTTCAGCAGCCTTCAGGAGATGAGGGAATTCCTTACCGGCATAATCCGGAAGCGGAGACAGGAGATGAACAAAGGGCGGGTTATAAGCTTCGAAGCTGCAGCAACGATCGATGAAACCAATGTGATAAGTCTGTCATCAGGATCCCTTGGAGGCAAGGGGAGGGGACTGGCGTTCATCAATACACTGATTTACAGTTTTGAGCTTGGTAAACTAATTCCAGGAATTAACATCAAGACTCCTATAACCGCCATTGTGGGGACGGATGAGTTTGATCTTTTTATGGAGAGGAACCACCTGTGGAATTTTGTCAAGGGAGAAAAGGATTTTATGGCAGTTCAGAAGACCTTTCTAGCCGGAAGCCTAAGTTATACTCTTGAAAAAAAGCTGCGGACCTTCCTCAGACATATATCCAGGCCTCTGGCGGTAAGATCATCGAGCCTTTTCGAGGACTCGATGAGCCAGCCTTTCTCAGGAATTTTCGGGACATATCTTCTGCCCAACAACGATCCTGATCCCGAGGTGAGGCTGCGTCATCTGTCGGATGCAATAAAGCTGGTGTTTGCTTCGATTTATTCTGACGAGGCCAGGGCTTATTTCGATGCGATCCGATATAAGGTAGAAGTTGAAAAGATGGCCGTAGTGATCCAGGAGGTTGTAGGCAATCAGTATGAAGATGTTTTCTATCCGCACATCAGCGGATCGGCTCAGTCCTTCAACTTTTATCCGGTAGCGCATATGAAGCCACGGGATGGATTTGCAGTGGTTGCCGTTGGATTAGGTCAGTATGTGATGGAAGGTGAAATGGCCTACAGATTCAGTCCGGCTTACCCCTCACTTGAGATTATTTCGCAGAAAGACCTGTACAGGAACTCGCAGGTATGGTTTTATGCTGTTGACCTAGCCAAGAAAGACCTCAACCTGCTTGAGGGCGAAAATGCTGGTCTGAGGATCCTGGAAATATCCAGCGCCGAACGGCACGGAACGATAAATCATTCGGCATCTGTACAGGATCCTGATAATGACATCATTACACCCGGGCTAGATTCTCACGGTCCGCGGGTTATTAACTTTGCCGATATACTCAAATATAACTATATACCACTTGCATCGACGCTGAAGACTGTACTCGACGTGGTGACTGAGGCTTGCGGAACGCCCGTTGAGATTGAGTTCGCAGTCGACCTTAACAAGGATGAGTCGGGGAATGCTTCATTCTACCTCCTTCAGCTGAAGCCATTGTTGGGGACTGGTGCAGGATATAATATTGAGCCTGATACCATAGATATGAAAGAGGTCGTTCTGTTGACAAGGAAGAGCATGGGGAACGGCATCATCAGCGATATTACCGATATTGTATACGTTGAGCCGGAAAAATTTGACAACAAGCTTACTGTAAACATGGCAGCGGAAATTGCACGGGTAAATGAAATGATGGTTAAGGAAGACCGCAAATATGTACTGATCGGCCCTGGCAGATGGGGATCAAGGGACAGGTTCCTTGGCATCCCTGTGGCATGGCCCCATATCTCCAACGCCAGGGTAATAGTGGAGCTTTCATTGCCTGATTTCCATCCTGACGCTTCGCTGGGTTCTCATTTTTTTCATAATGTAACATCAATGAACGTAGGTTACTTTTCGGTTTTTCATGATTCAGGCGATGATTTAATATGCTGGGAGAAACTAAGAAGCGAGGAAGTAGTATGGAAGGGAGACTTTTTCAGTCAAATAAGGTTCAGTAAGCCTTTGCTGATAAGAATGGATGGCAAAAAAGGAATGGCGGTAATTTCTGTAAATCAATAAACAAAAGAAACATGAGCATAATTGAGGGGGTTCTTGATCTTCAGAAATTTGATTTTACTGATACATCATTTGATCTTTTGATGCAGAAACGTATACACAGGGTCTTGATAATCTGCAGCAATTACGACAATTACATGCTTGAGGAGGATGGAAGGATCGACGAACAGATCTTTAATGAATACGTTTCACTGAACCTCAGGTTTCCTCCTACATTTGTGCAGACTGATAATGCCGATGATGCTTTCAGGATACTATCAGAAAACAAGATCGATCTGGTCATATCGATGTTGTCTCTCAGAGGTACGGATGTATTTGCCCTGGCCCGGCAGATCAAGGAGAAGTATGAGAACATTCCCATAGTTGTTCTGACATACTTTTCGAGGGAAGTATCACTGCGTCTTGAAGGAGAGGATCTCAGTGCCATCGATTACGTCTTCTGCTGGCTGGGTGACGCTTCGCTCATCCTGGCAATAATAAAGCTTCTGGAAGATAAGATGAACGCAGAATTCGACATCGAGAACATAGGCGTTCAGGCAATAATCCTGGTTGAGAACTCTATCCGTTACATCTCCTCATACCTGCCTAATCTTTACAGGATAGTTCTTATGCAGTCGCGCGATTTCCAGCGGGAGGCCCTCAATGAGCATCAGAGAATGCTGAAAATGAGGGGTCGCCCCAAGATCCTTCTTGCCAACAATTTCAACGATGCACTTTCACTTTACAAGAAATATAAATACAATGTTCTGGGCGTTATATCAGATATAAGCTATAAACGCGACGGTGTTATCGACGAAAATGCCGGGATAGAGTTATGTAAGGTAGTTATGGCAGATGACGATAAAGTTCCGTTCCTCCTTCAGTCGTCAAGTATGGGACACAAGAAGATTGCAGAAGAGCTCGGTGCCGGATATATAAACAAATACTCGAAATCATTGTCGCTGGAACTGAGGAACTTTATTATTCAGAATCTGGCCTTCGGCCCCTTCGTTTTCAAGAATCCCGACACAATGGAGCCGATAGCAATTGCCACCGATCTGCAAAGCCTGCAGCAGAAGCTTCTTACAATTCCTGATAAAACACTGATTTACCATGCAACAAGGAACCATTTTTCAAAATGGCTGAACGCAAGAGCTCTGTTTCCTGTTGCACAGATGTTTAAGTATATCAGTACAGGCGATTTTGAATCGACCGATGAGATGAGACGTTTTCTATATGTTGCCATCTCAAGTTTCAGACTTGGCAAGGGAAGGGGTGTAATAGCAAAATTTGACAAATCAAGTTATGATGAATATCAGATCTTTTCAAGAATAGGAGATGCTTCGATTGGTGGTAAAGCAAGAGGACTGGCATTCATAAACAGGATCATCAAGGACAATAAGCTTTACAACAAGTTCCCCGACGTTTTGATAACCATTCCTCGTACTGTGGTCCTGAGCACTGACATCTTTGACGAATTTATGGATCACAATAATCTTTATGCTGTTGCCCTTTCGGATCTCCCTGATGAAGAAATACTCGAGAAATTTCTTAGCGCTGAACTGCCCGGAAGGGTATATCAGGATTTCTTATCATTTCTTTCAGTATCAAGAAATCACCCGATAGCGGTTAGATCATCAAGCAAGCTTGAAGATTCTCACTACCAGCCATTTGCTGGCATATATTCTACATATATGATCCCTCGGCATCCTGATAATCAGGCAATGGTAAAGATGATCTCTGATGCAATAAAAGAGGTTTATGCCTCGGTTTACTACAAGGGAAGCAAAGCTTATATGGCGGCAACCGCAAATGTGATTGATGAGGAGAAAATGGGGATAATTCTTCAGGAAGTCTGCGGCAACAGGCATGGAAACATATTTTACCCAACGATATCTGGAGTTGCTCAGTCGATAAATTATTATCCGATAGGATCTGAGAAAGCTGAAGATGGTATTGCGAAAATAGCATTCGGACTCGGAAAACTCATTGTAGAGGGCGGGCTTGCCCTCAGGTTTTCTCCCCGTCATTCGAGGAAGATACTTCAACTCTCATCAATTGAAACAGCCTTACGCGACACACAAAAAGAATTCAGGGCACTCGATCTTAAGATAGACAGCTTTGTTCCTTCAACAGACGATGGGGTCAATATCCTTACAATAAGCATTAATGATGCCAACAATGATGCTGCAATGAAATATGTGGCATCAACATACGATTATAACAACAACATACTAAGAGACGGAATAAATCATCAGGGGAAAAGGGTAATTACTTTTGCCAATGTATTACAGCACAAAGTTTTTCCTCTTGCTGAGATCGTCAGCACCCTGCTAGAGCTCGGGCAGAAGGAGATGAACAATCCAATAGAAATTGAATTCGCAGCCAATCTTGAAACACCTCCGGGGACTCCCAGAATATTCAATTTCCTCCAGATAAGGCCCATAGTACATACAGATGAGACCTACAGCATAAATATCACCAATATTCGGCCCGAGGAAACAATTTTATTGTCTGATTCAGCTCTGGGTAATGGCCTGTTCAAGGGAATCCATGACATTATTTATGTCAAACCCGAATCATTCAATCCATCGAAAAACAAAGATCTGGCGGGTGAAATTGAAAAGATAAACAATACCTTCATAAGAAAAGGGGCAGGATATGTCCTTATAGGTCCGGGTCGTTGGGGTTCGACAGATCCATGGCTTGGTATTCCGGTGAGATGGCCTCAAATCTCCGCTGCAAGGATAATAGTTGAATCAGGTCTTAAGAATTACAGGATAGATCCCAGCCAGGGGACTCATTTTTTTCAGAACCTTACCTCTTTCAGGGTTGGCTATTTTACAATAAATCCATATATCGGAGAGGGATATTATGATGTTGAATTCCTTAATAATATAGCGGCTGAATATGAAGATGAATATCTCAGGCACATAAAGTTTGAAAAACCTCTTGAAATAATGGTTGACGGAAGGAAACACAAAGGACTTATTATGAAACCTTCCTGAATAAGTTAAGTGCTAAGGCCTCAACTGAAAATCGAAAATCAACATCTTGATAATTTGATTTTTAGGAGTGATGAGACTAAAATACTGCACTGTTCGTAACAGCATCTTTATTGATTTTTTTGATCAGGCCCTGGAGTACAGTTCCCGGGCCAACCTCAGTGAATGATAATGCACCGTCAGCGATCATGTTGTTGATGCATTGGGTCCATTTCACAGGCGATGTGAGCTGTAGTACAAGATTGGCTTTTATTACTTCAGGGTCGGATGATGGTTTGGCTGTGACATTCTGATAAACCGGGCAAACAGGTTTTTTAAACACTGTTGCCCTGATAGCTTCCTCAAGTTCCTGTCGTGCAGGCTCCATAAGCGGTGAATGAAATGCTCCCCCCACTGCCAGCTTAATGGCTCTTTTTGCTCCTTTTTCCCTCAGAAGCTCAATTGCCATATCCACACCTTCTAATGAGCCGGATATGACTATTTGTCCAGGGCTGTTGTAGTTGGCAGGAACGACTGTTTCACTTATTCCGGAGCATACCTCCTCAACAACAGCATCCTCAATTCCAATAATTGCGGCCATAGTTGACGGTCTGGCTTCACAGGCTTTTTGCATGGCAGCAGCCCTTTCTGAAACGAGAAGCAGACCATCTCTGAAAGACAGGGTTTTATTAGCCACAAGGGCAGAAAATTCGCCTAGGGAGTGGCCAGCAACCATTTCCGGCCTGAAACGATCTCCAATTAATTCTGCCAATATTACTGAATGCAGGAATACGGCAGGCTGAGTCACTCTGGTCTGTTTAAGATCATCATCCGTTCCACTGAACATGATATCAGTGATCCTGAATCCTAGTATGGAGTTGGCCTTTTCAAAGAGATCTCTTGCATAGGATGAATTCTCGTAAAGATTTTTTCCCATTCCTGGATACTGGGCACCCTGGCCCGGAAACACATATGCTTTCATTGGTTAATTATGATTTTTTACGCCTATTACGCAGATCTTCAGTGTGATACCTTGGGATACATGATAATATCCACGAAATCACCATAAAATGATTTATTAATGAAGACTGGAGCCTATAAGATGGATAAACTCCTCCCTGGTGTTCAGGTTATCGAGAAAGATTCCGGTAAATGCTGAAGTGGTTGTTACAGAATTCTGCTTCTGTATTCCCCTGATCTGCATGCACATATGTTGTGCTTCTATAACAACGGCCACTCCCAGCGGGTCGAGACAATTCTGGATGCAATCCCTTATCTGGGTAGTCAGACGCTCCTGCACCTGTAGTCTGCGGCTGAAGGCTTCGACCACTCTTGCCAACTTGCTGAGTCCGGTGATATAGCCGTTTGGAATATAAGCAACATGGGCTTTCCCAAAAAATGGAAGCATGTGGTGCTCACACATTGAATAAAGGTCAATATCCTTCACGATTACCATCTGGCGGTATTCCTCCCTGAATTTTGCCGAGTTAATTATTTCGCAGGGATTCTGGCTATACCCCATCATTAAGAAGTTCAATGCTTTTGCCACTCTTACAGGTGTTCCCTTAAGGCCTTCACGGTCAGGATCTTCTCCAATAAGCTTTAAAACCTTGTAATAAATCTCAGATAACTCTTTAATGTTTTCGGGGTTCCACGATTCTATCTTATTGTAACCATTTGAGTTCAGTCCGCTTCCGTTATTCACTGTTTCAATTTTATTCACCATAATATTCAATTGAGTTGTTTTCGGTCTCACAAATCTTTACGCAATGAAGATTAGCTCCTTCCTTTTCAATTTCCGCTTTAAGTTCATCCCAAATGCTTATTGCAAGGTTTTCGGTCGTGGCAATCTTCCCCTTCATAAAATCAACTTCCGTATTGAGGTTTTTATGATCCACCTTCTCAATGATCTTCTCCTGGATTATTTTTTTCAGGTTATTGATATTGATGAACAGACCCAGCTTTTCTGAAGGATTTCCCTTTACTGTAACGTAAAGGACATAGTTATGGCCATGCCAGTTTGGATTTGAACATTTACCAAAAACCTTAAGATTCTCTTCTTCCGACCACTCCTCCCTGAACATTCTGTGTGCAGCGCAAAATCTTTCCCTGCGTGTGATGTAGATCATTCGATTATTTAAATATGGTGCAATATTAACCAAATAAGTTGAGCTTTTTAAATACTAATGCGATATATTTATTGCCTGAAAGAGTTCATTTTTATGCCCATAAGTATTCTATTTGTAACCGCCACCTCAAGAGAAGCTGATATCCTAAGGAAAATAGCCTCACCTTATGAATCAGGGAAAAAGCTGGTCTCAGACAACTGCATCATGGAAACTCTTGTGACTGGAGTCGGTCCCATTGCAACGGCATGGCAAATAGCCAATTGGTTAACTCTTAATCCGAAACCCGACTTGGCAATAAACCTGGGTATTGCCGGAAGCTTTCGTGAAGAAATAAAGGTAGGAGAAGTAGTATTGCCGGTATCAGACTGCTTTGCCGATGCAGGAGTGGAGGCCGATGATGGCAGCTTTATTACCCTTGCAGAAGCTGGCCTTGAGGATCCTGATAAATTCCCCTTCAAGGGTGGAAGAATTACCAACGGCAACATATATATTGAAAAGGCATCCAGGAGGCTGAAAACTGTCAATGCCATAAGTGTCAATACAGCCACTGGTTCTTTGTCAACAAGGCAAAGGCTAGTCAGAAAATTTGATCCGGATATTGAAACAATGGAAGGTGCCGCCTTTTTCTATTTTTGCAAAAGGATGAATATCCCATTCATGGCATTCCGGTCAGTTTCCAACATGGTGGAAGCAAGGAACAAAAGACGATGGAACATCCCTCTTGCACTTGATAACCTGGCCGCAGAACTACAATATTTTATTCTCAAATTAAGGTAAAAATGAAACTTAGAATAGGATTTTCACCCTGTCCCAATGATACCTTTATTTTTGATGCGATGGTCCATGGTAAAATTGACACTGAAGGCCTGGAATTTGATATTATCCTTGCTGATGTGGAGGAGCTGAACAAAATGGCCTTTGATGCCGCATTGGATGTAACAAAGGTAAGTTCTCATGCGTATACATATATTGCTGACAACTATCTGATTCTTGATTCAGGAAGCGCTCTGGGATTTGGTAATGGTCCGCTGCTTATTGCCCAAAGGAATTTTAGCCCGGATGAGGTTGATGACCTCTGCATAGCTATACCCGGACGATTCACCACGGCCAATCTTCTCTTAAGCATTGCATGGCCACGGGCTCTAAACAGGAAGGAGTATCTTTTTTCCGAAATCGAGAATGCGATTTTAAAAGGAGATGTTGATGCTGGACTAATTATTCATGAGACAAGATTTACCTATCAAAAAAGGGGCCTTGTAAAGATAGCTGATCTGGGAGAGTATTGGACGAATCTTACAGGGCTTCCATTACCCCTTGGAAATATTGTAGTCAATCGCCAGATTTCGGAAGAGACAGCTTTTGCGGTAAGCAGAACCATAAGGAGGAGTATTGAATTTGCGTTGCACAATCCTCGATCATCATACAATTATGTTTCAGAAAATGCAAAGGAGACGGAAGAGGAAGTAATCAGGAACCATATAGACTTATATGTGAATGAATTCTCCATACAGCTTGGCCAATCAGGGAAAAGAGCCCTGAGGGAGCTTTTCAGGATAGGTGCCCGCAATGGGATTATTAAAGAATTGCAGCCTGATATTTTTCTGGAATGATGATTTATGGGAACTTCAAAATGAGTAATTTTATATAAAATTTGTATCAGAATATTATTATCAACGAATTTTAAACCTTTAAGCCATGGCCTTTGAATTACCTAAACTCCCTTATGCATACGATGCCTTTGCTCCTTTATTAAGTGCAGAGACATTTGAATTCCATCATGGGAAACATCACCAGGCATATATCAACAATCTAAACGGGATCATTTCCGGAACCGAGTTTGAACATTCTGATCTGGTGACGATGATTAAAAAGGCAGAGGGCGGAATTTTTAATAATGCCGCACAGGTTTGGAATCACACATTCTACTTTGAGTCTTTTTCAAAAGCCGGGAGCAGGACACCCTCTGGTGCTTTATCTGATGCTATGATAGACTGTTTCGGATCTATTGAAGCTTTTAAAGAGCAGTTTTCGAAAGCTGCCACCACTCTTTTCGGCTCAGGATGGGCCTGGCTTGTAAAGAATGAAGACGGCTCACTAGCGATTCTTCAGGAATCTAATGCAGGTAACCCTCTCAGAAAAGGGCTGAAGCCCCTGCTGACATGTGACGTTTGGGAACACGCTTACTATATTGATTATAGGAACAGGCGTCCTGATTACATCAAAGCCTTTTGGGATATAATCGACTGGGATATTATCTCGTCGAGATATCTGTAGTGAATTGGAATTACAGGGTGAGGCGGTATGCAAAAGATTCTTCCTGTAATATGTAATTAAATCAATAAGTTATGAATATCAGAGAGCTGGTACTCAAAACCCGGTCATACCGGCGATTCGATGAATCCTTTCAGATTGATATAAAAACACTTGAAAGTCTTGTAGATCTTGCAAGATTGTCGGCTTCGGCAGCCAACAGGCAACCACTGAAATATATTCTTTGCAGCAACCGAGATTGCTGCGAGAAGATCTTTCCCAGCCTTGCTTGGGCCGGATATTTAAAAGAATGGAACGGTCCTGTGCCCGGTGAAAGGCCATCGGCATATATAATTATCCTTGGCGATAAGACAGTGACGGAATCCTTTAACGTTGATCATGGAATAGCAGCTCAGAGTATAATGCTTGGTGCATCGGAACTGGGTCTGGGAGGTTGCATCATTGCTTCAATAAGGAGAGAAATGCTCCGAAAAGAAATTAATATTCCTGAGAAATTTGAAATACTTCTTGTGCTTGCCCTTGGCAAGCCTGTAGAAAATGTGATACTTGAAGAAATTAAGGATGGAGATATAAAATACTGGCGTGACGACGCTCAGAATCACCATGTCCCTAAAAGAAAACTGGAAGATGTGATTATTAAGGTTTAACTTTGCTCTTAAAGTGAACAGGATTTTGAATATACTTCTGCTATTCATCTTCCTGAATCCTGCCGCAGCGCAGTATACAAATACTGAACAGGACAGGATCCGGTTACAGGGGATTGTACGCGATGCCTCATCCCTTTCGCCTCTGAACAACTCCCAGATTTTCCTCAACGGAGAATTTTATAACGTTACTGACTCAACCGGGACTTTTTCCATGCTTTTGAGCAGGAAAGATACAATTGAATTCAGACTGCTTGGATACAAGCATGCTTTGTTTTTCTTTAATGATACCCTTACTGGCCGTGATTATATGGCTGGAATCTATCTTAACACGGATACCATCCTGATTGGTGAAGTTATTATTGTCCCCAGGCTTGCAAATCTGAAATCGGAGATATTCAGAGCTCCGGCACCTGTAAGCCGCGAATTGGAAAATGCCAGGACAAACCTTGCATTATCGGCATATCAGGCAAAAGTAAGTCATGGAAAACTTGGTGATCCTTTGTCGAACTATGAGATAATCAAAATGCAACAGCGTAATGTTGCGTATGAAAAGGGGCAGATTCCATCATCAGCCATCGCAGGTATAAGCCCGTTCATGATCGTTCCGGCACTATATCTTTTAATGAATGGTTTACCACCAAAACCTATACCCATGAAACCCGACCTCACCGAGGAAGAAATAAATCAAATACACAAAAGATATATTGAATCGCAGAGAAGCAAAAGGTAGCAAATGCTGCTTCTATCCTTTATAAAAAATTGCCTTTATTATATGGCTGGCCATTTTAGGATTTTCCTTCAGTCTTCTTGTTGAGTAGCCAAACCACTGTTTTCCGAAGGGGACATATACCCTCATTGTATGGCCATCATTCACTATGCTGTCGCGCAGACGGGGAGTTACACCAAATAACATCTGGAATTCATACATGTGGGCCGGGACATTGTATTTCCTGATAAGTTCGTAAGCTCCTGAAATCAGAAGCTTATCATGCGTAGCAATACCGACATGAATCTTATTCCTGAACATATATTCCAGATCCTCAAGGTAATGATGGTTTATATCTTCATGTTTTTTAAAAGCTATAGTTGCAGGTTCAATGTATATACCTTTGCAAAGTCTGAAACTTAATGGATGCTCTTCACTGTTAAGGTCTGTCAGTCCCCTTATATCATCCAGAGTCCTTTTAAGATAAGCCTGGACAACAAGTCCGACATTGCCGGGGAATTCCATCTTCATTTTACGGAAAAGTTCAATTTCCAGATCAGTACAGGCAGAATCTTCCATGTCGATCCTGATAAAATTGTTACAGGATGCAGCTTTTGCAATAATTTCCCTGACATGTTGGTGACAGATATTCTTGTCGATCAGGAGTCCAAAGCTGGTGGGTTTTATTGAAAAATTACCGTCAATACCATTTTGTGTGGCGACGTCAATAAGATTAATGTACTCCTTTTTATTGGTTTCTGCTTCATCGAGAGTTCTGATGAATTCTCCAAGCACATCAATAGTAACCTTTATTTTATTGTTGTTAAGTCCTTTTGATACCCTCATTGCATCATTTATTGTCTCTCCTGAAATGTAGGGTTTTGAAAATATCCATATAAATTTTTTTGGCAAGAAGGGCAGCAGTGTGGCTATGAGTTTGTTTAACATTTTATTGATCTTGTTTAAGAATGTAAATAAATTCCTTTTTATTTTTAATGCAAACAGGTAACAGAATAAAACTGCAAATAAATAATAAGGGAAGCTATTTATTAATGACGTTTGTCACAAGAAATGATTGACTAGAAACAGAAATTTCTGGGTATTTAAATAAAGTGACATTTCTCCTGAGCCTATAAAATACATCTGATTGATACGATACAAAACAGTCGGGATCAGCCATGAAATTAAAAATCTTTTAAGCCTGTGTACCTTTTTTTACAAAATTACGTTTAACAAATGATGAGATAAATAGTGTTATAGAATTTTTGCAAAAACAAAACAAACGGGTACGGGTTTGCTTACTAAGTTTAAATATACATTTTTGCTGTCAGTGATAATTTTTGCTGATAGTTTCTGTCAGGATCCTACTTTTTCACAGTTCTATGCAAATCCTCTTTATCTTGCACCATCTTTTGCGGGAGCTACTGAAGAGTACAGGGTTGCCCTGAATTACAGGAATCAATGGCCTGCAATCCCTGGAGTATTCCATACATACAGTATTTCTTTCGATAAGGCGCTTGTTAATTACAGTTCGGGCCTGGGGATTCAGGCAATATATGACGTTGCAGGATCGGGCGATTTAAGCACAACCAATATAGGTCTGCTTTATTCTTATGATTTCAATATCAATGAAGATTGGCACATCAGGCCGGGTGTCAACTTTAAATTCAGGTATCTTGGATTGAATATTTACAAGCTTGTATTTGCAAGCCAGATGACCGGCAGCGGAAATGTTCCATCGATTTCCCCGCCTCCGTTTGATAATGTTGCAGACATTGATTTCGCAACATCTGGTCTGGTATACAATGACAGATTCTGGGGAGGATTTACTCTTGACCATCTCCTTACCCCCAAGCAGTCCTTTTATGGCGACAATGCACTTCTTCCGATAAAACTGAATGTTTTCGGGGGCGTGCAGATAATGAGGAAAACAAGGTTAAAACAAACCTTTCATGAAGTTTTATCTGTTGCAGTTAACTTCCAGAAGCAGGCTAAGTTCTATCAGACAGATATCGGCTTGTATTACTACAGGGACCCTCTGATCTTCGGCTTATGGTACAGGGGAATCCCGTTTGTAACTTCCCAGGCCGGTGATGCCATCATCGGACTTGTTGGAATAAAGACAAAACAGTTGCATATTGGCTATAGTTACGATTTTACCATTTCCAATCTTATCACTTCAACATCAGGCTCTCATGAGATATCACTGGTTTATGAATTCAATTCATTTACCCTCGGACAAAAGAAGAAAATAAGAGCAATACCTTGTCCGGAATTCTAGGATACCAACTCAAATACCTGAAAAACCCTTATCAATCATCGTGGTGATCTGTTAAACACATTCACATGAAGAATGCTAATTTTGCCTTTGTTGGACAGGCTAATAGATTAATTTTTTATCTTTGCGCCTGAATTAAACTTTAAATAACCCACCTGAGATGAAGAAATTACCTGTTATTCTGTTCAGTATACTGTTCTTGGCAGTTGCTGCATTGTTCGTACTTCAGTTTACCGGCAACCGTAAACATGGTGAAGATAAGAACACAAGCGAAGCTGAAAATACTGCAAGTGGAATTGCTTTTGTAAATATTGATACGATAGTATATAATTTCAAAATGTTTGAAGACAGGAGAGCAGATCTGATAGATAAACAACAAAAGGCAGAAGCAGAGCTTAATACAAGAGGAAATCAATACGAAAGAGGAGTAAGGGATTTTCAGGAAAAAGTAAGCAAAGGACTTGTTACACGGGCAGCTGCCGCTGAAATGGAGCAGGCACTAATAAGGCAACAGCAGGACCTTGTAAACCTTCGCGACAAGCTTCAGGCTGATCTGGTTGAGGAAGATCAGGTTATGAACAGGCAGATTCTTGAATATATAACAACCTTCCTTGAACAGAACAAAGCGGAATACAATTACGAATATATCTTTGGCAAGAGTTTTGGCAGCGTTCTGCTATACGGAAACAGCGCCAACGACATTACAAAGAAAGTACTCGACGCTCTAAACGCAAAATACCAGGCAGAAAAGAAATAATACCAGATGGGATTTGCCTCTGTCTATCTTAAAGAGAGGACACTCTTCCCTGAGCTGATCAAAGAGCCGTCGCAAGCTGATACCGGTATAATTGTCGTTGTCCCCTCATGTGGCGAACAAGCGATCACAAAAATGCTGGATTCCCTTGCTTCATGTATTGAACCGCAATGCGGGATCGAAGTGATAATCATTGTAAATGCCCCTTTTAATGCCAGCGCTTCCATACTGGACATCAATCGCAGAACCCTTAGGGAAACAGAAATCTGGAAAACTGCAAATACCAGATCATTTATAAGAGTGTATCCTGTTTTTGCCGATACTTCGCGGTTCAGAAAGTGGGGAGTTGGCATGGCACGTAAAACTGGTATGGATGAAGCTGTCAGACGCTTCGATGCTCTGGAAAGACCTAATGGGATTATCCTGAGCCTTGATGCTGACTGTACAGTAGAGAGATACTACTTCAGACGCGTTTATGAAGGGATGTTTGCTGACTGTTTTAAATCTGCATGTTCAATATATTTTGAACATCCCCTTGCGGGAAGCGAATTTCCTGCCGCGGTATACCAGGCGATAGTCCTTTATGAACTCCACCTTCGATACTACTATCAGGGCCTTTGTTTTTCAGGATTCCCTGATGCTCATCATTCTCTGGGTTCAGCCATTGCAGTAAAAGCGCTGCCATATATCAGATCGGGAGGCATGAACCGGCGTATTGCTGGTGAGGACTTTTATTTTGTCCAGAAACTTGTTTCTGCGGGTGGCTATTTTAACCTCAATACCACAGCTATTTATCCATCTCCACGTCCTTCAGCAAGGGTGCCCTTTGGTACCGGCCCAACGATAGCCAGGCTGACTGAAAATGGAAAAGGGGAGTTTCTGACATACAATCCGCATGCCTTTTATGAATTAAGGTTATTATTCAGTATGACTGATCAGTTATACGACTTTGGTAGTCAGGTCAACAGTTACCTTTACAGTAAATTACCACAAAGTCTCAGAATCTTCATAGACATTAATGAATGGTGTCATACCTTGTGTGAAATAAAGAGTAACACAGCATCACTGAAGTCGTTCAGAAAGAGATTCTTTAACTGGTTCAATATGTTCAGGATCGTTAAGTATATGAACCTTGTCCACCGCGATCATATGAAAAAGGTACCCATTACTCAGGCAGCTTCTGAACTTATTTGTGAACTTGGTTATGATTATACCTCAGACGAACCGGCGTTGCTGCTTAATAATTACAGATTGCTCGAAAAGGAGTTTTAGTTGTTCTTCCTTCTTAATCGTCTGTCTTCCTGGGGTGTAAGTACTATAAAAAGATCTTCATCGGGCTTCTTCATCTTGTATTGTTCCCGTGCAAACTTTTCCAGGTTCCTGTTATCAGTGCGCAGTTCCTGAAGTTTTCTTTTATCTTCCTCGATCCTTTTTGTATAGTATTCCTTGTCAGCTTTAAGTTTGCGAAGGACTTTCATCTCCTTATATCTTGATATCAGGTTATTTGAGTCAAGAAGCAGAATCCAGATAAGAAAAATTACCAGCGTAAGGATATATTTATTCCTTAAAACCGGAGGTATCTTCTCTATGAACCTGAGCTTTATCATTATTAATACAAACCTACAACTTTTTTTTCAACCACCGCTCATCAGATAGATCATCTGAACATTATCTCCATTTTTTATATATGTTGAATCATATTTATCCTTTGCTACAAGATTTCCATTGATCTTAATAATTCTCATCCTGAAGGAGAATTTTTTCATCCGGAGCATATCATTAACGGTAATCATTTCACCATCCATCTCTTCCTCCCTGTTATTTAACATGAATTTCATAATCAGGCGTTTATGTTTCAGATTTTGTTCATAAGGATCTCAATAACAGCATTAGCCTGCATTGAGGCAACAATACATACTCTTGGAGCCATAACCGGCAGTTCATCAGAAGCTTCTGTTGTCTCATCGCCGCATAAGTAGAGAGTATCGTCTATTTTCCTGAATCTGATCTTATTATTGCCGCCCCATCCTGCAATTCCCGAGCCTACTACAAGAGGTATGCCGGGGAGATACTTCTGGACGGTTTCTATGAGCATTTCTTTCATTTCGGCTTTATCAAATGCCTCAACAATCACATTGCATCCTTCAAAAATTGAGGGAATATTCTCCCTGTTGAGTTTTTCCTTAAGTGCAATAACAACAATGTCAGGCCTGATGCGTAACAGATTTTCTTTGAGAGCAGCCGTTTTCATCATCCCGATCTGATCGGTGAAATAGAATTGCCGGCTGAGATTTGATTTCTCCACTACATCAAAATCAGATATAACGATGGTTCCGATTCCGCACCTGGCCAGTGCAACAGCACAATTTGATCCAAGTCCGCCGGCCCCTGCTATTCCAACCCTGAACCTCCCCAAATAGTGCTCAATATCGGTAAACCTCATCTGCATCTGTATTACAAGGTGATATACAAATATAATTACTTTGCAAATAGCTTCAACTGCAACCCTAAAAGAAGCTTAACATATTGACTATTGTCATTTTAATCTTTGGACGAATAGTTTAACTTTGATAATAATACGAACTGACATTATATTCTTTGCATTATGGAAAGGAGCGAAGTAAGATCCAGCGACAGGATAATTAAGCGATGGAGTTATTCATGGACACCGCTGAGCAGGGGGTACACCGACAAGATTCTATATATCAATGTCGGCACGGCGGACATAAAAGACAAGAATGTGCCGGTTGAGATGAAGGAGAAATTCATCGGAGGAAAAGGTTATGGGCTTCGCCTGCTATGGGATGGTACCCGTCCTGATACAAAATGGGATGATCCTGATAATGAGATTATTATATCTTCAGGACCTATTGGGGGGATAACTCAGTACTCAGGTACAGGCAAATCGTTGGTTGTAAGTATTTCACCTCAGACTGACTCGGTTATGGACAGCAACGTAGGAGGATTTTTCGGGCCTTTTCTAAAGTTTGCAGGATTTGATGCACTTGAATTGCAGGGAAAATCGGAAGAAGATATTCTCATTTTCATTGACGGAATCAATCATTTTGTGGAGATATATAAAGCTCCCTTTGAAATTAAGGACACTCATCTTCTCGCTGAGGAGCTGACAGAAGCTTTTGCTGACAATGATGGAGAAAAGAAAAACATAGGAATTGTCTCATCGGGTTCGGCTGCAGAACATTCGTTAATAGGGATGCTGAATTTCAGTTTTTATGACCCAAAGCGTAAAAAGATAAGATTTAAGCAGGCCGGCAGAGGAGGAATCGGTACTGTTTTCCGCAATAAGAAGATTAAAGCGATGGTTTGCAAGATTCCGGGGGTTAAGGGCAATCTTAACAATGTGGTTGATCTTGAAGCAATAATTGAGCGCGGAAGAAGATTCAACAGGGAGATGCGCGAACTTGATGACAAACAGTGCCAGATGAAACAGGTAGGCACGGCACATCTTATGGAGATCATGAACGATCACGATCTGCTGCCGATTCACAATTACAAGTTCGGCAGTCATCCAGAAGCTTACAAGATCGATTCTTCAGTATGGAAAAAGAACTTTACACAGAATATTCCCGACGGATGCTGGATTGGATGTAATATGTCGTGCAGCAAGGGTGTTGATAATTTTGAGATCAGGACCGGGCCATATAAAGGAAAGAAAGTTCTTGTGGATGGCCCTGAATATGAAAATGCTGCCGGACTGGGGGCAAACTGCGGCATTTTTGATCCGGGATATGTTATTGAAGCAAACTTTTATTGCGACACTTATGGTATATGTACCATTACATGGAGCACGGTAACCGCATTCATTATGGAGTGTTATGAGAACGGGATTCTGAATAAGGAAAGGACCGGGGGATTGGAGCTCCGATTTGGAAATGCTGATGCTGCGCTTGAATTGCTGCATCAGCTTTCGAGGGGAGAAGGGTTTGGAAAAATTGCAGGAACGGGAGTCAGGAAAATGAAAGAATTGTTCATTGCAAAAGGTTGGGGTGATGCTTCCTTCCTGAATGATATAGCAATGGAAAACAAAGGACTTGAATATTCTCAATATATGTCAAAGGAATCATTGGCCCAGCAGGGAGGGTTTGCACTCACCAACAAAGGACCACAGCATGATGAAGCCTGGCTTATCTTTATGGATATGGTAAATAATCAGATACCCACTTTTGAAAATAAGGCTGAAGCTCTTCATTATTTTCCAATGTTCCGCACGTGGTTCGGTCTTGTGGGTCTCTGCAAGCTTCCCTGGAATGACGTGGAACCGGAAAACAACGCTTTGACAGACGAGCCTGCAAAGGTTCCAGAGCATGTGGATAATTATGTTGCAATATATAAAGCTGTGACAGGCAGGGAGTTCAGTAAAGAGCGGC
Organism: uncultured Rikenellaceae bacterium; assembly: GCA_964613785.1. Taxonomy (GTDB): domain Bacteria; phylum Bacteroidota; class Bacteroidia; order Bacteroidales; family VadinHA17; genus LD21. The sequence continues at coordinate 21,793 of CAZTJT010000029.1, forward strand.
TTATTGAGGATTCGGAAAGGGTTTATAATTTCCAAAGGGTATTCAATCTCAGAAGGGGATACGGAACAAGGATTCACGACAGGCAGCCATACCGGGCAGCAGGTCCTGTCACAATCGAAGAATATGAGTCACGTGCCGAAAGATATGATAAGCAGCTAAAAGAGAAAACCGGAACAGATCCCCAGGGAAAATCAACAGAAGAGAAAATGAAAATACTGCGCCAATACAGGGAAAAACAATATGAAAATCTTCTCAATGCGGTATATGAACGGCGAGGATGGAACAGCAGGGGGGTGCCGAAAATTGAGTTCCTCAGGAAGATTGGGATGGATCTTCCTGAAGTTATTGAGGTTGTAAAGAATTTTCAATAGGATAATTCCAGAATGAAGCAACTGGTTCTTTTTATCTTATTGTCATTTTTGACCCATGCCGGGTGCAGAATGAAAGACGGAGACAGCAAGAATGAAATCATAATTTTCCATGCAGGAAGTCTTTCATTGCCTTTACGGGAGATTGCTGGCACTTATGAAAAGAAACATCCCGGCACTAGAATTCTCCTTGAACCTGCCGGCAGCCTTGTTTGCGCCAGAAAAGTTACAGAATTGAAAAAGCCTTGCGACATTGTGGTGTCTGCTGATCATTTTGTTATAAATAAAATGCTTATACCACAATATGCATCATGGGGGATAAATTTCGCCACCAACGAGATTGTTATTGCTTTTCAGGACAAATCAAGATTTTCCTCGGTTATGGATTCATCCAGATGGATGGACATTCTGACAAGGGAAAATGTGACCTTCGCCAGGTCAGATCCCGATTCAGATCCATGCGGTTACAGAAGCGTGATTACAATCATGCTGGCTGAAAAATATTATGGTATTCCCGGTATTTCTGAAAAGCTGATCAAGAAAAACAGGGAATTCATCAGACCGAAGGAAATTGATCTGGTAGCACTTTTAGAGGTGAATGTGGTGGATTATATTTTTACCTACAAATCAGTGGCAATTCAACATAACCTCCGTTTCGTAACCCTTCCGGCAGCGATAAACCTGGGTGACCCTGGCAAAAACGATTTTTACGGAACAGTATCAGTTGATGTTGCAGGCAATTCTCCTGGAAGTAGTATCACAATAAAGGGTGAGTATATAAATTACTGCCTGACTATTATTGATAATGCCATAAATAAAGAAGGCGCAATTGATTTTGTGTCATTTCTTCTTGGCAGCGAGGGAATGAAAATTTTAAGAGAACGGGGTCAGGATCCAATAATCCCTTTTATTTATGAATACCAGAATTTGATTCCCGACAAGCTTTTGATACATTTGCTGCCAGGCAAATAATAGAAACAAAATGACCAGAAACAGTCCTTTCCACTGGGTTCTTCTTTTGCTTTCATCACTGGTTCTTCTTTTTATATTGGCTCCGCTTGTCGGAATGCTCATTCATTCAGGCAAATCGGAACTCCTTGAAACCGTAAGTGACAGAGATGTACAGGAAAGTATATGGCTTACTATCTGGATATCTTTTACGGTAACTTTGATCTTTGCGGTAGCTGCTATCCCTCTTGCCTGGCTTCTTGCAAGGAAAAACTTCCCCTTCAGAAACATTGTACAGGGTATAATCGATCTTCCTGTTGTGCTGCCTCATACCGCTGCAGGAATAGCAATTCTTGGATTTATTTCCCGCGAAGGATTCTTGGGAAAATTAGCAGATTCATTGGGTTTGAACCTAATAAATAATCCGGCAGGAATCGGCCTTGCAATGGCATTTGTAAGCATCCCGTTCCTTATAAACTCGGCACGCGACGGTTTTTTTGCGGTACCCGAACGTCTTGAAAAAGCAGCTCTTACCCTGGGTGCAAGCCGCACCAGGGTATTTTTTACAATTTCCCTGCCGCTGGCATGGAGGAGCATAATTACAGGCTTCGTAATGATGTTCGCACGCGGCATGAGCGAATTCGGGGCAGTGGTCATTGTTGCTTACCATCCTATGATTGCCCCAGTGTTGATCTATGAAAGATTCACTTCATTCGGCATTAAATACGCAAGGCCTGCTTCAGTAGTTTTTATTGCAGTTGCGTTGATAATTTTCATAATCCTCAGAATTATTTCAAAACCGGTTGGAAAATTCAAGTTACTGAATCATGCTGAAGCTTAAAAACATTAACAAACAGCTTGGGAATTTCAGGTTTACAAATGTGAGTACTGAGATTGCTGAAGGAGAGTACTATGTTTTGCTTGGCAGATCGGGATCGGGTAAATCACAGCTTCTGGAAATGATAGCAGGATTGAGTGTTCCTGATTCAGGAGAAATCTGGATCGACAACAGTAATGTGACAAGAAAGAGGATACAGGACCGTAATGTCGGACTTGTTTTTCAGGATTATGCCATTTTCCCAAATATGACTGTATTTGGAAATATTTCATATTCTCTTCATTCAAGGAAATATCCTAGGGGTGACATCTCAAATAAAGTGAAAGAAATTGCTCGTGAATTCAATATTTTCCATCTGCTTGACAGGCATACCCAAAACCTGTCAGGCGGAGAACTTCAAAGAGTGGCTCTTGCACGGACCCTTGTGACATCTCCAAAGATTTTACTGCTTGATGAACCTATGGCTTCAGTTGATGCAAGCCTAAAAGATGATATTAAAAGGACCCTTAGAAACATTAACCGGAAGGGGCTTACGATCGTACATGTAACCCACGATTACAGGGAGGCAATAAGTCTGGCTTCGAAAATTGGAGTTATTCACAACGGTCACCTGATTCAGGAAGGTCTTCCGGCTGAAGTGTTTGAACGCCCTGCAAACAGATTCGTAGCCAGATATGCGGGCATAAAGAATTTCTTCAGGGTCAGTTACAGTCGTGAAAACGGAATCTGGAAGGCTCACTGCGACAGTAACATTATTTTCAGGATATCAGAACAAAATCTTCCTGAAAAAGGTATGATTGTTTTGAGAAGTGACAATATTAAACTTGAAAACAGAGAGCCAGAATCAATTCACGAAAACTGTTTCAGAGGCATTGTAAAAGAGATCAATCCTTCTGAGTATGGTATGGAGATCATTGTTGATGCCGGCGAGGTATTTTATGTTGATCTTTCAGTTGATGCGTTTAAATCTTTGCAAATAAGAGAATTGTCAGATGTTTGGGTAGTAGTCGGGAAGGAAGACATTGTTGCATTGAAAGGGGGAGGAAATTAATAATGAATAAAACTATCAGTACAAGCGAAATGATAACATTTAATAAGGCATATGAAATTGTGATGCAGTCAAGCTTCAATACAGGTGAAGAAAAGATTGATTTCAGGCTCGCATTGAACCGGGTGCTTGCTGAAAATGTTATTAGTGATGTTGACATGCCGCCTTTCGATAAGGCATCTATGGACGGTTTTGCCTGCAGGAAGTCAGATCTTGACTTTGATCTTGAAATAATAGAGACAATACCAGCGGGGACCTTGCCAACAAAACGGATAGGGAGTTGCCAATGCTCAAGGATCATGACAGGGGCTGCCATTCCTGACGGAGCAGATTGCGTTATTATGGTTGAGGATACTAAAATCCTTGATTCGGGAAAAGTAAGGTTTAAAGGGATTTTTTCAAAAGAGAATATTGCAAAAAGAGGTGAAGATGTATCAAAGGGTGATATTCTTTTAAAAACAGGGAAGCTCTTAAGTCCGCCAGATATTGCAGTACTGGCATCATCGGGTCACACCATGGTAAGTGTGGCCAGGAAACCTTCTGTTGCGGTAATATCTACCGGTAATGAGTTAGTGGAACCTTGGAATGTCCCGGAGAAGTCGCAGATAAGGAACAGCAACTCGTATCAGCTGATGGCACAGGTTGAGAGGGCAGGTGCTTTAGGGAAGTACTACGGTATAGCCGTTGATGATGAAAATGAAACTTTCTCCATCCTCGAGCAGGCGATATTGGAGAATGATATGGTTCTGATAACCGGTGGGGTTTCGATGGGAGATTTTGATTTTGTGCCCGCAGTTATGGCAAAAGCAGGAGTGAACATACTTTTTTCCAGGGTGGCGGTTCAGCCTGGAAAGCCGACAACCTTCGGCACTAAAGGAGAAAAGGTTGTTTTTGGATTGCCCGGAAACCCGGTATCATCTTTTATTCAGTTTGAGATGCTGGTAAGGCCTTTGATCTGTAAGATAATGGGGTTTGATTATAGGCCTTTCACGATCAGGCTGCCTTTAAAGGAGGAATTTTCGCGAAAATCTGCCGAACGAATGGCTTTTATTCCGGTTGTATTAACTGATGACGGATTTGCTTCAATTGTTGAATATCATGGTTCTGGCCATATAACCTCGTTGCCATACTCAGACGGGATAATCAGCATTCCGTCAGGTATCTATTCACTTGCCAGAGGAGAGATTGTAAATGTACGACAGATTTAACAGGTTAATAGATTATCTGAGAATTTCAGTTACCGACAGGTGCAACCTGCGATGCCGCTATTGCATGCCTGAGGAGGGAATCCGTCTGTTACGGCATGAAGACATTCTGACCTTTGATGAAATTGCTGATTTCACAAGGATCGCTGTGGCAAACGGTATAAGAAAGGTGAGAATCACAGGAGGTGAACCACTTGTCAGAAAAGACATTGTGCTGCTTGTGGGAATGATCTCGGAAATTGTGGGGATTACTGATCTATCAATGACAACCAACGGAACACTTCTCGAACAATATGCTGCAGATCTGTCACATGCAGGATTGATGAGGGTAAACATAAGTCTCGACACCGTCGATCATGACAGATACAGGGAAATAACAAGAACGGGTAATTTAGATGATGTTTTCAGGGGAATTGAAGCTGCAAAGAGGGCAAATCTTGATCCTGTTAAGATAAACTGTGTTGTAAGGGAATCGAAGGATGAAAGAGATGCCATGGAGGTTGCACGGTTCTGTCAACAGAATGGTCTGGAAATAAGATATATAAGCCAGATGGATCTGGGGAAAGGATATTTTTCTACGGTTGAGGGCGGCTCGGGAGGTATATGTTCATCATGCAACAGGTTAAGGCTTACCGCCAATGGGAAACTTAAGCCCTGTTTATTCAATGATGTTGAAATTGACATAAGAGAAGTTGGTAACGAAGAGGCATTCAAACTAGCAGTAGGGATAAAACCCAGGGAAGGATCTAAAAACCTGAGGAATGGTTTTTATAATATAGGAGGTTAAATAAAATGAAAAAACTTACACATACCGATAGGAAAGGAAAAGCTGTGATGGTTGATGTAGGGGATAAAACTATCCTGAAAAGATATGCAAGAGCTTATGGACATATCTCACTTGCACCTGCCACCTTGAAACTGATTGCGGAAAATGAACTTAAAAAGGGTGATGTTCTTACAGTAGCACAGCTTGCAGGAATAAACGCAGCAAAGCACACTTCTTACTTAATCCCTCTTTGCCACAATATTGTTCTTGATAGTATTAAGGTATCAGTATATCCTGATTCAAATGGTGTAGCTGCTGAAAGCGAAGTACGATGCACGGGCAAAACGGGTGCCGAGATGGAAGCGCTGACATCTGTCACTGTTGCCCTTCTTACAGTTTATGATATGTGTAAGGCCGTAGATAAAACAATGGTGATTGACAGGACTGAACTGTTAGAGAAGACAAAACAATGAAAATACCGGAAATAATTAATGTATTAATAATTACCCTCAGCGACAGGGCTTATTCAGGTGAGTACAGCGATCTTAGCGGTCCAAGAATTAATGAAAGGCTTTCCGCCTTCTTCTTGGCCGTGGGCTGGCGGGTGATTGTACATAGTAAACTGATCCCTGATGATGCTGAAATGCTGTCACAACTTCTCAGGGACCACTCGAAGACATATAATCTTATTTTAACTACCGGCGGTACAGGAATCGGCCCGCGTGACATTACAGTAGAAACTGTAAGCCCGCTACTTGAACGGGAAATACCAGGTATTATGGAGTTCATAAGAGTTAAATACGGAATGGAAAATCCCAACGCATTACTGAGCAGAGGAGTGGCCGGGATTATTGGGAAAGCATTGATATTTACACTGCCTGGTTCAGTGAAAGCGGTTGATGAATATTTGAATGAGATACTTAAAGTGCTTAAGCATGCCATTTTGATGCAATATGGTGTGGATAAACACCATAAACATCAATAGGTAAGCCGGTTAAGAGTGTTGATGGTTTGGGTGCCAATTACTCTGTCATATCTTTCACGGGGATTCCGGTAATAAATTATGACAGTATAGTCGTTTTCAGTTTCATAATGGCTTCCTTCGAATCTGGTTGCCACTCCGCTTTCATCACCCTGCCTGCTGAAGAAGTATTCATAATTGTACCAGCCCTGTTTTAAAAGCATTATACATTCATAAGCCTTTGCCTCATTATTGTAGCTCATGAGGTTGTCAGGTCCGTACGACCAGTTGGAAAGAGCTCCCGAAACATACATTTTCCCTCCTTCAACTTGTGAACCTGACGGAAGGGTAAAATAAACATACACATAATCTGCATCGGTGTCAGGATTTTTCTCTTCCTGTACTGCAATGTAGTACTTGCCATTGAAATCCTGACTGTAAAAATATGGTTTGAACTCCCTGTTCTCTGACGGAACAAGGTACACGTGATAATTTGTCATCATGAAGTCAATTTTTTTCACGTATTCTGACTGATATCTTATACTACGGATGTCAAAGTATCTGAACTCATTGCCACCGGCAAAAATATTTTTATCTGACAGGGCGCTGTATTTTAACTGGTTATTGCCTAAGAACTCAGGTTTGAGATTTCTTTTCGAATTGTTCCATCTGCCGTTCTGAAGGATACAGGCATAAACATCGTTATATGGGTCATTTATTCTTGTTCCCGTATAATTCACTGTAAAGTCTATTTGCTGTTTTTCGTCGTAATCTGATGTCATTCTTGGTCTGTGGACTTCAACGGAAATTCCTGCACTATTCTCCGAGACTATGAAACGCTGTGAAAGCACAGGGTTTTCAGGTTCACCATAGGGGAATACTATTATTATATAATTGCCTGAGAGTTTTAGTTTTACTCTTTCGTTGGGGAAGGTAAGTTTATAATGTACATAACGTATGGTTGTATTGAAAGATGACTTATAGTTTTCAATTGGATTTTCAGGAAAGCCGTCGATAAAGTCGGCAGGGAAAATGTCGGTTCTTCTCCAGTCTTTATCGCAGTGGATAAAGGTATAATAGAATGTTTCGCTTATGTCTTCAAGAAGATCAAAATGTAACACCAGTTTATCATTACCGTTAAGGCTGATAATGGGATATGACAGGTTCCATTCCTCCCTGTAAAGCCTGACTGTCTTTACTGAATTTGTAAAGACGCCTCCGGCGAGGATTTTCTCATCATCCTGGGCCGAAGCCCGGGGAAGAAACCCGAGCAGGACGATAAACAAGGCAGAAATGCTAATTATTTTCATTGCTTTTAACATATTTCGTGCAAAATTAGTGCAATAATATTATGATTTTTCACACTTTATTTTATCCGTCCTGCATGTTTGTTAATTTTGCTTTCTGTTATTTTATTAACACATGTTTTATTAGTGCTTATTTTGATTAATTTTTGGGTTGATTATTTGTGAATAGACAATAAAGATTTTCAATTACTTAAAGATTCCTGAACCTGATATGCCACATATTGTTAAGCTTAAGAAGGGATTTGATATCCGGATAAAGGGCATTGCTGAAAAGCAATTGGCCGGATTTGCCGATCCTACCATGTTTGGTGTTAAACCGGTTGACTTCCCAGGGCTTACTCCTAAGCTGAATGTAAAGGAAGGGAGTCAGGTCCTTGCAGGGGCAATCCTGTTTCACGACAAATTAAGGCCTGAGATCAGGTTTACCTCACCGGTTAGCGGCAAAGTTGTAGCTATTGAAAGAGGAGACCGTAGAAAAATTCTGGAAGTAGTAATAGAAAAAGAAGGCAATGGTTCTATTGACTTCGGGAAATGCAATCTCTCAGAACTTTCCGGAGAACGGGTAAAGGAGAGTCTTCTTACTTCGGGGCTGTGGCCCTCAATACGCCAGAGACCATATCATATTGTTGCCAATCCTCATGATATTCCAAAATCGGTTTTTATCACAGGATTTGATTCATCACCTCTTGCTCCGGATTATGATTTTATTCTTGAAAATTCTAATATATCATACTATAGAACAGGATTATTTGCACTTACCAAGCTGGCAAATGGCAAAATAAATCTTGTTCTGAAAGACAAATCGGGGGCAGGCAGATTTTTTTCTGACATACCTGGAGTTGAGATACATTATTTTTCAGGTCCTCATCCTTCAGGTAATCCGGGTATTCATATTCATCACATTGATCCTGTAAACAAGGGTGAAGTAGTATGGTTTACGAATCTTCAGGATGTTTCAATAATCGGAAGGTTATTGGAGGAAGGGATTTACAAGCCGGAAAAGATAGTGGCGCTTACGGGATCTGAGGTTGTTAATGCCCGATATTACAGAATGCTTTCTGGCGGATCGATAGCATCTCTGACCTCAGGGAATGTAAAGCCGGGGAGCCTGCGCTATATAAGCGGAAATGTTCTCACAGGAACCAAAATAAAATCAGATGGATACCTTGGATATTATGATTCACAGGTAACCGTGATTCCGGAAGGCAATTACCATGAGTTTTTTGGGTGGGCATCACCTGGAGTCCGCAAGTTCAGCTTTCACAGAACTTTTCTGTCAAGCCTCTTTCCCGCAAAGGATTACCAACTTGATACCAACCTTCATGGTGGTGAAAGAGCATTTGTGGTAACAGGACAATATGAGAAGGTTTTACCTATGGATATATATCCCATGCAGTTGCTTAAGGCAATACTTGCAGGAGATATTGATATGATGGAAAACCTTGGGATTTATGAGGTAGCAGAAGAAGACCTTGCCCTTTGTGAGTACATCTGCCCTTCGAAAATTGAAATCCAGTCGATTGTAAGAAAAGGGATTGATCTGATGATAAAAGAAATGAGCTAGTAACCAGCGATAGTGACAAAAATGAATTCATTAAGAAAGACACTAGATAAGCTTAAGCCCCATTTTATGAAAGGGGGCAGGTTTTCAAAACTTCAATCGTTTTTTGAGGGGATGGAGACTTTTATGTTCGTCCCCGACAAGGTAACATTCACCGGGTCGCATATAAGGGATTATATAGACCTCAAGCGGACAATGACCATAGTAATAATTGCCCTGCTTCCTGCTTTGTTATTTGGTTCATATAATACCGGGCTGCAGCATTTCAGATCGGTCGGAGCAGAGCCGGGGATTCTTCAGGCCTTCTGGTACGGATTCCTCAGAATTCTGCCGTTAATAATAGTAAGCTACTCAGTCGGCCTGGGTATTGAATTCATTGCAGCCCAGATAAGAGGACATGAGATAAATGAGGGATATCTTGTAACTGGTCTTCTCATTCCTCTAATAATGCCGATAGATGTGCCTTTATGGATGCTTGCCCTTGCCGTTGCCTTTGCAGTTATTTTGGGCAAGGAAGTCTTTGGAGGCACGGGGATGAATATTTTTAATCCTGCACTACTTGCAAGGGCTTTTCTTTTTTTCAGCTATCCCGGATGGATGACAGGCGACAAAGTGTGGACAGACGGTCTGACTGCCGGGAAAAATATTGTCGACGGGTTTTCTGGTGCAACACCGATGTCGCTATGCGCCGCAGGAGATATATCAGGATTACCGTCATTTATTGAGATGTTTATTGGAACAATCCCAGGTTCTGTGGGTGAGACTTCAACCATTGCCATTCTTCTGGGTGCCGCCGTACTGATAATAACTGGGGTAGGAAGCTGGAAGATAATGCTAAGTGTTTTCGGTGGAGGTCTGTTTATAGGACTTCTTCTTAACGCCATCTCAGCAAATGCATACATGCATTTACCTTTCTATTATCAGTTTGTAATGGGTGGATTTGCCTTTGGTGCAGTGTTCATGGCCACAGATCCGGTAACAGGGGCACAAACCGAAAAAGGCAAATGGATATATGGTTTTCTGATAGGAGTGCTTTCTATCCTTATCAGAGTACTTAATCCGGCTTATCCCGAAGGTGTAATGTTGGCCATCCTTTTAATGAATGTTTTTGCTCCCCTAATTGACCATTATGTTATTCAGTCGAGCATTAAAAAGAGACTTAAAAGAGTTAAAGTTTTAAATTAATACCACTGTAGAATGAAGCATTTCAGTAACAGATACATTTTTATTTTTTCGTCGGTAATGGTTATTGCAGTGGCAACCCTTCTTTCTCTGGCCGCGACTCTGTTGCAGCCAGCGCAGGCAAAGAACCTCGAGATCGAAAAAAAACGCAATATGCTCGAATCGATAAATATTACTGCAACCCGGAAAGATACAGAGACCCTATATGAAAAATACATCAAGGAAGCCTTTGTAATCAACACCAAAGGGGAACCTGTAGAAGGAATTGATGCATTCAAAATCGTTCTGAAGAATGAGCAGAAAAAACCATTGGAAGAACAGTACCTTCCTGTTTTTAAGGCTTTTCCCGAGGATGGTGAAAAAGTAATTATACTGCCTGTTGAAGGTAAAGGGCTTTGGGGCCCCATATATGGGTATATATCATTGAAATCGGATATGAATACCATTTACGGAGTTAACTTCGACCATAAGGGAGAGACTCCGGGGCTTGGCGCCGAAATAAACACTTCATCCTTTGAAGGCCAGTTTCATGGCAAAAAATTGTATGACAACCAGAATTTTATCTCGGTTAAGGTTGTAAAGGGAGGCGCCGGGGAAAACGATGTACATGGAGTGGATGCAATATCAGGAGGTACCATAACAAGCAAGGGTCTTGAAAAAATGATATATGATTGCTTGTTAAAATATAATGACTACTTATTAAAAAACAGGAATTGATATATGGACATTAAAGAAAAAGAGCCTGTATTTTCGGCAAAGAATCTAAAACTTCTCACTGAACCACTGGGCAGGAATAACCCCATCACGGTCCAGGTACTTGGCATCTGCTCGGCACTCGCTGTTACGGTGAAGCTTAAACCTGCGATAGTGATGGCTTTATCGGTTATCATAGTAACCGGTGTGTCAAATCTTGTTATTGCAACATTGCGGAAATATATACCCGAAAGGATAAGAATAATTGTCCAGCTTGTTGTAATTGCCACAATGGTAATCCTTGTAGACCAATTCCTGAAAGCTTTTGTTTTTGATGTTAGCAAGCAGCTTTCGGTGTTCGTCGGCCTGATCATAACGAACTGTATTATTATGGGAAGACTTGAAGCTTTTGCCATGGCAAATAAACCATGGCCCTCACTAATTGACGGAATAGGAAATGGTGCAGGATATGGTCTGATACTGGTTATTGTTGCCTTCTTCCGTGAGCTTCTTGGATCGGGGACTATCTATGGTTATCCCGTACTTGAAAAGCTTGGGATATTTAAAACAGGATACGAAAACAACGGTATGGTAATTCTGCCTCCTATGGCACTAATATTTGTTGGCCTTATTATCTGGTTTCAGCGGAGCAGGGATAAAAGTCTGGTTGAAAAAAATTGATTAAGCTATGGAAGACCTGTTGAATATTTTTGTTAAGTCGATTTTTGTCGACAACATGATTTTTGCCTATTTTCTGGGTATGTGTTCTTATCTGGCAGTATCAAAGAACGTAAAAACAGCACTGGGACTCGGAACTGCGGTAATTTTCGTTTTATTCATCACCGTACCGGTAAATTTCCTCATTGAGAAATATGTTTTGAAGAAAGGTGCTCTCTCCTGGCTTGGAGAAGGATTTGCCGATATTGATCTCAATTTCCTGACGTTCATGGTTTTCATCGCTCTCATTGCTGCTATGGTTCAGCTGGTTGAAATGGTAGTCGAGAAGTTCAGTCCCACACTGTACAATTCGCTTGGTATTTTTCTTCCTTTAATTGCTGTGAACTGCGCGATCCTGGGTGCTTCATTATTCATGCAGGAGAGAGAATACGCCAACCTTGCCGAAGCTACTGTTTTCGGACTGGGATCAGGTGTTGGATGGATGCTTGCAATAGTCGGCATTGCCGCCATTCGGGAAAAAATGAAGTACAGTCATGTCCCCGATCCCCTTAAAGGCCTGGGAATAACTTTTATTCTTACCGGGCTAATGGCAATAGCATTTATGGGATTCATGGGTATTAAACTCTAAGTAATTATTTAGTTATGGTTCTTGCAGTTACCACATTAAGTACTATTCTGTTAAGTATTGTTGTTTTCCTTATTATCATATTGCTCCTGGTTAATATGCTGCTTTTTGCAAGGGACAAGCTATTACCCAAGGGCAATGTAAAATTGAATATCAATGACCGTGAACTTATTGTTTCACCCGGAGGGAACCTCCTTTCAACCCTTTCAGGCAACGGCATCTATCTTCCGTCGGCGTGCGGAGGGGGAGGAACATGCGGAATGTGTCGCTGTCAGATAATTTCTGGAGGAGGATCAATTCTCCCGACCGAGGTTGGGTTTTTTACGAGAAAAGAGCAGCAGAATAACTGGCGTCTGGGTTGCCAGGTAAAGATAAGGGAGAATATGGTTATTAAACTTCCTGAATCGGTTCTTGGAATAAAAAAATGGGAATGTGAAGTAGTTTCAAATAAAAATGTGGCAACGTTTATCAAGGAGTTTGTTGTGAAATTGCCAGATGGCGAAGAACTTAACTTTGAACCTGGTGGTTATATCCAAATCGATGTTCCCAAATATGAAACCAGCTTCAGGGAATTTGACATAGACGAGAAATTCAGAAACGACTGGGATAAATATAAGATGTGGGATCTTCATGTAAAAAATACCAGTGAGACTTACAGAGCTTATTCGATGGCAAATTACCCGGCCGAAAAGAACCTGATCAAGCTCAATATTAGAATTGCAACCCCACCCTGGGATAATGTCAGGAAGGAATTTATGAACGTGCCTCCCGGAATCTGTTCATCATATATCTTTTCACTCAAACATGGTGATAAAGTGAATATATCGGGTCCCTATGGGGAATTCCATATCAAGGATACTCAGAACGAAATGGTTTATATAGGAGGGGGTGCAGGAATGGCACCTCTGCGATCACATATTTTTCATCTCTTTCACACGCTAAAAACTACCAGGAAAGTATCATACTGGTATGGTGCACGCTCGCTCAGGGAAGTTTTTTATGAGGATGAATTCAGGTCAATAGAGAAAGAATTCAGTAATTTCAGATTCCATATTGCCCTTTCTGAACCTCTTTCTGATGATAACTGGAAGGGACCCACAGGATTTATACATCAGGTGCTGTTCGATAATTACCTTAGCAAGCATGAGGAACCTGAAGATATAGAATACTATTTCTGCGGCCCTCCTGTCATGAACAACGCTGTTGTAAAAATGCTCGACTCACTGGGCGTTCCTCAGGAAAATATCTCATTTGATGATTTTGGAATTTAGAATATTTTATTCGGTCCGGTTGATTGTGAGGGTTTACTTATTGAAAACGTACCATAAGGACCTAGTAAACTTCTGAATCATAATAAATTTAATAAGCTTTAGATCTTTAATAGATGAATTGTAAAAAACCTGCTGTTTTTCTCGGACTTATAATCATGCTTCAGTCGTGTGTCAGTAGAAGTACATACGAAAATATTACCGGCTTTGCCCAGGGAACTACCTACAACATGATATTTGAGAATGACGGTTCAATAGATGCCATTGAGCTTAAATCTGAAGTGGAGAACATCCTTCATGAATTTGACATGTCCCTGTCTCTTTATCAGGATATGTCAATAGTTTCAAGGATAAACAGGAACGAAGATGTAATTCCTGATTTATATTTCACAGAAGCTTTTACAAAATCGGCAGAGATAAACAGACTTTCAGGAGGTGATTTCGATATTACTGTCAGTCCTCTTGTGAGAGCTTGGGGTTTTGGTCCTGATTCCCACAAGAATTTCAATGAGGAAAAACGAGACAGTTTAATGGAGCTTGTCGGAATGGAAAAGGTAAAGATTATAAATGGAAAGGTTTTAAAGAAGGATCCACGGGTTAGCCTTGATTTTAATGCAATAGCACAGGGTTATTCGGTGGATGTAATTTGCAGCTTTTTTGACAGCAGAGGGATTAATAGCTATCTGGTTGAAATAGGAGGAGAGGTGAGAGTTAAAGGAACTAAGGGGGGCAATCTGTGGAAGATTGGAATAGACAGACCGGAGGACAACAATTTCGTCCCGGGAAATCAGCTCCAGGCTATCATCAGGCTGAAGGACCGTTCGCTTGCAACATCGGGCAATTATCGGAAATTTTATGTTGAGAATGGGATAAAATATTCACATACCATCGATCCCAAAACAGGTTTTCCTGCCAGGAATCAGTTGCTTAGCGCAACAATATTAGCTTCCGATTGCGCTACAGCCGATGGGATTGCAACTGCATGTATGGTTAAAGGGAAGGATAAGGCGATTGAATTCATTGAAATGCATCCGGAATTCGATGCCTTCCTTGTATATTCAGACGAAAACGGAAATTTTAAAACCTGGATGACTGAAAACCTGAGGAAGTATATCACTGAACCTGAACAAAATTGAATATCGACTAATGCATTTTGCTTTTAAGTCCCGAATTCCCTTCAGGTGGTTTTTTACCGCATACTGAACACTCCCTGTAGTCGGCTGAAGTGCACCCTAAATCCGTTTCTCCTCCGCACCTTATTCCTCTTTTAAGCATCTCCCTGTTCCGGCTGATATGAATTTCAGGAAAAGATCCGTTGTTTTTGAGCAACATCCTCAACCCGAAGAACAGAACTGCAATGGTCAATGCCAGTAGACTTATTATGAGGAGTTTAATAAACATTGTTATAATTCTGTTGCAATTCGTATTTATTTTTGCTATTATGTAAACTACGCCAGTTTGCTTCATTGGCCCGACAGGCACATATTACTGGCAGACGATTAATATCATTTCTTTATTTTGTCACGGTCAATCATTTGGATTTCTTTTGTATTTTTAATATGGTGTAAAAACTTATGAAGATAGGTAAGCTTCAAAATATTTTCTTATAATATGAAAAATTTTACGATACTGGAAAATTATTGTTTCGCATGAAGCTTATATATATTCTTATTTTCATGTTTATTGGTTTTTATCATACTGGTTTCATTATATGATTTAAACAACCTCCTCTTTAGTTTGTTTAATCACTGACGGAAATAAAAAAATAGCATTAAATATGGATCAGGACAATAAAAAATCAGAGCAGTTTACTAGCAAGGAGACTATTCTGTCCGATTTCAGGCTTGCCAACCTAAGCAGAAACCTGAGTATAATTGGAAGACGTGAGGTACTTTCGGGCAAAGCAAAATTCGGAATTTTTGGCGACGGCAAAGAGATAGTTCAGATTGCCCTTGCAAAACAATTCAGGGATGGAGACTGGCGATCAGGTTATTACAGGGATCAGACATGGATGATGGCCATGGGGCTTTATAATGCAGTTGATTTCTTTCATCAATTGTACGGAAATACCGACAGGAATATAGAGCATGGCAGCGGGGGAAGGGTGTTCAATAATCATTTTTCGGTTCCCAATATAAATCCTGATGGTTCCTGGAAAAATCTTATGCATCAGAAGAACTCATCATCTGATATCTCTCCTACGGCAGGTCAGATGCCAAGATTGCTCGGTCTGGCCTATGCTTCGAAGCTTTTCAGGCAGAACAAGGATTTGCACGGGTACACAACACTTTCAATGCAGGGTAATGAGGTTGCTTTCGGATCGATTGGTGATGCCAGCACATCAGAGGGACATTTCTGGGAGACTATAAACGCAGCCGCGGTATTACAAGTTCCGATGGCACTTTCAGTATATGATGACGGGTACGGAATATCGGTCCCTAAAAAATATCAGACGGCCAAGGGAAGCATTTCGGATATTCTCAGGGGCTTTGAGGATGAACCTGGTAAGCCTGGAATACTTATATTCAAAGGAAAGGGATGGGACTACAGGGGTCTGATTGACCTTTATGAAAAGGGAATTGAAATTTGCCGTCGTGATCATAAACCGGTGGTATTTCATATTGAAGAGGTTACCCAGCCTCTCGGTCATTCAACCTCCGGATCACACGAAAGATACAAGAGTCCGGAGCGATTGAAATGGGAGGAAGATTTTGACCCGATAAAGAAAATGCGTGAATGGATATTGAGTGAAAACATTGCCACAGACTCAGAACTGGATACTATTGCTGCAGAGGCTGAAGAGGAGGCAAAGGAATCACGGAAAAAGGCATGGGAATTGTTTCAGAATCCGATCCGAATCGAACGAGATGCTCTTGTGAAAATTATTGAGGAACGCAGCTGCAGATGTTCGGAACAAATTAAGGAGGCTGCTGTGGATGAAATAAAAGATGATCTCACACAGGTTATAGCACCTATCAGAAAGGACAATTTTGTTGCGGCCAGGAGAATTCTCAGGAACATCTGTGGCACATGCCTTAAATCCGACAATCTTAAGGAAGAGCTTAACGGATGGTTGAAACGCAATTACATGGACGCCGAAGAGAGTTATAATTCTTTTTTGTATAACCAGACATCCAGATCGGTCCTAAAAGTAAAGCCTGTACCGCCTGTGTATTCGGAAAATTCTCAGGATGTGCCCGGAAGGATCATTTTAAGGGAGAATTATGACAGACTTTTCAGCAAATATCCGTTGCTGGTAACATTTGGCGAGGATACCGGAAATATAGGTGGAGTGAACCAGTCACTTGAGGGACTTCAAAAGAAGTATGGCGAACTGCGAATTACAGATACAGGTATAAGGGAAGCCACAATCCTCGGTCAGGGAATAGGCCTGGCCCTGAGAGGTATGCGACCCATTGCTGAGATACAGTATCTCGACTATCTTATGTATGCGCTTCAGATACTAAGTGATGACCTTGCCACCACTCATTACAGGACTGTTGGAAAAATGGTTGCACCACTGATCATAAGTACAAGAGGACATCGCCTTGAGGGGATATGGCATTCTGGATCGCCGATGAGCATGCTCATAAATTCGGTAAGGGGTGTGTACGTTTGCTCACCAAGAGATATGACCAGAGCAGCTGGCTTTTACAACACTCTTCTTGAGGGTGATGATCCTGCAGTTGTTATAGAACCTCTTAACGGTTACAGGCTTAAGGAAAAGATGCCCGACAATATCGGAGAATACAGGATTCCCCTTGGAGTACCTGAAGTACTTACTGAAGGAGATGACCTCACCATAGTAACCTATGGTTCAACCGTGAGGATAGCAGCTGAAGCCGTGAGACAACTTTCAAAACATGGCATAAATGTAGAACTTATTGATGTTCAAACTCTTGTTCCTTTTGATAATGAAAGGAGGATTATTGAGTCTATAAGGAAGACCAATCGTATCCTTTTTGTGGATGAAGATGTACCAGGCGGTACAACAGCTTACATGCTACAGGAAGTGCTCGAGAAGCAGGAAGGGTGGAATTACCTGGACAGTCCGCCAAAGACACTCACCGGAAAGGAACACCGTCCGGCTTATACAACCGATGGTGACTATTTTTCAAAACCGAGTGCTGAAGATATTTTTGATGCAGTATATGCAATGATGAAGGAATCTGTACCTGCCAGGTTCTAAAAGAATTGTTTGGTATTTCCCTGACAGAGATTTTTACTTTTCCGACAAATACTGGAATCAACAGATTCTATTTTGGTTCATGATCACTTTCGATAATTCTGAGCAACTCGGTTGCAGCCTCCCTGGGTCCTGATGTTTCATATCCCTGAATTCCGAGCCTGGTCCTCATCTGGCCAACAAAGATATTATTCTTAAAGAAGGATTCGAAAAACCTCAAAGCAATCGCTTCGTGCAATTCTCTGTATTCGGGTGGACCAAATATATTTGCAAAATATGAATGAACCAGCCCTGTTGTGGTGGTTGTGCCTTTGCTCATTACTGCACCGTCGCGGAAGACGTCGAGAGCCCAGTCAATTGAATCAAATTTTTCTATTACTGGATGGTCAGCATCGATCTCCTCATAATTATTGGCATAGAGGATATAATCAATCCTGTGTCCCCTTATGATAGTTTCAAAACTGGTAACGGGTATTACGATTCTTGCATTGACCTGACTCGGATTCATGATGATTGATCTGTCGAGATGTCCGTATGCATATCCCGGCTGAAGGTCGTCGAGTCTCAGAAAAGCTCCGATTTCGGTCCCGAATCCTACAGGATTTCCATCTGAATCAAGTTCTATTGAACCCATATCGTCAGCTATGATCTTAAGTTCACGGATCTTCTTTTCACCTAGAACCCTGAAAGCTTCGAGTGTTTCTGATTTTCCTGCCCCGGTGTCTCCTATCATTAGCACTGTAGCCTCTTTTCTGCCTCTCAGCAGGATCTTTACCATTGCTCCGTGGAAAGGTAAGTTACCTGACTGCATGATAATTGAATTATGAAGAGTTAGTATCATTTTTTTGAGGTATCCGAAGTACCCGAATTCAGAACGACAGGGAATAGCTCCAACAAATATGTTGTTGGTTTTGTCGTGATGAAATACTGTAGGGTAGTCGGAAATTTTCTCAAAAGAATCAGAAGGGATACCGTAAATAAAAACTGCATCAGGCTTCCTTTCAAGGTCTTCATCTTCTGCAATCTGAAATAGATTACATAAGGAAAACCCAAGCTCATAAAAAGTAATATGGAAAAAGACCATTATTACCAGCTTGCCGACTTTTGCAGGATAACACAGCCAATCTTCGGGATTGAGTGTTATCTGCTCAATCGGGTTATTCTGAATAAGTCTGAATCCTCCTGTTCGCTTGTTCATCGGTTGCTGAATAACAAGCGGGGGATAAATAAGTATCTGTCTTGTTACCGGGATGCTGTTAAGGACCTCATATTTCTTGTCGGGCCATTTCCTTTCAAATGGAAGAGATATCACCGCCATTTCGGCACCTGCAGGTACCTGCCTGTAAACTGTAGGATGATTACCGGTGATGTTTTCCTGTATATGCCGGTATGTTGTACGGATAAGATGAGTAAGATGTTCTATAGTTTCATTGAAGGTACGATATGGCCTTTTATCAAGTCTGTCACCTTCAGAATCATTTATGATGAACCTGTCGAAATGCCGCCAGTAGTCATAGAGATACTCGACAAAACTGTTCAGCAGGTGGTTATCCCTGAGAAAAACAGATGACTTGTCAAATATATGTGGAACAACATTACCCTCGTATTTGTAAAGCAGTGTAAGGGTTTTTACAAGATTATCAACTGATTCTTCATCCACCTTTCCTCCTCCGAAAATATCGAGCAGTGGTGAATCAATATTTTCCATGTGTCTTATTGAGTGATTCAGAATTATTCTGAATTTCTCACTTGCAAGAAGTTCCTCCGCTGTTTCGCACATTCTTTCGCGAATGTTCAGGACGACTTTGTTTCCTACAATCTTTAATGTACTTTTTTGCATAATGATTTTAAACAAAAACGCTCAAAAATATTACAATATTTAATTGAAATGGTGGTTTAGAGTAAATTTTTTGTATTTCTTATTTATTTATATAAATCTGATTAATAAAAATTTGTAAATTGTGGCTTTAAAGTACGATTTATGAAACCGGAGCTTGATCTTTTTGCGATTCATCCGGAAGATAAGATCCCGGAGAAAGGGAAGGTGCTGATATCTGAGCCTTTCCTTGCGGACTCTTTTTTTAACCGTAGCATTGTTTACCTTACAGATCACAATCCAAAAGGATCGGTAGGTTTTATTCTTAACAAGAAACTTGACATAAAATTATGTGATGCTGTCAGCGGATTTGAAGGGTGGGAGGAAAATCTTAATATGGGAGGACCGGTTGCTCCCGATACCCTTCATTATCTTCATGTCCTTGGTAACCTCATCCCGCGAAGCGTCCCGATAGAAGACAGCATATATTGGGGTGGTGACATTGAAACAATTAAAGGACTGATAAAGGCAAATTCAATCAAACCATTTCAGATTAAGTTTTTTCTTGGATATTCAGGTTGGTCTGCGGGACAGCTGGACCGGGAGCTTAAGGAGAACTCATGGGTGATAGCGAAGGTAAAATCGGAGGTTATAATGGCTTCGTGGGGCAGCGACAGTTGGAAAAGCCTCCTGAGGTCATTTAATAACAAGTACAGGATTTGGGCTGAATTTCCTGAATCGCCGGAGATGAACTAAATATGCAATATTCTGTATACCAATTCTTTAAGCAGGTCACCAGGTTCTGTGCTGCTGTCACCATAACCTTTTGATTTCATGTCAAAAGTTCTTAGAAGGTCAATTATCTTTACAGTCTTTGAAACGCTGTATCTCAAGGCAGCTGTCTCATAGTCTTTTACAAAAAATGGATTGATTTTAAGGATTGCAGCAACATTGTTTTTTGACTTATCGGTAATGAAGTGATAAGTCAGTATCCTCGTAAAAAGGCTGAAAAGAGATGCTATGGTAAGAGTAACAGGATTGTCTTTAGGGTTTCCCGAAAAATAATTTACTATCATGTTGGCCTTGAGTATATTTTTTTCTCCAATGGCTTTTTGAAGCTCAAAGTTGTTGTACTCCTTGCTTATACCTATATTTTTCTCAATCAGGGTATTGGTTATAACTGGGTTCTCACGTGGAAGGGTAATCAGAAGCTTGTCTAGTTCATTGACTATCTTATGAAGGTCGGTTCCCAGAAATTCAGTTAGCATTGCAGAAGCAGCGGGATCGATTTTTATGCCTCTTGCCATAAGGTATCTTTCAATCCACGGTGGGATCTGATAGTCACGAAGTCGCATCGATTCAAAATACGCCCCTTGGCTCTCCAATGCTTTATGAAGCTTTGTCCTTTTATCTAAAACCCTGTACTTATAATTAAAAACAAGAATAGTTGAAAGTAGAGGCTTCTCAAGATAGAATACAAGGTCCTCTATTTTCTTAAGCGACTGGGCTTCTCTGACAATAACCACCTGATGACTAGCCATCATTGGAAAGCGCCGAGCAGTATCAATAATAGACTGTATAGTGGTGTCTTCTCCGTAAAGCACAAGCTGATTGAAGGCTTTTTCCGATTCTGAGAGGACTTTTTCCTCGATGAAATCAGTTATTACATCTATATAATATGGTTCATCTCCTGCAAGAAAGTATACAGGCTTGAAAATCCTCTTTTTCAGGTCAGATATTATTTCTTCGTAGGTCAGTGGCATATCAGAATCTAAGGTGTTTTACAGAAATTCCATTGTCTTTTATTTCCCTTAAGGCGTCGATTCCAATCTTAAGGTGCATTTCAACGTACTTATCGGTAACATTCTGGTCGATGGCTTCGGTTTTTATTCCGGTAGAAATCATAGGTTGATCTGACACCAGAAGCAAAGCACCCGTCGGGATCTCATTAGCGAAGCCGACAGTGAATATTGTAGCAGTCTCCATATCAATAGCCATGGCCCTGGTTTTTACAAGGTATTTTTTAAACCGGTCGTCATATTCCCAAACCCTTCTGTTTGTTGTGTAAACAGTTCCCGTAAAGTATTCCTTATTATATCGTGTTATTGAAGCGGATATTGCACTCTGCAGCATAAAGGCAGGGAGGGCTGGTACTTCGAGAGGAAGATAGTCGTTGGAGGTGCCATCGCTCCTTATTGCCGCAATGGGGAGGATCAGATCACCCAGAGTGTTCTTCTTTTTAAGCCCCCCGCATTTTCCAAGGAACAGAACTGCATTAGGACTTACAGCGCTTACAAGGTCCATTGCCGTCGCTGCGTTCGGACTACCCATTCCGAAACATAAAATTGTGATACCATCAGCAGTGGAAGATGGCCAGTTCTTATCTCTGCCTTCTACTTCCGAATGGTTGAGGCGGGCAAAAAGTTCAACATAATATACGAAATTTGTCAGAAGGAAATATTTACCGAAAGTATCAAGACTCTTCCCGGTATATCTTGGAAGCCAATTATTAACAATATCCGTTTTGGTCTTCATAATATTAAAATAGTGAGATTTATATAAATATATTTGGTTGGTTAAAAATACAAAAGTAAGTTGAAACAGCTGAACCTTCCAACATATTCATTTAGGATAACTGGCAATGAGGGATCTGAGCTGATATTTGATCCTATACGCAGAAAGTATGTCAGGCTGACTCCCGAGGAATGGGTCAGGCAGAATTTTGTGCAGTATCTTATTCATGAAGGAAAATATCCCCCCGGCCTGATTGAAATAGAGGTTATGTTCAGATTGCATAAAAAGCTTGTAAAGAGAATTGACATAAGGATCCGCGATCGTCATGGAAATCCTGTTATGCTTGTGGAATGCAAATCGTTCAAGGTTGAGATTAACGATGCTAAAGTCAGGGATCAGATAGGTGAATACAATATGCATTTCAGGGTTCCTTATCTGGTGATAACCAATGGCTTGGATCATTATGCATTCAGGTATGATCCGGTTAAGAACCAGTATGATTTTATGATGTATATCCCTATGTATGAAGATTTGTTAACCTGATTCAGGATAATTTCTCAAGTATCTGCCAGCATTGATACAGCCCTCTAGGAACGTGGAAGCATCCTTTCCATTTTCCTCCTTTAAGAGAAAGCAGAACTTCTCCTCTTCGGTTAAGATATCCAAACCATTCTCCATGTTCCTTGTCTTTAAAGTGCTGCCAGGTATAGTTGTGAAGTTTTTCAAACCATTCCAGATTTCTAGATGAACCTGTAAGCAGATAGCCTTTGAGCATTGTAATCAGTGTTTCTATATGAACCCACCAGAGTTTCTGATCCCACTCGAGCTGCTGAGGAGGGTAACCTAGCCGGTCCATAAAATAGAATATTCCCCCGAAATCCTGGTCCCATCCATATTCAAGGGTTCTCAAAGCAATTTCATTTGCCTTTGAAATAAGTTCAGGTCTGTTCATTCTTACACCCAGGTCCATTATAAACCACATGGCTTCAAGTGCATGTCCTGGGTTAAGCAACCTTCCGTCGAATGTATCAGACAGTCTCCCATCCTCCGTTACATTTTCTACTATCAGTCCCAGATCAGGCTGATAGAAAACGTTCATAACTTCGTGTATGCATGTTTCAATAGTTTCCTCAAGAAATTCCCTGTCAATAAGCTGTTCTATTTCCAGAGAAAGGTTGCAGAGGATCATCGGAAGAGCAAAGTTCTTAAGATTGCGAGTTCCTGGGTGGGCTTTGTTCCATCGGTCTTTGGGATTGGTTTTTCTTGAAAGGATTATATCGAAGGTCTTTCTGGCAATGTCGGCATATTCCTGATTTCCCGTTGCAAGGCTCAGTTGTCCGAATGCCATTGTGGCAAAGGTATATGAGAAAATGTTATAAGGTTCTATAAGAGGACTTCCGTCCCTGGTGAGGGAAAAATACCAGTTATAGTTGCCATCGTGGCCATGTTTTTTAAGGAATTCACCTCCATTTATCGCACATTCTAGCCACTCCTGCCTTTTTTCCAGTTTGTTGTAAAGCATTGAGAACATCCAAACCTGCCTCCCCTGCAACCATATAAATTTGTCGGTGTCAAATACTTTTCCATCACGAAGAAGGCAGGTAAAATAACCTCCCATTTCCCTGTCAATAGAGTTTTTAAGCCAGAATGGAAGCACATTCTCTAGAAGCTCTTCTTTATACTGAGATGCAAGTGTAGTAAAATTCATGATATTGTATTTTATCGGTTTATTTCCACATTTTTTCAATTTCTTCAAGTGATTTGCCTGTTGTCTCAGGTACTTTTTTCCAGATAATCCAAATATAGGGGAAGCACATAACAGCAAAGAGCAGGAAGGTTCCGGCCGGGCTCAGGTTCTCGAGAAGCCATGGTGTCATCTGTCCGATAAGGTAAGTTCCAATCCAGAGTGAGAATCCTGCAATCGACATTGCCAGTCCCCTGACTCTCATCGGATACATCTCAGATAAAAGAACAAAGATTACTGCGCAAATTGAGATAGCACATGAGAAGATATAAAAAAGGAAAAAGATCAGAAGAATGATGGGAGTGAGGCCCCACTCTTTACCAAATGCGAAATAAAGTGCAATGCAGACAAGTGAAACTATCATACCTGAGACACCCCAGTAAACCAGTTGTTTCCTTCCAACCTTGTCAATTATTATGAGTGCCAGTACAGTGGTTAGCATATTGACCAGACCAACTAAAACCTGGTAGAACAACGAGTCACCACTTGACAGGCCGCTGTCGGTGAATATGGATGGGCCATAATAAAGAACTGCATTGACTCCCATGAATTGTCCAAGCATTGCTATAGCCACACCAATAAGTACAGCCTTCAGGATTCCCGGTTCAGCAAGAAATTTCCATTCCGACTTTTTCTCTGTCCTTACTACCTGTCTAACCTGTTCAATCTGTTCATTGACTTCATCTTCAGTAGTGTATATCCGTCTGAGAATTATCGACGCCTTATCAGATGAATGTTTGAGTATTAGCCAGCGCGGGCTCTCAGGGATAAGGAAAATCATTAGAAAAAAAAGAATTGCCGGTACAGTCTCCATGCCAAGCATGGCTCTCCATACTTCACTTACAAATATCTTATTAAGAACAGGATTCTCCCATGTTCCTTTGCCAGCCAGGTTTAGTAGCTGAAAATTAACAAGATAGGCCCCAAGAAAGCCAATAGTTATTGCCAGCTGATAGAATGAAACAAGTCTGCCTCTGTGCTTTGCAACCGATATTTCTGAAATGTATATGGGAGACACAACTGATGCTACACCAATTCCTATTCCTCCAATAAGCCTGTATAGCACAAGGCCGTTTACATTATTAGAAAGGGCGCACCCTATACCGGTAACAGTAAACAGCACGGCAGATATTATCATAGTCTTTTTCCTTCCAAGGTAATCGCTCATGATTCCTGCTATTGCCACTCCCATGATTGAACCAACAAGCGCGCTTCCCACATACCATCCCTCCTGAAGCGGGCTGAGATTAAACTGAGTTGAAACCTGCGTAATTGTACCAGAAATTACAGCAGTGTCATATCCAAAAAGGAAGCCGCCGATAGCAGCCACGAGAGCCAGGAAAACAATATAACCCATGATTATGGTTCTTTATCAGACATTAGTAATCATTTTATCTTTATAAAAATTCCTGATGTTTTCTGCATCAGGGAAATCGGGAAGTACTAATTTTATTGTTCGTAAATTAAAATGAGTTGGTCCAAATTTGACGATAAAAATAATACAATATTTCAATTTTACATGATAAGTGTGACGTGTGCCATAATCAGGAACGAGGATGATGAGATACTTGTAGTGCAGAGGGGTAAGAATACAGATCATCCACTGAAATGGGAATTTCCCGGAGGTAAAATTAAGAAGGGTGAAACTGATGAGGAGTGTATAATAAGAGAAATAAAAGAAGAACTTGATATCGACATAGTGATATGCAAACGGCTTAAAGATACTGAGTTTGATTACGGACAAAAGCAAATACGTCTTATTCCTTTTATATGTGATACCCTTGATGAATTACCATTTCTTTCTGAACATGCTGCATATAAATGGATAGATCGGAGTGAACTTAAAAACATTGACTTCGCCGAAGCAGATATCCAGGTTGCTGAAAACTATCTTTCATGTTATTATCAGGATGAAGTTTGCGGAGAAATGGCTGCCTGCGATCCCGGGAAATCTTACAGTGAAGAAGACCTGCGGACTATGGTGGGTAATATGATTGGGATCCGGGAAGCGGAATGGATTGCAGATTCAGCTATTGCCAACGGAGAAATACTCGAAAAGCTGCTGGTCTATTCTTTTGATGATGATAAGAAACTGGCATTCAAAGCATCCTGGGCTCTATCAAAAGTTTATGACAAGATTCCCGAATATGTTTTACCCTATCTTAACAGGTTAACTGAATCACTTGAAAATGTTGATAATGAGAGCGTCCAAAGGTCGTTTCTGAGGATTCTGTCCCTGAGTGATCTTAATTCTGTCTCGGTCAGAAACCATGGCATACTTGCCAATCACTGCTTCAGTATGCTAAAATCGGGTTTTTCGGCAATTGCCATCAAAGCATATTCAATGGAAATAATTTACAAACTGACTCAGATTTATCCCGAACTTGCCAATGAGCTTTCAGCAACTGTAAATATGCTTGACGTTGATTTACCAGCCGGGGTAAAGTCAAGGGCCAGGATAATTCTTAAAAAGCTGGCTGCAAAAGTCGGAAAATCATGATCGTGTTAATTTATGTTCATTAAAAATAATTAGTTTCAACATTTGCAAAGTATTAATTTACTATGAAGGTTATTGACACATCGGGACAAAATTGTCCGGCGCCTCTAATTGAAACAAAGCGTGCGCTTAAAGGTATGAAAGAGGGAGAATCATGCCAGATAATAACAGACAATAAATCATCTTTTAATAATATCTCAAGGTTCCTGAAAGATAACAGTACTGAATTCACAACCAATGAATCATCCGGTAAGTGGGTCATTACTATAAAAAAGGGTGCTGTTGATGTTTCTCATGCGATTTCTGAGGATTATTGCGAAAAAGAAATTCCTCATCTACTAAAGGGGAATTTTATTGTTGCTATTGGTTCAGACAAGATGGGAGATGGTGAGAATGAACTTGGGCATTTGCTTATGGTCAATTTCATGAAAGCACTTAAGGACCTTGAAAGACTACCTGTCAGAATGCTATTTTACAACAGCGGCGTAAGGCTTGGTTCAGAAAATTCCGAGGTAGCGGATCATCTTTGCGAGATTGAGAAGATGGGTGTTGAGCTTTTATTTTGTGAAACGTGCGTTAATTACTATCTGCTTCATGGAAAGATGAAGGCCGGTAGATTAAGCAACATGTTTGAAATTGCTCAGATTATGGCTTCAGGATTAAATATTTTAAAGCCCTGATTTAAGGGTATCTATATCATGAAAATAGACCTTCTCCAAACGGCTGAAACCGGAGGCTGTTCAGCTAAAATCCCGCCGCAGCAACTTGAAGAGTTCCTGAAACACCTGCCTGTTCCCCAGGATCCTGACATACTGGTTAACATTGATAATCATGATGATGCCGGAGTATACCGGATAAATGATGATCTTGCCCTGGTGTTTACCAATGATTTCTTTCCTCCTTTATGTAGTGATCCTTATGAATTCGGGCAGATAGCAGCTGTCAATTCACTTAGTGATGTTTATGCAATGGGGGGAAACCCCGTTATAGCATTGAATATTATGATGTTCCCTTCTTCACGTCTACCCCTGGATGTATTTGGTGAAATACTTAGGGGCGGGTACGAGGCTGCTGCTACAGCCGGGGTTAGCATAATAGGTGGCCATACTATTGATGACACTGTCCCGAAATATGGCCTTGCAGTAATTGGATATGTCCATCCCTCAAAGATCATAACAAATGCGGGAGCCAGACCGGGAGATTCTATTATTCTGACAAAACCTCTGGGGACCGGCATCATACTGGCAGGACAAAGAATTGGGATAGCCTCAGAAAGTGATATCAGTCAGGCAATGGCATCAATGAAGCTTCTGAACAGGACAGGTGCTGTTATCATGAAAAATTACGGAGTGAAAGGTGCAACAGACATAACGGGATTTGGATTAGCCGGTCATTCGCTTAAAATGGCCAGGGCTAGCAATGTTTCGTTACATCTGAACATGAATCAGGTGCCGCTTATAGGTGATACTCTGGATCTTGTGGAAGATGGATGTATCCCGGGTGCAGCTTTCAGAAATCTTGATTTTGTTGAAAGGGATTCTGCTTTCTCATCCAACCTTGATTACAACCTGAAAATGATAGCCTGTGATGCTCAGACCTCGGGAGGCCTGCTTATGTGTGTTGCTCAGGAATCTGCGAATCAGATCGTCTGTGAACTCAGAGACAGCGGATTAGATGCCACAGCCATAATCGGCAAAGTTACCGAAAGACGTGACAAATTTCTATACCTTGATGAATAACCGAAATATATTTGTAAAAAATTGTAACAAAAACGTAACAACGAACAAGTATAAAGATAAATTGCCAATGATTAATTTCGCGAAGGCTTAAGTACGTGTTGATATAAATATAATTGATTGACTTACAGTTATTTTATTAAAGGGATAGCTTTGTTAAAAGAACCTAATTAGATTTCATGACCTTCCTATACATCCTGATCGCGCTTGTCCTGATATTTGATTTTATTAATGGTTTTCATGATTCGGCCAATTCGATAGCAACAGTTGTTTCGACAAAAGTCCTTTCACCTATTGCTGCAGTTGGCCTGGCAGCAACGTTCAATTTTCTGGCTTTCCTGGTTTTCCCTCTTAAGGTTGCAACTACCATAGGTAAAGGAGTAATTAATCCAGATATAGTTACGCTTGTTTTAATTGCTGCTGCAATAGGTGCAGCCATAATATGGAATCTTCTTACTTGGTGGTGGGGGTTACCTTCGAGCTCATCGCATACTCTTGTAGGAGGACTTGTTGGTGCTGCTGTTGCAGGGAACGGTTTCAGCTCTGTTATTTACTCAGGAGTTTTGAAAATAGGAATATTTATTGTTGTAGCTCCAATTCTTGGGATGATAATTGCCTATTTAATTTCTGTTGTTGTCCTTCATCTGGTAAAAAGACATTCACCATTTGGGATTGACAAGCATTTCAGGCGACTTCAGCTTCTTTCAGCTTCTGCTTTTAGTCTCGGTCATGGTGGCAATGATGCCCAGAAATCTATGGGGATAATTTGGGTGGCATTGATAGCAACCAATCAGGTTGCAAAGGATGCTCCTATTGATCTTTGGATTGTTTTATCCTGTCATGGTGCAATAGCACTTGGCACCTTATTCGGAGGATGGAGAATCGTTAAAACGATGGGGCAGAAGATCACCAAACTTAAGCCCTTTGAGGGTTTTTGTGCAGAGACGGCAGGAGCTATGACACTGTTCATGGCAACGGGTCTGGGTATTCCGGTAAGTACCACGCATACCATTACGGGTTCAATAATTGGTGTCGGAGCAACAAAAAGAGCCTCTGCAGTTCAATGGGGGGTTACAACAAAAATCTTCTGGGCATGGATACTTACAATTCCGGTGTCAGCACTTATCGGAGCAGCAATATATTATCTTCTTAACTCCATCCTTTGAATTTCTGCCCGGAATCAGTAAAATTCCCCGGTACACGAAACTAAAAAAGCATTGTTACAAAATTGTAACAAAACAGTCATCGTTTTGTCACGCCGGCAAAATCAGAGATTTGTACCTTATTCAGGCTTTCTGGCCTTAAACCAGATTGTAATTATTGTAGTCAATATTTTATAAATAAGCATATTATGAAAATAAGCAAAAGCAGATTTTCCAATATTTTTACTCCACGCTACTATTCATTATTTCCCTGTCTAGAAGAAGATGCGGTTAATCTGATCAACACAGTCAACCAGCTTAAGTTACTTACTGACACCGACCAGTTTGACAATAAATTGAAGATAGCTGAAAGGATAAATGAGCTGAATATCCGTGGAAATACTATAACAAGAGAGACCTATAACCTTTTGGACCGCCTGCTAATCATGCCATTTGCACGGGAAGACATTAATTTACTGATCAACAAGATAGATGATCTGAAAGACTCCATTAATGAAACCTGTAAAATGATCCTTTCTTTAAATCTGACTACAAAGACGCCGGTTTATACTGAGCTTACCGAAATGCTCTATAATATGGCTGCGGAAATAGGTCTATGTGTGAAAAATCTTAAGGATGTCAGGGGGAATAAAAGAAAGATTATCATCAGCTGCAACAAGATTGAAGATCTTGCCAGGAGTTCTGAAGAGATATTTTATGCGGGCATTGCGGGCATTTTTCAAAGAGGAGCGGATTTCGCTTATATGACAAGAAGTAAGAAATTTTTGGAACGAATCAGGCGATGTATTGATGAAAGCCGCAATGTTGAAAAGATTATAAGAAAGATCCTTATTAAAGCTGTATAAAGGTCTAAAGGTATTTGAATTGAGGACAATTCTATTTTGGCAGGGAGAATAGGAATTCAGTTCCGCCTCCAACCCTGTTTCTAACCAGTATCTCTCCTTTATGCAATAAAACTGCGTTTTTAACTATTGAAAGGCCGAGCCCTGTTCCTCCGCTTTTTCTCGACCTTCCCGAATCGATCCTGTAAAACCTTTCAAAAACCCGGCCGATATGTTCCTGGGGTATCCCTATGCCATTGTCTGAAAAAGAAAAATGATAAAACTTCTTATCCTCATTGTATACGATTATGAAGATGGATGTATTTTCCCCGGCATAGTTTATCGCATTTTCAACCAGATTCTGAAATATTGAAAGGATAAGTGACCTGTTACCCTTTACGACCACATCACTGTTGATTTCTGTTACAATCTTCATCTTCTTTGCCTCTATGGCTGACTTGAAATTTTCTGTTACTTCTTTTACTACTTTCCTTATTTTTACTTTTTCAGGATTAAATGTAGCACCTGCTTCTTCAATCTTGTTTAAAACCGAGATATCGTTTATCAGACCGGTAAGCCTCTCAGTTTGTCCCAGAGCCTTTTCGAGGAAATATTTATGCTTTTTAGGGTCTATTTCAGAATTATTAAGAAGTGTTTCTATATAACCCCTGATCGATGCAACCGGAGTTTTAAGTTCATGTGCTATATTAGATGTTATCTGCTGCTTTATAAGTTTGCTTTTGCCGGTTTTTGTTACATCATTCAGAATTACTTCAAAACTCCTGTCGTGGAAAATAACACACTGAATCCTGAAAAATCTTCCATCCTTAATTACCTGATATTCCATTTTTGGTAATTCCCCGGGTTTTATCTCAGGGTTTGAATTTTTACTTAGAAAATCATCAACAGGTGAGAACTCAGGGATATCAAAAAAATTAGATGAAAATATTTTCAAATCTCCTGAAATCATATTCATCTGCTGTATAAAATGGTTATTATTAAAAATGATCTCCCGCTGAGGTGAAAAAAAAGCAATACCTTCATTCAAAGCATTAAGATGGTTGAATAGTTTCTCCTTTTCGTTGGCAAGCTCATTCTTGGCCGACAACAGTTTATTGTAAATCTCAAGGATTTGCGAACCGATTACACCAAGTTCATTCTTTGGGAATTCTGAAATAAATGGTTTTTCATCTCTCAGGCTTAATGCGAAATCTTTAAGACGTATAACCGACTCTCCGAATTTGTTTGTGACAATGAACAAAACAATGCCTATGAGAATAAAACAAATAAGCATTATAAGTAGGAAATTCATATTTGCCCTGAGGAAACTTGCGATATTGACATCATAGATCAATGCGGCTCTTATATAGTATTTTTCATATAGTTTTGAATAATAGTAATATTCTTTTCCTGTAGTGGCTGATCTTCTTACTGCTGTCCCAAATTCAGATTTTGCAGATCCCTTTATTTCAGGACGGTCTTTATGGTTCTCCATTGTCTTGTAATCTTTTACAAAACTGTCGTAAAGTACGTAGCCGGAAGTATCAATAACTGAAATGCGCAGATTTGGGTGAGGAAGAAGAATCCCAAGTGAATCTATTTTCTCAAAGTTGCCAGTTTGATATAAGGAATTAATATTGATATAATTGTCGATGATCTTTGTTATATTGTAAAGTTCATCATTAAGAGTTGAGATCCTGTATTGCTTTTCCCTTTTGAACAGGTACCCAAGAATAAGCAGGGCAACAATCAAAAAGATAGCTGAATAGAAAGTAATCAGATTATTCCTGAACTGATTTTTAAGTCCGAACATGATATTAAAATATGGGATCAGAATTCAAAGTAATATCCAAACCCGGTCTTATTCTTCAGATTTTTTCCATACTGACCAAGCTTTGCCCTAAGACGTGTGATATTTACATCAACAGTACGTTCTGTTACAACAACATCATTGCCCCAAACAGTTGTGAGTATGTCATCTCTTGTAAAAACCTTTCCCTGGTTTTCAAGAAGAATACGTAAGATCTCAAATTCCTTTTTTGTAAGTTCAATTTTTTCATCTTTCAGGATAAGCCTTTTCCTGATAGTGTCCAGCTCAATATCGCCGTAGCTTATTGTAGCAGGTATCTTTGCTTTCTCATTCTTTGAACGTTTTAAGACTGCTTTTACACGTGCTGTTAATTCATTAACAGAGAATGGTTTGGCAATGTAATCGTCAGCCCCCAGACTGAATCCGGTAAGTATATCATTTTCGGTATCCTTGGCAGTCAGGAATATCACAGGGACATTCAGGTTCATCTCTTTCCTCATTTTGTCAGCCAGTTTAAATCCCGAAATCGGACCCATCATCACGTCGAGCAGAATCAGATCATAATTGCCAAGTGACAATTGTAGCGCATCTTCTGCGGAGTGTGCAACCTCTGTCTGATAACCGGCATTGCCTAAGTTGTACTGAAGAATCTCACACAGATCCTCTTCGTCGTCAACTATCAATATCCTCTTATTTTTAACATCCATCTCGCTTATGTTATGGATTAATATCTGTTATTCTGTCAGATGCAAAGGTATATTCATTACATGGATAATTGTATTACAATTTAATTACAATTTCAGCTGTGCCTGTAACAGCAATGTATTTAAACCTTCAACGGTTCGTAACCGGTTATTGCCTGATATGGGAGAAATTTGCACCGGAGATATTATGAAACCCACATGTATCAAATGCATAAACACGTATTTATATAATTTTCAGTCATGTGGGTTCCATCATACCTTTAAAATCAAAATTATATTATGATGAAAAATCATTTATTAAACTATGAAAAATATTATCAAAACAACAGGCCTCCTTTTATTCGTTTTTTTCTCTCTTCAAATCGATATGGTTGCACAAACAGGTTCCATTGAAGGCAGGATTACCGATAAGGCGAATTCTGAAGCACTTATCGGAACGACTGTTCAGGTTGATGGTACAAATATAGGTACTGCAACAGATATCGATGGACATTTTGTTCTTAAAAATCTTAAAGAAGGAAAGTACAGACTAAAAATTTCTTACGTCTCATACAACACTAAAATAATTGAAAATGTCAGAGTGGAATCCGGGAAAACAAACATTCTAAATATAGAACTCGAAGGAAACACTGTAAGTCTCGGTGATATTACGGTAACGGCGGTCCGGAGGACCAACACCGAAATATCAATGATAACGGATATCAAACAGAGTCAGTTCGTTTCAACCGGGATTTCGGGTCAGCAGATATCAAGGACCCTTGACAAGGACGCCTCCGAAGTTGTTAAGAGGGTACCCGGCATCACCATTATGGATAACAGGTTTCTTATTGTAAGGGGGCTGGCCCAGCGATATAACAATGTGTGGTTGAATAATGCCTCGACACCCAGTGCAGAGGCTGATGTTAAGGCATTCTCATTTGATATCATACCCAGCTCGATGATTGAGAACATAATGATATTCAAATCACCCGCAGCTGAACTGCCTGCGGAGTTCTCAGGGGGATTCGTTAAGATAACAACAAAGAATCTGCCTGAAAAAAACGGAGCATTTTTCTCTTATGGTACCGGAATCAGCGGGAACACCACTTTCAGAAATTTTTATAAGCCTGTTTCAGGCGGAACTGACTGGCTGGGGTTCGATAATGGATTCAGAGCCTTACCTGCAGATATGCCTACACATCTGAATGAATATGAGCTGGCAACTAATCCTGCTGTCAGGGAAAAAATCACTTTCCTGGGACGGGAGCTTAATAATAACTGGTCAGCACTTCCTGCAACTGCCTTTCCGGATCAGAAAATTGCTGCCGGATTAAACCGGAAGTTCAACATTGGTAAAATAACAGTTGGAAATATTACTGCTTTAACATACAGTTATTCAAATAGTTCTGAAGAAATACAAAATACTGATTATTCGATCTATGATTATTCTTCAGATCAGCCTTCATATCTCAACCAGTTCGTGGATAATCATTATTCAAACTCAGCAAGGGTAGCATTGATGAATAACACATCGGTGTACCTTGGAAAAGGTACAAAACTGGAGTTTCGCAACCTGTTTAATCAGGCCGGTTCATCCAGGTATATCGTCAGGGAAGGCAGGGAATGGTATAATAATGGAAGGTATATAAAATCAGGAGAGCTGAGATACCTGAGCCGGGCAATCTATGCCGGTCAGCTTGCCGGAGAACATTCAATTAACGAAGGCAGAACAAAAATAGACTGGATTATGGGATATGCTTCATCAAATAAAAACGAACCCGATACCAAACGCTACAGATACCTGCGTGATGAGGTGGATACTGATAAATACTTGCTTCTGTTTTCTGATCAGGCAGACCTGTCTTCACAGTCAAGGATGTGGATCAATCTTAATGAAAGTACAATATCAGGCTCAATTAATTTTACAAGACAGATGATCCTTGGAGGAATTCAACCCGAAATTAAAGCAGGTCTTTATATCGAACATAAGGACAGAAGTTTTAATGCAAGAAATTTCGGATATGCAAAAGGAAGTCTTGCATCTACATTCGGACAAACCTATCTGCCTGTCGATCAAATCTTCAGGGATGAAAATATCAATCTCACAGATGGTATAAAGCTTACTGAGGTTACTTCCCTTTCTGATTCATATACTGCCGGAAATAATCAGATATCAGGATATATTTCCACCCGGCTTCCGATCGGAGACAGAATAAATATCTATGCAGGATTACGGATTGAAAAGAACAGACAGACTCTTTCAAGCTACAAGCAGGGTTCTACCGTTGAGGTAAATGTCGACAGGGATACTATCAATCTGTTCCCTTCAGCTAACCTGACATATAATTTCTCTGAAAGAAGCCTTGTCAGGGTTGCATACGGCATGACGATAAACCGTCCGGAGTTCAGGGAGATTGCGCCATTCTACTATGTCGATTTTGATCAGAATGCGGGAATCTATGGTGCTCCTCATATCAAACAGGCTTACATTCATAATTTCGACATAAGATATGAACTTTATCCCTCTTCAGGTGAGACATTTAACATAGGATATTTTTATAAAAAGTTCTTTAATCCTATTGAACAGGTTATTCTAGGTAATAATCCGACACAATACTCTTTTGAAAATGTTGAATCAGCATTTAGTACGGGAATTGAGGCCGAACTCAGGAAATCACTCGATTTTATTCCTGGTCTGCAATACTTTACTGCCGTACTGAACAGTTCAATAATCAGGAGCAGGGTAACATTCCCGGATGGCTCTCTGTCACGCAACAGGCCGCTTGAAGGTCAGTCGCCATATATTGTAAATGCCGGTTTGTTTTACCAGGGTAAGAACAATGGAACCATGATAAGCGTACTTTATAATATTATCGGAAAGAGAATTGTTGCTGTCGGAAGACCTTCTCCTAATGAATGGGAAGATATTCCTGATATCTATGAACTTCCAAGAAATGTCCTCGACCTGACGGTAAGTAAAACTCTTGGTAAAAACATTGAAATAAAGGGAGGAGTAAGAGATCTGCTTAATGAGAAGGTTGAATATATGCAGAAGGTTAATGCAATGGTAGATATGAGTACATATTCAAAAGGTACGGAAAGTGGAATGAAGGAGTTTAACCGGAACCAGTATACAAGGATATACTATCCCGGCAGGTATTTCACTATCGGGGTAACAGTAAAATTATGACAGGATCTAAGACAAACTTCAATGGTTACTATTAGGTAAACGGTCCTCTCCAGTGAGGGACAAAGGGTAGATCAGTCAGACTGTTTGTAATTTCATGGTGCAGGCAAACGACTTACAAACTGCCCGGAAATAATTAACAAATCTAAAACATTAAGAGTACTAAATCATAATGTAATGGGATACTATTTGATAATTAA
>CAZTJT010000030.1:0-31661 GCA_964613785.1 uncultured Rikenellaceae bacterium
TTTTTCAGATTGACCAGAGTCCTGATGTTTTTAAGATCGTTCTCATCATAATAATAATGATGATTTGAGGAGAGAACCATTATCTCATCTTCTTCAGAGATACCCTGGTTCTTTATATAATCAGAGAAGTTGCTGCCTCCTTCAACAAGGATCTTGTTGAATAAACTTTTACGGTTGGCTTTTCGGGATCCCTTTTCTTTTGATGTTTTTATAACATCAGCCACCGGACTGTCGATCCGGGAATAATTGAAAGCTGAAATATTTTCCATCATTTTGCCTTTTAAATATGATGGTAAAAATAAAGGTAAAAGAGATTTGCGACAATACGCAAAAGCTCAATAGATGGGGATTTGCGCTACTTGTAGAGAGTGTTTGTCAATAAATTCCGGCCGGTGGCTTACAGGAATGAGAAACTTAAGGCCAAAAGCAGACCATTCGTCAAAAACGGGTCAAAATTTACCGAAAATCCGGAGAAAATAGTAAAAGCCTGGATTCTATTGCTACAACTAACAGGTTATTAATGCAATAGCAATTCGGGATCACAATTTTTTAAAAAATGCCTGTTTTGACAAACAAAGGATTTTTTTAGATGAAAATCTTCATTTCCGGGCTTTTTATGGCTTTGGGGAATGAGGATTTGGTAACCTGAACGTCAGAAATAGTATTCCATGTCTGATAACCACAGTAGCATCTGTGGTATAATGGAGATTTTTCTGGCAACGCCTGAGTGGGTTGAAGAAGTACTGCGGAGCAGATTTTTCTTCAAAAACTGTATCAAAATCCTACGGTTCGTATCTTTCATACATGTGTACCCTTGTGCTACTCTTTAAGGTTCTTTGTGGTTATACATAAATCACTGAACCACAAATCCCGAGTAGCCGGAAACAAAGGTCAGCACAAAGAGTTCACAAAGGGACACACAAAGAACGTTTAATTCAGCCCGTTTTATCATGCCCGGTAAATCATTTTAATTAGCTTTTAACGGAAAGTTCAGTGTGGCATCCCTGTTTTTGCCTCGATCATCCATAAAAGCTCTCTGATGAAAGCTGTTGTCCTTTTATCGGAGGATGTTTTATCAGCGGGAACTCCGGTTTCATCAAATGTTTTGACAATATCAGGGAAGCGAAGGGATGCCGGTACAGTAAGAGCTCCGAGCTTCCAGAAGACAAACTGCAGCGATGTGATAACCTGGGTTCCTGCAAAATTACCGTCCGAAACAGTAATGAAGGCCACAGGTTTCTTTCTCCACTCATCGGTAAGGAGATCTATTGCATTTTTCAGACTGGCAGGATATCCTCCGTTATATTCAGGGGCGATTATTATCACCCCGTCAGAGTTCCTGATCCTTCCGGCAAATTCAAGTGTGCTGTCCCCGGGCAAATCCTGGTATTTGAGCCTTTCGTTGAAAACCGGGAATTCATAACCGGCCAGGTCGATTATTTCGGATTCAGCCACCCCGGCTTCATGGATAAGATTATTGACATAAAGGGCTATCCTGTGGCTGTTGCGGCCTTTCCTGACGCTCGGTGAAATGATTGCTATTCGTGGCATGGTAACAGGTTAAAAATATAATTAACAGCTAATATATTAACAAATCGGGATGAAACAGCTTTTTGCTGCAAGATTAAGGTGCAAGGGTTAATATAAGAAAATGAAAATCTGAATTGCCCTTTGAGGGAATGAAAATGAACTATTTCTGACGCTTGTAGTTCATCAGCAGGGTCACTCCCGGATACCCGATACCGGCAAGTTCCGGATAATACTTATAGGTTTCTTCCCTGGTGAAGAAGCCTGTTACCACAACATGATAGTAGTCCCATTGCAATACTATTTCAACCGGAAGGTTAAGCTTCGACTCAATTCTTCTTTTTGCCCTCAGGGCCTCTGATTCCTTGTTGTAAATGGCTACCTGCAGTGCAATCGTGGGTTCGGGAATTGCTTCTTTGGCGAGATTTAATGCAGAGATCTTCTCCGAAAGGCGGAATGTCGTATCATGTCTTAATTCCAGCGGATTAAGGGCAGTAACCCGTTCCACCGTTTCAACAGGCTTCATCAGCCATAGATCTTTCAATCCCAGCATTTCGAGTATGGGTACTAATTTCATCATCTCCTCCATGCTGGTGAAACCGGTTATCCTTACCTTGTGCAATCCTTCCTCATAAACAATAACAACTGGTTTTTCAAGCACTGCCGAAAGTTTTTTCTGGAGTGCAACTGCATTTGATTCAAGGCGGAATGCTCCAACCTGGATCGACATTTCGGGAGTGAAAACCGGTACGACCCTGTCTTGGTACGTTTCTCTTATTCTTGCAAGCGAATCCTCCCTGGTAACCAGCAATATCTGTTTTTCCCGTGCAAGAAGGTGAATGATCCACAGCTCCCTGAATCCCAGCTTGTTAAGCTTGACAACGTTTTCATCGACCTCTTTGCGCGATTTGAGATCCAGGATACGGACACGGTAATAATCGCCGGCTACCGTGATCTCAACTTTTTTGCCAAGGTTCCTTTCAAGCATCCTCCTGAACCGCTCAGCGAGCGCTCTTGACCTGAAAGCTCCTATCTGTATGGCCCAGCTGTCTTCTGAGATGGTATACACCTCTTCCGTCATTTCATGTATAATCGTATAGGATGTGTCTTTACGGACCGCAGGTTTTTCGTGTATTTCAACCGGTTTAAGTGTCTCTTTAACCGGTTTCTCTTCCTCTTCTACCGGCTTCACTGCCTCTTCAGAAGGTTTCTTTATTTCCTCAACCGGTTTCGTTGGCTTAATTTCTTCAGTCTGCTGTGCCGGTTCGACTGCTTTGCGGGTGGTATCAGTATATTTAACTGCAAAATCAAGGCCGTCAATAATATCCCCATCAATATTGCCGGAGATTTCAAACTGCAGCATTTCAGGATCAGATTTCATTCCAAGTCTTGACAACTGTGCGGTATCGATCCGTACAATATATTTACCCGGACTAAGCCCTAAATAGTTGAAGTAGCCGTCATCTTCAGTCACTGTCCTGCCGGCGGGCTTCGATCTGATGTCGGTGATGTTTACTATAATTCGGCCTAAACCCCGCTTGATTCCCGACTCCTCGAGGCTGACGCTGCCCACTGCTTCCCCCGCGATGGCAACAGGAATTTCGACCAGCTTAAGTATATTTGGATCAACCGCAATGCTGTATGACTTTTTCGGAACCCGCCAGGCTATATTTTCAAAGCTGTTGTCTTCTATTTCGATAAAGCAGTTTATGTATGGTTCAAGACCCAGTATCCGGATTGTTGTATCCCGGTCGCTTTTCACTATCCGACCGCTGTTGGTCCGGACGTTGAGTCCGTAAGCTTTTGGTTCATCATAGTCTTTTTTGCCGTTCGAATTCAGGTCAAGGAATGGCACTATGGAAATGCCGCCTCTTCCCACATTTGTCCTGTTATCGGTACCCAGATATTTTGTTTTCCTGTCGTTGATAATGCTTCCCCTTGCATACTGGACAAAACTGGTCTGTCTGTTTGTCTGCCTTACTGATGCCCCGGTCTGGGCAAAAGCAAAATCATAGCGGAATCCTGCCTCGGCAAGGGTGACGTTATTGCGGAAGTTCTTTTCGAACGACATGTTGAGGTGTGCATTTTTCAAAAGGTGTTTTTCAATCCTGGCCCTTGCTGAATAAAACCTGTTCTCCGTGTACCCGTATTGAACCTGAGGCATCAATAAAAAACCGCCCGGCAGCCTGAACGACATCGATAGGTTGCTATACACGTAAGGCTTCACCTCTTTAAGCATCAGGACATAGGTAGTAAGGTTGGTATTAATGCCGAACAATGATCCTGAGATCATCCATTCTCCGGTCGTATACCTGGTAGAAGGAAGGACGATCTGGTAAAGTGAGATCCTCTGATATGTGTTTGCCTTTCCTATCCTGAGAGGAATTGAAAGAGTTGCCTTTCTTTCTTCCCTGTAATTATAGAATATTGCTTTCTGTTCCTTGTCGTACCAGGTGTAATTCAGATCAAGTTGCATGTTTGAAGGCAGCCTGTAGCTAAGCGTTCCCTTTGCTCTTACACCATGAGTGTATTCTCCCGAAAGAAGAAGATTGTTGCTGAGCCTGAGCGAAGTCATAAAAAAGGGCATCATTGGCTGGGCGGAAAGAGAGGAGAGATATTCTGCGCCGGCACCGACGGTTATGCCTCTTGTAAGGCCATAATTAACTATACCCCTTGAGAATATACTGTGAAGGGTATCTTCCACCATGCCGGCGCTTACTGTATATTCAAGTGTATTTTCGGGAAGAAAATTATATGGAATAACAATATTCTGTTCACGTGTTCTTTCTTCTCCCCAGGGGCCATAAAACTTCAGCCTGACCATGGAATTACCGTACACCAGCGGCACCTCAAACGTAAAAAAGCCCGAAGCATCCGCTTTTACATAGTTGACCAGGACATTGTTGACATAAAGCTCTACTATCCAGCCTGGCTCAGTTCTGTCGCTAAGGGTGTAAGTGCCAAACGATCTCCTGTATGTGGTCGGGGTATTTGTAAGCTGTACGCCAAGTACAGGATTAAAAATCGATGAAACTGAGTTTGTTGTAATTTTTCCGGCCATAATCTGCCTGAGTGGTGCGAAATCATTGTTTACGTAGCGCCAACGGTAATACTGCTGCTTTTCAGAGAATTCTTCAGCAGAGTTGTAATAAAGGTTGGCGGTTGCTTCCCCTCCGGCTACCATCGCTCCAAGGTTAAGGTTTAACCGTACATCTGACCGGCCATTTATTTCCTGGGAAGCCAGGGCCGACCAGTCGGCCATTCCAAACCTGAAGGCAGGATATGTCCGGCCTATTGACGTGTCAGCAATAACATCTCCCCTGAGGCTGGTAAGGTTCCTACGCATCTCCTCAAGACGCATTTCCCTTATCAGTGGGAGTTCGAGCTTGCTGCTCACAGTTACTGACAGGCTCCGGAAATTGAATTTGCAGTCAAGACCGAAGATCCTGCCGAACCATGCAGACTTAAGGTACAGGTTTGATTCTGTCCGTATCAGGTCACCTTTTCCCAGTTCATGTTTCACTCCCTGGTAGTCTATGACACCTTCATTTCGCGAAATAAGAAATTCAGCCTCGGGATTGATAAAAAAACCTTTGATGGATTCAAATCCGGGAGAAGCCTCATTCCTGATTTTCAGGAAATCGAAAAGGCTGGTGATGGGGAGGTATAATTCTTCATCCTTTATAAGTGCTTCTATTTCCCAGCCTCCGATCCGGGGTATCTCGAGGAATACTGCAATCTCATCGTACTCAGGAAGCTCCTGGGAACGGACCGGCACATACCCGGAAAGGGAAAGTGCAAATACGCTAAAAAAAAGTACCCGCCTGACAGCCGGATGCATACATCCTGAAAACCTTAAACCGGAGTATGCTTTACTGACTGTCATTTACTATTTCATTTATAAATTCCGATACCTGTGTTATTCCCTGACCAGAGTGATATTGAAAGTTCCGGTATAACTGCCCGGGGGATTTGCTGCCGTATTTCCTACATCCAGGATTCCTCCAATATCCAGGTAAATGGGAACATTAAAGTGTACATTTGATACGAAGGGAGAAGCAGGATAGGAGCTTCCTACTGTAAGCTGCATTGAACCCGGAGGTGTACCGCCTGTAAGTAACGTTGGGGGACCGTTCAGGATAGCGATCACTGTTCCCGGATGTGCATGGACCTCAAATCTGGCGGCTGTAACGGCATATCCCAGGTTCAGTAAAACCACGTCGCCCGTGGCCAGGCGGCTGTTGTCAGGAAAAACGGTCACAGTGCCTCCTGAAATTCCATGATAAAAAGCACCGAAACTGAGTATCTGAGCGGTGGGGGTAATCCTTATTGGCCGGGGAGGGGGTTCCTGGGCGTATGAAACTCTGGTAACAGTCAATAGAAATATTCCAGTTAATAGGAACTTTTGCCACTCAGTGGAAATATTAGATATTTTTCTATTCACCATCAATTTTTAATTAATACCTTCCTTGAGACCTTGTAACTGCCTGAAGCAAAGTTTACAAAATAAATTCCATCCTTAAGTCCGGGATTAATCTCAAAGTAACCATGTTCAACAACTTTTTTAACAACAAGAAGCTGGCCGGTCAGATTGGAGACTGTCAGTATTCCTTTGCCTGTTTTTTCAGTATTGATAAATACTTTTAGAATTCCGTGCGAACTGTAAACTGAGAACAGGGTTTCATCGGCAGGAAGATCATAAACAGCTGTCGGTTCGGATGACAGATTAAGCCAGAATCTGTTATTATGCTCACCCTCATTCAGAAAAACTCTGTATTCATTGCCATTCATCAATTCCTGTTCGACGCCTGAAACAAGATCGGTCAGGAATATTTTATTGCCTGAAAGTTCCTCATCAACATAATCCAGCCTG
The DNA here is from genome assembly GCA_964613785.1 of uncultured Rikenellaceae bacterium. Classification (GTDB taxonomy): domain Bacteria; phylum Bacteroidota; class Bacteroidia; order Bacteroidales; family VadinHA17; genus LD21. The sequence goes on from CAZTJT010000030.1 coordinate 6,401, forward strand.
AAAACAATATAGCCTTGTTGGCTTATTTTTATTCCAAGCGGAACTCTTGTAAGTTTATCTTCATTTGGAGGCAATGCATTGATAGATAGTTTTTTCCCATCACTGCCGACAGAATAAAGATTAGGAACCGAATAATCAGTATTCATTAGTTTCAGTGCGTCAAGATAGCTGTCAAATCCGGAGGTTGCCTTTTCATCAAAATATATTACAGCCCTGTCGATTGTTGTGGTATCATATTCAAATGTGACATTCAGACGTAAAACCGGAACCTGGTTTTTTGTTTCAGATTTCATGAACCCATGTGATGTATCTGTTACCCTTACACTATTTGTCAATCCCAGGGTTCCGGAAACTGGGAATGCTCCATCAGTGACGTGAACAAAAAATGCCTGCATTGAAGGAATTATATTTGTCGCAAATCCGGGATCACTGGATACCCCGTTTATGTAAGTACTGTAAGTACCGGCATATTCATCTGTTGTGCTGGCCTTGAAATAGTAGACAGCATTATCAATATTGGTTTTGGTCCATCCTGCAGCATTCCAGTCAATAGCAGATGGATAGGGATTTCCGACAAGATTAAATCCCTTTGTATATGTATTGTTATGATTGAATAAAGTAGCTGAAACAGGGCCATTATTAACTACTCCGGTTGCATCTACTGTTATGGGTGGCACGGATGAACCCAGAAATACTGCATAACCCTCAAGAGGATTCAAAGGATCAGATGAATTCAAGTAACTGACCCACCCTGATGATGCAAGGTTTTCATCATACCTGTAAACAGGGGCAAAGTAAGGATCTCCCAGATTGACCTCGTCATCGAATTCATTTACTGTTGCATCCTGAAAGGGTGAACTGAAATACTTGTAACCGAAACCTGAAGGCAGATATCTTTGTATGGTTACATCGCCAGTGATTGTCCCGGCTCCGGTCCCGTTAATAAATGCGGTTGATGAGGCTGATGATGTCAGGGTTAAAAATCCGGCCGATGAAAGATTTCCGTTTGTAACAAGAACAGATCTCGTGATATTCAGAGGAGCGGTAAGGCTCACACCTGCTGAATTATTTATTATCAGGTCCCTTATACTGTTCCCGGCGAAGATATTACCAACCGATTGGGGAGTTGATCCGTTCATTTCAACAACACCATCGGAAGCTGTTAAAATTCCATTGTTCGAAATAGTCCCTCCGATCTGGAGAGTATTGTTGTTAAGGGACAATGAAGATCCCGGTTGAATAGTTATATTATTCACAGTCCCGGCTGAACCGCCTTCAAGAACAGGTTCCCGGGTGACATCCGGAATTACTATATGTGTTGTTGGGTAAGGAACATAACCGCATGACCAGTTTCCTGATACGTTCCAGTCATTACTTATGGCCCCGGTCCATATCAGTTCTGAAATTGAAAAGGAACTTGTAGCTGTCAGTGTTCCGCATCCTGCTACAGTTGCGGTATTAAAAACTGTATAATTTCCGGGAACACTTGCCGCAAGATTTATTTGTCCGGTCAGATTATCTGTAAAAACAAGGCCTGGTGAAGAGGAAAATGTCCCTGCAATGCCTCCGGTGCCGAAAACAGGGAGCGGATTAAGATCATTCTGACAATATGGTATTCCAGGATAGCTGAAAGCAGGTTGGGGAATATCGATATTTGTAGTTCTCGCGCCGCTGGTGCCACAGCTGTTAGTCGCAGTGACGCTTAATATTCCCCCTGTTGCAGAACTGCTGAAATCAATTGACACTGAATTACCGGTTCCGTTTATCGTCTGCCCTGTTCCGCTGAAAGTCCAGTCATAGGTCACACCTGCCACCAAAGGGACTGTAAATATATTTCCTGATGATCCCGGACAAACCTGTGCCGGTGCTACGGTAAAATCACCAGGGGTTGATGCAACGACAGGGAAGGAAATCATTACCTCATCTGAGGATGTACAAGGTCCGTTGCTGATTGTCCACCTCAGTGTATATGTATTACCCAATACCCCGCTGAATGGTGAATCATACTGGATACTGCTGGTGATCGATCCTCCGGTTCCACTGGTTATGGTCCATAGTCCCGAGTAGGGAGACGGATTATTTCCGGCAAGATTTGTGCCTGATAAACCGCATAATGATTGATCTGTACCTGCTGCTGCGGTAGTGGGTGTCACATATGCAGTAATAATGCCTGCATCCACAACACCTGTGCCGGATCCGTTGTTGTATGTGAAGCTGGTAAGCTTGTAAGCTCCTGCTGAGGGAGTCGGAAGAACAAATGGCAATGAGGATACTGTTACCGGCGTTTGCGGTACATTGTCTATTGTGTAACCCAATGTATAGTTAAGACTTATGGGATCAAAGGAGGTAAATGTAACGGGAATACCCCCAAGTCCGCACACTGAACCTATTGCAGAAAAAGCAGCGCGTGCAAGAGTACCTGAAATGCATGCTGATGTAAAATTACTGCCGGTAGTTGAAATGCTGACATTATGCCTTGTTTCTACCGTTCCGTTATATTCATCACCTGTTGTGACAGAATTAATCGAAGTCCATAAACCTGAAATATATTCAGCCACTCTCATATTATTTATCCCATGAGTTGCCATTAAAGGTGTCAGATCGCTCTGGGGATCCCATGCAATTCTGATCTTCGCATTGGTTGCAATAGCTGATGAAACAGTCCAGTATTCAGCAGTATTTGTAACTCTCAGAGGTGAAGCAACAGAGGTCGCGGTGGTATTTGGGGTAAAAAATTCTGCAGTAAATGGTTGTGTACTTCCTGACCCGGAAGTAAGTGTAAAGGCATGACCTTTGATCGTCCCCCTGCCCAGAGGATATACAAAAATATCCCCGTTAATAATGTATTTGGTAAGAGGTCCGCTGATATAAGAAGATGTACTTCCTTCTGCAGGTATTACAGCATTTGACGAGGTACTTAAAAGAGTAAGGGTGGCAGAAGATCCGGTAGTTATAACACCATTGGTAAGAAGCAATTCATTGTTCACCTCTATTGCTCCTCCGTTTCCAATTACTAGACCCGCGGGATTGTTCATTTCCATGTTCTGGAATCTGCTGGTGCCTGTGAAGTTACCTGTCGCACCCCCCAGTGTTTGCATGATTGTTCCTGAAAAAGATACAGTAGCAGATGGAGATGATCCTGAACCGCTCCTGAAAATACCGGTATTATAACGTTCCAGGGTCCCCTGGATAATAAGCTTCCTGTTATTGACGCTGTTGTCAAGTGTAGGTCCGTCAATGACCAAACGTTTGCAAAAGGTTATATCTTTGTTTGGAAGTATTCTGGTCCCGGTTCCTGTAAACAGCGCATTCGGCAGACTGCTGAACAATGAAGCTACTATCGTATAGGTACCTGTACCTCCAAATTCAATAGTTCCATTTCCTCCACAGTCGGTAAACCCGGAATAATTGCCCCCCGGAAGATTACCCCCTTCCAGATATAGTGTCCCGTTCCCATACACATATCCGATGCTGTGACCGAAAGTGGGACTAAGAATTCTCAGTCGGTTATTGATCGTGGTTGAAAAGACATAAATACCGTTTGCACTGACACTGACTGCATGATTTATTATGACTATTGCACCGCTGGGTCCCCCTGGTGGGCAGGGAGGTGAAGCTCCAACAGGAGTCCATATTTCCTGATTCGACCAGTTACCATCACTATTTGTCTGATATGTGGGTACTTCTCCGGGTATCGAGGCACTGTTTCCTGCCGTGTAGTCACCATTTAGACTATTGGCAGATGTAAAAACAAATCGTATAAAATTCCCAGCTTCGTCGACATTATCTGTTAATGACCCGGATAAAGCTTCATGCCAAATATTTGCAGGAAGCTCAAGTCTTGCTGACACATAATCACTTTCTGTCCCTGCAACATCGTCCTGAGTATAGGATAAAAGTATCTCTGAACTAACACCTGAAATCCCTGAACTTTCTAACTGCCAGTAATAATTAAGTGCATTAAGCGGATCTATTACACTGGGATGACTGCTGTTGACGGGATTGACTCTAATATAACCAACAGAAGAATTTGCTGTAATTGAAAAATCTGCAGGAGTATATTTGCCGGTAACCCCAATAGGAAATGTAAATGTATTCGGTCCTGCATTAAAGAATTTCTTAACACCGGAGGAGCTTATGACTCCATCTGATTTTATCATTTTGGTAATCCCAAATGGTGCACCTTCAATACTACTGTTCTGACTTAATGTTAGCTGGTAAATGTTTATATCCAGAATTCCCTGGGTTAGGATAATATTATGAAGCAGGTTTATATCACTATAGAGCCTTGCACCATTTGTGTTGTTCAGGTCAAGAAGTCCGAATGAACCGGTTCCGGATACCTGTTGCTGACTTACTCCTGTCAGGGCAATCCCCCCTGAAATGTTATCATCAGTATATGATCCGTTGTTTATCAGGTTGCCCTGCAGAGTTAACCTGTTTGATCCGAGAATCAGATTCCCGTTGCTGACGGACAGATTACCGTTGACAGTAAAATTATTGTTTACTGTAAGTGAGGTAAGGGATATGACATCGAGATCATAGAAGTCGGTCGATGAAGTTCCGGTAATTGACTGAATTCCTCCGTTAAAGGTAGTAAGGTTTGTTCCGTATGAATAGGTACCGTTATTGATAAAGTTACCCTTTATCGAAACATTAATATTATTTGAATTGAGCAGGCTGTTGGAATTTGACAGGGAAAGGGAGCCATTTAAAACCAATGGACTGATCATAAGCGCAAGGGATGCGTCCTGAACAGGCGCATCAGTCTTTCCTGCTACAGTAATATTGTTCAGGGCTATGTCAGCATCCATTTGGTATGACTGGGCAGCATTGATTACCGGACCGGAATCAGGCACCTGGCTGAATATAATTGTTCCTCCGGTAACTGACGACGAAGCAGGTCTCAGATAAAGATCCCCGAAAGTTGTACCTCCGCCGCGGACTATAGTCAAAGTGCCTCCCGACATTTCAAATCTGCTGCCGTAATTAAGTACTTCAAGCTTTGATCTTACACGATTTGATGCAGTGGGATTGTTCCCAAAAATAAATACATTTCCTCCTGTTTGAGAATAACTTAAAATACCGTTGGTAGAACCAATTGGTCTTCTTATCTGACCGTTTATGTAAAAGTTGCCGCTCTGGATCTCAAGCTGGGATGCACCACTTCCAGAATATTCAATGTCAGCATTATTGGCAGTATTCCCCGACGGGCCGATATAAACGTTACCGCCCCCGCCAAGTATGGCAAGCCTTCCATTCAGGAACAAGGTTCTGTTGTTTGAAGTGCTGTTTGCAATATAAACATTAGAGGAAGTATTAATAACCAGTCCGCCTGTTGCAGGAATCGTAAAATCTGTTCCCTGAGATATCGTGAAATTACCAACCCTGTCATATATCAGTGTCCCGTTCTGGATTGTGAGCCAATTGTTGGCAGGGGTAGTAAGAGTGCCGGCAATGTTCCAGGTAAGTGTTGTTGCCTGAGAGTTACCTTTATTTACGGTTACGGATCCGAAAGTTGTAGATGGGGTTCCGATGGTGTTTGTGACAAAAGTAGAAGTTGAACCGAAAAAAGTAAGCGGGATATTAGTAAAATCAGCTTTTGAAATGGTCGAAACTCCGTTATAAAACCCATTTGCATTATTGATCAGGTTTCCTCCAATAGCCATACTTTGATTTGTAGCTCCGCTATAGACAAACAAAGATGATAAACTTCCTATTCTTACATTTCCATATACTATGAAATTCTGGGCTATGTTTGAGTTTTGATACCAGATTAATGCTCCACCCTGTATATCCATATCTCCCATTATGGTGATTGTCTTGGGAACTGCTGGAACCGATCCGGGATATGTTGTGCCCCACGACGGGACAAACCATGAATCTGCATTTTGTCCTCTGGTGATAAGGTTTCCGTAGATTGTTACATTATTGTTCGGGAACATAAGGTTCGATCCGCCAAGGGGAGACAGTATAAGATTACCATAACTTGAAATGCCTGTTGGCATGTAATATACAGTACCGGCGGTAGGATTTGTTGTGTATAGTTCGGTGGTCCCCCTGTTAACGTTAAAATCACTAAAATCACCTGATGGAAAAGCAAATGTGGAAGGGCTGTTATAATTTGTTGTTAATCTGAAATTCCCGTTGCCTGATGAATTTGAAAGGACCATTGCAAATGTGCACCCCGGATTATAACCAATGTCGAGGGCAGAGCCTGATTCAATTTTAAGAGTGGCACAGTTTTGAACTCCTGTGTTTGGATTTCTGTTATTTGTAGGAAGATAAACAGAGTCCTGACCACCTATCAGAACAATATCATTTGCGCCCGGGACAGAGACTGGCGGATCGTCCACCGTATGGCTTGTAAGCGACCATGTCAATCTATCCGTCCAAAGACCGGTTCTGCGACTGTAATATACTACAGGCGTTCCAAAACCTGAAGGTAAACCTGCAGTGTAGTCCGCATCAAGAAAATTTGTGCTGTTTGTCGGTGATGTCCAGTCTGAAATGTTGTTTGTAGAGGTATTTATAAATGATGTTGCACCGTAATACCACAGATGGGACGACTCATCATATAACGAAGGAACATAGTCCGATTCAGTTCCCGCAATGTCAGAGTCTTCATATACAAATGTATGAGTTACTGAATAGAGAGGTATACCTGTAAAACCGGTTGATTTGACACGCCAGTAATACGTAAGACTCTGGCCGTTGGAAGTGGTTGCCGGATGCTCATAACCTACCGGGATTATAGTGATAGTACCGTAAGTTGCAGGAGCTGAAGTAAAACCAATTGTAGCCGGGGTGTATTTCACTGGCCTTGCTGGAGTAAGGGTGGGTGCTCCAACCGGGAATGTAAAGGCAGTTATTGATGAATAAGCCTTTGACAATCCTCCATCACCTGCATTACCGGCTGTCTGAATATACCTGGTTGGGCCGTAATTAACAATTCCGGCTGTTGAATTCAGCAGCAGATTAAAGGTGCTTATATTGAAAAGACGATCATTCGAAAATATAAGGTTTCCATTTATGGTCAGATTTGCTGCGAGTGCTACTGCTGTGGCAGATGTATTGTTAAGAGTAAGGTTATTGAAAGTCCCTCCTCCGTCAATGGTCTGGGCAACGGTTCCGTTCAGTACAATTCCCCCGGTACCTGTGTGAATACCGGAATTATACACGGAACTGCCTGACAAGTTAATGGTTTTACCTCCATCATTTAATGTTCCCGATGTAAGATTGAAATTGCCTGATACATTTAATACACTTTGAGTTCCTGCAATAAAGACAGTGTCTCCTGCCGATTTGATAATGGCAAAATTATTTAATGACGGAGGTGAGGATATATTAATTCTAAATGTCTGGTTCCCCGATCCATTCAAAGTCGTTGTATTTGTCCCCGGAGTATAAACGGTACCGTTTTCCAATGTAAAATCATGACCAACTGCAAGATTGAAATTATTTGCCGCCAACTCTCCTGATGTAAGGGTGAAATCATTTTGAACGGTAAGATTTGATGACAATCTGGCAACAGAGGAGCTGCTTTGCCTGTTTATTATCAGGTCATACAGGGGAGCAGTACTGTTTATTAGAAAACTTACTGCATCGGCCAGGCCGGTGCCGGTTAAGGGAAGGATTTCAAGAGTACCCCCAGTTACGTTTATGTTTGATAAAGAACTTTTTACATCGAATGCTTCTCCTCCTGTATTCAATGTTACATCATAGATCCTGATTGTTCCTCCCGATACGGTATAAATATTCCCTGTATTTTCAAGGTTGAAGGAACCATAGCCTGTGTTTATTCCGTTATTTACCCTTGATGTTCCGAGAGTTGCAGCTGATACGTCGGTAAGATTTGCAACTGAAGCATAAGATAAGGGGATCCTCCTTAACCTTCCTCTTAAAATAAACAATCCATCTGTCTGGGTATAGGAAGCTGATCCGGTTGAAGAAAGAAGTTGCTTTGCCTCAACTGTCCCTCCGTTGATTAATATCTGGCCCGATGCAGTCGATGAGGTTACAATTCCACCTGATTCTCTTGTTGAGAGAAATCCGTTATTTATTTCAAGTTTTCCAAATACGTAAAGCGAGCTGTATCCCCCCTGGGTAACGCCAATGGTTGTGTTATCGGGAGCTGAAGTACCATAACCGGCATTTATCTCCCTGTAATCATCTGCTGTTGAAAGAATGACTACATCGGTACCATCAATAATGAGAGCGCCGCTGGCAGGTATATAGTAATCCGCATTTGCTGCAATACCTTCTGATAATGAAGGAATTATTATACTTCCTTTGAGGACAAGTGTTCCCGAATAGATCCAGAGAGCTTTTCTCATTGTCGGATTGCCTGATATCGCTTCTGCCACCAGTGAGTTTGCCCCGAAAAGCCTGAAGTTAGTATATCCTGATGAATTTATTGTCAGCCTGTAAGTCTGATCCGTTCCTTTATTAACTATGAGATTGTAGAAATCAGTTGGGCCGTTGCAGGTAATTGTATTGTTTGCGGCTCCCTGAAAATACACTGATGCAGCTCCGGAGGTTGCACCTGAAGTTGTGGGAGGAAATGATGTATAAAGAGGATATAAGAGGTTTGTAAATCTTACAATGCCGTTATTTATAAGATTTCCGGATATAATGACAGTATGGAAATTAAGATAATAATTCAGGAAAGGAGCAGTACCTCCGGTGCCGGCTGATCCTATTGTCGGATTGGTTACTCCGTTCCCCACAGTGAGACTTGCCCCGTTATCAACCGTAACATTACCATCAATTGTGAGATTGAGTTTTGCTGTAGCGATATTGTTGTTAATTCTGAAAGTACCTGATTTAACATACATGTTACCAAACAGGGTGAGATTACTAAGCTGCGTTGCAATGCGCCCCGCGCAGTTGATAGTCAGATTATTGTAGGTAGAGGGGGAGGAGGGGATTGTAAAATCTGATGTGTTGTAATATTCTGTTGTTCCACCGCCAGATACTATAAAATCGTTCAGGGTGGCAACAGGGAAATTAATGGAAGAAAGTTTAAGTGTGCCCTGTCCGTCTAGTCTGCCAAGGGTATTTGTAAAACGGTAACCAGCCTGATCGAGTATCCCTCCTGATTCAATGGTCAAATCGAGATCAGTAGTATTAACATCGCTTGTAAGACTCACAGTCCGGTCAGATAGAATTATCACCCTGTCCCCGTTACCCGGTACCGTTGTTCCTATTTGCAATGTACCGCTCGGATCTGATGTCCAGGTACTGGCTGCATTCCAGTTCCCGGTCTGATAGGAATAGAGAGTGTTGGTCCAGATAAATCCGATGCAAAAGTAAGAACCGAAGCTGGTGACTTCAGAAGATATCATCGAGGAGGGATTAAGAATACCTCCTATTGAAACATAATTTCCCGATACTGCCGATGACATTCCAATTGTCTTAGATGCATTCAGCCCGGTCTCAAACAGTTCAATTTTAGCGCTGGTAAGATTACCTCCATTTGTATTTATCAGCGACCAGTATCGGGGTTCAACCGGTCCGATGGTTGAATTATCGCCTATAAGGGCCCCTGATGCACTCACCGAGGCTCTGAGAACCGGACCGGTGGCACCTGTGTTTACATCAACAAGGTTAAGTCCTTTATAAGTATTGCTTTCACCTATGGGGAACAAGTAATTGTAGCCGGCACCTGAAAGACCCGAAGATAATGTTCTTTGCAGGCTTCCTGTTGTCACATTTACAAATGATCCCACATTATTAGCTATTGCTGATGATGAGCTATTTAGAATACTCAAAACATATGAACCGGCATTCAATATCCCATTTGTAAGATTAAGTATACCGCCAGATGCCAGAGTAATATTACTGTTCATACTGACTCCATTGGGATTATTTATAGTAAGATTCCTGAGATTTGTTACTCCGGAAGGGATAGATACGCCCGGAGAAGATCCCCCGAATACTATATTTGACGATGTGGTGGTGGCCATATTACCAGAAGCGATGACGATTGCCCCGTTAATAGTCAGTGTGTTTGAGCCTACATTAAGAACTCCGCTGGTTAAGGAAAGTACAGTTTCCAGAGTTACAGAAGCTGACAATGCTACCCCCGAGGAATTGTCGATAATTAATCCTCCTGACCCGCTGAATATTGATGGAAGTTCAATCCCTGTCGTCTGAGCAGATGTTCCTTTGTACCTAAGTGTTGAGGAAGCACCGTAAGAAGGACTGTTTACTGAAGCTGTTGCAGTTCCCTCCACCGACAATATGCTATTGACCGTAAGGCCTGAAGGGATTGATTTTGCCCCGCTTCCCGACAGTGTCAGATTTGTATAGGTTGCAGACAGAAGCGGCTGAGCACCTGACCGGGAATAATTTACCAGGGCTGAAGTACCGTTAAGATTAATTGTACTGGTACCTGTTCCGGAAAGGACAAATGGGTCAGCCCCTGAAAGGATAAGAGATCCTGATTGGGCGCCGGCAGTCATTGAAAAGGTGGATACATTTGCAGCATTCGCATTACTTGTTGTTAATGAGCCTGATACAGATACCATACCTGACTCCAGATTGAATGTGCCATTTCTCCTCCTGTTATTGTTACTATAATAGCTGTTTATTGATAGATCACCAGTAATGTTTAAATTCGCTATGGAAGAGTTAAATGTATGTGTCCTGGTAGTATTATTATTTGTAGGATTATTGTTGGATGAACCAACTGAAAGGTATGTGCAGGATATTGTTCCGGCTCCTTCAAGATTGCAGGAAGTATTGGCATTGGCAAGCTTAAATAATGTAAGATTTCCGGAAATTGTCAGGGTGACTGAGGAATTGACTGTCAGGGTAGAAGTTGATCCGACCGATGTAAAAGTAAGGTTTGCACATGCCGCATTAGCTGTCACTGTTACAGTATAGCCATTTTCTATGAAAACGTTGTCTCCTGCGACCGGAACTGAAGCTCCGGCAGCCCCGCCGGAGGTGGTTGACCATGTTGATGAGCTGTTCCAGTCTCCGGATTCCACGGAATACCTGTCAGCAGCAATAACCGTTATAACAAGAAATGATAAAGCACCTGTTAGCAACAACTTCTTACAGGTAGAAACAGGTCTTATCATATACAGGTTGATTAATTAGGAAATTGCATTTTCAGGCTTGCCATCAATTTGGTAAATCACTTAAGTATTAATTCTCCCTGTGCAAGAACCGCTGGTTTTACATCTGATGAAGCTGAATATGTAACTTTTAATTTTCCAGTATTGAATTCAACTCCGGGAACATTCATTAGATATAATTTGATACTTCTTGAAGAATTGGGTGTGTACACCGCAACACCATTAGCCACCCCAACCCTGTTAATTATGCCCTGAGGTGAAATATGATCAACCGTAATATCCCCGTAAACCGACATGTTTCCGGTCCTCCTGAGTACCATATCCAGCACCGGTATTGTGTCCATCTCAGCTTTGAAAGAAAGGTCAGAAAGTGTGACTTTCGCATTTGATTGTCCTACCCTGACTATTGCAGGAATTGTTATTCCAAAAACAGGGATCAGTTTTACTGATATATTTGTTGAATCTTCAGGCTTTCCTTCTTCTCCAAGAGGTTTAATTTGCGGAACCGATCTGAAATAAAAATGAGATCGGTATTCACCCTCAGTTAGTTCGTTTGTCCTTATCAGCTGGACCTTGATTGTCTGAGCCTCCCCGGGACCAAGAGTTACTGACCTTGGAAAGAACCGGATGTAACGATCGGAAAAACGTTGACCGGAATCCGGTTCAGTTATAGTTTCAAATCCTCCGTCCTCTTTCATCCTTATCTGAATAAGGGATATTGCATATGTGGCAGTATCTTTACCCGTATTTGCCAGGTTTAGATCCATCGATCTTTTTGAACCTTCAAATACCACCCGCCTGGGAGTGATCAACAGATCTCCCTGTGCGAATAAGCTTGAGGAAAGGACAGATGCTAATGCAGCAACCAGTACCGAGCTTGAGATTATGCCTGGTTTTAAAAATCCGTATTTTAATACCTGCAAAGGTTTGATCAGGTTAAGGTTTGCCATTGGATTTTAGGTTTTAAACAACCTTCTAATAAAAATCAAAAGTGATATTGTACAATCCGGTGTAAATACCCACCGGATTGTCATTTATAGATCCAACTTTCAAAGTTGCACCCACAAATACTGTCTGGAAACCGTCCTGCGGCAGCCTGCCCGTTCCAATACCTGCTGATGGTACCGACAGCCAGTCTTCAACTGTCATGGTTTTTGATTCTGAAGTATGTTTAAGGATTACCGGACCTGAAGGTAAGGAAATAGAATATGCAGCATCAGCATCCCCAAATACATTAAAACTTGCAGCGTTGAATGTTCCGGGGCCTTTAAAGACATTTCCCTGGATTGATATTGTACCCTGGGGAGTCAGTATAATTTTACCTCCCTCAGGCCCCGGGGCGAACCGTCCGAAATTCATCTGTGATGTTTCAGTTGCCGAGAATACTGGTATGATTTCAGCAATAATGTGACCAGTTGCACTACCAGGAGGTATTACCTGTGCATATAAAAGCCCCCCGGCTATTTCAAATAGCAATAACAGGCTGAAAAGTATTTTTTTAAGCCTTTTCATTATGCTAATAAGCAATACCTTTTCCTGGGATCTAATTGTAGTTGACCGATACTGTAAATTCTGTTCCGGATGTATATGTTCCTGCAGCCTGACCGGCAGCTACATTTAAAGTTGCACCAACAGTAAGGGTTGATGTACCTCCGGTAAGTATTGCTCCAATCGGATTCGTTGCACTCGTCCATGTGTCGACCGTCATGGTCTGTCCTCCTCCTGAAGTTATTGTTGTCGCACCCGAAGGCAGAGTGATTGAATAAGTATAATCAGCCGCTCCTGTTACAGTAAATGATGCAGCGGAAACAGTTCCTGTTGTAGCCGGGAGTGTACAGCCACCTGTTGGTGTCCGGGTTCCATCCGGCGCAAGCTCAACAGTACCTCCAGTGGTAGCATTAACAGCCACATTGCCAAAATTCATATCATCCACATTGGTAATTGTTATGGGCCCAACAATGGTAGCAGTAGCAGAAGCAGTTGCTTCTGCTTGTGCATAAATAGCAGCTGAAAATGCAAGAAAAAATACAGCAAATGAGATCAGTTTTTTCATTTTGTCGTGATTTGAATTGTTAGTTACTTTCTTTTTGATATTGATTATTACCTTTAACCAAATAACACATGATTTCATCTCAGGCAAATAATATGGTCCGGATAACCTCAGCCAAATTAATAACCAAATGACATAACGCAATAATCTACGTTTTATGATTATTTAACATTTTAATCTTTTTATTAACACAGGAATACCCTCACCCTTAATGAAGGTCCTTTAAAGCATTGAATATGAGTAATCAGTAATTAATTTTAGAAAACTGTGTTATTTTAAGAATGTTCCTTATGAACACTAACTTCAGCACTTTTTTTTTGTACCTGAGCCCTGATTTCAGCATGAAAAAAATCTGGATGTCAATTGTAAAAAACTTTTAGTGGTAAATTTTTTTATATTTATTCCAGTATTATTAGTGATTTTAATAATCAGTAAATAAGATCTATCTGACAACTAATTCTCAAAATTGCCCTTTCATATAGATGGGTAGGTAACTTTTTGCTCTGTTTAAATCGGACTAGTATTCAAGGACCTGGCCATCTGCAATAAGCCGTTTCCTGATTTCTTCATAAGACAGATCGTGAATCTGCAATTTATTCGATAGAGCCAGACAGGCTACTGTCCCTGCACTCTGGCCGAGGATCATAAAGACAGGTTCCATCCTGATTGACCCGAAAGCAATATGTGAACTGGAAACACAAACCGGCACAAGCAGATTACTGCAATCTTCCTTCTTTGGTAAAATGGATCCCAGGTCAATCATATAAGGTTTCCCGGTGGGAAGCTCCACATCTCCTTCATTGTCAACAAAACCGTCGGGTTTTATATATCTCTGGGTATTGTGCGAGTCGAGATTGTATGACCCCATCCCGATTGAATGAGGCACATCTCTCTTGCTCAGAACGTCATTTTCAGTCATTATATATTCTCCGATCATCCGCCTGGCTTCCCTCACATAGATATTATATGGCCAGTAGCCATTCTCTGCAAACTCATCCTTTGAATAACCCCATTTCCCCATTTCTTCCCTGGTGTCTGCAGGCACCCTGGGATCATTGGCAATGAAATAAAGCAGTCCCTTCTGATAGGTTATGTGCTCATCGATGATCTCCTTCCTCCTTTCATATGTGGCTTCGGGATAATCGTAATTCATCCCGATATTGTCGAAGCTGAAGGGGCCGTGATTATTTACATCTGTCTTCTGGTTCGGTATAACGTCGAACTTGTTGAATGTTCCCCTCCATCCTGCATCATAAATTCTTAAAAGCAGCTCATACTGGGTGGAGTCATAGCCTTCGGGACGATCGAAAGGTACCATGTTGCCTTCGTTTTTTGTAAGGCATGTCCTGAAGCAATATGCCTGGATCCTGTTGTCTCCGTCACCCTGGTTACCCGGACTTTCCGTTGATATTCGGGGGAGAACACCGCTTGTAGGATCGCCTGGTATAATGTATGGGCTTATTTTCAGTTCATTAAAATCATGATGCTTATATGGATTGTCGGTGGTCTGCACCCCGTTCCATTGTTCGTTGTAGAGGCTGTTGGGCTCCCTTCCTGTTGTGTATTGAACTCCTGCAGCAGCCATCAGGTCGCCTTCGTAAGTGGCATCAATAAATATTTTACCCCTGTACACTTTTCCACTGAGGGTTTTGATTGAAATTATCTTATCTCCCTCCTTAACCACGCCGGTTTGCCTGTCGAGCCACTCATCCCTGTAAACAGGAATGTTGCTCTGCCTGATCAGTGTTTCAAACGCTTCCTCCGCCACATGAGGCTCAAAGATCCACATTGTCCTTTTTTCCCCGTCAATTGCCGGACTGCCCTGACCCTTATTGCCATATTCAGACTGCTTTTCCCAGACCCATGCTTCCGGCTTCTGATAATGCTGGTAAATCAGATTGTAAAACTCGCGTGCAATGCCTCCTATCACTTCCTTGTTTCCGGTGTCGGTGAAGCCAAGTCCGGATGAGGAAAGGCCGCCTATATGCCTGTCGGGAGAAACAATTATGACCGACCTGCCCATTCTCGAGATCTGAACAGCTGTTGAAACAGCTGATGAGGTCCCACCATAGATAATAACATCTGCTTTAAATGTTTCAGGTCCGGATCCGGAGTTACAACCTACGGTAATTAAAATAATTGCAAAAAGGATGCTGATTATTAGTCTCATGGTATAGATAAGTATTAAATTCTTTCAAACTTAATATCCTCACCGGTATCATCAGTATCATTATCATTGTTCAGATCCCTCTTCAGATACAATGTTGATTCACCGGCTTCAAATTCTCCTTTTACTGTACTTTCAAAATACGGAGAGTTCTCGGTCCAGTATAGGGTACCCTCTCCAAACCACTGCACTGCTTCAGTACAGGCATCCGACTGGTCCCTCACACAGGTTCCGAGCTCCTCGAGCCTGAATACCATGTAATACCGTGAAAATGCCAGTTTGCCTTTTGTACCGAAAATTCCGGCTATCAATCCTGAACTTTCCCTCTGTACGATAAATATCTCTTCGTATGTATCTTTTGTAAGGGTTAAATACCGGGTGGTATTATAAACAAGATCTCCTGCAACTATATTTTCGCTGAATTTCCATGAACCTGCAAACAAGGGATCCTTCTTCTGGTATTCGCACGATGAAAACAAAAGAGATATGAAAACAGTAACAACTGTTGAGTAAAAACAGAACTTTTTCATATCTGGCAGGTTTTAACCCAATAAAGATATTCATTTATACCATTTCCGGCAAATGAGCAGCAGTAAAGAAAAGAGATAAGGTTAGCTAAAAACCTGGCATCTCAGAAAAAGTCACATTTTTTGGAATAACGAAATATTTTGCATCAACAGGCATATCAGTTTTTATTGAGGTGGCTTCCTGTTTTGACACAAACGCACCCATTTTAAAATCCATAAGCATTAGTATACCATTCCAGGTAAGCACTTTACCCATGTCTCCCTTTACCACTTCGCACTGCTTGCCAAGAAAGTTTTCCTGCCCGCTTTTTACAAATCCCATTTTTTCATAAGTCGATTCTGTGAAAGATTCAATCTCATTCTCAGATGCCTCGGCGATCCATGAGATCAATGGATTTTTCATTTTCATCCCCTGACCTGGTTTGGAAGGATCCCATATGTACTGGTAATCACCGGAAGATACAACCCAGCTCTTCGTCAGTTTGCCTTCCTGATTGATTTCTGAATACATAGCGCTCTTCATTCCATAATCATCAAAATATTGTATTGCAGTACCGGTTTTATCGCCAGAGTACTTATACTCAATAATACCTGATTTGAATTTGAATGGTTTTGGTGTTTTGTCCTGACCATTGGTTATTACTGTTAATAGTAACAGTGAAGCAAGTGTAAAAGTCATAGTTCTCATTTCTGAAGTTTTAAAATAGTATTTTTCCTTTTGGTATTAAAAAGCCTTAAGATTCCATATAATTGAATAACTATATTCATTGCCGTTCTGTTCCGGATCATAAGGTTTCTGGTCGTAGATTGCCTCGGTCATGTCTGTTGTTCTTATACCAGAACTTTCGGAGGAGGAACTCCATGATGATTTTCCCGTAAGTATATTAACATCTTTTAGCTTATATCTGACCTCAGATCGGGTCAGGGTTAAAGTTGAAGTTGAATTGTGCCATTGGCAGCCTGCATTTTCAGTTTCATATTTTGTTCTTGTCTGAGTCGGAACAATCTCTGTGGGAGTGGCAATATCATACCAGTTCTCAAGACCGAATTGTCCGAGCTGGTCCGCCACAGCTTTATTATCGGTGGGCCAGACGTTTGTTATTATGACAAGTCCGTCGAGCGTCGCAGGGGAGATGTTGGCGGAACCCCATTCTTCAAATACGAGCCCCCTGCATTTGCCGCAGCCAGAGCCTTCGCAATACCTCTGCTCGTTATGCTTCCACGTCCCCTGCACTTTGTCTTTCACAAAAATTTTAATAGGTTGCTCTTCATTCGTTTCCATCTGTGGATTAGGTTTGAAAGTCCCATTGAATGTTACTGTCTGAGTTCCTGTAAAAGTCTCTGACGTGTTGTCAGACTGTTTTGTATAGTTCCAGCTTTTCGAAACTGTAACAGTCCCCTGATAAAATCCGCAGAAGACCGGAAAGTGCTCATCAAGAATCAGTTTATCCATTGCAGTCTCCGGCAACGGAAATTTTTCTGGCGGAAGGATATCACATGAACTATAAACCCTTAACCAGTCATATCCGTCATCTTTTTCAGCCGGAGGTCTGTATTCGATTTTCACCTCACCTTCAGTAAGTGTAAAAACCCGGTAATCAGGACCGATATTACATCTCTCCCCATTAAGTATTTGCCCCTTGAAGATACTTACAACGATCCTGTTAAATTCTCTTGAAGGATTACCCCCGGCATCTTTAAAGCCTGAAAGTCTTATAATTCCTAGGCCGTTTTCGCAAATTTCTTCCTGGGATGAGAATTTAACTTCGCACGAGACGGGCCGCTTTTCGAATTCCTCGAATAAGGGTATTAAGGTTTCAGGTGTTCCCAATTTGTTAAAAAGTGCTCTTGGCTCATTTATTGTATTTTCGGAGGTCCATTCCTGAACCAGTTCCTCAGGTTTGCCGTTATAAAAAAGCCTGAGCTCCATTTTAGCTATCACTGGCCTTTTATAATCATCAGAATACTCAATTATACTGCCTCCTTTTATTTCTGCTTCATAACTCCCCCTGAATATGTATTCTGGTGGCTTGTCTGTGTCGGGAGAGTGTAAAAGGTTAGACTTTAGATAAAAACACTTATTGGTAAACCTTTCACCGATGTAAGTTGACATTGTTGAAGCATCACAATGCCATCTATATCCTGGATTTAGGTCTCTGCAGTTACTGAGAGCTTCTTTTACACCTGCATTATTTGTGTCAAACTGTTCAATATCACCAAGGCGATTTCTCATGCATTCCTGCCACTCCTTCAGTTTCTGGTCATAATCAGGCAGGTGCTTGTTTATAAATTCTGTCAGCATTCCGTTTCTTTTGCAGGTTTCACATCCACCTGAATTTTGCGCAGTTATGAAGCCCGGGATCAAAATCAGAATCAGAGTAATCGCCAAAACAATTATATTTACACGCTTCATTATGTGTTTGTTGTTATTTAAAAAAGGGAGCAGCAATTCGGGGAAGGGGGACAATTGATTAAACAAGGAAATTGCCAGGCTCCATTTGGATTAATGTTTGTTTGAACAGATCATTGATCGTCTTTTCAGATTTTCACAAATTCAACCCTTCGGTTGGCTGCCTTACCTTCCGGTGTGCTGTTCGGCCCGACAGGCTTTGTTTCACCCCACCCGGCATTTGCAAGACGGGAAGCGGGGATGCCCATTTTAACTAGCTGGTCTACAACTGCTTTTGCCCTGCGCTCTGAAAGGTCCTGATTGAAAGCATCATCACCGTCACTGTCGGTATGACCCTCAACACTGAGATTTATTTCCGGGTGTTCATTTAGTAACTGGAATACCGAATTGATTACTCCCATTGACTCAGGCTTGAGGGTTGATTTATTTACATCGAAGCGGATCCCGTTTGCCACTATCTTCCCGTCCTGGATAAGCTTATCATAAAGTTTTACTGCTCCTTCAGCAAGCCGGAAATTTTTTATAAAACGATTTGTTCCTTTAGCACCAGCAGAATTCATGCGATCGCAACAGATTGTAAGTCCTTCAGGATTAACACCAAGGTTGGGGATATTGACCACCCGGGAATCATCGAGATAAACCTTCAATGCCCGGACATTAAATGATATTGCTACATGACGCCAGAATCCCTTTGTTATTTCTCCTTTTTCTTCTTCTCCCGGATAGAATCCTTCTCCTACATCATTTATACCGGCATGATTTGCATTAATTATGAGGGGATCAATATCTATCGTGCTTTCGCTCTGGTTCTTATGATCCCAAAAATCAATAAGATAGTGGCAGTACTCCTCGGGTTCAAAATAACAATCAAACTCAATTGTGAAAAGATCGGGCAGATTATCTTTTGCCGGTTCCTTAAAGAAGGGGATAATACATGACTCTGATTCTTTGAAATATATCACATTCTGGCCCCCAAATGAAGCGTTTTCAACACTGCCGCCGTCTGCCAGATCCCATCGTGAAGGGAATTCACCATTCTGTTCGTTTTCCTGATTGTCCTCAAATAGGATCTTCTCCCCGGGTATAAAATCATATTTATTCCATGTAAGAGAAGCCTGGGTCTGCAATGATACCGTGCTGGCTTCCGCATTAACATCTTTTTCAGTATTTTTCCGGGTTACTGCTTCTTCTTCCTCATTGGATTCTTTATTCTTCCGGCTTTCCTCAGTGTCCTTTTCTTTCTTCTTAAAAACTCCCTTAATTCCTTCCTCCACTGCGTCAAAACCGGCATCAATAGCGTCATCGGCCGCTCTGTTGGCCCGATTGTCGGCCTCCTTATTCACTTTGTCCTTTACATCGACCTTTACCTGCGATTTTACGTAAGGTGAAAAGAACATTATAAAGACAAAGAATCCTGAAAATACAATTATGTGTCTCATAGTTTTATGGTTTTGGTAAAAGTTATACCATTACAACAGTTCTTTCAAGAGTAAATTAGCAAAGGTGGATTTTGAATTAGTATTTCCGGCAATATGGAAATACAATCAGGGATTTTACGGATGTTCAAAGACTTTTTTATCTGTTCATCGTTAAAACAACGAATATGTGAACCTGATTGCCTGGTTTATTCGTAAAGATAATCTGTAAGAGCCTTAATTACTTTCTGTTTAAGATTAGGGGAAACGGGGATTATCTTTCCGTTTTTAAGTTGAAGCGATCCACTGTCTCTCTTAAGGAACCTATCCACATGGTTGAGACTGACAAGGTGTGACTGATGTACACGTAAAAATCCTGATCCTGCAAGAAGCGACTCAAATTCCCTGATTGTTCGGGATACAATTATATGCCTTTCCCCTTCAAGATAGAAGTGAGTATAATTGCTGTCTGCCTCAGCCCTGATTATTTCACTTACTGATATCAGCTGAAGCGCTTCTGCAGTTCGCAGAATTAATCGTTTAAGAACTTTCTTCCCATTTAGGTTCTCACTCAGAGCCTGAAACTTCATGTCCTCTTCTTCACGGTCAATGATTTCTGAGGCTTTTATTACCGCTGCTTTAAGTTCTCCTTCGTCGACCGGTTTTAATATATAGTCAAGCGCACTGACCTTTATGGCATCAAGGGCATACTCCTGATGGCCTGTAATAAAGATTATTTTGAATGGAATTTGTGAGAACCTGCCAAGGAGATCGAAGCCGGAACCGTCGGGCAGTTCAATATCAAGAAATATCAGATCAGGCTTATACCTTAGTATTGCCTGATACCCTTCAAAAATACTTCCGGCAGTTGCGATTATATTTACTAGTGGAAAATTCTCATTTAAGAACCTTCTTATCGAATTTCTTACAGAGGCTTCATCATCTACAATAATGACGTTCATCGGTTAAAAGCCAATTAAATTGTATTACGAATAAACATTTACATACGGGAGCATGATCATAACTTTTGTGCCCGCAGGCTTGTTATTATCAAACAGGTCAACTATTTCCATGCCTATCTCCTTTTTCTTCAGTGTTTTTCTAAAGTAACCCAGCCTTTCTTCAGTCAATACTGTTGAAACAGATTTTTTTGCTCCTTTTCCCGAAGCTCGTTCAGCAGCTTCGGCTCTGCCGATACCGTTGTCGAGTATCTCAAGCTTTAATAAACCGTTATTAAGGTAATAAGAAATTCTTAAATGGCCTTTTTCTTTTAAAGGAAGAAGTCCGTGTTCGATTGAATTCTCCACACAGGGCTGGGTAAACATAGGGGGTACTGATACATTTTCCGGATCAATTGCTTCATCCAGTTCAATAGTATATTGAAATTCATTTTCAAACCTTAATTTCTGAAGATCGAGATACAATCTGACCGTTTCAATTTCTTTATCCAGAGGAATATATTCTTCCCTTGAATTTTCGAGGATATTACGCATCAGACGGGCAATTTTTGTCAGGAATATATTCGCTTCCTGTAATTTATTTGCCAGTATGAAATCCTGCATGACGCAAAGTGAGTTGAAGATGAAGTGAGGATTCATCTGCGCCCTCAGCAGTCTCTGCTCCAATCCAATACGATCATACTGAGACTTAAGACGGTTATGACGGATATACAGGAATGAAATGAGTGCAAGCAATACTAATAAGGCAACAAGGCCATAAAGGTACAGGTTCTTCTCCCGTATCTCATTTTCATGACGGATACTCTCTTCCAGTCGGGCAAATTCAACCTCCTTCTGCTTTTTGTCAAAATCATACTGGATCTCCAGACGCGTAACCTGCTTCAGGAATTCATCATTGCTGATACTGTCCCTTAGCAGTGTATGTTCCTTCAGATATCTGTAAGCAAGGTCATCCCGGTTAATATTAGTATAAATATCACTGATAAGAGCAGAGGCATCCGATATGGTCATAGGCAGCTTCTGTTTTCTGGCAAGATCATATGCCTTTAATGCGTTCTGAAGGGCTTCTTTGTATTGTTTTTTTGTCAGCATTACATTTGCCAGTGTAATATAATAATCGACGATTGCATAATCACCAGTTTCCCTGGCGATCCTTACTGCATTCTGTGCATAGAAAAACGCTGAGTCTGAGAGTGAGTGACGTAAAAGAGTTTCCGCAATGTTATGATATGATGAGGCAATACCTGTGGGATAATTCATTTTTTTGTTCAGGTCCAGGCCCTTTCTAAGATAAAAAATGGCACTGTCATAATTGTTTTGCGCATTAAAAATTTGCGCAATGGAGTTATATGTTTTACTTGTTTCCCACAGATCGCCGGCTGCTCGTGAAACAGGTAATTTCTTTAAATTGAATTCTAGAGCTTTATCCCATTCTTTCTGATAAAAGTACATAAGTCCTATACTGCCATAGGCAATTGATATACCATTTGAGTCACCCTTGAGTTCCCAAAGTTTCAAGGCTTCAAAATAGATATCTATTGCCTGCTTAAAGAGAGCCATATCTTTTAAGATATTCCCCAGACTGTTTTTTGCATCTGCAAGAGTGAGGGTATCACCGATAGAACCTGCTGTTTCAGTGGCTTTATGAATATATATCTGAGCCTTGTTGAAATCTTTCTGTTGTTTGGCAAGATACGACAAGACATTGTATGAGTTTATCCTGCCTCGTATATCTCCGGCTTCTTCAAAATACTTAAGGCTACGGGAAGCATAATTTTCGGATTCAGTAAGATTGCCTTTAAAGCTGAACACATACGAAAGACCGTAACACGCACGTGCTTTTCCTCTGATATCACCAAGTTCATTATAGAGATCATAAGCCTGCATGTTATAGAAAAGTGCGCTGTCGCCTATGTTATACCTGGCAAGGTAAGCGAATCCGAGAGCAATTGAAGCGTCAGCCATCCCCTTTTTGTAAGATATTTTGCGGGAATCAGTCAGGGCTTTATGGGCTATAAATAATGCGACATTAGAATTTCTCCTTGCCTCTGTAAAAGCATGTCTGGTCTGGGAGTTGATAAGGGCTGTGTCAATCTCTTTAAAATTGACCGGATTAATTCCGGCTTCCTGAATCTGAATAACCAGAAGTATTGTAAACAGAAGAGCATGAACGGTCATTGCTCACAATTCTTTTTCTCAAAATGATTATTTACCTAATTTATTAAAAAATCACGAATGTTAAAAGAGACTGAAATTATTACAGGTTTAAAAAAGGAAGAATATCTGAATTTTGCCAAACTATGAATAAACTTCTAAGAATTGGAATACCTTTTACTTTTTCTTACATCACAAGGTTTTGGTTTTGGAAGGGGTATCGGAAATGCAAATGTGGCATGATCTATAGAAGCTATCACCGGCCGGGCTGCGAATATTACTTCTGGTACTCCTGGTAACGACCAGGACAATAATAGTACATGCGGTTTTTTACAGGCTTACCTTGTGTGGTTTCAGGACTATGTCGGGCAGCTCTGGGTATTATCTTTACATGGCGGTGTGGTGGAACTCATCTGAAGACGGGCAATCCTATACCACAATCTGAATCATGGTAAGTGATAGGACTAATGTATGTAATGAAACTTAGAGTAAAAATTATGGTATGTACTAACGTTAAGTAAGATATAAATAAAGGAATACATCCGACCGAAACTCAGGATAATTTAAAACCGGTTTTCATTCCCGATCTGTAAACTGATATTGCCCTCTGCCTGGCAAATTCATGATCGATAATTTTAGCGGGGTATGTAGATTTCTCCGTATCCCCGGCCCACTTCCGTATGTATTCCAACCGAGGATCAAATTTCTTCTGTTGTGTTTCAGGATTGAAAACCCTGAAATACGGAGCTGCATCACATCCTGTACCGGCAGCCCATTGCCAGTTCCCATTGTTTGATGATAGCTCATAGTCAAGCAGCTTCTGGGCAAAATATGCCTCACCCCACCTCCAGTCGATGAGAAGATGCTTGCATAGGAATCCTGCGGTTATCATTCTTACCCTGTTGTGCATATATCCGGTCTGGTTTAACTGCCGCATCCCCGCATCTACAAAGGGGTAACCCGTCTCCCCGTTGCACCATCTTAAAAAATCCTTTTCATCATTCCGCCATTGAATTCCGTCATATGTTTTTCTGAAATTGCCGGTCACCACCCCGGGATAATGGAACAGTATCTGCATGAAGAACTCCCGCCATATAAGCTCGTTAAGGAATACCTGGTTTTCCTTTATCGCCTGTGAGGTAAGGTTTCGTATGCTTATAGTGCCAAACCTGAGATGTGGTGAAAGGTAACTTGTTCTGTCAGCTGCAGGCAGATCACGATATTTGTGATATTCTGATATTACCGACAGATCATAGGGTCTGGCCTTTAATGCACTACGGCGGAATCCCAGTTCATCAAGTGAGGGGAATGGAAGGAGTGACTGATAGAACATTGCCGGCATTCCTTTCATATATGAATTGTAGGGAGGATTCTCCTTCACCTTTTGCATCCACCGGTTTTTGTAAGGGGTGAAGATAGTATAAGGATTATTGTCTGATTTTATTATTTCATTTTCCTCAAAAATCACCTGGTCCTTAAACTTTAGAAAACGTATTTTCTTTTTATTGAGTAATGATGCAATCTTTTCATCCCTTTCAATAGCATATGGTTCATAGTCCTTGTTAAGAAAAACCGATTCTATTTCATATTCATGGATTAGCTTTTCCCATATAATCAGCGGGTCGCCTTTTTGCACGCAAAGTGAACCGCCCACTTTCATAAGCTCATTATTCAGTGATTCAAGAGTATCATATATGAAAGAGATCCTGTGGTCATCAACGGGAAGTTCTTCCGTAATGTTTGTGTCAAAAATAAACAGGGGCAGCACGCGTAGCCCTGAATTAAGTGCATTTATCAGGCCTGTATTGTCATCCAGCCGCAGATCCCTTCTGAACCAGAAAACATTTATCTTCATCAGCATATTTTGATTTCTTTGACCGTTTTAGTGTCTTCTCATGTTATAAAACCATGATGCCTAAAGGAAAATATGAATGCCGTCTTCATCTTCTGCTTTCAAGAAGGGCCTTGATGTAGTTAAGGTCTTTTTGAATGGCCCTGCTAAACAGACTTATCTTATAACTCATCATAATCAGTTTCACCGATACAAGCATTACTCCTGCTTCTAGAAGGATATCATGCGTCAGTCCTTTGGTAAAAAGGGCCAATACAAAAAGAAAAAATGTGGTTATGATAACAATCAATGAACCAATATCCAGATATTTTTTCATGTTCAATAAGTTTTCAAATCTGTGTAGGGCAAAACTATTCTAAATCATAAATATTTGAATCCGAATTTTGTTAATTTCTTACCACAAATTAACATGAATAATTTTCTAAGAAACAATTTTCATCCCGGGTGAGGTAACTTTATAGAAAAATTAATAGTGTCCGACCAAAATTTGGAGATTCTTCGCTTCGCTCAGAATGACAATTAATTAGAGGGTTTATGGAGAGGGAGGAGGTGGTTGGGGGGCTTGGCGCCAAACACCTCCACCCGGTATTTAAACAAGTATATGTTAATGTGGTCGAAACGGAGTTAAGAGTAGTAATTT
>CAZTJT010000030.1:31671-56890 GCA_964613785.1 uncultured Rikenellaceae bacterium
AACCAACTGTATCTTAGACTCCCCCATCAAACCAAAAAAAATTTTCTTGTCGTTTTTTGGGGGGGGGGGTGTGGGGGGGGCCCCCCCCCCCCCAACCACCTCCTCCCTTTATTAACACAATTATCTGTCATTCTGAGCGAAACGCAGTGAAGCGAAGAATCTCCTAAATGATTTCACAATTTATCTGTTTAGTATTGAAAAAATATTGCTAAATTAGAATTCCTTTGTGACCTGATTTCATAATTGCTGAAATTTTATTGTTATCTGTTTTTTGAAATTCTGCATTTTTTATTATTCCGGGGATGATTTACTTGCATTTGTTGTACCGGACATTCCCCGGCGAATTCTGTAACTGACAATATTAACCGAAAATATCTGGCCTATGAGTAAGAAATTTTTTTCAAAGTTAATGATCCTGACGGGGTCACTTATGATGGCAATCATTTTCTTATCGGCCTTTAACCTTCGGATGAGGACTTCAGTTGAAGATCTGAAAAGCAAGTATTCCTATAAGGACTTTGAAACCGCAAAAAAATGCGGGTCATGTCATCCAGGGATCTACGAGCAATGGACCCAGGCTATGATGTCGCAGGCATATACTCATCACTGGGATGAAATTGAATACTTTGACCTTGCAGTAAAACATTCTGAAGCAAAACCGGAAATCAAGGATGTGGTTGACGGATGTAATGGTTGTCATGCTCCCCTGGCGTATATGGGATTAAAGAAATTCCCCCCGCCCCGCCCGGAAGCCAAAAGTATTGCGAACGAATCTGTCTCGTGTGAAGTGTGCCACCTTGTTCAGTCGGCACTGACCGATCCGCCGTTCAATTTCAGCTATCTGATAAAGCCCGGAATGACCAAGTTTTCTGCGAGGGAACCGGCAGTGGAATCCCCGGCGCATAAAATTGTTACGACTGATTTCTACAAGACTACAGAGTTCTGTGGAAATTGCCACAACGAGAAAAGCCCTTTCAATGTATGGGTTAAAAGCACCCAGCTTGAGTGGAAAGAGGGTCCATATGCAAAAGAGGGAGTACATTGCCAGGATTGCCATATGCCTAAAGGCGGCCCTTTCCTGAATGCCCTGATGACAAAGCCTTATAATGACGCCAGGCTACATCTTTTCCATGGAGCTCATGATCCCGGAAAAGTAAGGGGGACCATTGAACTCAGGATAAATCCTGATATACGTGAAGCCGAACCAGGTGAAACGGTGATATTTACCGTTGCCCTCTTCAATCAAAAGACCGGCCATAAATTTCCCACCGGCTCCGTCGAAGACAGAATAGCATGGCTGCAGGTCGAAGCCACCGACGCAAAGGGCAAAGTGTATCATCTTGATGTTGACAAAAAAGGTTTTGAAGGTGAAGAATTCACAATCTCGGGCGACTATATGGCATACCAGGACATGGGTGTTCCTGCCGGTATTCCTGACTTCAAAGGTGTCCAGCGAGACGGAATCCCTTCAGGAAACCGGATTTTCAGAATGCCTTATTTCGATCCCGAGGGAAGAATGACAATAATGCAATGGAACACTGCAAAACTCGGTGTTGATTACCGGATAGGCCCCAGAGAAACCAAAGTGGAGACCTTCACCTTCAGGCTTCCTTACGAAGTTGCTCCAGGTGAAATGAAAGTTAAGGCTGTCCTGAATTATCAGTTGCTTGTAAAACCGGTAGCCGATTTTCTGAAAGTCCCGGAAGATGAATCAGAAATAAAACTCGTTAATGAGCATTTTACAACTTTGAATATTTTACCGTAGATATAAGAAATAGTTAAATGGAGAATCGTAATCGCGACATATGACATTAAAAACAAAAATATTCACTTATGAAGAGAATAAGATTTTTCAAATTTATCCTGCTTTCCGTTGCCATTATACTCTCCATTACGGTTCAGGATGCAAGCTCAATACCCGCATTTGCCCGCAAATACCAGATAAGCTGCCAGGTTTGCCATTCCCCCGTAATGCCGAGGCTTAAACCATTTGGAGATGATTTCGCCGGTAACGGCTTCAGAATGACGGAATATGAATCTCCCCGCTATTTCATAAATACAGGCGACGACAAGCTTTCTCTTTTCAGGGAACTTCCTCTTGCCATCAGGATGGATGGCTATGCTTCCTACAATTTCGGAAACGAAGGATCAGCTGACTTTGGAGCGCCTTTCGTATTGAAAATACTGTCAGGAGGAGAGCTTTCAGATAAACTTTCCTATTATTTCTACTTTCTTTTTAATGAAAGAGGAACGATAGCAGGTGTCGAAGATGCCTTCCTTATGTACCGCGATTTTCTGAATACCGGAATCAATTTTTATATTGGCCAGTTTCAGGTTTCAGACCCTCTTTTCAAAGGGGAACTCAGGTATACCCTGGAGCCTTACAGGATATATGGATCTGCTCCGGGAACCTCCTCAGCAGACCTTAAGTATGACCGGGGAATAATATTTGAAAAAGATTTCAGTACTGGAACCTCAATAGTCGGGCAGATATTGAACGGATGCGGAATTGGGGAAGCGGGGGAAGGATACCTTTTTGACAAAGACAAGTATAAAAACTTCATGTTAAGGATAAGCCAGTCGGTTGGAAAAAGTATTTCCATCGGGTTTTTCGGCTATTCGGGGAAGGAGATCATAAATCCGTTTCCTGACGGGCCAACGACAAGCAATATCAGGATGTACGGGCCTGATATTACAATTGATCTGGATGAAAAACTGATTATCAATGGTCAGTTTGTAAGGAGGACAGATTCAAGGGTCGACATCGGAGGATTTCCGGTGGCAGTGAGTGAAGATGTAGTAACATCCGGTGCATTTGCTGAAGTTATTTACGCTCCGAAAGGGGATATGAGCAAATGGTACCTGACTGGTCTCTTCAACTGGGTTGAATCTGATTATAAAGGTCTTGATTATACCTCAGCTACACTTCATGCCGGTTATCTTCTGCGACGAAACATGAGGGTGGTAGCGGAATTTACCCGGGTATTCAGTGGTGATGCCTATGGAAAAGTAAATGTGGGAGTCAGTACCGCATTTTAAGAATGTATTTAACCACTTTGCTGCACATAAAACAGAGGGTATCGGAAATTATAATAACGAAAAAGAAAAGTTCGCAGGGATTTGTATGTTGGTAATTAAGATTTTCACCATTCATGCTTCCCCTGCGAACTTTACATTATAACAGACTCATGAAATAATCTGTTTGTTTCTGATCCGTACAGGTTATTTCCTTCTTGAAGAATTTTTGCTATCGGAATCCTTGTTGTTACTGTTGCTTCCTTGTCTGACTACAGTTTCTTTTTTGCTGCCGCCGCTGTTCCTGCGGGCGGTCGAGCCGGAAGTGGATACCTGTTCCCTTGATCTGTTGGTACTTACGGACCCCGATGATGACTGAGACCTGTTCTGCGATCTTTCTGTTGCAACAGGTGCCTGCCTGCGTGACGATACTGAGCCACTGCCCGATGATGAGTATGTCGGTTTTCTTTCACTGTTAACTGTGGTTGAACGGCGTGTCGTTTCTGATGTGTTCCCGGATGAGGAACCTGAACCAGTACGGGTATTTACCGTTGTGCCCGATCTCCTGGTGTCGCTGCTACCCTGCCCTGAAGAACTTCTGTTCACATCACGGTTTACGGTCGTTGAAGAACTGCGTCTGGTAGTACCTGTCGTAGTGGTGCCCCGGTTGTTCGCATCTGACCGCTGAACAGTTGTTGATGACCTTCTGGTAGTGGTTGTGGTTGTACCGGCAGAGGTCCTTCCTTCAGCAGAGCCTGCAGAAGATCTTCTGTTTACATTGTTCCCTGAAGAGACATTCGACGGTCTGTCAGAGTGTACTCTTGAATAGAGTGCCTCACCCTCTCTCCTCAGTTCGGGACGCGAGTAGGTGTTACGGTATGAACCAGAGCTGATTCGTGTACTTACAATTTGTGAATGCGACCTCAGACGGTTATAATACACATCGTTCCAGTGTGCGTACCTGTGATGATGCCACCGGTGATAGTGACTGTAATAGTGAGGATGCCAGTGATAGTGATATCCGTAGTAATAATGCCAGTAATATGGGCGCCAGGGATTCCAGTAACGGGGATAATAACCCCAGTACCACGATGACCTCCAGACAACATAATTGGGAAGGAAGATGAACCTTATTACCGGCCAAGCGGCAACTTCTACATAGGTTGTCCGTACAACAGTCACGTTGTCCCTTGTTGGTCTTCCCGTATAACCGGGATTAGGAGTCTCAGCATATATTGGTTCTATAATGTAGTTTCTTCCATAAAGTAACTCATCTCCTACAAGCTGTATCTGAACCGATCCGTCGCGGAACCGCTCTACGGTAAAGACGGCAACATCCTGAACGTCGTTGCGCCCAAGTACAGCCTGAAGCACAATTGTATGAACGTTACCGTTGACATAATCGTTAACTCTTATGTAATCAATGAGATTATCACCGTTAAGGTCGAGATTGTTGATCCTGGAATTTTCATCATTAAGGCTTCTTTCAAAACCTTCGAGAGTCTCTGAATTCTGGAACAGATTCATAACAGCATAGAGATTGAGGTTATCACCGGGGAGGCCGAGATATTCATCAGGATAATCCTGCGCCATTATTGTGCTCCCGATCACAGCCAGGGCTGCGAGTATCGAGGTGATTATTGACTTTTTCATTTCTTTGAGTATTAAGAGAACACATTTACAGGTCAAAATGCAAAACTTATGCCAATCTTAAAAACGGGCGATCAGGGGAATATTTCGCATTCTTTTAAAAGGAGTCGGTTTATGCTGCCGACGCTGACTTCCTTTGCAGGAATTGAATTATATTTGTTTGTAGTATTGTTTCATTGAGTAACCTAACCAATGAAATAGAAAAACCGGGTTGAATGACATACCAGACAGATATTTATTATTATGGTTGTCCACCTGGTTATACCGGGCAATAATTCTGAGCGTTAAGTAATAAAAACTATGATAATGAAAAAAACACTGATTGCAATTCTTTTTATGGTGGTCAGCCTCCTGAGTGCTGAAAAGACAGTAGCATCTGATCCGGATCCAGGAACACTCCGTGCAGGTTTTTCCAGGACCGATATTACCCCTGAAATCCCTGTAAAACTATATGGATATGCCTCCAGGAAAACTTATTCAGAAGGTGTTCATGATCCGCTATCAGCACGGGCAGTAGTTTTTGAAAATAACGGCAAAAGGCTTCTTCTTGTTTCAAGTGACCTTGGGTCATTTGCCAGGGATGTTTTTCCGGTAGTTCAAAAAAGCATAATGGATAGGTTCAAACTTGACGAATCTGAAATTTTTCTCTCAGCAATACACTCACACAGTTCCCCTATATTATCGCTTAACCCGGAAACAGGTGATCCAAATAATATCGAATACACAAAGAAGCTCCAGAAGATATTGCTGGATCTGATAGATAATGCTTTTAAAAACATGCAGCCCATTCTTACAGGGAGCGGTACCGGATCATCACCTGTCGGTGCAAACAGGCGCGAGATGCAGTCTGACGGATCAATCATTCTCGGCAGGAATCCCTATGGTATAACTGATAAAGAGGTCCTGGTATTGAAAATCGCAGCCCCCGACGGAACCTGCATGGGAGTCCTTTACGATTACGCAACCCATTGCACGTCGCTCGGGGGATCAAATATGAAAATAAGCGGGGATGTTCTGGGACTGTCAGCACAGTTTGTGGAAAAGATCCTTGGGAAAAGTGTAATAACACCGGTATTTGCAGGTGCTTCAGGTAACATTGACCCATGGTTCAGGGTTCTGCCTTCATTTAACGAGGAACCGGGCTGGATTCCTGAGCCAGTATTACTGGGTACTTTGCTTGGCGAGGAGGTCGTACATGTTTACAGAAGGATCAGGGATTTAAGCCCTGGCGGTGAGATTAGAACCGCATTTGCCACACTCGAATGCCCCAGGAAAAAGACTGATGTAAATCAAACCGGCACTGGCCAGCCCCAGCCGCCTACCGTGCCCGTAAACATCACTGTTGCCAGCATAGGCGAGGATGTTGCATTTGTGGGCTTCAATGTCGAGATGCTTACGGAAATTGGCATGGAGATTAAGAAAGGATCTCCTTTCAAACACACATTTATTATTACTCATTGCAATGGCGCAAGCGGTTATCTTGCACCTGCCGAGCTTTACAAGGAAGGCGGATATGAAGTGACATCATCCCATTTTGAAATAGGATCCTCCGACATGGTTGTAAAAAAATCACTGAGAATGCTTTATGACCTGCACTAATCATCTGGATGGAGGAAAAACTCTGCAGTCACCACCCGCTACCGTGGATGATCAGTTTTAAAAAATACGGGCCATGATCAAAATTATTAATATAGTTCTGTTTACCGGGATGGTGGTAATGAATTACCTTGCCAATGCGCTTCCGCTTAACAACAAAACCACCGGTGAGCTTTCCGACTCATTTCCCAACCTGTTTGTCCCGGCAGGACTTACTTTTTCCATCTGGGGCATAATCTATCTTCTTCTTCTTGTTTATTCAATTGTACAGTATACGGGATCAGATAAGGAAGCCATTTCAGGAATAAGCCTGCTGTTTGGCATTTCCTGCATTCTTAATGCACTTTGGATCGTAATGTGGCATTATGAAAAACTACCTCTTTCTCTGCTGATAATGATCGGACTACTGGTCACACTGATTTTGATCAATAATCAGATCCGCAACCTGAATCCGGGGATAATAAAAGCATCATTCGGAATTTACCTGGGTTGGATATGCATTGCAACGATAGCAAATGTTACGGCGTTTCTTGTGAACGCAAACTGGAACGGTTTTGGCATCTCTCATGAGGCCTGGACGATTATTATGATTTTCTCGGGGTTGCTGATTGCCGCACTTTCAGTATATAATCTGAGAAATCCGTTTATCGGATTTGCTGTTGTATGGGCCTTTATCGGAATAGCCATTAAACGACAGGATGATTACCGCCCCATTTTTTTGTCGGCGCTGATCGCCATGTCTCTGATGGCTCTTGTCACTCTGTGGGGCTTTCTTCGAAAGGCTGCTTCCTGAAACTTTTCATGATCATCAGAAGAAATGCAGATTCAACACAACTCCTGAAATGCCTTTCTGAAATTGATGGGCTTCGAGATATTGTGGAATGTTTCTCTTGTTCCTCCGGTACCTATAATGGTAATTGACCCGTAATTGAAGATCCGCCCTGTTACGCTCTGGTCTACATTCACGCTTTCTATTTTTGAGAGATTCATCTCAAAGGTGCTTCTGGCAATAAATCCTGTCTTGATGATTATCCTTCGGTTGGTGATCACGAATTCAGAAAGCTTCCTTTGAAGCAAAGGCGCTATGCCAAGGGTAAACAGCGATTTTAAGGTAAGGAAAATCACCCAGTGCAGCTTTGTTTCGTGAACCACCGATTCATCCTTTATCAGATGATTGTTTACATATCTTCCCATATGTAATAGTCTAATAACTGAAACCTGTAATTATCCGGAAGACCCTTTCCTTTATCTCTTCGGGAGCAGGATTAAGTTCGGATGTTGTAAAATTACCTTTTTCAACATCAATTCTTTCATAAACCATTTGGTAAAGGTCAAAAATTATCCTGAGACTTAACCTTGACCTGGGTTCTATAAGCGGGCTGATTTCCTCAATTATAATGGCAGTCTTTTCCCTGTATTCGGTTGCAAGGGCACAATATTCTCTGATCATATTGCGAAATCCAGCAGGTACAGGCTTTCCTGTGGCGATCTGCCTGAGATCATCTCTCGAAAGTCCGTTTTTTGTTAAGATATCATCAGCGAAATAATTCAGGTTGTTTGCCTGATCCTTCTGGAAATCTCGGATAATGTGTACCAAATAACTGAAAATAGCACAAGGAGTAGCAGCACTTCTTACATCGAATAAGGGATCACGGTAATCATTGTTTTCATTTGTCAGTCCGCAAAGGTGGACAAAAATTGAAGCCGGAGCGACAGATGCCCCTTGAGAATAATCGAGAAATGATTGCAAAGTCGGGAAACCATCATTGTCGATATCATAAACCATCGATCTGGCAAAATCCTTAAGTGGCCAGAGCGGGATTCTGAAACGGTTTATTGTCTTTATCAGGTCGGCATGAACGGGATCAGATGTATCTGGAGACATCATAACATTCAGCCATTCATCAACATTTGTGAGGAACTCTTCCCTTATCCCGGCTCCTATCGACTTGTTGAATGTTTTGTAATTATCGATCATGTCATCAATGATCCGCATATATCTGTAACAGGTCTTTGCAGCATCAAATCTCTCCTTTTCCCAGAAATTAGCTGCAATAAGTATGTTAGGATGATCCTTAATTCGGTGAAAATCTATTGAGTTGAAAATCCCAAGGAACTCCTGTTTCTGTGAATTCATTAACAACGGGGTTATTATTGATTATTAAAGATCTTGTTTTCTTCCCTGAAAATACGTTCTGAGGTAAGCCGGGCTGAAAGGAGGACATTTGGTATTCCGTTTCCGGGATGGGTGCTTCCTCCCACAAAAAACAAATTTCTGTATTTTTTATGCTGGTTGTGCGGCCTGAAATATCCCATCTGGAATAATGAATGGTTAATGCTTCCGAAAACCGATCCCCTCGATACATTGCATGCTCCTTCCCAGCTTTCGGGAGTATAGCAGATCTCAAATTTAATATGATGCTCAATATCATCAATACCCATCTGACGCAGCCTTTCAAATACTGCCTTCCGTGTTTGTTGTTTCATCTTTATCCAGTCCTGATCCGCATTTTTATCAACATGTCCGACACCAACAATTACGGAAAGAGTATCCTCACCTTCAGGAGCCGCCGATTTATCTGTTCTGGCCGGTGCATGAATGTAAAAACTGGGTTTGTTATCTATAAGCTTGTCCTTGAATATCCTGTCGAGGCTGATCCTGTAGCTGTCAGACAAAAAGACATTATGATGTTCAAATTGCGGATATTGTTTATCCAGACCCCAATGGAAGCAGATCGCTGAGCATGAATATTTCTTCCGTTCAAGCTTATGCGACAATTCTTTGTCAGGAAGCAGAACCCTGTATGCATATGGCAGATCAGCATTTACAACCACAAGGTCAGCTCTGACAGAATCCCTGCCATTTATCTTTATCCCATCCACCTTTGACCCATTTACAGTTATACCTGTAACAATTATGTTGTAGTTGAATTTAACTTTTTCCTGCTCTGCCCTGTCAACCAACTTCTTCACTATCGTGAACATCCCTCCATCCGGAAAGAGGGATCCTTCTTTAAGTTCTGCGGCAGGCACCATTGAGAAGAGAGCCGGAGAATCAAAAGGACTCTGGCCTACATAGATATTCTGAAAGGTGTAGGCCATCCTCAGATGTGGGTGTCTGAAAAATCTTTTTATGTATCTGTTATGCGAAATATATGTTTTAAGTTTAAAAAGCAGTAAAATATTACTAAACGTGGCAAATTCTGAAAAACTGTAGAAATTCCTTTTGATAAGCTTTTCCTGGGCCAGTCTGAAGAACTCATAGCCTTTTGCTATATATTTCTGCGATCTTCTGAAGCTGCCTGCTTCAATTGATTCAAGCTGGGCCTCCATCTTCTTTTCGTCAGTTGAAAAGGACAGAGCGCAACCATCATCAAAATAGATTTTATAGAGGTTTTCAAGCTTCTTTATTGTTCCATTAGTATCAAAATCTATTCCTAAAGAGCTGAAAACTTCCCTGTAAATTCCCGGCATAAGCAGCATAGTGGCTCCAAGATCGAACCTGTGACCATCACGTATCAGCTGACCGCAGCGGCCACCAGGACCTGAATTCTTCTCATAAACGGTGACTGAATAGCCTTTTTTCGCAAGGAATATTGCAGTAGCAATTCCCCCGATTCCGGCTCCAATAATGACCGCGGTTTTAGTCTGAGGCATATTTGTCCCGTTTACAGAATTAATTTCAGAAAAGACGGAAGGAAGATCAAATCGTCACAAAAATATGACCTACAAAATTATATTTTCCTGTGACACTGATATTCTTTTTTGGAATTTTTACACTGAGAATATATAAAGAGTAATAAACATCTTATTATGAATGGAAGGGATGTCATTCCGGACTCATTGATAGATGATGGGTTTCAATCATTTCATGTATGACCAGAGCAACAGAACGCGGTTAGTTATTAATGTAACTCCATTTAAGGAAGATTTTCTGATAAAAGATTAATATATGGCTGGATTAATATGAATAGAATATTTCTATATTTAACCTTGGATGTAGTATACAAATATGCGATTATTGATTACCTGAGGTTAACAATCTGAACAGTCATTTAGTTAAATGTATTTCAGAATATATGGTGAGATGAAGACAAAGCCCTGTCAGGTAACGTTTATCTTACCGCTATTAAGTGATCAGGTGAAATGACTCAGCAATGATGTATATGTTACACTCTTCCTTAAATGATAATTTAGAAATATATTTAAATATCCGTTCATGATCAGGGATGTTGCATTGGTTTTATCGAGCGGCGGTGCTCGGGGATTTGCTCATGTCGGAGCCATTAAAGTACTGGAGCGCAATGGTTTCAGGATAACATCAATTGCAGGCACTTCAATGGGGGCGCTGGTAGGTGGAATATATGCCACCGGGAAGCTTCAGGCTTTCGAGGAATGGGCAAATTCGCTTGATATTATGGAGGTTCTCAGGCTTACTGATTTTACCATAAGCAAAAAGGGACTTGTAAAAGGTAAGAAAGTGATCGGGAAGATCAAGGAAATAGTTCCTGAAAGGAATATTGAAGATCTTAATATTCCCTTTTGTGCAGTTGCAACCGATATTCTGGAAGGGACAGAGGTTCTTTTTACAAAAGGAAGTCTTTATGAGGCAATCAGGGCTTCTATTTCAATTCCGACAGTTTTCCAGCCTCACCGTATTGGAAAAAAATATTACGTTGACGGAGGCCTGATAAATCCAATCCCGGTGAACAGGGTAAAGCGTTCGGGTAATGATATCCTGGTAGTGGTGGATGTCAGCGCCCCAATTCCTAACGAAAAGAAAAACGTTGATAATGAACAGTACAACTACAGTAAATACTCCGAGCAGATAAAGATTATTAGGGAGAAAGTGAGTAACCTGATACCCTCTAGGAGGGAACACGACGAAGACATTAGCATTTTCAACCTTTCAAACATGAGTATAGGAACCATGATGCGAAGGATTTCAGAACTCACCCTGGAAAAGCACAAGCCCGATCTGCTAATCAGTATTTCGAAGGAATCGTTCAGTACCTATGACTTCTATAAAGCAGCTGAGATTATTAATGTTGGTGAAGAAGCGACTGAAGGAGCGCTGAAACAAAATATTTCTCTAATGCAGGCAACCGGTGCCACGGGTACCCGCTGAATACCAAAGTGATCGGGGGGAATTATATACTAACCAGTTAATTATATTGATATATCTTTAGATTTATTAATGGTAGTATCGTAAAGTTTCTGCATCCTCCTGTCAATGTCAGCGATCTCGTCAGCACATTCTTTAAGCTTTTTTGAAATGGAAGCCTTTTTCTGGTCGGTGAGTTTGTAAGCCAGTTCATGCTCCAGAGATGCCCAGAAATCCATTGCAATTGTCCGTATCTGAATCTCCACGTTTACCTTCTCAACCCTGGTTGAAAGAAACACCGGGACAGTTACGATAAGATGGAGGCTTCTGTAACCATTTGGCTTTGGATTCTTTATATAATCTGTTTTGCGGATTAAAGTGATGTCATCCTGTGAAAGAAGAAGACCGGCGATCATATAAATGTCATTGATGTATGAACAGATAACTCTTACCCCTGCAATATCAGTCAGATTCTTTCTGGCTGATTCAACTGAAACCTCCCATCCGTTTTTAATCAGTTTACTAACAATGCTGGAAGGTGTTTTGACCCGTGTCTGTATATGTTTTATGGGATTCCTGTCATGAGTATACTTGAATTCATTGTTGAGGTTCTCAAACTTTGTTGCAATTTCTCTCGTAGCTGATGAATACAGATTTTCAGTGGCAATAAATGACTTCAGGGTTTCTGCCATTTCCTGAGTAAGTATGTTACTGTTCAAACCTTCGAACAGATAAAATGCTTTGACGAATTCTGATGCTGGCATAATTCACCTCCTATACTATTTTAACCCGATTATAAAAATAACCAGTTAAATCCAAAAAATAAAATGCTGTTCAGATACCAATATGTATTTACTATGACAAGGAATCTAAGGCTCGTCAGTGTCAAGCTTCCCGGTAATCTTTTTTACCACCCTGAAATGCTGGAAAAATTCTCTCCCTATGACTCTAAGAATTGTGTATACCGGCACTGACAGCAGCATTCCCGGTAATCCGGCAAGACCTCCGCCTATTATTATTATCAGAAAAATTTCAAGAGGATGCGACTTTACACTTTTAGAGTAAATCAGCGGAACAAGAATGCTGTTGTCAATCAGGTTTACAACTATGAACACTCCGACCAATTTAAATATCACTGGGAGAAGTTCATTGAATGATCCGAATGCCAGAGTGCTTGTTATGCCAAGAAATATTCCGATTGCAGAGCCAATAACCGGTCCAAGGTATGGAATTATGTTCATTATGCCTCCCAGGAATCCGATCAGCAAGGCGTTCTTAATTCCTAACACCCATAAGCCCAACGTTAAAAGCGACATAACTCCCAGAACCTGAAGAATAACACCGGTAAAATAGCGCATAAGAAGTTCTTTGGATTCTTCAATGACCTTGCGAGTTGATAAATGATTCTTTTCTGGAACCAACACTAGTATTATTTCTTCAAACATACCCTCATCCTTCAGAAAGAAAAAAGCTATGAAAAAGATCGAAAACAAACCGATAAAAACATTCCCTGTTGCACTTATTAGTTTGCTTAAAAAACTGCCGATGGTTCCTACATTGACAACAGACTTTACTTTGATTACAATAAAATCCTGCATCGTCTGTTCTTCAGGGATTGCACCAAATTCGTGAAGCCACTCATCGATCTGATCAAGTGGACCCATGAGATTCTGCGCCAACCGATTGACATCTATTTTTGAAATTGTATCGGCCTGGTTGATTATCAATGGAACAAAAATGGAAAGTAATCCAACAATGAACATAAGGATTATAAAAAGGGCCAGAATGCTGCTTAAAGCATGAGGTATCCGTAATTTTTTTATTCGTAATCCATCGAGAAACCTCACCAGGGGCTGGCCAATAAATGAAAGTACGCCGGCGGCAAGTATCCATCCGATTATATAGTAGAACTTCCATAACAGAAATCCTATGATGGCAAGTACCAATATATAACCAGTATATTTTAAAACCTGCTTCATTTTATTATTAATTGTAATTACCGGGTTATTAAAAATTTCCAGAGGGCGATCTTCTATTTTACAGTAGAGCCTTTCAGAATAACTGGTTCTGCCCCGAAGGAAAAACTTATTTTTAAAGCAACCTCAATACTGTCACCATCAAAACGGCAAGTATAAGTTTCGGTGTGAGGACTTTCGATGAAACGCAATATCAGGTCAAGGGTGTTTTCATCCTTCCAGGTGTATGAGCAGGCTGTCTTCGAAGGGGGCAGGCCTTTGAAATGGCCCTGGGCATTCCTAAGCAGATTCGGCCCCTTTCTGAGCGTTTCACCTTCAATCCATTTACCGTTACCAAAACTGAATGGATAGTCAGTATTTTCTGAGGTGAAAATGACATTGCATATATCGCCTGCAAATGAGAAACTTATCGACTCCACATTGCTGTCATTGGGGGCAAATGAATATTTTTTTCCTGTTATCACCGCTGCTATCGGAGGTTCCGGATTTTTTAATCCGGGCGATAGTTTAAGACCTGCCAATATGCTTTTTAAAGTATCATTTGCTCCGGGATTATCAGGAAGCTTTTTACCTTTTATTCCCGGCAGGAGATATTTCCATACAAGGTTTATCTCAGACTGCATATCAGGAGTTTCTGAGGTTATGGCAACCACAGCATCCTGATCAGGCATTACAATGATATACTGACCATATGCCCCGTCGCCGCGATATGCATTATGTCTCGATCTCCAGAACTGATAGCAATAACCCTGCAGCCAGTCACTCGAATCCCTTACGGCTTGTTCGGCTCCCGGCATCTGGTCAATTTTAAAGCTTGTTGCTTCATCGATCCATGACGAGGGAAGTATCTGTTTCCCGTTCCAGATACCCTTCCTGAGATACAGCTGTCCGAATTTGGCCATATCTTCCGTTTTCAATCTTAAACCCCAGCCTCCCGTATTGATTCCTGCCGGGTCGGTTTCCCAGTCCATTCCGTATGTTCCAAGTGGCTCAAATAATCTGGGTGTCAGATAGTCAATTATCTTTTCACCTGTTACTTTCTGAACTATAGCCGACAGCATGTATGTAGCCATGGAATTATAAAGGAATTTTGTACCGGGATCATCCACTACGGGAAGAGCCAGGAAGGCTCTGATCCAGTCAGTTTCACTGGCAGTCAGAGAGTGGGTAGGATCAGGTGCCTGTCCTGCCGACATTGTCAGAAGATCCCTGACTTCCATGTCGGCAAGATACGGAGATACCTTTTCGGGAAGATATTCAGGGAAGAATGATACTACTTTGTCGTTGACCCGGATCCGGTTTTCAGTTACCGCAAAACCCACGGCTGTGGAAGTAAAGCTCTTACTTGTCGAATAAAGAGTGTGCTTCAGTTCAGGTTTGTAAGGATCCCACCATCCTTCGGCAATCACCTTGCCATGCCTGAGGAACATGAAACTGTGAAATTCATGTTGTGAAGTTTCTATTGCCCTGATAAAGCTTATGATACTCTCCGATGATACTCCCTCAGCTTCAGGATAACTGCGCATCAGGGTATTACCTGTTTGTACATCCTTTGAATCCCTGCAGGATGAAAGTAGAAAAAAAGCCAGAAAAAATACTATTCCCGGAAAAGCATAACATTTTTTCATGATCTGATTGATAATTTGAGTTATTGTTAATCTGTTAAAATAAAATTGAAGTTTAACCTGTGAATTATTTAAATGAAGTCCTGAAAGCATATTCACCTGAGGATACCTCGCATAAAGTCCGATCCTTTCGTATCCCTTTAACTTTTATATAGCCTGATTCCGTAACTGGGATATTATTTTCAGTTATTTTGCCAGGGTCAGCCCCGGGTAATGATATTGTTGCCCTGCATCCGGTGGGAACCTTTACATTGAGGATAAAAGAATTTTCCGATATTTTCCATGATGTGTGTATTTCCCCGCGAACCGAAATATAAGTTGTTTCTGCCCAGTCAATATCACCTGCGGGTTCAGGACAAATGAAAATATTCCCGTAAGCTTTTGAATCCGGCATCTGTCGTATTCCACCCAGACCGCTGTAAAACCATTCCATTATATGGCCGAGCATCATATGATTGTTTGAGACTTCCCGGAGAGCCGCCCACGACTCCGTAAGGGATGTTGCCCCTTTTGAAAGCTGGTACCCGTAAC
Organism: uncultured Rikenellaceae bacterium; assembly: GCA_964613785.1. GTDB lineage: Bacteria > Bacteroidota > Bacteroidia > Bacteroidales > VadinHA17 > LD21. Next base: position 47,169 of record CAZTJT010000030.1, read on the forward strand.
CCGGCACATCGCTTCTGGAATTCATTTCATAAATAAGCTGTGAGTAGCCTTCCTGTTCAAGGACCCTCAGGAGGTACCTGTAACCAATGTCACCAGCGGTGAGGGCCTTTTTGTTATCCATTATCGACCTCACAAGATTTTTGGTCACTTCCTGCCTGTATAGAGTATCAACCATCCCAAAAAACAGCGGCATTGAATAGGCCGTCTGGCTTCCTGTTGAATAAACCTTAATGACAGGATCAAAAAACTTCTTGTTGAATGCATCACGGATATCTTCCGCAAGTTTTTTATAATATTCCTGATCTTCAATGTTACCTGTTATCCTTGCCATTTCTGAAAGGAGAACTGCATTATAATACCAGATGGAAGTTGCGGTAACAGTTTTGGGGGTAAGCTGGGCTTCGCCGGGAAATTTAGGGCCCAGATCATACCAGTCGCCAAGTCCATGGCTAAGGATATACTTATCAGCCTTTCCCTGAAGGTAACTGATATATTTCTTCATCATCGGATATGCTTTTTTCACGGCACCGACATCACCGTACCATTCGTACATGTGCCAGGGGAGTATGATGCAAGCACTTCCCCATTCCGGAGAATCGCGGAATCCGGCATAAAAGGGAACGTATTCGGGTGCGATATCAGGAACAAGCCCGTCATCAAGCTGAGCCTCGATCATATCATCAATTATCTTGTTATAAAGATTCCGGATATCATAGTTGTATTTGATTGAGTTACCCATCAGATGGGTCTGTTCCAGCCAGCCGAGCTTTTCCCTGTGCGGACAATCCGTGGCAACGCTTGCAAGATTGCTTTTTATCGACCAATCGATCAATTTATATATCGAATTGAAAAGTTCGTTTGAACATCTGAAACTGCCTGCAGAAGGGGAGGAGTTCCTTGTGTGAAGGAGTTCCAGTCCGGTAATCACTGGCAGGTCAACCGGGTTTGAAATACCCTCCGGGACAGCCCCTTCAACCTCGACATACCGAAAGCCGTAATAGGTAAACCGGGGGCTCCATACCTCCTCTTCTTCACCCTTCAGGGTATATGAAAAACTGTATGGCGATCCGGAAGCTTTCTGGTTAACATGGAAATCATCATCAATCAGCTCTCCGGGGATAAGCTTTACAGTCATCCCCCTTTTGCCCTTTACCTTAAGTCTGACAATTCCCGATGCATTTTGCCTGAAATCGTATAAGAATATTGTATCGTTTATCTTCTTTATTTCTGCATCATCAAAAAATTCCATTATCTTCAGAGGGTAGTCGGTCTCTGGCCTGAGAATCCCCTTTGGCTCCCTTGCAATGAGAACATTATTCCATCCTGAATCATCAAAGTCAGTCTGGCTCCAACCTTTTTGCTCAAGGCGCGCATCATAATCCTCACCCCCGTAAATGCCGGAATAGGTGACAGGTGAGGAGGCTGTTTTCCAGGTTTTATCGGTTACAATCGTTTCAGTTGTGCCATCGCTGTATCTTATTTTAAGTATCATGATAATTTTAGGGGCACCATAAACTATCACGAGCTTTCTGTAACGTTCACGGTTAATGTTGTAAAATCCGTTCCCGACAATCGCTCCAATGACATTCTTTCCGCTTTTAAGATCACCGGTAACATCATATGCATTATATAAGCATGTTTTTTCATAGTTGGTCCATCCGGGTGATAAAAAACGGTCACCGATCCTTTTTCCATTGACATAAAGCTCGTAATGCCCCAGTCCGGATATAAATGCAAAAGCCCGGCTGATCTTTTTCCCTGTAGTAAATTCCCTTCTGAAATACGGGATAATTGTCCTTTTAAGAGCTTTGTTTCCCAGATTGTCACCCATTCCATGAACACCGGGAACAAGGATCAGGGAATCAGGTAGGGTTTCATTGGCTATCCAGCTGGCTTCGCTCCATCTTTCAGTTCCAAAAATCCCGGTGATGAAAAAAGCAGTTTCGCTCCATTCAGAAGGCATATCGTTCTGATCCCATATACGCACCTTCCAGTAATATTTTTGTGCTGGCTCAAGGGCTGGCCCCGAATAGTTTATCCATAATGTTTCACTTGAAGATATCTTTCCGGAATTCCAATGGCAGTTTCGCTCCGATTTAAGCCTGCGTTTATCGGGATCAAGCATTATCTGGAATGCTGACTGCCCGGCTCCCTTTAATGCTGATTGAGGGATCCAGCTGAAAGATGGGACACTGTCTATGCCATATGCATCTTCAAGATTATTGCATTTCAGATTACCAACCTTTATGCCGGAATAAAAACCTCCTGAACAAAATGCTGCAATTATTGAAACCAGGAAGATGTATGTCATTCTTTTCATGGAGCTATGCAATGTTTAAATCTTATTCAACTATGCTTAAAAAAGACTCCTTATAAGGAGTCTTATAAGAGGTCTTTTAAGGAGTCTTTTTTTATACTTGCTTAAAATTACAATTACCAGGTTAATTTTCAGTCGAAAATGAATATTTCTTCTATTCTGGCATCAAAAACCCTTGAAATATCATAAGCCAGCTTCAACGATGGATTATACTTGTTCTTTTCAAGAAATACAACAGTTTCCCTTCTCACATTAACCCTTTTAGCCAGACCATCATGAGTTAGATTCGTTTCATAACAAGCCCTCCCCTTATTTTTTAAGGGGAGGGTTGGGAGGGGTTATGATTAAATTTTAACAGAGAGTTCTTTATATCTTTTGATACAGCCTCTTTGTTAATATAATATTACTATTACTGTTTATCTATTTTTTCAGCAGATCGCGTATCTCGGTGAGCAGAGCCTGATCTTTTGTAGGTTCAGGTGGAGCTGCAGGAGCAGCTTCCTCCTTCTTCTTGAATGCGTTTATGGCTTTGATTATCATGAATATTGCCCATGCCACAATCAGGAAATCAATGACCACCTGAATAAAAGCACCATAATTCCAGGTTACGGCCGGAGCTGCATCGGTAGCAGCTTTCATTACCACGTTGAGATCTGTGAAGTTAACACCACCCAGGAGTAATCCGATCGGGGGCATAATTATATCACTTACGAGTGAGCTTACCACTTTTCCAAAAGCAGCGCCGATAATTATACCCACAGCCATGTCGATCATATTGCCTTTCATGGCAAATGTCTTGAATTCGTCTAAGATTTTCATTTTGTCAGGTTTTAGTTGTTTGATTAGAATTTATAGGAGAATCCTACACCAAAAATTTCCTTAAACTGGATCTTGGAACCTACTACTTCATCAACAGCAATGATTCCATTTCCGTTTCTGTCGAACGGAACTTTTATATCATCGTCATAAAGCAGGTGTGTGTTAAAATTAACCGCAATGAATTTATTTATTTTCAGCGCAATAAGTGTCTCCCAGCTCACATCGACATTCTGCGGTTTATCTGCATAGTTTGAGAAAAGGTCTATTTTCGTGGTAAAGGCGACATTTTTAAGGATCTCTGTCTTGAAATCACTTCTTGAATATATCATTCTCAGGTAGCCGCCAAGTTCACTTCTTATATGTTCGCCGGGTTCTACTCCAAAAGCCCCGATTCCTGAAAGAAATGCATCGGTGACAAATGTGAATTTCGCGGTAAGAGGTGCGAGGAATGCACTGAAATAGGCATCTGGTTTATAGTCAAGACCTGCTGCCAGGGTCAGATAACCGGGCGACATAAAATTAGATATCTTGTTTTTATAATCATCATTAACATAATTATATCCCGGTTGCATTTGGGTTTTGAAATTAAGCAGGCCGGCATAGTAGAACTTTCCAAATGCCAGCCGGCCATATTTTGAAAGTAGGTCAATTTTATCATCGGTTTTTCTGAAGTCATCATTTTTACCCTGTTTCAAAAGTCCATAGCCAATGTCGAGGGAATTATCCCATGCTGATTTTTCATTCTTCAGATTGGCAAAAAGGCTGAATATGCCGTTTACTGCCACGGAGTTCTGTCCTCCTGCCGCCCAGTTCTTAAGAGCTGTCTGTGAAAGGGTCACCGCAAAAATGCCTCCTTTCTTCCATCCGAGGGTTGTGTCTACATTAACTGTCCTCAGCTGCTTTTCTGCATCTGTTACCTGGCTGAAGGTTACAGACAGAAGGCTGAAGGATATAAAAAATATTGCGATTAGTCTGTTACCCATATTTATAGCTTTTTTTTTAATTAGTGAGACTTAAATATTCCTTTGGCAATTAGTCGTTTATTTGCTGCCTATGCGGTTAGTTTTGCTGGGTTGACGTTAATACTATATAATGAATAAAATTATATCCGGGCTTTTACCTGTCAATCAGACCCGATCCATTCCATTCGGTCAAAGGTTAATGATTGAATTTGAGCCGCAGATATATTTCTGCAGGAAAAATTTTCAGAATGGTGAATCTAAACGGATGCCTGTTAAAAACCCGCAAATAACTTCCTGATAAAGCCTGATAAGGCAGTTTGGAAATGTTGTTGTAAAGACAAAAATAAGGGATTTTTATTTGTCAACTTCCTTGATCTCTGCCTTAGCAGCATTTCTCTTTACTGATTCGATGCCATTGTCGCGGCCGCTTTCGCTTTTATAGTTCTGGCTTGTCCCAATGATTTGGTTGTTGGCAGCAGTGATGGAAAAACGAAACATATTTGACGGAGTAGTTGTTTTGATAAATCTCTTAGGATCACCTGAATTCTTTTTTACAGATTCTATTCCGTTGAGGCATGATGCTTTTGTCGCATAACCTTCACTGCTCAGGATTGTCTGTCCGTTGTCAGCTTTAAGGCGGAAACGGAATTCATTTTTCTTGCCACTCTGGTAAACTTCAAATTTTGCCATAGTAATGATTTTTTGGTTAAAAAGGATACGATAGTTAGCTGCTTATTATTCGGTTTGATACATCTGATTTTAAAATGTCTTTACCGTTTCCCTTTTACCTTCTCCTCCCATCTGCTTTCTCCGGTATAAACTTTTACTTCAAAAATAGCAATTTTTAACAATTTCTAATATATGTCTATTTAAATATGATCTTTTTTAGCTTTTTTGAAAATTAAACCTAAACTGCTAAATTGCATTAATCTTAATAAAAAAATGAAATGGACAGGAAAGAAGCATTTACTGCACACATAAATGAAGGCTATGCATGCAAGGGTGACTCAATAATCCTGGGTAGTGCCATGCTTGACGGCATCCCTGTGACAGGGGCTCATGTAAAGGTTCCTCTCAAAACCATGAACAGACATGGACTTATTGCAGGTGCAACAGGAACAGGTAAAACAAAATCGCTTCAGGTGATATCTGAGCAGCTCTCACAGAGGGGCGTCCCGGTACTTTTGATGGATGTCAAGGGAGATCTCAGCGGCATCGCTATGCCTGGAGAAGAAAAACCTTTTATTAAAGAGAGGCATGAAAAGATTGGATTGCCTTATTCAACAAGAGGCTGCCCGGTCGAACTGCTTACAATTTCAAAGCAGGATGGCGTAAGGCTGAGAGCAACCGTATCCGAATTCGGGCCGGTCCTTCTATCAAGAATTCTCGACCTTAATGATACGCAGGGAGGGGTGCTTGCCGTGGTATTCAAGTATTGCGACGACAAGCATCTGCCTTTACTCGATCTGAAGGATCTGAAAAAAATAATTCAGTTCGCAACGGACGAAGGAAAAGCTGAGATAGAGAAAGATTATGGTAAAATATCTCCGGCATCAACGGGAATAATATTACGGAAGATCCTTGAACTTGAGCAGCAGGATGCCGATCTGTTTTTCGGAGAGCTTTCATTTGATGTAAGGGATCTGATGAGACGTGACAGAGAGGGCAATGGTTATGTAAATATCTTGAGACTTACCGATATACAGGATAAGCCCAAGCTATTCTCCACATTTATGCTCTGCCTGCTGGCAGAAGTTTACAATACGATGCCCGAAAGGGGAGATGTGGAAAAGCCGGAGCTGGTTATCTTCATCGATGAAGCGCACCTGGTTTTCAATCAGGCAAGCAAAGCTCTTCTTAATGCGATTGAGAACATTATTAAACTTATCAGGTCAAAGGGCGTGGGGGTATTTTTTGTGACCCAGAATCCGATGGATGTCCCCAACGAAGTTCTTGCACAGCTTGGTCTGAAAGTTCAGCATGCTTTAAGGGCTTTTACCGCGATTGACAGGCAGGCTATAAAACTCACGGCTGAAAATTTCCCCCTGTCAGATTTCTACAAGACCGATGCAACACTTACCTCTCTGGGAATAGGTGAAGCACTGGTTACTGCACTTAATGAAAAAGGTATTCCTACTCCACTTGCTGCAACAATGATGCGGGCCCCCATGAGCAGAATGGATATCCTGTCTCCTGCTGAAATTGAGACTATAAACAGGACCTCCGACCTGGTAAGAAAATACAATCAAATCATTGACAGGGAGAGCGCTTTTGAGATTCTTTCAGCGAAGGTTGATGCTATAAGGAAACAGGAAGAGGAAGAAGCAGAAAGAAAAGAACGGGAGAAACAGAGAGCTGGTGAAAGGGGAAGCAGAACGACGCGAACTTCAACAAGAAGGGGAAGTGTGCTCAGGAGCCCTGTCGTTAAGGTCCTTACCAGTGCAACATTTATAAGGGGTGTGATGGGTATAATGAAAAAGGTGATAAAATAGTAATCACCAGCCGATCAGGGAATATAGGTATCCGCAATTATTTCCTTACTGCAATACTGTCGACAAGATAGCGCGAATCACCCCGCCAGGGAACAGTTCCCTTTTTTTCTATGTAGTGCACGATCACATTCCTGCCCTGCAATGTATCAAACTTTATATTCATATTTTTTTTCAGAACGGAGAAATGGAACTTTTCCGATGCAATGGCCACATTCGACGTACTTGCAACACTGCTCAGGATAAGTTCCCCTTCATAGGTCTTGAAAACAACACCTTTGTTCGAAAACTTTTGAAGCAAACCTGCCCTGTATCCCTCGCTGTATGTAAAGAAGTATTTAAAATATATGAAAATGACCAGCAAAAGCAGAAGGATTGTTGCCGTCCATCTGAATATCCTTTTTGTTTTATTGACAACACCTGCCCATCGTGATGGCTTTGTTGATGTTATTTCTTCTGTCATCGCATTGCTTTTTTTATGATCCTTTCTTTAAATAGTTATTGGTAAAAATCAGTAGGAATCCTCATTAAAGATAATTCACTTTTGGGAAAATGAGAAATTTAAATTTAAGTACAGATAATAACCCTTAGGACATAAGTACGGTAATTACCGGGCGGGAGATCGGATCAGTGTCAAATAACTTATTTTTCAATATGACCTTCATGAAATAACTGCAAGATTTAGTACCTTAACAGGTTGTTGAATGGAGGTCATATTTCAAAACCCTTTGCAGTGAATGAAAAACATACAAATTGCAATCAGCTTGTTTTTATGCATGGGTGTTTCAGCGCAGGATATATCAATAGAAAAGATTTCACTGGTCCTTCGCGACAGCGAAAGGCACAACCGGAAAGTCCCGGTTGATGTGTTTTACCCAATATATTCAGGGGATAATGAATCCCAGGTTAATAAAAATAAATTACCCATAATTTGTTTCGGGCACGGTTATCTTATTTCAGGTAAGTGGTACTCACATATATATGAACTTCTTGTTCCGGAAGGTTATATTGTGATATTTCCCGCAAGTGAGGACGGAATGTTTCCTTCTCACCAAAAACTGTCGGATGACATGCTTTTTGCAGTCAGTGCAATTGAAAAACTTGGACTGGACAGCACTTCTCCCCTTTATGGCCGTGTCGACACAATCAGGTGTCTGATGGGTCACAGTATGGGCGGGGGATCAATGATCCTGGCAGCAGGCAAAGCCTGTGACATTGATGCGATTATTGCTCTTGCACCATATGAAACGAAGCCGTCAGCCATAAAGGCTGCTTCCACGATCAGAGTGCCGGCATTGATTTTTTCAGGCAGCAACGATTGCATTACACCTTCTGATAAACATCATCTGCCCATCTACAATTCTTTATCAGGAGCAGACAAAACATATATTCTGATTAAGGACGGCACCCATTGCCAGATGGGGGTGAGTCACCCTCAATGCAAAAAAGGTGAAAAGATAGCAGGATGCAGGGATGGCATAGGACCCGATGAACAGCTCAAGATACTCTCGCGTTATATTATCCCGTGGCTCAGATTTTTTCTGCACGGGGATGAGTGTTCAGGAGAAGATTTCGATTCCGGAATCGAAAAAGATGATGCTATAGAATATCTTCGTTCCAGACCTCTTAAATGGAGCGGCTGGCAGCATAAGAGAAAACCGGTAAAGTGATTTCTTAAATTACTTTTTCAGACTTGCTTTTGTGAAGATATGCTCTGCAATTGGAATATTGAACTGTATTTCATCAATTATCAGTTCTGTTCCCTTCCCTTCTTTAAGCATATCCTTGAAGACGAGTTTTTTGGGATACCACCTGTCATTGATGCGAACAATATTTGACAACTGGCTTCTTTTAAGCAGGGTGCCGCTTTTTGCGTACATCTCTTCGCGCAGGGGGATATCGCGTTCCTGATCAACCCATATTTTCATACCCTGATAGGCTACTTCCGGGACAAAGGCAGTGAGCTCGATTATCCAGCAGTTCCTTCCGTCGATGACCTCTGTGCCCGTAACTTTGGCATTATACCTGTCAGTCAGTCTGCTGTCTTCCATCAGGTCTTCATAAGAAAGATCAGAACCCATTACAGACTGGCGCAGCATGTGACCGGCAATCTGAATTATCCTGTCGGCACCTGGTGAATAGATCCAAAGCTGGTCATTAAGTTTCAACATTTTTGTTCCTTGTTCGCGTACCGGGAAAGTATATTCTGTAAAAGACTTTTTATCACCTGCTGTCCATGTTTTTAGCCTAAAGGTAATTGTAGTCCTTCGTCCATGAATAATCATTGACGATGAATAGAAACGGTTTTCAGAAGTCATATTCCTGTCAATTCTTGTGAGGATCTCTTTACCATCAGGAAATTGTCCCAAAACAACAGTAACAAATTCGCCCAAAAGTATTATGGATATTAATAGTTTTCTCATGCCTCAAGTTCTTTAAATAGTTGTGCTGTCTGTCGCTTGTAAATTCCTATCCCTGCAAGCATGGTACCAAGTTGTGTGGATATGAGGCCGGGAATAAATCCTATATACCATGTTACCGGGGTTATGTGGGCCCTGAAAATACCAGGCATCATTATTGAGGCGTTTTTCATCATGAATCCAAGGTTAACACCATGATCCTGAAGGTATAAGGCAATAAGCATTCCTGCCACAATCCCGGTCAGAGAACCAAAAAAGCCGATTATGAGGGATTCCATAAGCATAGTTCTGTAAACATGTCCTTTTTCTTCCCCGATAGCAAGACGCATGCCAAATTCCCCGTATCGGCGCAATCCTCCAAGAAGGCCGGCATTCCAAAGGATAAGCGACATTGCAAAGATAAAAACTGCAACCAGGATACTCTGGATCTTATCTGAATATTCAACAAGAAATCCCATATTGTTGAGCTGTGGGAGGGTTTTCATAATTAGTGAGAACTCATCCTGTTCATCTGAGAATTTTTTATTAAATCTTCCGGCTATGGCTGTTGCCATCTCATCGTTATAAACTCCGGTTTTTAGAAATCCAAGTATTTCTCCAGCAGCTCCTGACATATTCAATGCATCCCTCACATCGTTAATATCTGCTATTATTGTACCTCTGTCGAGAGCAGTGGTGCCGAACTCAACTGTACCACTTAGTATGAAGTTATATA
>CAZTJT010000031.1:0-53102 GCA_964613785.1 uncultured Rikenellaceae bacterium
ATTTTAATCCCGGCCATTAGAATAAGGTTCCATTTACACGATACAGATGACTTTGATTATTTCTTATTATCCCACTAATATAGGAATACAGTTGTTCAGTATTTTCATTGTTAAGGTAGGGAATGCTGTTCTTTGTCCTGAAATCAACATGATACAGAAGTTGACGATAGCTTGACATAGCTTTAAAGATTTGGTTACTAATACAACGAGACATAAGCAAGACAGGCAATCTTTCAGATATTTACAAGTTGTATCGCCCCTGCAGGGCTTAAGGTCTAATGAGGCATGTCCACCCCCGGTTGGCACCGGGGGTTATTAACATTCAGATACTTACGTATCTGTTTCGTGGAATCTTTTGCAGGATTCACTGCCTGATAATGGGTCTTAACTTCCGGTCAGCAAAGAATCAGCCATTAAAGAATCACTTTTATGTGACTGTCACATTGAAATCCTCCAGGACTTCGATTAACAACCTGGCAATGGCAAGAAAACTTGCAGAAATCTATTGGCTGGTCATGGTTAAAGGCATGTAGTATGTCGAATAAGGTGTAAATAAATACGAGGAACAATTGCTTCAAAGAAAGAGACAAAGCTTTATAAGACTAGCAAAAGAACTAAATTATCAAGTTGTTGCAAGTGAGCCTGTTGGTTAGACTTGTCATTGGTATCACGCCTTAGCGTGAGAGGGATCTCCTTCAGCAGATCGAAGTTCAAATATGTCCTTGGCAGGATCATGGAGCGACTCATTAAGTACCAAAACCGTTCTATGTTTTGTATAAATCAGAAAGGGTGCCATTTCAGACACCCTTTCATGTTTTTTGATTTAGCTAATCCTAATGACTTAAGGATTATATAAAATTTGTCTTACTCCGCTACAGCCCTGTAGGCATTTACCCGGCCATATCCAAAATAGGGAGTTACACCTGTGCCGTCAATTTTGTCAGCAGTCTTAAGCAGCTGTTTTGTTACATCCACAGGTTTCATATCTCCGCCGTTTTTGCCTATGATCAAAGCAGCTACTCCTGAAACATGTGGAGCTGCCATGCTGGTACCGGCAGCAAAGTAAAAAGGATAAGATGTTGGCCCACCAGCTCCTGAACTTAATACCATATCAAAGTAATAGGTAGTTTCGTCTTCACAATCGAAATCGCCTCCCGGTGCAGCAAGATCGACCAGTGATCTTCCATAATTGGTATAACTTGCCGGGATATCAAGTGAACCAGTTGGATCTAAAGCCCAGCAATTGGGTGCAGTTGCAGATACACCAATTACATTTTCGCAATCGGCGGGCAATTTGAACCATGCTGCATTACCATCGGCATTCATTGAGTCATTACCTGCTGATGCAATAATCACAACACCTTTCCTGACAGCATAATTTACTGCTCTTTGTTGCGCAAGGATATAGTATTGGATATAAACAGCTGGTACCTTCTGCCAAATACCTTCATCCTCCTCGTACCATCCATTTCTGTTTAATGTTGCCCCCAGGCTCATATTAATTATATCGGCTCCATTGTTTGCAGCATAAACTATACCTGCATTTATCCAGGTGAAATCACCCGATCCGGTTTCTTCAGAAAGTACTTTTACAGCTACTATCTCAGCATTTGGAGCTACACCAATAACACCCCAATTATTATCAGCAGCAGCAATAATTCCTGCAACATGAGTACCATGATTAAAAAATCTTCCAGGTTTGACATAATAGTTTTCACCCGGGACGAAGGAGGTACTGAGAGTAGTATTCAAGTTTGGTGCAAGATCAGGATTATCGGCATCAATACCACTATCAAGAATGAAGACCTTTACCCCTGAACCTGTATATCCGGCATCCCATGCTTCAGGTGCGTGGATCGCTATCATTCCCCACTGGTATCCGAAAAATGTTTCGTCGTTGCCAATGCTCTCAGGACTTTCCAAAGGTGCATTTTCTTCAGGATCAATCCACCTGGCTTTAAAATCAGGCGCAACACCCTTAACCTCAGTAAGCTTTGCAACTTTGTTTGCAAAATTTGCCACCTTAGGCTTAACAACTACCACCCCAATCTCGGGAATGGTATTCACAATCTCGCCATAGGCGGCAAGCTTCGACTCAAAATCTGAAGGAAGCGTTTCAGATTTGGTAATAACCATAAAATTGGTTTCAGGATTCACAGCCACCGCAGAGGCCGACGACGACTCAGATCCGGCAGTACTCTTTTCGAAATAGTCCTTCTGACATCCGAAAAGAATCACCGCTACCAGGATTCCCGTAAAAATTTTAGGGAACCTGACCCAGAATAACAGAAATTTTTTCATAAATGTTTTTTAGTTTGGTTCAGGTGTTCATTTTGTTAACTGAATATTAAAGTTACACCGGATCAGAGGCGAATGCAACCTATTTTGACAGGGTTATGATGATATTTGATCAAACCAATAAAGTTTTTGATCAAACATGAATTTTATTTGACCAATACATACAAAGCCATTCTAATACCTAAGTTTTACCAGACTGATAAGGTTTAGTCACGTAAACATTCATCCGGTATCACCAAAGAATTGGATAGAAATAAATTGCATTTTAAGAACTTCCACTGAGGTCCTCTGAGAACCTCAAAGTTCCACAAAGGACAATTTCTTTAACTCGTTGGTTCTTAGTGACTTTTCTGAGTGTCTCTGTGAAATTCTTAACTGAGTTTTCTTGATACACAAAGTCAGATCTGATCTGACAGTAAGATTAGAAGATTTAATCAATGGACTATTCAGCTCGTGAGCCTTGCAAACCGACGGTTCGATTCAGGGAAATCCGCTCCCGAAACAAATGTGACGATTATCCCTGAAATGACTGCCAGATACAACGATTCAATATTGGTACTGAAAACCAGTGGTTCCGTCCCGGTAAAGAGTGTAAAGACAATTCCGGTTAGAACAGCAGCAACCGCTATCCACTGGTAGATCCTCATCCCCAGCCAGTATGGCGTTTGGGCCTCCCCCCTGAATGCCTCCTCTACAAAACGCCCGGTACCGTTAAGTATCATGTAAATGCCGCAGATAAAGGCTGATGGCATTCCCAGGCTGTACAGCCTGATAAGGATCAGCCCTGTGATCATGTTAGTCCCGATCGAATAAAGCTGCGTGGGATGAAGATAAACTCCCTTCAGCCCTGAAATCTTATTTACCCTTGACTTTGCATGATCAAACCTAAGTCCTATACTGCTGGCTGATGGTTTGCCATGACAGCATCCCTGGACAAGGCATCTTAGCCTTCCGAAGCATTGAATCCATGGTGCTGCCATTGCAAAAGCCCCGAGAATGTAAAAGAAAGACACCGGTGTAAGAAGTGATACTATCACACAGGCGATCATCCCGCCCAGGAGCCCTCCATAGTACCCGTATGGCCTTAAAAGCTTTGAGGAACCTTCAATAATCTGTGCCCATAGCGCGGCACCGATGATCATAACTATTACAACAACAAATCCCGCAAAAGCTTCCTTCCCGAGAAATGATCCTGCAATAAGCATCCCGGTAAAACCTGAAGCACCTCCATAAAAGCCATGATTGATTATTCTTAAAGGACCGAACCTCCATTCCTTCCAGCTGTTGGCAATTCTTTCCGATAGCCTCCTTACGGAATTCCAGATTACTGTCCTGAAGATTATCAGAAAGAAAATTAATAGTCCTGCCAGGGAGGGAATAAGAGAATAGTCTCCGGAGGTAATCCCTAAATATATAAACAGTATCCCAGGAATAAACCAGAGTAACTTTTTATTTCCTGATATGGCTGAAAGATATTTCAGGGGAATAAGGGTACAAAACACACATATTCCGGTTAATGCCGCGTTGACTGGTCCCGGCTGCCGGAATGACATTATCAACTCTCCCGAAAATGTTCTTGTAGTAAAATCATTCCTTTCAAAAGATAATGGAACCACAAAGTAAAGCAGTCCGGCCACGATAGTGCCAAAAAGCATATCACCTATATAATTTCTAAGATGCCGCTTTGTTTTAACTAAGATTGGAGCAACAAAGAAAGGGATGAATGCAAACAGATACAATACCGCATAGACTTCACGGGGGGACCATGTTTTTTCAAAATCAAGGCTTAATTGAAGGGAGTCTCCGGAAGCTCCTTTATACCTGAAAATCCCATAAAGGATAAGAACAGGAAGATATGCAAACACATAAGTTGATATCCTGTCGGATATTGAAGGTTTTTTCTCCGAATCATCAGGCATTGAAAAAAATGGTTTAGAATCCTGAGGTCCGAATACAGCCAGTGTACGTTCATTCTCAAATCCTGTAACATAAGCTGAAATAAGCAGAACAAGAACAGGGCTCACAAGCCAGAATCCTGATGCCGACTGCGCTGCGGCTGACACTCCAAAACTTATAAGCACAGCTCCCGTATAAATCGGATGTCGCAGAACAGCATAAATGCCGCTCTTCACAAATTTTTCAGGAGGGAAGGCATTCATGGGAAGACCCTTTCCGACTTTCATGATATAACCAATCCCTGTGATGAGTATTGATAAACCTGCGATAATCAGTATGTAACCGAATGATCTGTTTACAGGAACAGGCAGACTGACAACATCTTCCGTATATCGTGCCCAGAAAACAAGAATAAGCGGAACTGCCGCCACAAACAGCATGCCATATAAAGCCTTCGCAGTCAGATGTTTTATCTTTTCCATATTACTTCTTCGTAGATTGACCAACCGTTTGTAATAATAATTGAGTTCCTGCTGAAGCATGTTTTTGCAATATACTTTGTTTCCATGCTCTTCATTATGCCTCTCCCGATTACATATTTAAGGAAATGTTTTCCCGGAAAAAGATCGTTTAATGTCCCCTTTCTGATCACTCTGACCTCGGAAAAACTCAGACAGAAAAGTCTTTCTCCGAAATATATCCTTTTGTCTGAGAACTCCGCATCGGAATATTCGTGTCCATTGAGGAACAGTAAATTAAGAGGTCTTGCCCCTTTCCAGCAGATCCATATAACGGTTGTTGCATCTGAAAGGAACCGTCCCCACCTGATTTCATCAACCGGCAGCCTGTGCGGCATCAAGGGCAAAACAAGCGTTTCAGCATAACCTATGCCTTTATGGAGTATGTTGCTATACCTTATTTCAGTTACCGCTTTTGGATGGTGACAGTTCCATATCAGTTCGCCTTCAACCTCATCCCTGAGCAATGTGCGAACAAGCGGAGGATCAGTGCATTTCCATGTCCCTTCGATTCCCGGTTTCCTGATGCTGATTGTCAGTAATTTCTCGCCCGGAATTTCGATCTTTTTAAAGGATGATCTTTCGGTCACAACACCTTTTCCATCAATATAGATGAGCCCTGAATAGCAGAAACTGAAAAACCGCCAATCAAGCTTTGCCATGTAAACTATGAAGCAGTTTCCTGAATCATCAACCGAATCGCAGTAGAGTTTCTCCAGCCTGAATTCATTATTTCTGAATATATTAATAAACGGTTTCAATCTAATTGTCTGGTATAGTAATTAATCACAAATCATTCTGTTTAAGTTTTCCCCGTTTTCAGGATCTGGATCCTGAAAGCATTTTCATTTTTATTCCGAAGATGATCATTGAGATTATCAGAAAAAATGATCCGTACAGGAGGCTGAGAAGTATCTGCCGGCCAGATGTAACATCAGTGAAAGCTGAGACAATTGCCACCTGCGACGGATTGAAGCCCGGCAGATATTTTATTATCATCTTGCTGGGGGCTGCTGCATAGAAAATCGGATTTTGCAGCCATCCTATATCAACATTTGCCAGAAGGACAATGACCAGTATTCCTTCAAGTTCGCGGTTAAAGAGAGCGCCCGCCAGCAGGCCGAACGAACCATATACAAATCCGCAAAGTATATATCCCAGCACGATCCCCGGGATATGCTTCGGATCCATCAGAATAATTCCCAGCAATGAGGTATATATACCAAGAAACAGGACAATGGCCAGGATTAGCAGGAATTTGGACAGGCATAGCTCAGTAAGGCTGTAACCGCACAATAACTGCCTCTTCCTGGCCATGGTATTCTTTTGCATGAGGTTCAGGGCAAAGAATGATGCAATGAATCCGGTTGCTGCCAGTCCTATGTATATCAGCCCTATTTCCCTTGGTTCAATCAGGAATACTCCATTTCCCGGAGCAGAGGCTATTTTTATCAGGATCGGGACGGTGCTGGTCGTATATATCGCTATGATGTAAAAGACAGCCGGCAATAATATCAGAAGCAGTAAGGTTATTCTGCTTCTGAATGTTTCCATAAACAGCAGCCTGAGGTTATATGATATATTTTTCAGTTGCATGCAAGCAATCCATCCTTTAATTCCCAGACAGTATCGATTTTGCTTTTGTCATATATGAAGTGAGCTATGATCAGTATTGTCTTTCCACGTTTGATCAGGTTTTCAGAAAAATCCAGGAATCTTAAATAGGTATCCCAGTCAAATGAAGCATAGGGTTCGTCGAGCAATAGCAGATCCGGATCATGCAGCAGTGAAATGACCAGATTCAGTTTCTGCCGGGTACCTTCGCTTAGCTTTGAGCAATGGTATCTCCCATAATCCGAAAGTTTGAAAGTTTGAATCAATGATTCCCTGTATTCAGATTTTTTTTCGTCCTCAGGTCCGAAATTAATGCCGTAGGCAAGTTCAAACAGTCTGAGGTTCTCATTCACCGTAAGATTTGGGAAAAGATAAGGTTCCTGGGGATAGAAGCCAAGGGGACGACTGATATGTATGGTACCCTCATCCTGTTTCCAGAATCCGGCAAGGATATTCAATAATGTTGTCTTTCCGGTTCCGTTCTCACCGACTATAGCATATGCTTTACCGGGAAAAAGTTCAAGATCAATGCCTTTGAGCACACTTTTTCTCCCGAAGGATTTCCGGATGTTGTGTGCTTTCAGAATTGGGGTTTGCTCCGTCATCAGGGGTATGGTTTCAATCTTTCAGGCATCTGACCGGGTAACCGTTTTTCCGGCTGAATTCATGTTCATCAGTATTCCCCAGATAGAGAATAAAGGCCAATGCCTGTGAGGTTCCTTCGGGAGTTGATGACCAGAGATATGTACTTTCAAAAGTCCCGCATCCATTATCTCCCTGAAATCCGATAATGGTGTCCCTTGTTCCACAATAAATACCCCAGAAAAGACAGCTGTCACTGATCACGCTGCCTTCAACATCGGCCCATTGCATCTCACCGGGTTTCAGCAATTCACCAGATGCTACAGAAGGTCCGCCGAGATACTCTGTCAGAACATTCCAGTCACCTGTTGTCGGCACATGAAAGCCTGCCGGACAGAGTTTACCTGTATTTACCGCATGCCAGTTATAAAGTGCGCCCCGGAAGTCTCCGGTTACGGGTTTCTCATTGTTGTACCAGCAGTAAGCAGGTGTCTTAAGATTATTCCAAACTGCCTGATCCGTTACAAGCGGAATTGGAGTACCGTCGTTATACTTTGTAACGGACAGATTTTCCATCAGCCACACCTGCGCGCCGATATTTACGGTATGGTATGTCCTGTTTTCAATATCTGTCACATTTGATGTTGTTGTCAGGGATATCTCATTGCCATAAATGGTTCCGGCGGCATTGGATAAATAAGCCCTGGCATAGTATGTAGTATTTGGGGCAAGATTTGTCATTATGCTTGTATAGGAAAATATGTCAATTGAATTATAAAAGACCCTGTTTGATCCGGTGGTTGGTCCCTGAATTACATCCCAGCACAGGCCGCATTCAATGTTGGATGTACCTCCTGATGATGTGAAGCTGCCTCCTGAGATTGCTGCCCAGGATCCCACGGTTGTAACAGGTTTTGTCTTGACACCTTCCGGAGGAAATACTATTTTAGTGCTGAAAGACAGATCCTCGCCATAGGATGTCCCTGCCGAATTGGTTGCATAAGCCCTGACGTGGTAAGTTTTGCCAGATCCGAGCCCTGTTATTAAGGCCCAGTATTCCCCGTATGAACTTCCGTATGGGCCCCCTTGTTCAACAGTTTTAGTTGTTAGGAAAGTGGAGGGATCCGGATTTAAATCCCAGGATACCCCATGGCATCTTATAAATCCTCCACCATCCGAGTGGATCTTGTAATGAATAAAAGCCTCATTTTCCGTTACATCGCTTATCTGGAAGTTTCCACGGAGGGCAGCTTAACCTTTTTGCATCCGGGGCATATTACAGTGAGACCTAAAAACACGAACGCAAGTATTGTATTGACGATAATTTTCATAGGTTCACTTTATTAGATTATACTACCAAGCCAGATGCGCTTTATACCTAATTGGAATAAAGAATATAGAGAACCTGATTATAACAAAGTTACGTGAGTGAAAAGCAAAAGTCAAATTTATTTGGATTTACACCCTGCAATTAATGCAGGGTACCAGGGATTCTGAATTTTCGCCGGATCAGATAAACTTCATGATCTCAGGGTAATGCAGGATACGGGGTACACCCGAAGGATTTTTGCTTAGATTAACCATTGCCCTGGCAAGTTTCTCCACCGGCATACTTCTGTATTTTTTTGAAGTACCTGTCAGAAACGGATCAACTGCTTTCATTATGACTGATGCAATTTTTTCCGTAAGCCTGAATTCACTGCGTTTGCCATCAAGCAGGCCCGGTCTGAAATGGAAAACATTATCATGAAAATATTCTTCCGTCCCCTTTTCCATCTCAGCTTTGGTGCGCAGATAAAAATTACCTTTTATGCTGGCCCCCACGCTCGATACATTAAGCATGAGCCTTGCTCCGTTACCCGATGCGATCCTCGCAAATGCTATCGGAATATCCCTGTCAATCCTTTGCTGCTCCTTTTTGCTGCTAGCCTTTTTTAATGTCGTACCAATAGCATTGAAAAGGACATCCCCCCTGATATCTTTGGCCAGACTATCAATGTCTGTCATGGAATCTACTATTTCAATCATTTTTGAATTGGTTATTCCTGTCGGTTTCCTCACAAAGACTCTGACTTCAGTAAAATGACTGTCATTTAGTATTTCTTTCAGTATCAGGTTACCAACAAGACCTGTTGCTCCTATGAGAATTGCTTTCATATCGGTATTTAATTTTCTTTCAATTTACAGCTTTTAGTTGCTTCGGGTAAGGATATCGGTAATTTTTATTGATGAAGAAGGAAGTGATGCCATCTATTTTGGGAAACCACCCAGCCTTTGAATTGGCTTGGTACATCATATCCCTGATTTGGTTTACCCCCAATCCTCCCAATCTGGTTTACCCCCCAAACCCCTTGACCTTATTCACCCCCCCAACCTCCCTAAAGGGGGGCTATATAACTATAATACTGCTACTTACCCCCCTTTAGGGGAGCAGGGGGGTGAGCCAAAAACATGGGGGTGAGCCAAAAACATGGGGGGTGAGCCAAAAACATGGGGGTGAGCCAAAACAAGGGAGTGAGCCAAAACGGAAGAAGTGAGATAGCGATTATAAGTAATGAATTCTATTTTAATTTAACTGCTGTTTAAATTTCCGTATTTTGCATGACGATAATTTTTTATATCGTTTTACAATAATTACTTTATGTATTATGTAGATTATTTTACCTTATTCGATAATTATTCATAAATAATATTTTTGTGTCGCCGTTAAACAAACTCCACTGAATTTTGTTAAGACAATGTTGAAACATTTTAGCCGGTATTATATTAATTCCGGCACGATGGATTAAGAATTTAGTAAATTTGACCGCTTTTTATTTTGGAAATTTTAAACTGAAATTGATGAAAAAATCAGTAGTAAAACCGGCCGCCCGATCAAAGAAAACAACAGGCAAAGCAAAATCAGTTGAAACTAAAAAAGCTTCGGGCCAGAAAACAAGAATTGGACAAAAGCCTGGGAAAAAAGATGCCGCACAAATGCCCGGTGAAGAAGAAATAAGCAGGAAAGCATACGAAATTTATCAAAACAGGATCAGCCGAGGAGAAACAGGCACTCCTGCAGACGACTGGCATAAAGCTGTCGAGTCGTTTAAAAAACAATAACCCTTTCCATCTGAACCTTACTCGAAGGTTTGTAGACCCGAAATGCAAATAAAATTTTAATTGCATCCGGCTATTTTGTATTTTTAAGATTGTATTCGTAATGAATCCATAACAGCCATTCAGGCCAGGGAATCATTTCAGGCAAAAAAATAACAGGGCAGATCTGTACGACCATAAAAACATTCTGCCGGTTCCTGGCTGGATCTGTATGAAACAAGATGGCTTATGGATTGACAAGATGAATCCTGAAAACGGCTGAAAAAATGGAAAGGCATATAAGGGATCTGATATCAGGGGGAGAAAATCAGCGGCTTGATTTCAAATACTGTGTTTCCGACAGCAGGAAAATAGCCAGGACTCTTTCAGCTTTTTCGAACAGCGACGGCGGCAGGATACTTATTGGTGTGAGGGATAACGGAAGGATAGCAGGAATAAAAACCGATGAGGAGATCTATATGGTAGATACTGCAGCTCATCTTTATTGCAGGCCGCAAATAACTTATACTATAAGACAGCATTCATCGGGAAACAAAACCATTCTTGAGGTTGATGTCAGCAAGGGAAACCGCAGGCCTTATCAGGCGAAGGACGAGAACGGCAGATGGATAGCCTACTTTCGGCATAATGATCAGAACCTGGCGGCCAACCGGATACTGCTACAGGTATGGAAAAAAGAAGAAAAAAGTTCCGGCGTACTTGTGAAGTTTGGCAATGTTGAAAACATCTTACTGGAACATCTGAAGAAAAAAGGACCGATAACTCTTTCAAAATTCAGAAAAATTGCGCGAATATCTGTATACAGAGCCGAATCGATACTTTCAAACCTGATTGCACTTAAAATTATCATGATCAATGCCTCGGAAAAAGGATTTACATACGAACTCAATCCTTCCGATCAGAAAGATGTGCCGCTTATTTCGACTGCACATGCTGAGGCTCCTTTATGATACAGGCATTCCAGGGATCTGACATAGGCTTTAATAAATCTTTCGGATTTAATTAAATCCCCAAAAACCTTTTCGATCTCAAGGAAAGCCAAAGGATCTTTATGTGATGAGATTGCTTTTGCCTGTAGGATATTGCTTATCTCATCGTCGATCTGATATTTTTTCCCTTTCTCGTCTATCCCCTCAGAATATCTGCACCACGCGGCGATCACGAGCGCTGAACGCTCCACGGGCCCCCCTCTTAAAAGCTGATCATGAACGGTTGGCAACAGGAATTTGGGGATTTTTGCCGAGCTTTGCTGACATATCCTTGCTACCCTATCTCTGATCCTGGGATTTCCAAACCTGTAAAAAAGCATGTCTTTGTATTCTTTCATATTTATTCCCGGAACTTCATCCAGAACCGGTGTTACCTCCTTATCCATAAAATCACGCAGCAGACGCGCAAAAACAGGGTCATTAACTACTTCATGGATATATGTATAACCATGCAATGCGCCCAGAAATCCAAGAAGTGAATGTCCGGCATTTAAGAGGCGGATCTTCATTTTTTCAAAGGGGGCAACATCACCGGCAAACTGAACTCCAGCAGATTCCCAGCGGGGCCTGCCCTGTGAATAATTATCCTCGATAACCCACTGGACAAATGGTTCGCAAACGACTGGGCATCTGTCTTCAATCCCGAAAGCTTTCCTGATGTATTCACTATCGGATTCTGTTGCGGCAGGAGTTATCCTGTCAACCATACTGTTGGGAAAAGTTACTTCTCTTTCAACCCAGGCAGCCAGGTCAGGCTCCGACACTTTTATGAACGTCAGAAGCATTCTCTTAAGCAGATCACCGTTTTTCTGGATATTATCACACGACTGGATCGTTAATCCTTTAAGCGATCTCTCCATGCGGCGCTTTAATCCCATGGTCAGGTATCCGAAGACCGTTTTCGGCTGACCGGGATGATTTAGATCCCATTGTACCAATGGTTGGTTCATCAGAAATTCACCTTCTGAATTGAAATTATACCCTCCTTCTGTGATCGTAAGTGTAATGATCTTTATATCCTGATGTGCGATCTTTTCAATCACCGCATTTGGATTTTCCGGAGCAAACATAAATTCAATCAGAGAACCCGGTACCATTGTTTCAGATGATCCGTCAGGGTTGGCAACGGTTAATGTATAGAGACCGTCCTGGGCTTTCAGGGCATTGTAGTTGCTGCGATCCGATTCCAGCAATGCGATCCCGCAGATACCCCAGTTGGAGTTTTCGGAATTGTGCAGTATCTGATCGGTGAAAAATGCCTGATGTGACCTGTGAAAAGCGCCTACTCCTATATGGATAATTCCGGCTTTCACCTGCCGTCTGTTATATCCCGGGGTTCTGATTTCCTCAGGAAGCCGTGAAAGATTTTCCTGGTTTAGTTTTAAATATTGCTGCATATATTGTAAATCATTCGGCCCTGACCTGAACCCGTTGTAGCAATACTGCAAAAATGATGATCACTCCTTTTATGACCTGCTGTGAATAGGCCGGAATATTCATTAAGTTCATAATGTTGCCTATCATTCCCAGGATCAGAACCCCCAGAAGGGTGTTTATTGCCGAGCCTTTGCCCCCGTTTAGGCTTGCACCTCCGATAACCACAGTGGCGATAACATCCAGTTCCATACCCATTCCCATTACCGGGGATCCGACAGCAGTCCTTGCCGTTGTAATGATACCAGCCACTGCAGACAAACTGCCTGCTATGGCATAAACACTGAATTTGTATACAGCTGTTTTTATTCCCGACAATCTGACGGCCTCCTCGTTACTTCCGATGGCGATAACGATCCTTCCGAAAACGTTATATTTAAGGAAAACGGCAGTTAACGCAAAAGTCAGTAAAAGAACATAGGCCGGATTGGGAAATCCCAGAAAGCTGCCGCTTCCGAAATCAGTAAGTGCAGCTGCATTTTCACCTACCAGGACCGGGGCACCCTTTGAAAAAATAAATCCCAGTCCTCTTACAATCGACATTAGGGCAAGCGTTGCTATGAAAGGAGCCATCTTATGAAATGATACCAGATAACCTGAAAGGCTGCCGACTAATAGTCCACATAATACTGAAGCAGTTATTGCAAGTGGCAATGACATGGTCTTTGTAAATATAGCACAAAGTACCCCGCACATAGCTACAACCGATCCCACTGAAAGATCAATTCCGCCGGTCAGTATGACCATAAGCATTCCCATACTTATTATGCCAACAGGAGTGACCTGCCTTATAAGATTGAAAAGATTGGAGGCTGTGAAAAAAACATCAGATACAATTGCCGAGATTATAAGCATAATCAGGAAAACTAAAACCACATTGTACCTGATTACATGTTTCAATATCGATATCAAACCTGTCTTATTCTTCATTCCATTTTAACATATATATGTAAAATAATCCTGTAATAAATTATCCGGACATCATTAAAAATTCATCGCCGCGTATGACTTAAAATCTCATTCTTGGATACACCCATTGATAATCTCAATATTTCCTCATCGGAAAAATCCTTCTTCATCAGTTCACCCTGTATCTGTCCCTTACGTATCACTATTATCCTGTCGCATAGACCTGTTAATTCAGGGGTTTCAGATGAGATCATAATTATTGCCAATCCATCTTCCGAAAGCTTGCAAAGCAGGTTGTAAATTTCAACTTTGCCACCTATGTCGACTCCCCTGGTAGGTTCGTCAACGATAAGGACTCTACAATCTCTGTTAAGCCATTTAGCAAGAACAACTTTCTGCTGATTCCCCCCGCTAAGTGTTCCCGCAATCTGATCTCCGCTTTCAGCTTTGATCTTTAAAATGCGTATCAGATCATCTATACAGCTTTTTTCTTTTTCCCTCCTTATGAAACCCAGGGGGCCGGTTATTTTGCTGAAACCGGTAAGACTAATATTTTCCTTCACCGGAAGTGGCAAAATCACACCATGCTGTTTTCTGTCTTCCGGGACAAAACCCATTCCCTGCCTTACCGCTTTCGCTGGAGAATGGATGCTTACTTCCCTGCCCGACATGAAAAGAGTGCCTTTGTCCCTTTTATCAGCAGCAAAGATTGCTCTGGCTGTTTCAGTGCGACCGCTGCCTACCAGTCCGGCTATACCCAGTATTTCTCCTCTTCTAACTGATAAATTGATATTATTAACATTTTTTCCGAATGTAATTCCGACAGCTCTGAAAACTTCCTCCCCAACTACGGGATCACGAAATGGATACATTGTCTCCAGCGATCGTCCGAGCATCATCCTGATTACCTCTTCCTTGCTGGTTTCCGACACTTTCAGGCCCGGAGAAGACACACCATCCTTAAGCACAGTTATTCTGTCAGCGATCCTGAAGATTTCACTAAGATGATGCGAAATATAGATTATTGCAACACCCTCTTTTTTAAGATTTTGAAGGGTGCTGAAAAGTTTGCCTATCTCTTCGGTGCCCAGCACTGCCGAAGGTTCATCAAGAATCAGCACTTTCACATTTTCAGAAAGGGCCTTGGCAATCTCAACTATCTGCTGGCCGGCTACACTCAGATCAGCCACCTTGACTGAGGGGTCAATATAGAATCCTATGCTTTCCATTACTTCGGAGGCCTTTTTTTTCAATTCCCTCCACCTCATCCAGAAACCTTTTAATTGTAATTTGCTTATAAATATATTCTCTGCTACCGATAATGCAGGCACAAGCGAAAAATCCTGATAGATGATCCCTATTCCCAGTTTCTTGCTGTCGTGAGTGTTTCTTATCTGTACTTCCCTGCCATCAATAAAGATCCTGCCGGAGTCCCTGGTACAGGCACCCGACAATATTTTCATAAGGGTTGATTTACCTGCACCGTTCTCCCCTACCAGAGCATGGATCTCACCGGGTAATACCTTTAATGTGACATTCTTAAGCGCAGCAATGCCCCCAAAAGATTTTGAAATATTTATCAGTTCAACCCGATACACTTTACAGATATTTATAATCAGAATATATGCAGGAAGACCACTGCCACCGTCCGGGGAAAAACCGGGTCCGGTATTCTTTGATTCTTGCTTAACATTAAAATCCTTTTAGTATTCTTTTCTGCCTGTTTAAAAGTTCATATTTTATATCTGTGATCGATGTTTTAAAACAGAGCTTTGGGATCATAATAATTGTTGACGTTTTCTCTGGTGATAATGACTGCCGGTGTGTATATTATCTTATCGGGCTGTTTATCGCCATTCAGGTGTCTGACAACTGCTTCGACCACCAGTTTTGCCAGTTCCCTGGGACTATTCAGCGCCGTTGCCCCGAATTTGCCCTGTTTTATCAGCTCATATGCCTCTTTCTGGCCGTCGAAACCCACCACGGTGATCTTGTCGGCCTTCCCTGATTCTTCAATGGCTTTCAGAGCTCCCATGCCCATGGCATCATTTTCAGCAATAAGCAGATTGATATCAGGATTAGCTACAAGAATGTCCTCCATTGCTTTGAGCCCTCCATTATTGGTCCAGTTGCCCCAGCCCTGGGCAACAATGGATATTTCTGCTTTACCTTTGGCCATCAGCTGAGCCTCCGTAAATCCACGGATGAATCCAAGTCGCTTTTCTCTTCCAACAGGATTACCCTGACTCCCACTAATCATGGCCGCCCTTATCGCAGTATTGCCCATCCTGTTTACAACCCATTCACCTATCAGCTCACCATTGCCTTCATTATTTGCCTGGACCGATGTTATGTAATCCGCATCAGGATCAATGGCGCTGTCTACGATAAATACAGGAACGCCCGACTTTACTGCTGAATTCACTGCAGGTACCAGAGCCTTATGGTCAAGGGGATTAAGTATCAGAACGTCAACCCCTGCTGCAATAAGATCCTCAAGTGAAGTAATCTGTTTGATAATATCGTCCTGTCCGTCTGCTGAAAAAAACTTCATTCCGTATCCTTCAGAATATTCCTTTATATATTGAGTAAGTATTACATAAAAAGGAGCATTATGCGAAGGAGTACAGTAACCCACCTTAATGCCTGAAAGATCTCTTGAGGATGTTACAGATACAGTGTCAGGCTTACCTGTTATCTCCTGCCTTTTTGAATCGCCCACTGTATTGCAGGTTGTATATAAAGATATTATTAGGATTGCACTTATAACCGACAGGACTGTTTTTCCTTTCATAATAAATTTCAGTTTAATCTGTTCGTGAAATTCCATTTATAGATTCTTCTTGCGCTATATGGCTGGTAATGAACATCTTTTGTTAAAATGGAAAATTATTTACAGTTCAATCATTACTTTCATGCACTTATCTCCCTGTTTCTCAATGAATCGGTAAGCATCGGTGTACTCCTCAAAAGGAAATCTGGCTGTAACAAGGGGTGCTGTCACTATCCTCCCCGAATTTATCATTTCGACGGCAGCAATGTAGTCTTCGTGTCTGTACATCATTGATCCAAAAATATTCAGCTCATGCTCTCCGAGGTAATACATGTTTACAACCGGATTTTTTGAATATACACCGAGAATTACAATATCTCCTCCCTTATCGATATTTTTTATAAGTGCATCCAAAGATTCCTGGACTCCGGCGGCTTCAAATCCAACCTGAAATCCTTCGTCTCCGAAGAATGAATCTGCTGCTTCGTTAAAAGGAATCCTGCTTATGTTTACTATCCCTTCAATACCACATTGCCTGGCAATGTCAAGTCGGTAATCGCTTATATCTGATATCAGTATTTTCTTTGCACCTCTTGCTGCAGCAAACTGGGCAACAAGATTTCCAATCGTTCCTGCTCCTGATACCACTACGTTTTTACCTTTCAGGTCTGATACCCTGTTTGTGGAATGAGCTCCTACTGAAGAAGGTTCTACAAGCGCTCCCTGTTCATAGGTAAAGCTGTCGGGCAGAATAACAAGCCTTTCCTCATTTACCACAAACAGATCCTGTGCAACTCCCTGCGCCTGAAATCCCTGGACTTTTAGTTTCTGACATACGTTGTACTGTCCTCTCCTGCATGGCCTGCACACACCGCAAACAAGCTGCGGCCTGGCAGTGGCTTTCATCCCCGGTATAACACTGGTGACATTTTTACCTACAGACTCCACGCGTGCAGAGAATTCATGGCCCTGAACAACAGGATATGACGTGGCAGGATGCTTACCGTGAAATACATGCACGTCAGAACCACAGATGCCGATTTTCCTTATTCTGAGTAAAACCTCATCTTGCTTTAAAGGACCCGGATCGGAGACATTTCTGAACTCAATCATCCCGGGAGAAATCATAACTGCCTGTCTCATAATGATAAAATTATTACTCCCATGCCTTCAGGAAAAATAATCAACAATATTATCTCTTACAACTGCCACCAGGAAATATCAACGTCTTATCAAAACTACATAAACTTTGTTATCCAAAAAAACCTTAAATGCATTATGTAACTATCTCCCGAAAAAGATCCGGACGAAACTCAGTAAGATCTATGAATATATACCGTGATTTTTTAATAATCATCGGGAAATACCATGAAATGAAAATTTTCCTAATATTGAAAGTCTTTATTCAAAAAATAACCTTCGGATAATGTAATGGCATTTTCAGAACGCACAGGATTTGACAATGAAAAGTATCTTGAGGAACAGACCTCTGCGATCCTTGAAAGAGTGAACCGGTTCAATCATAAACTATACCTTGAATTCGGAGGTAAGATACTGTATGATTACCATGCTTCCCGTGTATTACCTGGATTTGATCCCAATGTTAAAATGCGTCTGCTTCAGATGCTGAAGGATAAGATTGATGTTATTCTGTGTATTCATGCAGGAGCCATTGAAAGACAAAAGGTAAGAGCTGATTTCGGTATTACCTACGACGTTGATGCGTTGAAAACTATTGATGATTTCAGGGAGTGGGGTATAGATATCACAGCTGTGGTGATTACACGCTACCAGGGTCAGCTTCCGGCTAAAGCCTTCAGGAACAAACTTGAAATGAGAGGCATAAAGGTCTATCTTCATTACCCCACAAAAGGTTATCCGACCGATGTTGACCTGATAGTTAGTGATCAGGGATACGGGGCAAATGAATACATTCATACCACCAGTCCGATTGTCATTGTAACAGGGCCGGGGCCGGGTAGCGGCAAACTGGCCACATGCCTGTCTAACTTGTATCATGAGTATAAAAACGGAGTCAAGGCAGGATATGCAAAATTTGAAACATTTCCTATATGGGATCTGCCGGTAGATCATATGGTTAATCTTGCATATGAAGCGGCGACCGTGGACCTTCAGGACAGGGTGTTGATAGACGAATATCACCTTAAAGCATATAACATAAAATCAGTAAATTATAACCGTGACATTGAAGCATTTCATCTGCTTAAAAGGATCATTGAAAAGATAACAGGCGGCGAATCGATGTACCTCTCCCCGACCGATATGGGAGTTAATCGTGCCAGTGCCGGTATAATTAACGATGCCGTCATCCGGGAAGCATCCTACCAGGAAATAATAAGAAGATACTTCAGATGTACAGTTGAATATGCGATAGGACTGGTCGACAGCGATACCCTAAAAAGAATCACGTCGATAATGCAAACCACAGGAGCAAAAGTTGAAGACAGAAAAGTAGTGGTGCCTGCAAGGAAAGCAGCCAAGGATGCCAGGAATTGCGGCAAGGGTAATGACGGGATCTTCAGCGGAGCAGCTATCGAGCTTCATGACGGGACAATCATCACTGGAAAAAATTCGACACTGATGAACGCATCATCAAGCCTGATACTGAATGCAACTAAACATTTGTCAGGATTGCCAGATAAAATGTATCTTCTTCCTGAAAATATAATTGACTCCGTAACACATCTCAAGAAAGATGTCCTGAATGGGAAAATGGTCAGCCTCGATGTTGATGAGACACTTATAGTCCTTGGAATAAGTGCATTATCAAATCCGGCAGCAAAAATGGCTGTTGAAAACCTCAAATGGCTTCGCGATTGTGAGGTACATCTGACACATATCCCAACCCCGGGCGACGAAGCAGGCTGGAGAAAACTCAAAGTGAACCTTACCTGCGATCCGGAATATTCAAGCAAAAGTCTTTTTATCAGCAGCTGAAACTCAGCCTTCCACAATTGACCCTGATCAGAATTTAATTTCCCGCACTCCTTACTATAAGTCAATCATTTCATTATTTTTAGCAGAGAGGCCTTTTCACTATCAGTAAGAACCTCCATCTGAGCAATAGCCTTATTTATCCTGGTCCTGAATTTCCAACATGTCATCTGCCTTAACGAAAGCCTTCGGGCCAGTTCATATGACGAAAGCTCTTCTTTTCCCTTACAAACATTGTAGGCTATATAAAAAGCTTTGTGAATCGGGAACTTACAGTTATGAAATATTGTCCCTGCTGCTGCCGATTCTTCAGTCTTGCACCTGGTGCACCTGCGCGAATGAGGCGTCTTACCCTGACAGTAATTATCATTTCCGCATTTGCGACAAGTGAATCCATTCTCCCATTTCACCTCAGCCAAAAATTCCAGACATTTTTCATCACTTTTGAAAAGTTCAGCAAGCCTTGCTTCAGTAAGTTCCCTTTTGAAAATAACTCCCATATTCATTTGAAATAAATCCGATGCCCTCTCATAACATCATAACGGCTTAGTGACTGAGGGTAACCGGGATTTTTTTACCCGGAATATCTTAAATTCAATTCCGTTGGAATACCCCAAGTACGGCATAATAGTGGATCAAAACAATTTATTTCACAAAAATAAAAAAATAGTGATAATAAAAAGATTTAAGTGATACTATTGCGATTTAATCCTTTTTATTTATATTTGTGCCCTGGTTAATGTTTAAAGTTCCGGGTTAGAAGCTTCTGCAGTAACTTATGATCAGGCACCAGAAAACATAGTATGATAAAAATGGCTTTTTTGCAAATGGATTATTCTGAAATTGACAAAAGGTACTCAGCGCTTGCTGAGTCGGAATGCTGCCTCTCCTGTGGAGGAGCGATAAACTATTCTGAAGTGTCTGAGGGGGAGATATGTGTTGATTTTGGAAGCGGGCGCGGTACCGATGCCATCAGGTTGGCTGAGGCAGTGGGAGAAAAAGGATTTGTTTACGGGATAGATGTTTCTGAAGGAATGATACAAAGGGCCAGAAATACAGCTGAAAAGCTTGGCATAAAGAATATAGAGTTCATATTGAGTAAACTTGAGAAGATAACTCTCGCTGATGATACTGCTGATCTGGTGATCTCAAATTGTACAATCAATCATTCTCCCGACAAGCAGGCCGTATGGAACGAGATTTATCGCATATTAAGGCACGGTGGGCGTTTTGTTGTAAGTGACATATATGCTTTAAATCCCATACCCGAAGAATACAGGAATGATCCTGTTGCAGTATCTGAATGCTGGGCTGGCGCTGTAACACGCGATGAGTACCTTGATCAGCTCAGAAAGGCCGGCTTCAATTCGGTCAGCATTCTGGAAGAATCATCCCCATATAAAAAAGGGGAAGCAATGATATCAAGCTGGACTGTTGCGGGTAGCAAAGAGGCCGTCAAATGCAGCTGCGGAAATAATAATTAATGTTTAATTAATAGTGATAAGATGAAAAAGTATTTTTTCTTTACCATAATTATGCTTCCTTTGATATTTGCTGAATGTACTGCGGAATCTCCTGCTGCTCCGGCAGTAAAAGGGGGCACAGGAAGTGTCGTGCAGCTGACGAATGAGAGCTTCAAAAAGATGATCTTCAACTACGATGTCAATAAGGAGTGGAAGTTCGAAGGCAAAAAACCTGCTCTTATCGATTTCTATGCTGACTGGTGCGGACCATGCAGGCAGCTGTCGCCCCTGATTGAGGAAATTGCTAAGGAATATTCGGGAAAAATTGATGTTTACAAGGTTGACACTGAAAAGGAAAAGATCCTTTCTCAGAACCTCGGGATTACCGGGCTGCCGACCCTGCTTTTTATTCCGTCCGAAGGTAATCCTCAAGTGGCAATGGGAGCGCTTCCCAAAGAGCACCTTGTGAAAGCAGTAAACCAGATATTGTTAAACAAATAACAGTAAATAAGATGAAAAGTCTCGTAAAGAACAGGCTAAATGCCGTTAAGACAAAAATTGCCCAGTGCTGTGCAAAAATATCCAAAACTGTTGCCGGCTGCCACGACTGATAACGTGTAAGACATAAAATATAAGGGCTTGACCAATAATTTAAGAACTTTCACTGAGGGATACAAAGTCCCGATAGTTATCGGGAACACAGGGAACCACAGAGTTAATAGGATTTTCTCCGTGAAACTCTGTCGTAAAATAAAGTTATCTGATTGTAAGTCTGAATGTTTACTTCCAGGTAGCTGACATTAAAGTAAAGATGAAATATTCCAGATTCAATATTTTCTCACGGATAAGGGAATCAGAGAAATATTTTATTGTGAATCTTCTTTCCGGGAATGCTGACATTCTCGACTCTAATGATGTCATAAAGCTTGAAGCAGTACGAAGGGGTGAAGATCCCTCCGACCCTGATTTTATGGCTGAGCTTGCCGAAAAGGGATACATTGCCGACGAATTGTTGGAAGCCCGGGAATATCGCAACAGATATCTCGATTTTGCCGACACAATGGAAAATGATGAAATCCAGCTATTCTTTGTACCTAACTATAGTTGCAATTTCGCATGTTCCTATTGTTACCAGGATCAATACCAAAACAGTAAGAACAGTCCGGCTGAGGAAGTGATAGATGCTTTCTTCAGCTACATCGGAAAAGAGTTCGGATCCCGCCGTACATATATTACCATTTTCGGGGGAGAACCATTGCTTGGTGGCAGCAGGCAGAAGCAAAAGATCAGTTATATTATCGAAAAAGCCAACGAGGCTGGTCTGGCGCTCTGTTTCGTTACCAACGGCTACCATCTTAAAGAATATATTCCCATACTATCGAAAGGCAGGATCAGGGAAATACAGGTAACCCTTGATGGCACCGGACCGGTTCATGACAGCCGCCGTTTCCTGAAAGGAGGAAGCGGCACTTTTGAAAAGATCGTGAAAGGAATAGACTCGTGCCTTGAAGCCGGTATCGATGTCAACCTCAGGGTGGTCATTGACAGGGAAAACATTGGCAACCTGCCTGACCTTGCACAGTTTGCCATTGACAAAGGCTGGACCAGGAATTCGCTTTTCAAAACTCAGATAGGACGAAACTATGAACTGCATCACTGCCAGTCATCGCCAGAAAAGCTTTTTGACAGGCTATCACTTTATGAAAGCATATTTGAGATCATTGAAAAGCATCCCTATGTTCAGGAATTTTACAAACCTGCCTATTCAATATCAAAATACCTTGCAGAAACCGGTGAGCTTCCCGAGCCGCTCTTTGACTCCTGTCCGGCCTGCAAAACAGAATGGGCTTTCGACTATACGGGAAAGATCTATTCCTGCACTGCAACAGTTGGAAAGTCGGATGAAGCACTCGGAACTTTTTATCCCGAAGTTGCACTTGACCAATCAGCTATTGAACAATGGCAGGAACGTGATGTCCTTTCCATTGCCGAATGCAGGGAATGCAATACACAACTTGCCTGTGGCGGAGGCTGCGGATCGGTAGCAAAGAACAGGACAGGGAAAATATGTTCACCCGACTGCAGGCCGGTTAAAGAACTTATGGAAATAGGATTTAAAGCATATATTGAAAGTACACTATGAAAGAAATCAATTCATCAGAATTTGAGAGAGAGGTATTGAGGTCAGGAAAGGTCATCCTTGATTTCTACTCTACAGAATGCCCTCCCTGTGAAGCTCTTGCTTCGAAATTTGAAGATCTTGCAGGTCTTTACGGAAGCGACATTAAATTCCTGAAAATATTCAGGCAACAAAACCGTGAGCTGGCTGAACAGCTTGGTGTCAAAT
The DNA here is from genome assembly GCA_964613785.1 of uncultured Rikenellaceae bacterium. GTDB lineage: Bacteria > Bacteroidota > Bacteroidia > Bacteroidales > VadinHA17 > LD21. The sequence continues at coordinate 22,878 of CAZTJT010000031.1, forward strand.
CATCTCCAACATTGCTGTTTTTCGACAACGGGAAAGAGGTGACTGGAAGACTTAATGGTGGAATTAAAAGAAGCGAAATAATACACAACCTCGATTCCATGCTTCCTGAAAAAAGAGTCCGGGAGATCAAATCAGGAATAAAACCGACAACTTCCGAGTTTGATGTAATAATCCTTGGGGCCGGACCTGGAGGACTTACCGCCGGCCTTTACCTCTGTCAGTCCAAAATCAATACCGTTTTGATAGATATCGCTTTACCAGGAGGGCACGTCTCAACAACGCATCAGATATCAAACTATCCCGGATTCATTGAACCCCAGGCAGGATATATGCTCTCACACAATATGAGTGAACAGACAAAAATGTGCGGAACTATTTATAAAGTGGCTGTTGACGTTACAAGCGTCGATCTTATAAAAAAAGAAGTGGTAATTGATGAATACGAAACCGTTAAAGCAAAGAAGATAATAATAGCAACCGGAACAACCCCAAACCTTACTGGAGCTCCCGGGGAAAAGGAACTTAAGGGCAAAGGTATATCATACTGCGCAACATGTGATGCAAAATATTTCAATGATAAGGAAGTAATAGTAATCGGAGGAGGCAATTCCGCTGTCGAGGAATCGGAATATATTACCAGGTTTGCCAGTAAAGTCACTATAGTTCACCAGTTTGATAAGCTTACTGCTAATAAACAAGCTCAGGAAAGGGCATTTAAAAATCCAAAAATCAATATTCTTTTTAACCATGAGCCAAGAGCTTTCGTAAAAGAAGGTGAGAAAATAATAACTGAAGTGGAAAATGTTAGGACTGGTGAGCGGAGTAAGCTGGTGAGCGACGGGGTCTTCATCTTCATAGGCATGAAACCGAATATTGGTCTTTTCCGGGATAAGCTGGAACTCGACCAATGGGGCTATATTAAAACCGATGAGGATATGAAGACAAACATTCCTGGTGTATATGCTGTTGGTGACGTTATAAGCAAGAAATACCGTCAGATAACCACTGCTGTCGCGGACGGAACTATTGCAGCCATGTCAATTGCAAAGGAACTGGACTAAAGCTTAATCATAATGGAATCATCTGGAAAAATTTCCATCAGGTTCATAATGTCATGTCTGATTTATTGTCTGCTGAATTTGACCGAACCTTTTACTGCAACTGCTTCTGAATCTTTATCCGGTAAATTTGGACCCTCAATAGCGGTTGAATATGAACAACTGGGAAATGGTCAGGTAAAGGTTTCAAAGCTGCCGCTTGTCACGACTGAAATTACATTCAGCACGAAGATATCAACTTACATGAATGATACTTACAGGGTAGTCATTCATGAGATTCTCAGACCGGCATTTACGGAAATCAATGGCGAGCTGATCCATCTTAAACCCGGTAACTCATGTGCAACACTTAGGGTCATTTTCCCCCTTGATGCAAAAACCTGGAAATGGTATCGTGGCCTTGATAAGACCGAAATGATGAAAGCCGGCATGCTTTATACCGACACCGTAGGCATACGAACTGTACTTCCTCCTGATGGTGCCTTTAATTCTGAAAGCCTACGTGAAGGCGGATACGGCGATCCTGTAGGAAAAGGATCAATGTCGTATTATCCTTTGGCAGCAATAACTTCAGATTCGCAAGGGTACGGAATCGGTGTTAATATGTCTGTTCCTGTTGTTTACAGGCTGGCCGGAAAAAAAGACGTGGGCTTTATTGCTGAATTTGACCTTGCTACAAGTCCTCTTACCGTTAAATTCCCTGACAGAGCTTTCTTCAGGATTGTCAGATTTGATTTTGAACCTGAGTGGGGAATGAGGAAAGCACTTGAACACTATTACGCAATTTATGAAGAAGCATTCAGGAAGAGAGTTATAACCGAAGGAATATGGCTGCCGTTCACTCCTCTAAGGTCAATCCCCGGATGGAGCGATTTTGGTTTTGCTTTTCATGAGACATCATGGGGCAGTAATGACATGAAAGACGGAAAGAATATACCGAATATCCTCTCCGACAGGGAAACCGGCGTTCTTAGTTTTCAGTACACTGAGCCATGGGATGTACAATTGCCAATATCAACAAAGACAATTCCCTATGATACCCTGGTGTCGGAAAAGAGTATTCCCGCCAGACACAGGGAATATCTCAGTACCAGTGCAACGCATGACAAAAATGGCCGCTGGCAGGCACGAAGGCTCAATACACCATGGTTCAGGACAGGATGGGCAGCCAGTATCACAACCAACTGTGATCCGGAAATCCCGGGGTTCAACAGGTATCAGTTCGTTCTTAAAGAAGAAATCAATCCTGCACGCAAAATGAATGTGGATGGGATCTATTTTGATTCGATGGAATGGAACTGGCATCACGACCTCAATTACCGGGAAGAGCACTTTGCATTTGCTGACTACCCTCTGACTTTTTCAGTATCAGTCGGAAAACCTGCAATCTGGAATTTCAGTTCGGAATTTGAATTCATGAAAAAGATTGCCGACGAAATGCATCTTCAGGGAAAACTGGCAATGGGCAACGGACACGGATGGAATCCTTTTGCAGCATCCAACCTCGACTTGTTCGGAGCTGAACTAAGCTGGTATTCATCCTATGATCATGATGTGGATGCGCTTGATTTCAAAAGGGCCGTTTCATTTCGCAAGCCAATTGTTTTCCTGCTCAATGAAGGTCTGAATGATAAGGCTTTTACCGAAGCACCATACTTTGGTTATGAAGTATATTTTGAAAAAATGATGGCTTACGGATTCTTTCCATCATTCTTTAGTGTAGATGCTTCCAATGATCCTTACTGGCAGGACAAGCAGAAAATCGAAAACGGAAGGCCTTTTTTCAAGAAATATATTCCTCTCATAAAAGAGATCTCAGCTGCCGGCTGGGAACCTGTTACATTGGCCAGGTCAGGTTCCGAAGGAATAAGGATAGAGCGTTTCGGAAGGGGCGACAGGATATTTTTCACCATAAGGAACAATTCTGACCGCGATACAGACTGCAATGTAAAGGTTGATGCCGGAAAGCTTGGAATAAAGGATAAATATGCTGCCCGTGAAATGACCGGGGGAAATACCGTTGAAATTAAAGCCGGAACTTTCAGGCTTATGATACCTGCTGAAAGAACCAGGGTTATCCTTATTACACCCAGATAGTCATACTACTGACCCTTTATTTGTCTTCAGGCATTATCCGGAACACCCTGTAGGAATGCGGTTTAACCGTAATTTCAAAACTACGTGTGGCAACAGCCTGTCTGGTTCTGAATGGCGGAAGAGGGATATCTGTACCTTTCAGAATCTCCTTCGACAACAGATCTTCCAGCGTGTTCACTGACTTTTCAGCAATTATTTTTACGGTTACAGGGTCGGGAAGGAATGATTCCACAATAAATGTCCCGTTATCGTAACAGAACAAACTGACCTGGGAAGGCCCTTCAAGCTTTATGTTAAAATCCTGGGCAGCAACAGCACGTATCCTGTTAAGAATGTCGGCCGGATACTGATACAGATCAGAGAAATTTTCAGGAATGGTCAGAACATAAAGGTTAGCCTTTGAGTATTGAGCGCGGTGCAGGATTGGCCAGCCGGTGGCTCCCTTTATTGCCGAAGCTTCTTCCCATGAATCGTTTGTCATGTAATTGATCTGGGGTATAAGGATTTCCTGTTCCGACCTGCAGTTTCTGAACCAACCGGCTTTGAAGTCGGAGACAAGGGCTTTTCTGTCTGTATAGGTTATCTCGGCAATATCCTCAATTCCCTTTCCCTGAAGAGCCCTCAGTAGTCCTGAAGTTATCATTACATTCCTGCCGTCCTGAAGACGCTTTTTGATCTTTGCAACGATCTGCGGATCAAATGCAGCCGATTCGGTAAGCAGAATCATCTTCCCATCAACAGGGAATACAGGTGTGATATCCATTGGAATACCTATCATTCCAAGATAATTCTGAAGAAAATCCTCTCCGGTAGAATGATATGGTTTATAGCTTTTTAATCCTACAGGATTGCCAAGTAAACCCAGGAACTTATCAACCTGTTCAAATGTAACCGCTGCCGCTCTTGCAATTGTTGTTGGATGAATAGTCTCACCGCTGGCCGACTGGTAGGGCTTCATCATTGCATCAAAATCAAAGCTTGTCTGGTTACCCTGCCATGGCGCCCGTTGGCTGAACCTTATCGGAGACTGAAGCTGCCTGTAATCGAACATTGTTATCTCAGGGACTTTGGCGAAAAGAGTTATCCAGAACTGTTCTGCGTAGCGGTCCAAATAGAAAGCCCCGCCCGAATCAACCCAGCCTCCCCCATTCCGGCCCGGGGCAATGTTTTCAAAATATCGTGCTGCCAGATAGCTGAGGTATTGTTGCAGATGCTGATCGCTGTTCACAGCATCACGGGTTTCTGTACCTGTATAAATACCATCAAACATTTTGGGTTCATCTTCAATATTAAAGCCCAGGCCCTGGAAATGCTCATACCAATTAGGATATTTGATAACGATCTTTACCTTAGGATTTAACGCCTTTGCAGGCTTGATGATCAGATCATTTGCAGCCTCTGTCATTAACTTAAGCCTGAAGTCGGTCCAGCTCATGTCTCCTTTTGCCTTGATGCAGAGATCACATTTACAGCTTGTGAAAAAGAAATCGTCGAGAATGAACTCATCGAAATGCCTGGCTGTAAATTCGGCTATTTCTCTGGCCATTTTACGATGTTCAGGATTTGAATAGCAAAAGGTCTCAAAATTATTGCTCTCGTCAATTGTATATGTTATTCCCCCTGCTACCTTCAGGCCTTTAGATTTGAAAAACTTTATTGCCCCTTCGAGGGTTTTCTCATCTACAACCAGTTTATCGCGATGGGTCTCAAGATATATCTTGTCTATTTTGACCTGCCGGCTAATCAGGTCCCAGCTCTGTTCAAGCTTTTTCAAATCGGCCATATCGCGTACCTCGTAGGCCCGAGTATAAACAGAAACAGTGAAATTCTTGTAAAAAGGCGGCTTCTGGGCATTAATAGCCTGAAAAACCAGGGGTAAAACCAGTAATAGTAACAGCTTTTTCATCATAATATAATTTTGATTTTAAAGGTATGATGGAACCACACATGTTTTATAAAATTATATTTATGAGTGTTTGTGTTTGCAAAACATGTGGGTTTCATAGTAAATAAATAGGATTGTGAAAAATTAGTACGAATATTAAAAAATTTTCAGTTTAAATTTAGGCTTAATAATCAACAAATATCATAAAAATAATATGCGTGCATTGTTTTGTCTTTTATTGTCAGGGCTATCTTTTGCTTCAAAATCTGAGGTTTACAATATTATGGATTTTGGTGCAAAAAACAATGGCAGAGAAATAACCACTGTCATGATACAGAATGCGATAGACATGTGTTACGCGAAGGGCGGAGGCACTGTTTTCGTTCCCAGGGGAGAGTATCTTACAGGAACTCTCAACCTTCGTTCAAACGTTGAATTTCATCTCGGAATGGGCGCGGTGATCAAAGCCTCAACCGATCTTTCACATTATCAGAAACGGATGGAGCACCTTGCAGGTCTTTTCTATACCGAAGAAGCAGAGAATGTCTCGATAACCGGACCGGGAAAAATCTGGGGGAATGGGATTGAATTCATGTATAAGGATAGTGCCAAGGTAATCAGGGGCGAAGTTAACAAATTCATACGCCAGAAATATGACTTCAGGAAGGTTGAAAGCGGACTCGGCGATGGTCCCCTCATGCCCAAGGACAGATATCACCAGATGATAGTATTCAGCAATTGCAGGAAGGTGCTGCTTTCAGGATTCGAGTGTATCGACGCACCCTACTGGACAATACTTATTGTTCACTGCGACAGGGTAAATGTCACAGGCATCTCAGTCGACAATAACCTGATGATACCCAATAACGATGGCCTGGATATTGTTTCCAGCAGCAATGTAAATGTTTCAGGGTGTACTATAACATCAGGCGACGATGCCATTGTACTTGCGGGATATGCACATCATTTTGGCGATCCCGGATTTAAGGGAATATTAAGACCGTCACGAAATATAAATGTTTCCAACTGTATATTGCAGTCACGCTCGAGTGGTATAAGGATCGGAGGATGGGACCAGAATCACATGTCAAATTACAATTTCAGTAATATTACAATCTTTGATTCCAATTGCGGAATTAACATTACCGTAAGGGATTCAGGATCTGTCAGCAATGTGAATTTCAGCAACATCAGGATCGAGACTCGTCTTCATACGGGCGACTGGTGGGGAAACGGAGAACCTATAAAAATATCGGCAATGCGCGGAGTAGCTGGAAACAGGATCGGGAACATCAGGAACATTTTCTTTAACAATATTACCTGCAGGGGAGAAAATGCAATATTATTGTATGCCTCTAAGGAGACTAAACTTTCTAATATTTTTTTCAGCAACTTCGAATTTGTTTTGCGGCAAAGCAGTCTGGACAAGGAAAGCGGAGGCAATTTCGATTTGAGGCCGAACCTGATTCAGGGAAAAGAGATATATGAATCGGATGTGCCTGTTGTTTATATTGAAAATGGTGAAAATATAAAATTCGACCAGGGAAATATTGCATGGGAGGGTGTTTTTGCAGAATATTATACCTACGCCCTTGAAGCTGTTAAAGTCAGAAACCTTGTTATTAATAATACTACAGCTTCCTCATCTCCATCAAATATGAAATTACCGGCAGTTAGTTTAAGAGATTGTTCAGATGTCATTTATAATGTACAAACCGACCGGAGAAAAAAGGCTGAAAAGATTAAGTGATACTGCCGCGTATTTCTGCAAAAGCATCATTAAAAGTTGTTTTGGTAACATCAAATACTACAGGATCCTTCAGGTCCCATTTTTCAATCACTCTGTCAAGAAAAATATTACGAACCGCAAGGATCAAATGATTTCTACTTGTTTCCGTGAGTTTTTCAAGACTTTCAGCCCAGCCCTCACCGCGTAGTTCGAGAAGCCCCACCTCGTCTACCACAACAATCGCATCACTTCCAGTAACCAGGGACATGAGGATGTTGTTCCCCGTTTCAACGGCAGCAAGGCAAATTGAATATCGTCCTATGGATGAAGGCCCGCATTCACCATTTTCCCTTAGCAATACTTCTCTTTGTCCTGTTCTGATATTTACCAGATCATACCCTGTTACATGACTCCCGTTCATGACCCGTTCGGAAAGCACACCACCTGATTTAATGCCGTTTCCTCTGAAAACTCCAGTAAGATTTCTGATAAATGTTGTTTTGCCGTCACCTATCGCCCCAGTCACTATAAATATTTTCCTGGGAGATGAAATTCCTGATCTTATTTCTGCAAACCGGCTTTCTGCATGGGAGATCACCTGATAAAAAATTGATACCGGATTCTTTATCAATGTTTTGAAATCAGGAATATTTGCTATAAAAAAGGGCAGGCTTTCTGCTGACAATTCAAGTGCAAGAGGCAGGTTTTTGAATGCTGTTTTCAGGAAAAAACTCCGGATAACAGGATTATATAATTCAGTGCCAAGGACTGAAAAACCAGTAATTACAAGTGCAGCCCTGAAATTCATCTGAAATCCGGTCAGAAGCCCTTTCTGCAATATATTTTCACCCGATTGGGCTCTGGTAAAAATGAATGCAGTTATCAGAGTGATGATCACAAATAATATCCAGAATCCTGGTTTTGAAAGTTGCCTGAAAGCTCTCCTGTATCTCATTGACCAGATTATTATGACAGCTGTTATTGCGAGACTCCAGACTATCCAGTGGGTTTTGTTGAGCAGAAAAAAGGAAAAGAGCATAAGGATCACATTGATAATCAACCAAGCGACAGAATAATTGAATGGTCTGCCTGATTTTCCTGAAACCTCGGTTACAGGTACTTTCCGTGCAGACCCGGTTAACTGACCTGGTTCCCTCAGCATTCTTCTTCCTACTCTTATGCCCGTTATTGCAGCCAGAAGTCCAAATAAGGCATAAAGTATCAGCAACACAATTATTGGCAGCCACACCAGGTCGGTATTGATGTTCAGCTGTTTTTGAGCAAGTTTAAGAAGATCAACATAAACGTCAACAATACTTGCGCCATAAAAAATTATATAATTAATGATCTTCTGGAAAAGATTCCAGCTCATGGCAGCCATAGCTCCGAGTATGTAACCTGCATAAGTTCTGCCTGAAAGGCGGATAAAAAGTTCAAGAATCATCGATTCGGCAATGATGGCTATCATCGGCCCGAAAATAACAGCACTCGGCGACATGGTTTTCAAAAGTGCACAAATAAGTCCTGCTCTCCAGAACAAGCCCCTTTCAGACCATTTGAAACTCATTGAAATAAGTATAACCAGCCCGATTGCCGTCAGTATGTTTCCGCTGAACGGCACTTTAAGATTATGAAGGAAACTTCCGAGAACGATCTCCGAAGCAGCCCAGATAGTTCCCATTATTGAAGCCTTGATCCACTTTTCACTCAGGGAGTGTTTCATCTTTCCTTAAAATACAGATTTTACGGGCACAATATTCAAAAAGATGAAAGCCTTTACCACCCTGGCTGACAATGTCAAACAACAGTTCAGGACTGGTAATCCTTAATGCCCCAATAAAGCTTACTTTATTATCAAATAAAACATCCGGAAGAATATTTCCTGAAGGTCCTGTCACTACAACCTTTGATGATGGGGATACGGCTGAAAGAAGATCATCAATTGTCATGTTCACCAGAGTTTGTCCTGTTATTATCACAATATCCGACAGGGGCACTATCTCTCTGAATTTATCAGCCGGAACGTAATATTGTTTCTGATCATGTGAAAGAGCATTCTCACTCAATTCAAGTACAAAAAGTTTATTGGCAGTTTTCGAAATCTTCCTAATATATGACTGGAATGCCCCTACTACGGTAATTGTGTTATCTGATTTGAGATCAAGCAGATCAAAAGGATCGCAATCATCAATTATCGTGTATCGTGCGGGCGTAATAAATCCTGAAGACAAAGCATTCAGAACAGCTGTTTTCATCGATAGTATCACAGATGACTCCTTCTTTGTCTCAAGAATCTTTAGCACTTTCTGTCCTTCTATTTTCAAAGGGGTAAAATCGCCGAAATCCCTGTTGCCTTTTGCACAGATTGGTGAATTATCTGTCATTGTGGAGGAAGTACCTATTGTCCCGTCTGAAAGCCTGACAGCAGTAAGATATAAACCGATACTGATTTTCGATATAACCAGATCCTCAATCACTGACCGGTATTTTCTTAGTATCAGATCATATGTCTGATCTATAATCTTTGACATTTCATCAGAAAATTGGTATGAAAAGTTTGAGAAACCTAAAATAGCAATATTTATTTGACATAACTCCTCAGAACCATGATGATAACATGGAAATTTGTGTGAGGAAGTTCATAAACAATATTTTGGTATGTTTACAAATCGAAAAAGGTATAAAAAGGAACTTCATTTTGATCTGTTATTTTAAAATTCATGATTATGGCAAAGTCAGTCTGTCCGGTTCTTTTGTTGTTTATGACATTAAATTCTTTTTCAACAGATGCCTGTCCTTCAGGATTTAACATTAATGTCACTCTTTCTGGTAATGGGATTGAAAGGACAGGCAATGATACGGTAACAAAGGTGATAAATGCCATGCTTTCAATGCAGAGAAGGGCCTGGGAGCAGGGTGTGGCAGCACAGTCACTGCTTGAACTCGGGGAAAAGGAACTGGTGATTCTTCTGGCGAAGGATGCTGTAGTCAATCAGAAAAAGGATGGCAGACTTGGACTGAATGAAGGAGACAGGCCTGTTGCAGATCCCGCTTCAAATGGTGAACCCGTTCTATTCGCTGCAAGGGAAACGGGAGACGAATCCTTAAAGCTTGCAGCCGACAGAATGCTTGAATTCTTGCTTTACAAAGCACCCAGGACCCCCGATGGCATCATATATCATAATTATATCGAAAATATGATATGGGTTGACGCTTTCTATATGCTGCCTCCATTTCTGGTGGTTGCCGGTCAGCCGGAGGAAGCTGTTAAGCAAATCGTCGGGTACAGGAAGATCCTTCTGAATCCTGAAAAGAAAATGTACTACCATATATGGGATCAGGACAGGAAAAAGTTTGAAAGAGGATTGTTCTGGGGAGTTGGAAACGGCTGGGCTGCTGCCGGCATGACACGGGTTGTGGGAACCCTTCCGCAGTCGATGGAAGCGGATAAGAAAATGATAATCGGTTTTATCAGAGAACTTCTGGACGCCTGTCTGAAATACCAGCGGTCTGACGGTCTTTTTCATGACATACTTGATGATCCTTCTTCATTTGTTGAGACAAATACGGCGCAAATGCTGGCTTATACTATTTTTAGAGGTGTTAAGGGAGGATGGCTTGACAGCTCTTACCTCAAATATGCCTTGAAAATGCGTAGGGCTGCACATAATAAAGTAGACAAATATGGCCTGGTACAGGGTGTTTGCGGAGCGCCTAATTTCAACAGGCCCGGAACAGCGACGGAAGGCCAGGCATTCTTCCTGCTGATGGAGGCAAGTTATGATGATTTAATGAAACACTGACGAATATTTCAGCCTATTGAAATATTCAGGATACAGAAATGTAATTATTTCGGATTTCGGATTGTGGATTTCGGATTTACAGCGATATGATTAAAACCTGAAACACCTGATCCGAAATTTTCAATTTCATTCAGCCCAGGGAACGAGCGCAGACCTGTAATAGTTAATATCCATGTTGTCAAACCTTTTAGCCTGATTTCCCAGCCTTACCCTGAAATCATCCCAGTTTCTCTGCCCGGCGGGTGTCCATCCGACCTCGGCAAGAGCAGGCAGCCGTGGGAATACCATATATTCCAGCTCTTCCATATTTGTAACCCTCTCCGTCCATAATGGCGCTTCAATACCAATGATATTATCTTTTCCTATTCCCGGTACAAGTGTTGCAGGGTCCCAGTTATACGAAACGTCAACTTCGATATAACCTGCCCATTTTTGCCCCAGAACCGTTGTGGAATCGTATTTCATGTCAATATACGTTTTTGCCGCCGGCGACATAAGGATTTTTGCGCCCTGGCTCACAGCCCTTTTTGCATTATCGGCACTTGACCAGTACTGAGGAACGGTTCCCGGCCTGAGAACACCAAGGGTGATCTCATCCCAGCCAATAGATTTTTTGTTATGGGACAATACTATATCCTGTACCCTTTCCACAAAAGGTATATAATCCTCTTTTTTGGTTACATGCGACTCATCACCGCCGATATGTATATAAGGACCTGTGGTAAGGGCTGAAAGCTCTCTTACAACATCATCTACAAACTTATATGTAATTTCCTTCTTTGTGCAAAGGGTGCTGAATCCTACTTCTATTCCCGTATAGAGCTCCGTGGCTTTTCCGCTGCAGTTCAGTTCTGCATAAGAAGCAAGCGCGGCATTGGTGTGACCCGGCATGTCAATTTCCGGAACAACCGTTATGTGCCTCGAATCGGCATATTTTACAATTTCAGAGTATTGCTCCTGTGTAAAATATCCTCCTTCTCCGCCTCCAACTTTGGTGCTTCCTCCATGAAGTGCCAGATTCGGCCATGATTTGATCTCTATTCTCCAGCCCTGATCGTCTGAAAGATGAAGGTGCAACGCATTCATTTTGTAGGCAGAGATAAGATCGATGACCCTTTTTACATCATCCACACCATAGAAATGGCGCGCTACATCAAGCATCATACCGCGATAACCATAAACCGGATAATCGACGATAGTACCTGTGGCTATCTTCCATTCCTTTTCCTGTTTTGAGGAAAGCTCGATTTCTGAGGGCAGTAGCTGCCTTATTGTCTGAATTCCACGGAAAAGACCTGCCGGGGTCTTTGCTGCAAGAGTCAGAAGTTTTTTTGTGACTGTGATGGCATACCCTTCCTCACCAGGAATTGTATCTGCTCCGGCTAAAGTCAGATAAATACTACCCCGGGGCGGGATACCTTCTGCAGTACCAATATTTAAACCAAACCCTGTGGCAGGTCTCATCCTTTCTGCCAGATAATCTGCCAGTTGCTTTAATTCATCTGACCCATTAGCGATATATATACCCGTTTTATCACACATTTTGAAATAATCACCTGTTGCAACGACCGATACGGGCCTGGGTATTATATTCTCCTTCGATAGGTCTGAAGGCGTGCCGGGTTTGCATGAAAACTGGAATAATAAAATTACAGATAAGGCAAAGAATGCCAGGATCCCTGAAAGTTTTCTGTTTGTCATTTTATATGGTTTTTAGATTGCCAAAAATAAGAATTATAAAGCAATTTCGGATTTCGGATTTGTGATTTCGGATTAATAAGTTTGGCTGATCAAGTTTGCATCAGGAACTTTTTAATTAATACTTGACAAGGCAGAAGTTAACCTATGGGAATCCTGACAAAAAGCAAATATTCCGAATCGAAGATTTATATCGCCTGATGGTAGAATATGGGATCTGAATCGAAGGATCCTTATTTTAATTCACCGGGAATAACAGTAACAGACTGCTTTCTGCCGCCCCGAAGGAGTCCGATAGTAATTTTTTTGCCGATAACATTTTCGTTCAGATATTTATGAAGATTATCAACCGTGGCAACGGGATTTGATTCAAACTCGACTATTATGTCACCGATTATTAATTCATTGTTTATGATCCCGGGTATTTTGCTTATCTCAAAAATATAGACTCCTGTCTTTGTCTTAAGCTGATTGACTTCAATCATTCGCTGGCTAAGATTTACAGGCTGTGCAGATATACCCAGCTGCGCCCTTTTAACCCTGCCATGAAGTATAAGCTGACCCGCAACATATGCTGTAAGATTTGACGAAACAGCAAAACAGAGCCCCTGGGCGGCAGAAATGACAGCAGTATTAACTCCTATAACCTTTCCTTCGGAATTCAGGAGAGGGCCGCCGCTGTTACCGGGATTCAATGCAGCATCTGTCTGTATAACATCATCGATCAGTCTCCCGTTGACGGCTCTTAATGTGCGCCCCGTGGCACTTACGACACCGGTGGTTACCGAATGCTGCAGCCCAAGCGGATTACCTATTGCAATAGCTATCTGGCCGGGTTCGAGGGATGACGAATTGGCAAACTGTAAGGGTTTAAAATCACCGTCATAGGTCTTTATTACTGCAATATCAGTTGATGGATCGGAGCCAATTAATGTCCCGGTCAGTTCAGCCCCGTCTGAGAATGTTACAATGATACTGCTGCCGGATTCAATTACATGGTTGTTTGTAACAATATATCCATCTGTTGAAATCACAAATCCCGATCCGAACAGTGATTGATCGCTTGTTTTTCCAGTTCGGGGATCTCTTATTTGTTTAGTCACCCTGATATGAACAACTGCGGAGGCAACAGTCCTGACGACCCCTGTAATTGTTTTTGAATAGGCATCCAGCAGCTGATTATCAGTAACAGCAATAAGATTTGAAGGTATGTCTTCCGGCCTCATGAAAGGATCTGTACAATAATCCTACCAATCTTAAGGGCCTGCAATTTTGTCACCTTTATAACGCTTTCCTAAATTCATTGAATTATTCATGACTTTTAACTTGCTTATCACAGACTTTCAATAAATTTATTTGCTTTTTAAATTGAAAAAAATTTCCTGCTGATATGTGGCTTATTATCCTGCTGTTCATTTCCGTCGCCTTCATAATATACACTACAGCCAGGCTTAAATGGCACCCGTTTTTCTCTCTCCTGGCAACAGCATTCGGATACGGGGCATTTTCAGGAACAATGTCATTGCAGGAAGTAGTAAAATCAGTAAACACGGGTTTTGGAAATACTGCAGGATTCATAGGCATAATAATCCTTGCCGGCTCAATAATAGGAAAATTCCTTGAGAAGACCGGAGGAGCCTTTGCTCTTGCCGACGGTACTCTCAGGGTTGTTGGCAAAAGAAATGTCCCGCTGGCACTCAGCATTATAGGATATATACTAAGTATACCCGTTTTCTGTGATTCCGGATTCATTATAATGTCGCCGCTGGCAAAAGCTCTTACGAAACAGGCCAAAATATCATTTGCAGCAGGAGCCATGGCACTCAGCCTGGGACTGATAATTACCCATTCCATAATACCTCCCACACCCGGACCTGTGGGAGCTGCTGGTATCCTGAATGCAGATCTCGGACTGGTGATACTTCTGGGACTTCCCGTAAGTATTATTGCCCTACTTGCCGGCTGGTTGTTTTCAACCAGGATCGCTTCCAGGATCAATATTGACCCTTTTTCCGACAAGACGGTTGCTGAAGCAAAACCGCAGCGTATCCCTCCGATCTTTAAGTCTGTACTGCCGATCATCGTACCTATTCTGCTTATTATCCTAAAATCAATAAGCGGATTACCTTCGTCTCCATTTGGAACAGGCCGCGTTTCCTCTCTCATTGGTTTTTTCGGACAACCGGTAGTTGCACTTTTTATCGGGGTTCTGCTGTCTTTCCTTCTACCGCAGAAGCTGACCCGGAATATGGTCTCAGCCTCAGGCTGGATGGGAGAAGCAATAGCCGGAGCGGCGACAATAATTATTATTACATGCTGTGGTGGCGCCTTCGGCCAGGTATTGCAGAATTCAGGAATAGGGGATGTGATAAAAACCAATCTTGCCGAAGCCCGAAATTTGAGTATTCTGTTGCCGGTCCTAATAGCAGCAGCTCTTAAAACAGCCCAGGGTTCGGGAACAGTGGCAATAATAACTGGAGCAAGCCTGATGGCCCCTCTCCTGGGTTCAATCGGCATGGACTCTGACTCAGGACGTGCTCTTGTAGCCGTCGCCCTGGGTGCTGGAGGCATGATCGCCAGTCATGCAAACGACAGTTATTTCTGGGTTGTAACCCAGTTCTCGGGAATGAGCGTAAACCAGGGTTACAGGCTTCAGACCCTCGGTACTCTTATCATAGGCCTGTGCGCTTCTCTTGCAGTGATTGCAATGAGCATATTCTTACTGTGAACCGGGATAAATCGTATTTTTTCGGACCCGGAAGCATTCAGTAAACAGCTTTGATTAATTTTCGTACTTTTAAATTTTGTCAAAATTCATTTACAACCATACCGGCACAACAAATGGATAATATAAAGTTCACAAAGATAAAGCAGATCTTTCCGGACAATGCCCTGAAAAACATAAAGGGAGAACTGGCAAAAGAGCTTGAAAAGTTCAATGATTTAATCAAGCCAGGTTCAAGAATAGCCCTTGCGGTCGGCAGCCGGGGAATAAGCAATATAATGCTCATAGTAAAAGAAGTTGCTGACTTTGTAAAAGCGAAAAATGCCAGTCCCTTTATCGTTCCGGCTATGGGCAGCCATGGAGGTGCGACTGCTGAGGGTCAGGAGGAGATACTTGCAGGTTACGGCATCACGGAAAAGAACACAGGGGCTCCGGTTGTCGCAACAATGGAAGTTGTTGAGCTTCCCCAGGGTGATTCTCCGGTACCGGTTTATATGGATAAAGCTGCCTTCGGATCAGACGGGATTATAATGATTAACAGGATCAAGCTGCATACAGATTACCACAGTACTTATGAGAGCGGTCTCGTTAAAATGTCGGTTATCGGCCTTGGAAAAGAGAAACAGGCTTCGGCAGCTCACCGGTACGGGGTCTACGGCCTGGCCGTGATAATGCCGAAAATTGCAAAACAGATATTTTCTTCAGGCAAAATCATCGGTGGAATCGCACTTGTTGAGAATGCATATGACGAGACGATGCTGATCAAAGCCCTGATAAGAGAACAAATATTTGATGAAGAACCTGCTCTTCTTCAAATCTCAAAAGAGAATATGCCATCATTCCCGGTTGACAGAATTGACGTTCTCCTGATCGACAGGATAGGAAAGGATATCAGCGGGGTTGGCCTGGATCCCAACATAATAGGAAGATTAAGGATCACCGGGCAGGAGGAGCCTGAAAAACCAAAGATCACCGCGATAGTCATTTCAGATCTGACTGAAAACTCTCATGGCAATGCCATCGGCATAGGACTGGCAGATGTAATAACGAAAAAGCTGTACGATAAGATCAACTTCCAGGTTACCTACACAAATATAAAGACCAGCAATTTCCTTGAAAGAGCGAAGGTCCCCTTGGTTGCTGAGAGTGACAGGGAAGCTTCAGAGATAGCCCTTCGCAGCTGCGGCTACATTGTGCCGGGGGAGGAAAGGATAATCCGTATAAAAGACACCCTGCATCTTGATGAAATGTATGTATCACAAGCTGTTATGAATGTTATTAAGAACAAAGCAGAAATAAGTGTGATAAAGGAGAATGTGAGCATGTTTAATCAGAAAAATGAATTTACCGGATTTTAATCACTTGTGCAGAGGGGTTATCCCATTACCATTTATTCAGCCCATATGAGCGATCCATTAAATAAGACAGGGAAAATAGTTATTGTGGCTGATGATTTTACAGGATCAAATGATACCGGTGTGCAGTTCAGCAAAAGAAACCTGAGAAGCGTGGTAATAAGCAATAACGAGAAAATCAACAAGCTGTGGAATGATTTTGATGTTATTGTAATTGACACCGAAAGCAGATTTGAAACACCAGATGCTGCTTACCGGAAAGCTTATGAAACAGGTGAAATACTGAAAAGAAGAAAGCC
The DNA here is from genome assembly GCA_964613785.1 of uncultured Rikenellaceae bacterium. GTDB lineage: Bacteria > Bacteroidota > Bacteroidia > Bacteroidales > VadinHA17 > LD21. The sequence continues at coordinate 39,527 of CAZTJT010000031.1, forward strand.
AGACTGTATATATAAAAAGATCGATTCGACATTCAGGGGTAACATTGGTGCTGAGATTGCAGGACTGATGGAATCACTTGGCATTGCCCATACCATACTCGTACCTGCATTCCCTTCAAACGGAAGAATAACAAAAAACGGGATGGTTTATGTGAACGGTAAACTGCTTCAAGAAACCGAGGCATCGGCTGATCCACGTACACCTGTCAGGGATTCATATATACCAAAGATCATTTCAGGGCAGACCGACAAGACGATCGCTTTGATCAGCCATGAAATTGTTCATGCCGGAAGAAAGGTACTTGAAAATAAACTAAGCCAGCTTGTTAAAAACAATATTGAAATAATTGTAATTGATGCACTTGATGACAGTGACATGGATTTGATCGCTTCCGTGACCGCTCCACTGAAGGACAAGGTTATGTTTGCAGGATCTCCCGGCTTCGCTGAATTCCTGCCTCAGTACCTGAATACAGGAATCCGCGGAAGAATAAACATTGTTATTGCAGGTAGTGTAAGCAATGTGACGAGAGATCAGATAAATCATGCTCAAAAGAACATGCGTTTGTCTGTTATTGATATCGATACAGATAAACTTTTTTCCGGCAAACAGAAAGAGGAAATAAAAAGAATCCTTGAAATAATCAATGATTCCTGCTCTGAAGACAAGGATATCATTATCAGAAGCTCTGCGTCGCGGGATTCTGTCAGATCAAGTGTTGAACAGGGTAAGCAAAAGGGATTTACCCCGGTTGAAGTAAGCGAGAACATAGCATTCTTTCTGGGAAAACTGACCAGGGAAATTATTGAGACATACCCTGTGAACGGTATTGTTCTTACCGGCGGAGATACTGCAATAAAAACCGTGAATGCACTTAACGTATCGGGAACTGTCATCCATAAAGAAATTGAACCTGGAATACCATATGGTAATTTTATTGATGAGAAATTCAGGAATATCACTGTTGTTACAAAAGCCGGAGGATTCGGAAGAAAAGAAGCAATTCTCAGGATCCTGAATTTTTTAAGGGAAGGACAAGACAAATGAACAGAACGATAAAGCCTGTAATCGGTATCACAATGGGTGATCCGTCCGGAATTGGACCTGAGATCATACTTAAGTGCTTTGAAAAACCAGCTGTCAGAAACAAAAAAGTACTTGTTATCGGTGACTATGATATTATGAAAGCGGCTTCGGCTCTGCCTGGTATTCAACATGTCATATTGAACAGAGTTGAGGATACCGGAAAATGTCACTTTGATGCGGGTGTTCTCAATATACTCGATCTTGATCTTGTCGACATGAAAGAATTCCAGCCGGGAATTGTAAGTGCAATGTCAGGAAATGCAGCTTTCCAGGCAATAAAGAAAGCTGTTGAACTGGCTGAAAAAAAAAATATTGATGCAATAGTTACAGCCCCTTTAAACAAGGAAGCCCTGCATCTTGCAGGATATAACTATCCGGGACATACGGAAATACTGGCCGGTCTTACAGCAACATCTGATTATGCGATGTTTCTTCACGACAGAAAGCTAAGCGTGATACATGTATCAACACATGTATCACTGCTTGATGCCATCTCCGGAATTAACAAGGAGAGGATTGAAAAAGTAATTATGCTTGCAGACGATGTTATTAAAAAACTTGGCATCAGTGATCCCAGGATTGCGGTTGCCGGTTTGAATCCACATGCAGGTGAAAACGGATTGTTCGGAAGGGAAGAAATTGAAATAATAGGACCAGCAATAAGGGCAATGAAGGAAAAAGGTTTGAATGTTGAGGGTCCCTGTTCACCCGATACCGTTTTCCTCCAGGCGATGAACGGCAGGTATGATATTGTTGTGGCAATGTATCATGATCAGGGGCATATACCGCTGAAGCTTATGGGATTCAAGACAGGAGTGAATGTGACGGCGGGACTTCCATTTGTAAGGACAAGCGTCGACCACGGCACTGCTTTTGAGATTGCATGGAAAGGTATTGCGTCGGAGAGAAGCATGGTGGAGGCGGTAAAACTGGCGGTAAAGCTGACATAAAATACTTCAGCTTAACACGCCCGGAAATTGACAATAAGGCCGGGAAATGCAAGAAAATTCAGACACCTATTACATTTAGTATTACATTTACGGCCTTATTCAGCAGATGATGGACCTCCTCCGATCGAACCCAATGTACAGATACCTTATGATACTTGGGATCTGCGCAAATGCAGGCCTCCAGGGATGGACCTCCCTTTTCACTAACTACGCAAAGGAAATAGTAGGAGTTAACGGATTCCAGATAGGAGTTTCACAGGCAGTGAGGGAAATACCGGGGTTCCTTTCTTTCGCAGCCATTTTTCTGCTGCTGCTGTTCAGGGAACACCGGCTGTCAGCATGGTCGGTCATCCTGTTGGGAATAGGAACTGCATTTACCGGAATATTCACATCGTTCGGTGGGCTACTGATCACCACTTTCATAATGTCAGTGGGATTTCATTTTTTCGAAACTACCAACAAATCACTTACCATTCAGTATTTTAACACCACCGAATCACCTGTGGTTTTCGCCAGAATGAGGGGATATACCGCACTGGCAAACATAGCTGTGGGTTTCGCCATCTGGTTGCTGTCGTTTATCCTTCCATACATGTTTACTTTCCTTCTCCTGGGAATTCTTATATGCTTTTCAGGAATAAGCATGCTTTTCGGCAATCCGGTAAAAAAAGAAATGCCGCATCAGCATAAGAAACTTATAGTAAAAAAGAAGTACTGGCTTTTTTATGTTCTTAATTTTCTTGCAGGAACACGCCGCCAGATATTTACCGTTTTTGCCATTTTCCTGCTCGTTGAACAGTACAATCTGGGATTAAGGGTTATAACCGGTATATATGTAATTAACTATGCTCTTACCTATCTATTGAATCCACAGATATCCAAAGCATTGAACAAATACGGCGAACGGGTTGTCCTTTCACTCGAAAGCGCCAGCCTCATCATCCTATTCCTTGGATATGCATTTATAAACAACGTTTGGATAGTTGTCGGTCTGTTTATTATGGACAGCATATTTTTCAATTTCTCAATAGGACTGAATACATACCTGCAGAAAACCGCCGATCCGGAAGACCTGGGACCCTCAACCGCCGTAGGCTTCACTATAAACCATATTTCAGCAGTTATAATTCCTGTTTTCGGAGGTGCCCTCTGGATGCTAAACTGGAGATTACCTTTCCTGGTTGGAACAGGATTTGCAATCCTTTCTCTCTATTTCACCCAGATGATAACAACAGGTTATCACGAGAAAAGAGCATTTTCCTTCAGTACCGGGGGAAGATAAAAAAGACTCCTTTTAAGACTCCTTTTAAGACTCCTTATTTTTGGGCGGTATTTCGCAGTTTCCCGCGTAAAAGCATTCCGCCAGCGAAATAACAAGGGAAACATCATGGCTTTGGATCTTTGAACATTGCACGTGCAAATATTTCTTCTCTTTTTGTAATTTAGCCTTCAATGAAAAGGATTTTTTTCATACTATTCTTATTAGTCCTCATTTGCAGTCCTCTTCCTGCCCAGAATTTTACAGACAGCAATCTGCCCATTGTGATAATCAATACTGATAAAGGTATTGAAATAAAAGACGATCCCCGTGTCTTTGCAAACCTGAAGGTGATTTACAGGGGTCCAGGGGCAAGAAATTATGTGACTGATCAGTTTATTCCTTCATTTCTTGATTATGATGGCCGTATAGACATAGAAATCAGGGGCTCCTCATCGCAGTATACTGAAAAGAAGCAGTATGCATTTACCACTCTCAAGGCTGACAATGTAACTAAAAATAATGTAAAACTTCTGGGACTTCCGGAAGAGAATGACTGGATCCTTAACGGCATGGTATTCGATCCGGCGCTTATACGCGATTACCTTTCCTATAACCTTTCGAGGCATATCGGTGAATATGCTTCACGGACCGTTTATTGTGAAGTAATCATAAATGGAAATTATAAAGGCCTTTATGTCCTTCAGGAGAAGATTAAGGCAGATGATAACCGGGTTAACATAACCAAAATAGATGTCACCGACAACTCATATCCCGAAGTAACGGGAGGCTACATCACAAAGTGCGACAAAACCACAGGCGGTGATCCGGTGGCATGGCAGATGCTGTCATGGTTTGGCACAGGGGTCGATTTTATCCATGAACTTCCAAAACCGAAAAATGTCACAACTCCTCAGAACGATTATATCCGCAGCCAGTTTCAGCTTCTTCAGACAGCCTCGATAGCAGGTGATATATCTCCTGTAAGCGGTTTCCCTTCAGTAATTGATATTCCATCGTTCATCAATTTCATAATCCTGAATGAACTTGCTTCCAATGCTGACGGGTATATGTACAGCACATTTTTCCACAAGGATCGTAACGGTAAGCTCAGAGCCGGTCCTATATGGGATTTTGATCTTACCTATGGAAACGATCTTTTTTTGTGGGGATACAACAGAAGCAAAACCAATGTCTGGCAGTTATCAAACGGGGAGAACGATGGTGCAAGATTCTGGAAGGAACTTTTCAATAACCAAACATTCAGGTGCTATCTGGCCAAAAGATGGAATGAGCTTATTAAGCCCGGACAACCATTAAACCAGACTGTTATAGAATCATTTATTGACCAGACCGTGGCAGCAATCAGTGAGGCCGTCGGAAGAAATAATACAAGATGGGGTAATAATATTGATTTTTCCAGGTTGATAGCCGACCTTAAGAATTTTTTAAGACTGAGGATTGCATGGATAAGTAGTAATATCGGATCTTATTCTTCGTGCGAAAATACAGCTGTCCCGCCACTGGTAATAACAAAAATCAATTACCATCCCGAATCTTCTTATGAGTTTCCTGAAAGCGAGGACCTTGAATTTATAGAAATCACAAATACCGGAAACCAGACAGTGGATCTTACCGGTATCTGTTTCAGCGGTACCGGACTGGTTTTTCAGTTCCCTCCAAATTCTGTTGCAGCGCCGCAGGAAGCAATTATTCTCGCCGGAAATGCTTCTGTTTTTTATTCAAAATATGGATTCTCCCCGTTTGGCAGATATTCAAGAAGCCTTTCCAACAAAGGGGAAAACATAGTGCTTACAGATGCTTTCGGAAATGTTATTGACCAGGTTTATTATTCTGATACAATACCCTGGCCCGAAGCAGATGGAAACGGCTGCTATCTGAAGCTCAGGGATCCGGGACTCGACAACAGCGATCCGGCAAACTGGATCGCAACCAGGGAAACCTTAACCTATGAAAAGGAAATTTCTGCAGATCATGGCCCGAAGCTGTTTCCCAATCCCGCAACGGATATTCTCAGGGTAAGGAATAATTCGGTAATTACTTTGATAATGCTTTATGATATCTATGGCCGCCTTCTGATAACATCAGAAATAAATTCGGACGGTTTAGATCTTGATATATGCAGGTTCCCCCCGGGAATATACATACTGAGGATGACAACAACATCAGGAACATTCACTGAGAAATTCATTAAAAGATAAGAATATTGCTTTTCAGACTTCGCTGTTGCATAAGCCGAAGTTTCAGATTCTGATATTATGGTACCAAAGAATCTGTCCTATTTCATCAAAGGATTTTCTGACCGGTCGAAGAATTCCTTCTGCAGCTGTTCAATACTATTATTATTCTTTAGATACCTGACAAGTTCCGCAATCTGGTCCGACCATCTTTTTATCAGCAATTCACCAAGCTTTTTGTCGGGTTTTGCTACATCGCTGGCATAATGGTTGGGAAATGATGCATACCACCAGATACCTGTATAGCCAAATGGCAGTTTGTCAAGCCGTTTCTGATCGAGACCTGATTCATTTGCAATAGCCCCGACATCAACAAGGTCAGGTCTTATTACATACATCATTGATGTTTCCTCTTCACCTGCATGACCGTCGAGCTTTGCCTTTTTCAGCGACTGAATTTCTTTTCCATTAACCTGGTCATCGCTTTCACGAAATAAAACGACGATATAATCTTTCCTTGCGGCAAGCTGCGACTGGCAGAAATATTGCAGAAAGCTTGTACTGCCGCCATGTCCGTTGACCAGGACTATTTTTTTCAGGCCGTTCCTTGCCAGTTCTTCACATGTCTCCTCCAGCATTTTCCACATAAGTTCATTGCTGTAGGCTATTGTGCCTGGCTGGTGCCTGGCTTCAAAGATCTGACCTGTATAATAAGGAGGAAAAACGATGGCGTATTCCTTTTTTGCTGCTTCCGTTGCAGCTTCCCTGGCTTCAAAAAGATCGGTCCCCAGTGGCAGATGCGGCCCGTGCTTTTCTATGATCCCCATAGGAATGATGCAGACACCCTTTGAAATTTCTGCTGCTCTTACAAACCCTGGAGATGTAAGCTCTTCCATCTTGAATGGGAGCGATACAGAAGATACTTGCTGCCCCTGAAGAGCAACAGTAATTATTATTGCAAGAAATGTACATGAAATTCTTTTCATAATTATCTGTTTTATAATGATTTTTATTCAATATTTGCCAGCCTGTAAGGATGAATTTCAATCTTCTGCCAGACATTACCTGTTATGTAAGGCTCTTCCTTTAGCCGTTGTTCGAGAGCCTCCCTGTCGGGAAACTCATAAACTATCATTGATCCAATCATCCGTCCCTTATCATCAAGAATGGCTCCGCCGAGAAGAAATTCACCCGACTTTTTCAGGACAGAAATCTTTTCAAGATGCTCAGGCCTTACTTTCATCCTTCTGTCGGGGGCACCGGGATCGGTTCCGTCATAAGCTATCAACAAAAACTGCATGATAAATAAATAATATTGTTAAAGCTGCATCGCTCATCAAAATTAATCAATTAAAAAAAAGAAGGACAGGGCATCATTATAAATGTTATTAGTGATCCATTTAATATATTTGTCCAATGAATTAATCATTCATTTCCAATCCTCATAATCTAATGCATTTTTTTTAATGAGAGGATTCAGATCATTGTTAAATCCTTTCCGGCTTTTTAAAGAAAGGCAGAAAAAGGTTCACAAACCAATATTTGGTGCGCTTGATATTTTAAAATATATCGGTCCGGGACTGCTTGTGACGGTAGGTTTCACCGATCCCGGCAATTGGGCTGCAAACATCGCTTCCGGCTCGGAATTCGGCTATACATTGCTCTGGATAGTAACACTGTCGACTCTGATGCTGATCATACTTCAGCACAATGTTGCCCATCTCGGAATAGCAACCGGTTTGTGCCTCTCAGAGGCTGCAACCATTCATATTAATCCAAAGATCTCAAAACCTGTACTTTCTTTTGCGATACTGGCATCAATAGCAACATCACTTGCAGAAATACTGGGAGGCGCCATTGCCCTGAACATGCTTTTCGGGATACATATAAAAGTGGGCTCCATACTGGTAACTATTTTTGTGATTATAATGCTTTTCACACATTCCTACAGGAAAATTGAAAAATGGATAATCGGTTTTGTTTCACTCATTGGTATCTCATTCCTGTATGAAATATTCCTTGTTGATGTCGATTGGGGTGCCGCCGGCGTTGCATGGATCAAACCGTCGATACCTGAAGGTTCCGTTTTACTAATAATGAGTGTCCTGGGAGCTGTAGTTATGCCTCATAACCTGTTTCTTCACTCTGAAATCATCCAAAGCCGCCAATGGAACATCCAGGATGATAAAGTGATAAGGAAACAATTGAAATTTGAATTTGCTGATACCCTGCTGTCGATGATAATTGGCTGGGCAATCAATAGTGCAATTATCATTCTGGCTGCTGCAACATTCTTCACAAATGACATCAAAGTTGTGGAACTTCAGCAGGCTGAAAGCCTTTTAAAGCCGCTCCTTGGATCAAATGCTTCGGTTGTTTTTGCTCTTGCCCTCCTTTTTTCAGGAATAGCCTCCTCGATCACCTCAGCCATGGCTGGGGGATCAATTTTTTCAGGAATTTTCAGGGAACCATATGATATCAAAGACAGCCATTCGCAGACTGGTGTACTGGTCTCCCTCCTGGGTGCCCTGGTTATAATATTCTTTATCGGTGATCCTTTTAAAGGACTTATCCTTTCACAGGTCTTCCTCAGTATTCAGCTTCCGTTTACTATTGCTTCCCAGATATACCTGACCTCCTCAAGGAAGGTGATGGGAAAATATGCAAACAGCAGATTCCTCAATTCATTGCTGGTAATTATAGCAATTGTGGTTATATATTTGAATATCAAATTGTTAATTGAATTAATCTAATGCCTGAAAATATTTTTAATACGGGTCTGGTCCTGAGTGGAGGGGGTGCAAGGGGATTTGCACACATAGGTGTATTGCAGGCATTAAACGAAGCTGGCATATTTCCCGATGTGATTTCAGGCACCAGTGCAGGAGCTCTTGTAGGAGTTCTCTATGCAGACGGTTATTCACCCCGGGAGATACTGCAAATGATGAATTCAACAAGTCGTTTGCATTACATAAGACCCACAGTTCCAAGGGAGGGTTTGCTTCAGATATCAGGAATTGAAAAGATACTCAGGGAAAACCTGCGTGCGAAAAGCTTTGAAGAACTAAAGCTTCCGCTATACGTTACAGCAACTGACCTTAATAATGGCCGGGCAGAATATTTCTGTAAAGGGGAACTTATTGATCCGGTAATAGCATCAGCAAGCATTCCTGTCCTTTTCAAACCGGTAATAATCAATGATATCCATTATGTTGACGGAGGAGTACTTGATAACCTGCCAATCAGGCCGCTTGAAAACAGATGCGAAAGTATAATAGGATCATTTGTAAATCCTGTTGGTTACGAAGAAACGGTAACAAGTCTGACTCAGATAGCGGAAAGAGTATTCATGCTTAACATGTCAAAAGAAGTTCTGGAAAAGTCTGACAGATTCGATCTTTTTATCGCACCACCTGAATTGAAAAATTATAAAATTCTTGATCCAGAAAAGGCTTCTGAAGTATTTGAAATTGGCTACAGGGCAGCAATTGAAAAACTCACGAATTCAGAGTTTTTAATGAAGTTCACTAAAAAACAAATAGAATAGAAATATTTTCCAAAAATGAGCAAACTGTCAATCAGTTTAATATTTGCAGGATCATTGATTTTATCATGCAATTCATGTACAAGGCAAATACGTACTGATGTTTTTATTGCTGGTGGAGGTACAAGTGGAATAGCAGCCAGCATACAGGCCTCAAGAATGGGAGTAAAAACCATAATTACCGAGGAACATAGGTGGCTCGGCGGAATGTTGACAAGTGCAGGGGTAAGTGCTGTTGACGGTAACTACAGGCTGCAGGGCGGAATATGGAAAGAATTCAAAGATTCACTTTCAGCGTATTATGGAGGTGATTCCCTTCTTCAGACAGGCTGGGTAAGCAATGTCCTTTTTGAACCGTCTGTCGGAAACAGGATATTTTCAAATATGGCTGCCAAGCAAAAGAATCTGAAAATAGTTTTTAATTCATATGTTGAATCAGTAACTAAAAAGAAAAAAGGATGGCTGGTGAAAATCAGAAACACAGACGACAACTCTATTTCTGCCTATGCTGCCAGTATCCTTATCGATGCGACTGAACTTGGAGATGTGGCAAAACTTTGCGGTGTAAAATATGACATCGGAATGGATTCAAGAAAGGACACAGGTGAAGACATAGCGCCGGAAATGGAAAATGAAATAATTCAGGATCTTACTTATGTGGCCGTCTTAAAGGATTACGGAAGGCATATCCCGGTAAAACGCCCTGAAGGATATGACTCACTAGAGTTTGCATGCAGCTGCATAAATCCTTTGTGCACTTCCACGTCGACAAAAGACAGATTATGGCCAAAAGAATCTATGATCACATATGGAAAGCTGCCGGGCAATAAATACATGATAAACTGGCCGATATCGGGAAATGATTATTATGTAAACGTTATTGAAATGACAAGAGAGCAGCGTAAAGCTGCACTTGAACCTGCCAGAAAGAGAACATTCGCCTTCGTGTACTTTATTCAGAATGAGCTTGGCTTTAGGAATCTTGGTCTTGCCGACGATGAATTTCCGACTCCCGATATGCTTCCTTTCATTCCTTATCATCGCGAATCAAGAAGAATCCATGGAAGGGTCAGGTTCACGATTAATCATATAACCCGGCCTTATGACCAGTCAGATAAACTTTACAGGACATGCATAGGTGTAGGTGATTACCCGATTGATCACCATCATTCGAGATATTCGGGTGCAGATTCCCTTCCTGATCTGCATTTCTATCCGGTCCCATCATACGGACTACCGCTTGGTGTAATCATTCCTGAAGAAAAAAAGGATTTGCTGGTCGCTGAGAAATCAATCTCCGTGACAAATCTGGTAAATGGTTCTACCAGGCTTCAACCGGTAGTACTGCAAATTGGACAGGCCGCAGGAGCACTGGCAGCATTGGCTGTAAAAAACGGTAGAGGAATTAATGATATTCCTGTTAGAGAGGTGCAGAATATATTATTGGATGCCGGAGGATACCTCCTGCCCTATCTCGATGTTCCACCCGGGCATTTTCTTTTCAAATCCATGCAAAGAATTGGATCGACTGGCATCATGAAAGGAATTGGGAAGAATTCCGGATGGTCCAATCTTACTTTTTTCAGGTCAGAGGATGTTACATTAATTCATGAACTTAAAGGACTGAATGAGTTCTATGAAATGAATGGAATAAGTCTTACCGGGGATACTCTTAGTGTGAACCGGGCTGTCGGTCTTTTAAGATTAATTGCAGAAAGGAACAACCTAAACCTCGATCCACAGAAGGTAGAAAGTGTGCTTTCATCAATAGGTTGTTCAGATCCTCAAAGTGCAGGCAGGCCCATAAGAAGAGGTGAAATGGCCTTGCTTATTGACAGGATCCTTGATCCTTTCAATCGTTTCAGTGTTGACATTAAAGGATCGATAATCAAAAATTGACAACTCTATCGGAAAAAGGAATTTTAAGTAAAAGAAATTATATCAAAAGTACCTTTTTGCTTTATGTCTTTAACAACCTTTATGCCTGCCATTGTGATACTTTGTGGTTTATTGTTATAGACACTAACAAAAAGGTGCCTGAAGGTCCTGAAAGCTAACGGGACGGGAGCAAGCACAAAGGTCCAACGGACTTCTGATACAGCCTCACTGATCATTAAGAAATGATCAGCGAGTACAGTTTTTGTATTTCTTCTTCCCAGAGCTCTTCCTCGGGGGTTTCAAGTATAAGAGGCATATTGTCAAATCTGGGATCGTTCATAATCAATGAAAAGGTTTCATCCCAGAGAAATCCTTCACCCAGATTTGAATGTCGGTCAACTCTTGATCCGAATTCTTTTTTTGTGTCATTCAGGTGCAGCCCTTTCAGGTATTTAAATCCAATGATTTCATCAAATTTCCTGAATGTTTCAATGAAACCTTCTGTTGTTTTCACATTATATCCTGCGGTAAAAGCGTGACATGTGTCGATGCAGACACCTACTCTTGATTTATCTTCAACACGGTCAATTATTTCTTTTATTTGTTCAAATGCATGTCCAAGGTTTGTACCTTGTCCTGCTGTATTTTCAATTACTGCGACCACTCCTTTTGTCCTGTCAAGTGCAAGATTTATTGAATCTGATATTCTCCTCAGGCTGTCCTCTATGCTGGTCTTATTAAGATGGCTTCCAGGGTGAAAATTAAGACGGTCGAGGCCAAGCAATTCACAACGTTTCATTTCATCAAAAAAAGCGGCCCTTGACTTTCCAAGAGCTTCATCTTCAGGATGACCAAGGTTTATCAGGTAACTGTCATGCGGCAGTATCTGAAATGGTTTATAATCAAGTTTTTCGCAATTATTGCGGAATTCTGAGATACTGGTTTTCGATAGAGGTCCTGAAAACCATTGCCGCTGATTTTTTGTAAAAAAAGCAAAAGCTTTGGCTCCTATCTTATGAGCATTCAGAGGAGAATTCTGGACTCCTCCTTCAGCGCTTACATGTGCACCAACGTATTTCATTTAATATCAGATTAATTTGTTTATGTAAACAACAAGCTGCCCTGTGTTCTCTGCTCTATACCCAAGCCCTGAGCTTACAGCCCTCTGGTCCGTGCCCGGCGCCTTGTGCCTTTAACAATAGCTCGATCCATCCCAGCAATGAGTACAGAGTTTCTCTTTGGGCAGTCCGATGGCATTTACGAGGTCATCAAGCCGCTGATACATCAGACTGTCGAGTTTAAGTGTTTCAGCAATCTTTTTTACCATATCCATATACCTCTCAGAGTCGGGATTTGAATACTCGGCAAGGTCGGCATTTTCTCCTTCAATCTGGAAAATTGCTTTTCTGCCGGCAAGTTCCATAGGAGTTCTTGACTGAGAGAAATTAAGGAATTCGCATGGAAAAAGCAGGGGCGGGCAGGCTATCCTCATATGAACTTCCGAAGCGCCTGCATTGTGAAGGTCAATGGTATTGTCTTTGAGCTGTGTTCCGCGAACAATGCTGTCATCGAGAAATACCATCTTCTTTCCTTCAATAATTGCCCTGTTTGGGATAAGTTTCATTTTTGCGACAAGGTCGCGCTGGACCTGGTTTTGAGGCATGAAGCTTCGGGGCCAGGTAGGCGTATATTTTGAATATGCTCTTTTATAAGGAATACCCTTTTCGTTGCCATAACCTATTGCATGACCGACACCTGAATCAGGTATTCCGCATACAAAATCAACATTCACATTGTCTCTCCTTGCAAGCGCGGCACCACAACGATAACGGCATTCATCAACATTGATCCCTTCATAGTATGATGGCGGATATCCATAATAAACCCAGAGAAAGGCACAAATCTGCATTTTATCTTCAGGTTCTCTTAAGCGGCTATAACCCTCTGAGGTAAGCTGTATAATTTCTCCAGGCCCCAGATAATACTCAATATTATACCCGGTATTTGGGAAAGAACTTGACTCTATTGCTATTGCATAAGCATCCTCTTTCTTTCCAACTATAACTGGTGTCCTTCCAAGCTTATCGCGGGCTGCAATAATGCAATTTTCGGTAAGGATGAGTACTGAACAGGAACCCCTGATGCTTTTAAAAACATTTTCAATACCCGAAATGAAACTGTCCTCTTCACAAATCAGATTGGCAACTACCTCTGTAGGATTAATATTTCCTTCAAAATTTTCGGTAAAATGATATCTCTTATTCAGAAAACGCTTTTCAAGATCTTCCAGGTTAAGTATTCTGCTTACTGTTGATATAGCAAACCTGCCAAGGTGAGAGTTGAAAAGTATAGGCTGAGGGTCAGTGTCGCTTATTACTCCAATACCGGAATTCCCAGAGAATTCATGAAGTTCGTCTTCAAATTTGTTTCTGAAATAACTGTTCTCAAGATTATGTATCGATCTTCTGAATCCTTTCCGGGGTACGATAAAAACCATGCCGGCCCGTTTTGTTCCCAAATGTGAATGATAGTCTGTCCCGTAAAACACATCCTCAACGCAATCATTTTTGGAAACAACACCAAAGAAACCACTCATAGTACTGGTTTTTAATTATTTAACAAAAAAATGCCGACTGGTAAATTTAATCATTGAAAAGGATT
>CAZTJT010000032.1:0-17827 GCA_964613785.1 uncultured Rikenellaceae bacterium
AACTGATATCTCAAATTAAAACTTCTAGTCTATGAAAAGAATTTCTTTGTTTGTTTTGACACTTGCATTGATTGTATCAGGAGTTCATGCCCAGCAGGTGGTATGGCAGCCGGATGTCATCAAGAAACTAACCCCGGAATGGAAAGGTGAACGATACCCCGATGGAAGACCAAAGGTACCTGATGAATTGCTGGAACGTCTTAAGAACTGTGCATTTGAAGAGATTCAGGCTTATCTGGGGATGCATGGTTACCGCAATGTATTTGAGAATTTTGCGAGCCTTTACGAAAACGGATGGCATATAATTCACCCTGAAAGAGTTATGACCGGCCGTGCACTTACGGCTCAATTTATGCCTTTGAGACCGGATTTCAACAATTATGTGCAGGCACAGGCCAAGGAGGAGGGTACCCACACTCCAGTGACCAATTATGCACCAATCATAAAACTGCAGGAAGGCGATATATATGTTGCTGATTCCTATGGCAAAATGGAAGGGGGTACACTTATTGGGTCCAACCTTGGCAACGCTATTGCAAATGCATCAAAAAGAGGTGTTATCTACAATGGATCATTGAGGGACTATGAAGGACTTGAGGCAATCGGGGAGAATTTCAACGGATGGATCAGGGGTTATGATCCGTCAGGTATTCAGCAGATGATGATAGCATGGGTAAATGCCCCTATTCGCATAGGACGAGTAACGATTTTACCAGGAGATGCAATCCTGGCCAAAAAACTTGGTATAGTGGCAATACCTCCTCATCTTTTGCAGGGTTGCGTGGTGCACAGCGAGTATATTACACTACGCGACGAATTCAGCTTCCTGTGTATTAAAACAAAAAGATTCCCTTATATTAATGAAGCCTTCGACGTAGACAAAGATGTCTATGAAAAAGCTTTTAACGAATGGCTGGATACCCAGAAGCTTCCGATGACAAGGGATGAATTGAATACCTATCTTAAGGAAATGGAGGAACTGAGGGCATCATTCCGCAAAAACAGACCAATGCCCTGAAATCTTATAAAGTGTTATTGTTTTAGATAAATTATTTTACCCAAAACGATAATTTACTACCTGTTTCAGGTAAATTTTTATTATGATTTAAACCTTCAGCAGAGTCTACCTGTAAAGGCAGAGCAGCATTTCGAAATCGCGGATCTCGGGTATGGTGCATTCAATCCACCCATCGGTGTCAACTTTGTATCCCGGCCTGGCACCTGATCTGAGCAGCATTATATCCCTGACAGGTTTCTGCGGTTTGATGCGGATTGTAGTATTATGGATCGCAACCGGTTCGCGGAACGAATTGCCCATAAACCCCGAATGGTTGATCATCCCTGCCCATTCGAATGCCCCGTTAAGGTTTTTGAGATGTGTCAGTTCTATCAACGGTGAAGCATCTGTTTCAACCGAGAGCCGCAGCCCCAGAAGGTTGTTCAGTGAGGCCAGGAACAATGCCCTCTGTGAATAATTTCCTTTAAGGTTATAATCAGAGCCTATTCTCCAGGGAATAAAAACTGTTCTGCCTTTTTCATAGTTGTTTACTATTATGCCAGGAAAATCTGAGACATCACTTTTACTGTAGTATGTTTTTTCTGCCGGACCATACATATTGCTTGGCAGGAGTTTAAGGTATCCGGTTGCTTTATCCCTCACTCTGCATTTCAGGAAGTCGGAATTCATCATCATAAGGGTAAAGTCGTTGAATTCATTCCGGCCAAAAGCCTGTTTGTCATTATCAGATACCTTGAGATAGGTTGCCTGCGACCGTGGAAAAAAATCATAATCAGGTTCAACACCCAGCGACTGAAGCCTTATCCTGTTCAAAGGCATGCCATTTTCATCTCTCGTTGAAGTTGTTCCCGTTACAAGCAGTTTGCCTCCCCCTGCTACGTAATTGTCAAGCTTTCTGGTCATTTCATCGCTCATGTCTGAAATATCCCCCAGGATAAGGAGGTCATAATCATTTATGTTGCGGGGAGCTTTTTCGCTTCCAGGCTGTCCCGGGATTATTACATCATACATTATATGTTCTTCAGAAAGCAGCTTAATCATACCGCTGAACTCACCAGGGGATCCCTGAATAAGTGCAATATTGTTCACTGCCTGAACATTTGTAAAAAGCTTTTCCCATTTTTTATGAAAGGAGAACAATTCATTTACTATGGGAAAGAACACCCGGTCCTCATAATGTACCAGTGTACCCACAACCACCAGGCTGACGGGTGCACCGTGAAGCATGTTCTCAAGCCACCAATTCCTGAGAAGATTAGGTGAGCTCAGAATGTTACGGTAACCTATTGCCTGGAATCCCATTATCAGGTTTAGTGGAGTTCGGTCTTTATAGGACCCCAGGATGCGCTTTACATTTTTTGTAGCATGGTATATATCATCCGCTCCGGGAGACATCGAAGCACCTGATTCGGACGCAATCCATGAGGTTCCGATAGCGTTATAGTTATAGATGACCAGATCGGGATTAAGTTCCTTAATGTAGCCGGTGATCCTGTTGTACAGCTCTTCAGATGTTTTTCGCTGGAATTTCCTGTATTCATTGATCTCCGGATCATCGTAATCCATAGGCAGCCTGAGCCCCGAGAATTCAAAAAAGCGTTTCCTGCAGTTCTCGCACTGGCATATTCCGTGATCGGTCCCTGCATAAGTTGGGCCCGTATAACCCATCATATTGAAAAAGATGCCGTCAAAAGAATAATTGGTAATGGCTTCTTCAAGGATTTTGAAAGCGTATTCCTGGTAATAACCGCCATTAATGCAGGCAGAATAGAGACCGTTGAAGATCTGAGGCTTGCCGTTGGTCCCTTTATAAAGCCATTCAGGTTTCTGTACGGCTATTGACGAATCAAGCTTGCTGAAATCAAACCGCGCAATGTATCTTATCCCATTGTCGTGAAACCTTTTGATAAGATCGGCAACCAGATCGCCTGTTCCGATATTCGGATTTTTCCAATGATAAGGCAGTCTGGTCTGATAGTTTGCTACAATTCCGCCAGTATTGAACAGAACGCAGTTGGCCGATGCTTCCATCACCGACCTGAGGTATTCATCCCTGTCCATGCTTCCCTCAATTTCCGGAAGGTTGGTCTGGATCAGTCTGATCGGGGTACGGTTCCACCATGTCGAGTCATAGCTTCCGGGATCAATGGAAGAGAGAAAATCGGATTCATGGCTGCCGCATGAAGCAAGGTATAAACAGATTATCAACAGCGATGCTCTAATGATCTTATTCATTATATGCGGTATTTGGGCATGATTAAAGAATAAAAATAAAATAAATCTACGGAACGAAGGTATAAGTAGCCTAGTAATGCTGGCATAAAAGTCCTTCTTAACCGAAAGACCCACAAGCAATGATAAGTTTCATACACATCTGATAAGATTTCTTTTTAACACAGAGTTCTGCGGAGTAGCTCATAGTAACACGGAGGATAATTACCTAAACTCTGCGTGCCTCTGTGCCTTCTCTGATAACTCTATGTAAGTTCCTGTGAAAGTTAAAAAGTCGTACGCTGAGTTTTTATTTATGGTGATAAAAACTCCGGCAGAAACGAATAATGTTCCTTGATTCTTGCTTAATTTGTATATGAATCCTGTGATCAGCATCAAAGATTACGCAGGAAGAAGCCGGCCCAGAAAGCTTTCAGAAAAAATGTCGGGAGCCCTTCTTCAGTTCATGAGAACCGGCAATCCCGACGGAGGCGGACTCCCGGACTGGCCAAAATATTCATCCGAAAAGGGGGAAGTGATGGTCCTTGACGATGAGCCTGTAGTAAAGGATGACCCCGACAGGGAAGCAAGGAAATCGTTGCCCGTAATATAGAATGACCAGCAGAAAGATCTTATTAATTAATACATTAACTAATCATCAATGAGAAAATTATTTTTGCTTGCTTCTGTACTTCTGCTTGCCGGGCTTTGTCCTGCCCAGCAATCATCTTTCGCCATTAACAGCTCAGAATACTTTGAGAAGGATGGAGTGAATGTAATGGTTTTTCAGGACTTTTATCCTGAAGGCCACCAGGGAGGGATTGGTATCATCATGCATGGCAAACGCCTTGCCACAAACGGCGATCTTCGTCTCGATGAGACTCCGGGAGGCAATAGTCCCTTACCCGGTCAGCTCGACAGAAAAGTTGATGCTGCAGGCAACACTGTAACCGTAAGACTTGCATATCCCGATCCGAAAAGGAATAAGCAGGGATTTAATCCGATCGATTATCCCGACCTTGACCTGAAATACACCGTGAAGGTCGGCGGAAACGGGAATGGGGTAGTTGTTTCTGTAGATCTTGATGAGCCTTTACCGGCAAAATTCGCAGGCAAGGTAGGATTCATGCTCGAACTATTCCCGGGATGGCTTTATGGCAAGACCTGGTATCTGGATAATGCCTCGGGAATTTTTCCCAGACAGCCCAACGGTCCTGCCATGAAGGATACTAAGGGAGAGGTCGTTGCCAATATGCCGATGGCAGTAGGAAAGAAGTTGTCGGTAGCACCTGAGGATAAGCTTCTGCATCTTACAATTGAATCAGTAAAAGGAGACCTTCAGCTTCTCGACGGGAGATATGTCCATAACAACGGTTGGTATGTCGTTCGTTCTGTTATTGCCGAAAACAGCACCAAAAATGCCGTGGAATGGGTAATCACCCCGAGTGTTATTCCG
The DNA here is from genome assembly GCA_964613785.1 of uncultured Rikenellaceae bacterium. Lineage (GTDB taxonomy): Bacteria > Bacteroidota > Bacteroidia > Bacteroidales > VadinHA17 > LD21. The sequence goes on from CAZTJT010000032.1 coordinate 4,686, forward strand.
GGATGGAAATCAGATCCCGTAGTGCATGTTTCACAGGTGGGATATCGTCCGGAGCAGGAAAAAGTTGCAATCATTGAGCTCGATAAAAAAGACACAAAGCGAGAAGTTGCCACACTGGTCAGAATAAATGCTGACGGGGAAAAAGTATCAGCAGGCTCGTTCAGGAGTGAAGAATGGGGCCAGTTCCTTCGCTACAATTATCTCAAAGTTGATTTCACCTCAGTCAGGCAGGATGGCATGTATTTCATCAGATACGGCAACTCGGAGTCACAGCCCTTCAGAATTTCCTCAAGTGTATTTAAGCGGGATGTTTGGCAGCCTACCATAGAGTACTTTCTGCCTGTACAGATGTGTCATATGAAAATCAATGAAAAATACAGAACCTGGCATGGATTGTGTCATATGGATGACGCACTGATGGCTCCTGTAAACCATAATCATTTTGACGGATACCGTCAGGCCGGATCGACTTATACAAGCTTTAAGCCTGGAGATCATGTACCTGGTATCAATGTTGGCGGCTGGCATGATGCTGGCGATTATGACCTCAGGGTTGAATCGCAAAGCGGTGAAGCCTATATTCTTTCAATGATATACGAAGAGTTCGGGATTGACTATGATGAGACCTACATCGACCAGAACACAAGGATAGTGGAAATCCATCAGCCTGATGGCAAGCCTGATGTTCTGCAACAGATTGAACATGGAATCCTTTCAGTGCTGGGAGGGTATAAAAGCCTCGGCCGGCTATACAGGGGAATTATTGAATCAGATGTCAGGCAGTATGTCCTCCTTGGAGATGGTTCCACCATGACCGACGGATTGATTTATGACAAGAATCTGAAAGAGGGAGAACGGACCTCTTCCCATTCAGCAGTAAATGATGACAGGTGGGTATTTACCGAGGATAATCCTTCAAGGGAGCTGACGGTGGCTGCTCACCTTGCAGCATCGGCAAGGGTGCTAAAAGGTTTTAATGATGAACTGAGCAGGCAGTGCGTTGAAGCAGCCGAAGCGATATTCGCACAAGGCTACAAGATTGAAGGAAGAGTGGCCGGTGCCAAGATTCATGCGGCGTCAGAATTGTTCCTTACAACAGGAAAGGACATTTACAGGAAATATCTTCTTGATAACAGGGAAGCAGCGATCAAAGGGATAAATAATATCGGATGGATACTTGCAAGGGCTGTTCATAAGATCAATGATCCCGGATTCACGGCTGCGATCAAAAACGCCTCAAAAGGGCTTTCCGATGAAATAAACAAGCAGACAGCAGAAACCCCATTCGGAGTTCCTTACAGGCCTCGTGTATGGGGCGCAGGATGGGATATACAGGAATTCGGCGTCAGGCAATATTTTCTTTACAAGGCATTTCCGGATGTGTTCAGTGCAACACCCATCTTTAATGCAATGAATTTCGTTCTTGGTGTTCATCCGGGTGAAAACGGAGCCTCTTTTGCATCGGGAATAGGCACAAGATCTGCCACTATTGCCTATGGCGTGAATCGTGCTGACGAGTCTTATATCCCGGGAGGAGTTGCGTCAGGGACCGCCCTGATACGGCCTGATTTTCCCGAACTGCTCGACTGGCCTTATCTGTGGCAGCAGACTGAATACGTAATGGGTGGAGGTGCGACCAATTTCACTTTCCTGGTTCTGGCAACCGATCATCTGCTTGAGAAGATCCATTGATACGTTTAATGATATCAATGCCTCACGCCATGCGATGATGTCATCTTAATGTTAAGATTTCAGGGATTCCTATGCTTTCAGGAATCCCTTCTTTGCTAGCTGTTCATAAAGAACGGTTGAATCAGGATGGCCTGCAAACACCCCGGTTGATGGTCTGTTGAGCAATCCAGCATACTGGTATATGAATATTTTCTCAACATATGGAGAAACAGCTTCGAGCTGCTTTATAACCCTTTCCGGAGGTGCCGGTATCAGCGCACTTTGGTAAACCTTGCCTTCAAACCTGAAGATCTCTACGTCAGCCCAAAGTTTCGATCGGCCTGCCTTTTTATGAAGATCCGCCAGTTGGCTGAAGAATCCAGCACTCTCTTCAACCCTCGTTTTCTCAACCCCGATTTCATCCTGATAGGCAATAAAGTCAACATCAAGTTGTTCGAGTTGTTTAACAAATTTGTCATCGGGCTTTACATTCCGGGTTCCGTACGGGGCTATGAGTGTTTTTGCACCGGGAGTGATCTTCCGGGCTTCGGCTGTTGATATGTTGACGTAATCTATGAAATAGTCCTGATAATGCCCGTTTATACCCGTTTCATTTGGATAATACCATCCATAGAAACTCTTATGTGAGGCATATTTCTCTGCAATTTCATTCATGGCTTTTAATCTAAGGCTGTTGATTTCCGGATCTTTCATCAGTAAAACAGGATTTGTCCAGTCTCCGAAAAAACCGTTGCTTACAAAGAAACTTACTCCATACCTGTCGGCTGCACTCAGAATGGTCTCCAGGGGATCGGGGCATTTCATTTTGTGCATGGGGAGAAGTCCGGATGGATAAAAACTTTTGCCGTGGATGGCTACATCCAGAAGAACAAGGTAACGAATGCCGGAATGATAGATCTCCCTGATTTTCTGATCCCATTGTTCGGACGAGAAGTCCATCAGGGTCTGGTCCCAGTATTTGCCTTCAGGTTCATTGTGATGTTGAAATTCAAACCACGATCCTTCGATCGGCTTTATGACACTTTTCTTCTCCTCTGACTGTTTCCGTACTTCCTCTAAAAAGGCTCCTCCGGCCGTTAAAATGCCCAAGGTCTTTATGAAACTTCTTCTCGGTAAATTTTTCATCCTGGTAACGGTTTATTTACTTCATGAATGTCATTCGAAAAATTCCTTAAAATATAAAAAAATCATTAATATCCGGCTAAATGTAATAATTGAGATGTAAATTGCTGATCCTCTTTTCATTCACAAACAGGTCGCCCCTTGGGCTCATTTTTACCATGTGTCATTGTCTTCTACAAAAAGGTCGCCATTAACGGGACTTACAAAAGCCAAGGTATGTAGAGCTTATCTCTCTTTGCAGGGAGCTTGTTGACGATTGCTCGACATAGATTAAAATTTTGGTTAATAATGCAGCAAGAAGTAAGCAAGGTACATAATTCTTATGATAAATTACAACCAGGTATAGCCCTTTCAGGGCTTAAAATCATTGGTGTGCTTCGACCTCCGGTGCAACCGGAGGTACTGCACTCCCCCAAGGCTATTCAGCTCCGAAGAGCCTGCCCCGCTCTGCGGGGAGTGGCATGTATAATAAAAGGGAAAAATATAGCACCCCTTCGGGGATTAAAATCTTGTTGTTGCAGTCCACATCCGGTGACAAACCGGGGATTATTAAAATCTTGCCCTTGTCGGGGCAAGGAAGCTTTGAAAATTCATTTTTATTTCAATTATAAACAATGATCATTTTTAGCCTTTTCATTAAACATTTTAACGGGTTGTCTGTTAACCGGAATGAATATATGTGGACTTTTAAATATCTTTGTTTTATATTTAAGAATGAGAGGATTTATTCATTAGAAATACATTTTCTGGCAGGTAAATTAAATATGTTGTACTTATTAAAAAAATTATTCGGCTTCATATGAGAAGGATTTTATCAGCATCTATGATTTTTTTGATGTCCCTGATGGCCGGAATTGATTTAAAGGCACAGGAAGTAACACTTGAGGAGGAACTGATTTATCTCCTTGGTTCAAAAAACAGAAGAGATGCCTCTATACTGGTCAGAAATATTAGATATGTAGATTATACTGATTTATATGACAGGAGCTTGCTTATGTATGCTTCTGCAAACGGGTATACAAACATTTGCAGAATACTGCTAAACAAGGGAGCAGATCCTGACTACCAGGCTCTGGATGGCGTAACGGCAGGGATGTACGCATCTTATAACGGTCACAGGAGAATAGTCAGGCTTTTACTTAAAAGGGGTATTAAACCTGATTTACAAGCGATTGATGGACTTACAGCGCTTATGATGGCAACCCAGAACGGTCATGTATCAATTGTGAAACTGTTGCTTGATGCGGGAGCAAATCCAAATCTTCAGACAAATGACGGTTATACATCTCTTATGCTGGCTGCTCAATATGGCAATGTTGAAATAGCAAGGATGTTGCTTGAGAATGGTGCTGACGTCAATTACAGGAACATAAACAACATTACGGCATTGAATCAGGCCAGTCTGTCGGGGTCGGCAGAAATTGCAAAAATGCTTCTCGAAAGAGGTGCTGATCCCAATTCTAAAAACAAGGAGGGGATAACCGCTTTGATGACGGCCTCACTTATAGGGCATTATGATTTTGTGAAGACCCTGGTTGATTCAGGAGCTGATATAAATAATAAGAGTGAGGATGGTGTGAATGCCCTTTTTCTGGCTTCACTAAACGGACATACAGAAATTGTGGATATGCTGCTTGACAGGGGAGCAAAACCCGATTCACGTGAAACAGACGGCACAATTGCCCTTATGGTAAATGCCAGGGAAGAAATTGCAGATTCATTAATAATGAAGATATATGAAGGATCAAAAGATTTTCCTAATGGCGGAGATCAGGTAATAGCGTTGTTGTCCAACTCCGAAAACGGAGAACTTGAGGCAGTGAAACTTTTCATGGATAAAAGGGCTAATTCAGCGATGCTTGCAAATTCCAATAAGGCTACAGCATTTATACATTCCACCGGCAGCGGACATTTAGCTATTGTAAACCTTTTCATAAAGAAAGATGCTAAATTTTCAATAAATAAAACTGCCAGGTTTACCGATCTGATGGCTGCCTCGCTTAATGGGCATGCTGATGTGGTAAAGCTTCTGACAGAAAGCGGAGCAAGACCTGACCTGACAGGCAATGATGGTGCCAATGCACTTATCCTGGCTTCACAGAACGGGAACGCCGAAGTTGTAAAATTGCTTCTTGATAAGGGAGCCAACATAAACTATCAAATGTCTGACGGATTCTCAGCATTGATGGCAGCTGCAAAGGACGGGCATGCTGAAGTAACAAGACTTTTACTTGAAAAGGGTGCCAATCCGGAGCTGCGGGACAATAAGGGGAAAACGGTACTTGACTATGCTGAAGATTCACAAATCAAAAACCTGCTTGTAAAATAGAATAAAAAGAGCTTATTTTGATGTTTTCAGTATCAGCATAGGCAGCTACAGTAAAAATCCTGACATAGTATGAAAATTTACAGATCCATTACATTATTAGTCTTTGCAGTTATTTTATTAGTTTTCTGGTCGTGCGATAGGAAACCATTTGAACTTAAAGACGGTTACATTTACGTTCAGAAGGAGGACCGGCGGAGTGAATCCACAGACTGGCAGCTGGTATGGGAAGATGATTTTGATAAGGGAGAATTGGATACTACTATCTGGAGCAGGATTGGTCTTTTTGAATCTCCCAAATGGAAAGTTCCTGTTGAAAAATGGCGAGAGGTTAAAAACTGCTTCAGGTATATAACTGCCACTGACCCCCGGGTTGTTCAGTTTGATCAGGATAACATCCATCTTATGGGGATCATCAATCCCGATTCGCTTACAGGAGATCCCCGCCCATATCTTACCGGAGGTATCTACTCATGGAAGAAGTTTGCCTTTCAGTACGGAAGAATAGAGATCAGGGCAAAGCTTGACCAGGCATACGGAATGTGGCCCGCAATCTGGATGCTGTCTGAAAAGGATATTTATCCGAACCAGCATAACGGGGAAATGGACATAATGGAAAAACTGAATCATGATGACTTCGCCTACCAGACAACTCACAATCACTACACCATAACGCTGAAGCAGACTGAACCGCCAAAATCCGCAACCGGTAAAATTGATACGGCAGATTATAATGTTTACAGCGTAAGCTGGTATCCTGACAGGCTTGTATATGCAATTAACGGCATCACGTCGTATGAATATCCTAAAGTGCCAGGTGCGGGTACATATCAGTGGCCTTTTGATCAGCCATTTTATCTCATTATCGATCAGCAGATGGAACATGAGTGGCCCGGTAAAATAACCAACCCCGAAGAACTGCCCATCAGCATGACTGTCGATTGGGTAAGATTGTATCAATAAGCTGGTAAGATAAAGATAACATATTTTGCCTGTATCCTGTCGGAGGAAGAAACCGTTGCCTGTATGATCAGATTTCTTCTTCGATGTTTAACTCTGCTTATTCGGTAGTGGTATTGGTATTGGAATTGGAATTCAATCCTGTTCACTCGATATTCCCTTCTTCCAATCTGATCTCCCTTGCCCTGTCGAGATATTCATCAAAGAGCTCAATTCTGAATTCTTCTATCATCTGTCCTGAACTGACACTTTTATTGTTACTGGTGACAATTACTGTTCCGTTCTTGCCAGGGTCGCTAATCTTGACTGTTTTACCATACTTCGTTTTCAGAGCGACTAGGTTGTCATAATTATACGCTAAAGGGACTCTCTTAAAATCAAGATTTATATTAGCAACTGCATAGTAAGATGCCGAGTTTTGGGTAGTGGAAATTACTTCACCTAAAGGATTTCTTATCTCGGAAGGAAATCCACTATAGATTGATCCAATGAAAAATGAATTGCATGATAAAGCCTACAGGCTCTGGAGCACTCCCCCGTGCAGCATTGACGGGTAGATAATTATATCTATATCTGCTGCAGAGTATTTATCGAGAAGTTCTTCAAAGTTGAGATCAAAGCAGATGGCGATACCGATTTTACCGAAATCACACTCTATGACTGCAATTTTATCACTTGCCTTGATGCCGGCCTCCATTTCGGCGATTGTGGGGAAATTCTTGTCATAGATGCCGGCGATTTTCCCTTTACGATCCACTACTACGCACGAATTGCGCCAGAAACCCTCATTGTCCTGCCGGCCCATACCAAATGCAATATAGCATTTGTTTTCTTTTGCCACTGATGAAAAGAAATCCAGGACCTGATTTCCTCTTACTTTCATGTATTCAACTCCTGCGGTGGAAAGGTCGCAGAACTCAGGGAGTATTATCAGGTCAGGTCTGATCTTCAGAACCTTTTTAAGCTCCTTTTCCCAGAAAGAAATAACATAATCCACCGTCTCCTGCTTGTTATTGTTGTCTGTGAGTGCCGGAGTAATACCTATGGTTGCAACCCTGACAATCCTTTCGGAGTATGCCGGCTCTGCATTAATTATATCTTTGAAAAGCAGGGCAATTACAAATAAGAGCGTAATGGAACAAGTCCTGATCATATTGCTTCATTTTTTAGCAGTTCATGATTAATAGTTGCAGTTTTTAGCTGTATTATCATAAAAATCTTCATCTTCTCAATCAACCTCCTGCGTAACAGGAACAAAGATCCTAAGAATTACAGGTCAATGTACCTGTTTCATTTGTAAAAGATGTTAAGCAATGTTAAAGATGGTTAATTTAGAATTACACCTTAATTTTAGTAATTTCACAGGGACTTTCTCCTCCCCCAACCCGATAGTTTTCGTGACGGGCCCCCGCTCCCGGGAGAGCGGGGGGCGATAGTTCCTTCATGAAGTTTTATATTCGTATCATAGTTTTGATTTTACCGGAAATGGTTTGAATATTTTCTGTGAGGGGGCTGTATCAAAAGTCCTTTTGGTACCAAAAGATGGAAAAGAAGTTAAAAACACTTGTGTTTCAGTCTCATGAGGAATTTTCTACTGCTGAAGGATTTCTTCCCTCTGCCCGATGATAGGGAGATCCTTCATTTCTCTTATACCTCGCAGTTTAAAGATCGCCTCCGGAAGAAAGTTTTTTTGCTCACTGCCTGGCGATCGGGAGATCCTTCATTTCGATGATCCCTTGCAGGCTCGGGATCATCTCATTCAGGATGACAACGCGAACAGGGAGACAAAGTGGGGGAATGAGGCGGGGCGTTTTGTACAAACATTCCGTTCCGGAAAGGATCTTCATCAAAACGCCCCGCCTCATTCCCCCCAGTCCCCAAAATTTACCGTGTCATCCCGATCACGCCTTAGCGTGAGAGGGATCTCCTTCAGCAGCACGTGTCTGCTGTTAAGGCTCAATATTGTCATTGGTAATCTAATGCAGCGTGAGAGGGATCTCCTTCAGCAGATCGATTTGCTATACAAGATCCACAATGTCACAGGTACATTCAGTGGCAGGATCTCGTTATTTTGGTGAAGGATCATTTATGGTCAGATAGAGGATGAATTCTTTCGTTCTGAAACAGCTCATTCCAATCCTTGTTGAATTCCTCTATAAGAGCGATTTTCTTATTCCTTGAATATCCTTTTATCTGTTTCTCCCTGGAAATCGCTTCTTCCACATCACTGAATTTCTCAAAATAAACAAGCTTATCTATATTGTATTTTTGTGTAAATCCTTTTATCAACTTTTTTTATGTTCAATGCACCTCCTCTCAAGATTATTTGTTATGCCAGTATAAAGAACATTGTTATGAGCATTTGACAGTATGTAAACATAATATTGATAAATCTTCACCACAGGTAACCGTATTTATATTCTAATTTAATAAATATGGTTTGATTTCTAACTGCAGTATTACTATAATTTCGGCTTATGAATTCCCTGATTGTAAAGCTATAATATTTAAATATATATATAAATAGAACCCTGGTAGTCAGGAGTTACCGTTTTTCATATTTCCTCGCTTAATAAAGACCGACTCTTGATGCAGTATTTTTTTGCTTCCTGCCTGATGATCGGGAGATCCTTCATTTCTCTTATACCTCGCAGTTTAAAGATCGCCTCCGGAAGAAAGTTTTTTTGCTCACTGCCTGGCGATCGGGAGATCCTTCATTTCGATGATCCCTTGCAGGCTCGGGATCATCTCATTCAGGATGACAACGCGATTGGTATGATGAGGGGGGAAGAAACGGCGGGCCACGGAAGAATAATTTAAAAGCATTCAGAATTCCGTTCCGTGGCCCGCCTTTTCTTCCCCCATCTATTACACCTTATGACTGTCTTCCAGAATGAGCAGAACTTGAGTGTGCGAAGGATCTGCGAAATTTCAGTAATTTAAATACAGGTCTTCCAGAGTCCCTCAATCATGTTTCTGGTCCGAAATTTCATATAAGTCTTTTTCCCTCAGGGTAGTGGTATGGTAGAAGAAATACAAAAGCAGATAACAGGCACTTACTTTATAACTTTGAAAAAGGAGATTTTTAAGGGATAATTGGCCTGTGCACCGGAATAATTCAGTAAAGGCTATTTCATCAAATTGAATTTTCTAAGAAATTCATCGGCAATATTCAGTATTTCTTCATCATAGTACCGTGAATAAAGCTTATTGCCCTCACCCAGGTAGTGCCTCCTTCCCTCATACTGATGCAGCTCAAAATAATTGCCGGCCTTTTTCATATCCATCTGAAAGAACTGAACCGTCCATACAGGTACCTGTTCATCATAGGTCCCGTGGAATTCAATCATAGGGGGCATTTCTCCTTTTACATTATGAGCCGGTGAAATGCTCCAAATCCTGTCTCTCCGGGAGGCCAGCAGCCTGTCGCACCAGCCCTCCACCGCATTGACGCATGCAGAAAACAGAAGCAATGCATCAGGCCGGCAGCTTACAGTAAGATCGTCAGATCTCTCATTGTAAAGGTCGATCATTGCAGTCGACAATGCCAGATGACCGCCTGCTGATTGTCCGGCGGCAACTATTTTGTTTCTGTCAATGTGGAATTTTGCCGCATTGGCACGAACCCATCGGATTGCTGACCTTGCATCCATCACTGATTCTATGGGGCTTATAGTCCTGTGTGGAGTTACCCCGTTTTCTATCGAAAGCCTGTAGCTTATGGAGATCGCAATAAATCCCTTTCTGGCATAACGCTCACATGTGGTGAAGAACTCTTCCGGAGAGCCGTAAGCCCAACCTCCTCCATGAAAAAATACTATGGCTGTATTATCATTTCTTTCAAAAGACCGCTTTGCGTAAAAGATATCTGCAGTAAGTTTGATAGTGTCGACTGTTTTGTACACTTCCCTGGAGTGGATCACCGCATCCTGTGACACTGGATCAGGATTGGCCCCGTAATAGGTTTCTGCATTTATCTCAGAACCAAATGTAAATGGTATGAAAATGCAGATACTTATAAGCAGTTTATTCATTGGTTTGATTTTTGGGTTGACGCTTTTTAAGGTTTATTTTTTCCCCATGCTGAGCCTTTCACCTCCCACCGTTCATTTATATCATTGTCTGCCACAATCAGTGACACCCACGGTTCATCAGGGCTTATTATTTTGCCCTGCCATCTCAGGGTGATCTTTTTGCCTTGCTGCAGATTTACATTTTTCAGTGGATTCTTAACAGTCAGATTGCTGTTCCTGATGCTGAGGCTATGGGAGCCTTCACCTTCAATCACGGCTGTAATTGTTACATTGCCGCCCGGAGTTGATCTTTCCGAGACCTCTAACTTATTGATTCTGTTACTATTTTCCTCTGAACAGGCATTGCCCGTCATGCTGGCCATCCCCCGCATAACACCTATCCACTGGTTTACCGGATGGATCCATACCTCCTTGTATGTCCAGGTATTCTGTACGGGCCAGTATGGTATGTCCGAATCTCCTTTTGTCTGGATACCTACGGGAAGAGCTCCGACAATATCCCCTGAAGAGGGTGTGTAGAGTGGGGGGAAATCATAGCCTGCTCCATACATTGTGCTCTGTCCGAAAGGATTTTTTCCCATTATCCATTCAAGCTGGCTGACTGCAAGCTCAAGACAATTCGTATCCCTTCTCAGACTGGCTGCATAATTCAGGGCTTGTGCCTGGGGGAGTATAGTTCCAAAGTGTCCCCTGTAGTCCATCCATACAGGGAATATTCGGAGGTAGTTCCCTTTGCCAAGTGGGATCCCGTTAAGCACCTGCTTTCTGAATGATTCCTTTCTGCTTTCCGGAACCTGCAGGTAATCATTATCCCTGTAGATTGAAGAAGGCAGAAATCCATACGGTTGAGTATATTCCGAAATGGTTTTAAGGAACTCTGAATGCAGCACTACCGCAGAATACCATTTCATATAGGCAGGATGGGAAGGGAAAGCTTCGCAGAGCTTTGTCAGGGCAGCGATGGGTTCCTGTTCTCTCCCGTTATGACAATAATGCAGTATATATTTCCTGGAAGGCCCGGTATAGAAAAAACCAGTCAGAGGAACATCCATGTCCGGCTTCCTGCGCTGCTGTGAGTCTGTAATTATTTCAGCCAGTTCTACGGCTTTCTCCCTGTATCTGGGATTGCCTGTGGCATACCATAATTCTATTGACGCAAGTATCCCTGCCGATGCAATCTCATGGAGCACTTCTCCCGAATCGAATGAGACACCCCAGACTGCCGTTGAATCATTCTCCCTGGTAATGACCATCTTATCCACAGCAAACTGCCAGTCGGCTTCTGCAGTCCTCAGGGAGTGATTTGCCAGCCGGGGATCAAGGTCCTTCAGGATTCTGCCGGCAATGGCTTCCACCGAAGATGCAATGAAATTTGTTTTTGGATTATTCCTTGCGGTGGAAGTAACATCATCATAGTCCCCTATAATTCCGTTGGTACGCCTGCTGTTGACAGATCCTTCATTGCGATATCCGTCTCCAAAGCGGGTCTTGAGGATCCAGTCCAGCCCCCATCTGGCTTCTTCTATAAGTCTTTCATATAACACGCAATTATTGCTTCGTTTCTTCACCTCTTCAGCAAGGGTGAATAACGCATATGCTCCTTCTCCTGTATTACGGAGTCCCTGTGTAAAATCGCCTGCATCATGCCAGCCTCCGTTAATTACAATTCTTTTACCGTCATGTTCACAGGTCCAGTCGCGATGGCAAACGTCGTGAATACCAGGGATTGGCGTTCCGCATCTCTCAGCATAATAGAAATTAAGGGCCTTCCATACAGTCTCTTCCCAGGCATCCGGGCTGACAGCAAAAGAACCTGAAATGGTTTTACCGGCTTCAATGTGATAAGTTCCCCCCTGATTGAGCTCTGTAAAATCCAGTACCTGGAAGGATCCCAGTCTGGAATTTATGGTCTGAACCTGCTTCTTAAGGATCGGCTTTCCTGATTTTTCATCGATGATCATAAATTCCTTCAGTTCAGGATCATTAACTATCGCTGTTTTAGGCAATCCGGGAAGGTATCCAGAATGACTGAAGGCAATTCTGCCTGGCCATACCGGCCATCCTTCAATGTAATCCGGATCAACCTTTTCAAGCCGCAGATCATCTATGTAAAAGGTTGTTGTATCGCAAGCCTCAGGCTCATGCCCTGATATTATGGTTGATATCTCAAGTTTGGTAATTTTGTCACGGGCCACATTACCTATTTCCCATACTATATGATTCCATTCATGGTTGGCAAGGTTAAAAATTGACTCACCCTCCTGCCCGAAAAGTGCCGGAAGCTTTTCATTACCATCGTTGAACACCCTAAGCTCAAGCCAGTTCTGGTATGCTCCGGGGTTGTCGGGATATATCCAGACCGAGATGCGGTTATATTCCGTCCAGTTTTCACTATTAACATAATGCCATATTCCAGCATTTCCCCAGCCTCGTCCGCTTTTGGGAGCAGGGATTTCAATTTTTGAAGGGAATTTTACCTGAATTGATCTCTGACCGTTATGTGACCTTTTTTCAGATGGCATTACTGAAACGTAATTTTTTTTGGATTCTTCCGCTCTGACGTCGCTTCTGGAGTCTACCAGCGCAATGGCTCCTCCCGTAAAGGAGATCCATTTAAGGTCACCTTCCATATCGTCAATGGATCTTGAATCCAGTATTTCCTTGTTAAGCCATCTGTTATATGCAGAGCGCTCAACATTTATTTTCAATGGTTCCTGGCCTGTTAAGGTAATTGCTGAAAAAGCGGCCATTATTACAAAAGCGTTCTTCATCATGTCTTCAAAAAGTTGTATTGGTTACAATTTCAAAAATAACCGTTGTTGATTTGAAAGTTTGCAAAAACAGACTTATTCTTTATACCCGGGTTATAAACATTGCTGATGTTCAAAGAGCAAGGAGCTAAGAGCGAAGAGCATAGAGCGAAGAGCATAGAGCGAAGAGCGAAGAGCATAGAGCATAGAGCATAGAGCATAGAGCATAGAGCATAGAGCATAGAGCATAGAGCATAG
>CAZTJT010000032.1:17927-45575 GCA_964613785.1 uncultured Rikenellaceae bacterium
AGTGCATAGTGCATAGTGCATAGTGCATAGTGCATAGTGCATAGTGCATAGTGCATAGTGCAGAACTATAAAGATACTGCCATAAAGTTCATTTGTCGGTTAAAGGGTATTGTTTATTTCGATTTTGGATTGGTTTTTAATTTCAGGTAGTATAAATTTGAATAAAGTATTAGCAGATTATCTGATTTCTATATGTTAATACAATAAGCTGACGGCTTCAAAGCGCTTTACGAAAGGATCATAGATTTGGAACAGGGAAAATGATACGCCCCCCAAAAATGGGATTAGATATTCATCGCGAAACCACATGAAAACATCCCTGCTGCCTTTCATAGGTGGCCCAGCATTTGTTTTCTTCTTTTAATTCATGGATTACCTCAGCCAGTGCTTCCTTCATATACCATTTGTCGCACTCTGTGACATTAAATTTTTTAAACAGGAAACGGGCATAGGATATGTCAAAAGCATTGCCGTACAGATGAGGACTGTTTTCGGAGGCATTTATGTTGGTTTTTCCCAGCTTGCCTGTGTTCTCGGAAGTACGTGTCATGGAGGTAATGATGAACTTTGATCCCTTGAATCCTTCTTTTTCGACTTTTTTCCTGAATCTATTGCCTATCTCATCAAGAAGATTTCTGCTCTCCCTTGTAAGGCATGGATAGCTGTGTGTCATGCTTTCAACCTTATAGTACCTGCAGCTTTTGACCATGACCAACTGCCTTGCCGATAACCTTTTACCTATTTCATTGGCATCCGAACATTTTTCAATCCCTTTTGACCTTGCCCTGTCTGAGTATTCTACGATCCTGTCGTTAAGCTTTTTACTGTAAACCTGCTGGTGATTCCTGCATTTGATGCTGAAAAAATTCAGCATCAGGGCCCTGTTTGACCGGGGGATAAAGATCATACAAAACAACAGGATAAATAATGCGGAAATCCATACCCTGAGCCTGTATTCCTTTTTAAGACGGATCCTTCTTCTTACCATTTCCATCATTTATGGCCTAAAAATAGGTATATAAATACCGGGAAGAGAGAAGAGATATTCACAGGACATGATTTGTATTAACAATCATAAACCAGATAATAATAATTTAATTCTGGTTATACTGAAATAATATCGCAGCGAACGGGAAGACTGAGACAGGATATTGGTTCAGGTTTCAATAAAACTTATTTTTGAGACTTAATAATGAAATGCTGGGGGAATGTCTCTTTCAAATCAATAATTGGTTTAAATTTCTGCCGGGAATACCTTTGTGTTATTTTGCTGTTTAATACTTTAGGGTAAATTATTATGCTGAAAAGAATTGAAGAATTCCGGGAGCTTCTTGAAAAGAAAGAATGGAAAACCTTGCGAAAAAAAATATGCGAACTGGAAGACCTTGAAATATCCGACATAATCGAGGAGTTATCTCCCGGCGAGGACATAGTTGTTTTCCGTTTGTTATCCAAATTTCAGGCAAAAAATACATTTCAGCTTCTTTCTCACGAGAAGCAGGAACAGATAATTGAAGGTCTGGCCAGGAATTCAAAGAAATTGTCGGCTTTGCTTAATGATCTTGATCCGGATGACAGGACAGCGTTTTTTGAAGAGCTACCCGGACAGGTATCGCAGAAGCTTATTCAGTTGCTTTCACCCGAGGAACGAAAAATAGCATTAAACCTTCTAGGTTATCCTGAAGAAAGTATCGGAAGGCTTATGACCCCCGAGTTTGTGGCAGTCAAATCTCACTTTACAGTTGGCCAGACTCTCGATCATATAAGGGTTTTCGGCCGTGATTCGGAAACCCTGAATGTAGTTTATGTGGTTGATGACAAATGGAAACTGATTGATGATATAAAAATCCGGGAAATAATACTTGCAGATCCCGGACAGAACATTAGAGATTTGCTGGATTACCGCTATGTTTCACTCAACGCGTATGATGACCAGGAATCGGCCATCAGGGTTTTTAAGGATCATGACCGTGTCGCTCTTCCCGTCACCGATTCAGAGGGTATTCTGTTAGGAATTGTCACTTTCGATGACATAATGGACATCGAAGAAGAGGAGGCAACCGAAGACTTTCACAAATTTGGCTCTTTTCAGAATGCGATTATAGATCCTGTAAAAGCCAGGATCCCATTAATGTATCAGAAACGGATAGTCTGGCTCACCATACTTGTATTCATGAATATATTTTCAGGTGCAGCCATTGCCGGTTTTGAAAATGTCATACAATCGATGATCTCGCTTATGTTCTTTCTGCCGCTTCTTATTGCCAGCGGAGGTAATGCCGGATCGCAATCGGCTACTCTGATGATACGTTCCCTGGCTGTTGGGGACGTGGATCTGAAGGATTGGTTCAGACTCGTCGGCAAAGAATTCATTGTCTCATTTCTGCTCGGGATCACAATGGCCCTGGGAGTTTCCCTGATAGCAAGCTTCAGGGCTCCGGAGATCATTCTGGTTGTAGCTCTGACAATGATTCTTGCCGTTATGGCGGGAAGCCTGGTAGGTCTGACAATACCGTTCATATTTACAAGATTGAAATTAGACCCTGCCACTGCAAGTGCTCCCCTCATTACATCTATTGCTGATATCATGGGGGTTTGGATTTATTTCTCCATTGCTGCATGGATCTTCGGACTGTGAAACTTTTTTTTTTATCAAATTGATGTTATTGATTCCCTCAGGATTTGCTTTTAGTTTAATTGATCTTTATCTGTATTATTACAGGATTGTGATCTGAATTTGTAAAGTCAAGATGATGGCATTTTACAGAAACAGATACTATATTCGGTGAAATGAGGAAGAAGTCACAAACACTTGTTGGTGTTGTTGCAGGATCATACGCCGCCATGAGGGTCCGGAATGAGGGTGTTGCAGGATCATAAATCCATTCCCATTCCCCAGGCATGTAATTCGCTTCTATACCCCTCAGATTAAAATTTCCGACCACACCGGTGAATTCTCTGTTCCCGGAGAAAGCAGGCTTAAAATCGGGTGGGTACTGGTTCCAGTCACCTCCGGTTATTACATAATTGCCTGAATTATATTCATTTAAAACAAATTCCCTGAGCCTTTCCATCTGAGCCTCTCTTATTTTTCCACCTTCATCAAATGCTTCGTTATGGGTGTTGATCAATACCAGTTCTTTTCCATTCTCAATTCTGTACCTGTTGACCATAAAACACCTGTCGAGATAAAAAAGCTGTGTGGGAAATCCAAAATCTCCGGGAAGGGAATATCTTGCTGATGATACGGGGATGAATTTCGAATATATAGCTATTCCTGACACGACCTTTCCCATAGGTTTTGTCGGTGGAGCGGGAACGAAAAAAACATCATAATTTTTTGCAAAAAAGGGATTGTGGCCGGATAAGCTTTCTGACACTTTCTGGTATTGATCGGTCCGGTAGCTTCTTTTGCTATCCCTGTCAACCTCCTGTAAAAGTATGAAGTCGATTGTGTCGTTATTTTTTATGAAATCCGTGATAGCTGTAATATTTTCATTACAATTATCCTTCGGCGTAATAACTTTGGTTCCTCCATCCTTGAAAAAATCCATATCCCTGTCCAGTCCGGCATAACCGATGTTCCAGGTCAAGAGGCTGATAGTTAGCGTATCATCCAGGATGGAAGGATTATCAGGAGTAGCAATTAATTCTTTATCATCCGGTTTATAATCTGAGACAACGGCGTAAAGAATAAGTCCGATAAAACCAGATACAAGGATTGCTACTAAGATCAATAAGGCTATCAGAATTCTTTTTAGTGGTTTCATTGGTATTAAATTTTTTCGATTCTATTGTTTTTTCAGGGAAACTCTATGTTTGAACATATTTAAAAGAATTGCTCCCAACCCGTATTTCAGATTCGAGATCAGCATTCCGGCCCGGCAGACCGGCGGAATCATTGTATGAATTCTCAGGGATAATAATTCCTGCAATCAGGGAATAGAATAGTCCGTCGTTCATTTTTCAGGATTTTACCGGATGTGGTAAATAAAGGTATTAAATATTTCATATCATCATTAAAAATGAAAAACAAACGTGATTATGATTAAAACCTGTTCTTGTAATTGGGGACATTACAGTCTTTTTGAAACAGCAGGTAACTAACCAGGAACGTCAATATTCTTCATAAGTCTGGATTTTTTATATGGTGCCTGTTGATTCAAAAATATTAACTTAAGGGCAAAAATCGCCCGATGATAAACAGAAGACAATTTTTAACCAGGATGTCATTTACAACCGCAGCGACATTTGCAATGCCGGGTGCAGTTAAATCTGCATGGTATGGGAAAACTGATGAATATGTTACTGTGGAAACAAGCCATGGAAAAATACGTGGTGTCAGAACTGAAGGTGTAAATATCTTCAAAGGAATTCCTTATGCAGGCAGGATCTCCGGCGACAGGCGCTTCCGACGCCCTGCCAGACTGGAACCATGGAGCGGTGTTCGTGATGCTCTGCGGCTCGGGAATCCTGCCATACAGCCCCCGAACCAGACCTACGGCCTTAATGAACCTGAACCCGCAGAAGATTGCCTCTTCCTAAACATCTGGACTCCATCGAACGACAACGGGAAACGGCCTGTGATGTTCTATAACCATGGAGGTGGATTTTCGACGGGATCAGGAGGTTCTCAGGGTCAGGATGGTGCCAACCTGGCACGTTTCTTTGATGTTGTGGTCGTTGAAACCAACCACCGCCTCGGGATAATGGGATACCTGTATCTTGAAGAGATCGCCGGCCCTGAATATTCAGGTTCTGGAAATATGGGAATGTTGGACATAGTGGCAGGTTTGGAATGGGTGAACAGGAACATTTCCTCTTTTGGGGGTGATCCGTCAAATGTCATGATATTCGGTGAATCAGGAGGAGGAGCAAAAACATCCTGCCTATTTGCCATGCCATCTGCAGCTCCCTATTTCCACAAAGCATCCATAGAGAGCGGTCCTGGTATTCGCATGACTCCCCGTGAAGTTGCTGCCCAGACAACCGCGATGGTTCTAAAGGAATTGAATATTGACAGGAAAGACTGGAGAAAGCTTCTGGATATTCCTGTTTCTGACTTTCTCAGGCTACAAGCGGAACTTCCGTCAAAAGTACCGCGACCTTCTACAACCGACAGGAAAAAAGGACTGATGGAGTCTTCTCCCGGAGGTTTCTCACCTGTGGTTGATGGAGTTATTCTTCCAGATCATCCTTTTGATCCGGTTGCTCCCGCTATCTCAAAGGATAAACCCCTTCTCGTAGGATGGAACGAAGACGAGTATACGTTCTTTGGTATGGTATCGAATGATAAAAATATTTTCAATATTGGTTTTGATGAGCTGCCTGTCAGACTAAAACCGCAGTTTGGTGAAGACACTCAAAGGATAATAAATACATATCGTAATACGCGTCCCGGTGCATCAGCAGTAGATATCCTCGTAGCGATACAATCCATCAACATGATGGGCCTTGGTTCCATTATTATCGCTGAGAGAAAGACTAAGCAGAAGGGAGCTCCGGCTTACCTTTATAATTTTGGTTACAAGTCGGATAACAAAGTTCCCGGTACAGACTACCCTATGGGAACTCCCCATGCCATGGACATATCCTTCAAGTTCTATAATGAGCAGCCTCAGAAAGACGGTACTCCTGGTACAAGCTATTGGGGAGGTTCGAGACCTGAAAGATTTATTGCTTCACACAATTTTGCAGAGCTGTGGACAACATTTGCATGGACCGGCAAGCCTGCTGCCAAAGGGGCCCCGGAATGGCCGGCATATAACCTCGTGGACCGCCCGACAATGCGTATTGACACAAAATGTGAAGTGATATGGAACAGATATTCGGAAGAGCTGAAGATGTGGAGAGAAATTGGGAGATTGTAATTTTTTACGTCAGCTTTTCTTCCTGATTTTTTTAAAAACATTTCGCAACAGGCAGAAAAACCATGCATGGTGTTTCTACCTTATTACATCCTTAACGATTTTAATAACTTCCAGCCAAGCCAGGTATTTGCCAGACCGATAACAAAAAACAACGGTTGAAGTAAACTGGAAAGAGATATCCACCAGACCTGAATTATTATCCAGATTGTGAGGGCAATACCCAGTAACAGCCCTGCATGACCCGCATACCTGCTTCTGAAAAAAGAGAGCAGTGCTGCAACGAGGTTGGCAAATCCATTTATTAATAATAGATAAAGTCCTGGCAGCAGGAATGAATTGAGGGGTGAGTTTGTGAGCAGGTCAGGCGACATTCCCAGTCCTGCGCCGGTTGTGTCCTTAAGCATTCCATACCCTGCAGGGATGGCTCCGATGGCTGTGAAAGCCTGTAAGGCTCCAAGGATGAAGTAATACTTCTTCATATTCAATAATGATGGCTAAAGCAAAATACAAGCCTCTTATAATGTGTATTTTGTGATAACAGATCAATAATATTTTACCATTTTGTAAAGATGGTTCATTTATTCAAATTGACAAAAGATAAGGCAAATTCCCCTGTATTAGTGGTTCGCTGTGCAACAATAGTTAATCAGAAATTATCTTCACATTCCTGAACATGAACGGATTGTCACTGATCCTCAGGGTTTTGCCGCTGGACACAGTCACATTTCTGAGAATGACTTCCCTGGTTATGACATAGGGAAACTTTTCCACGTAGGATTCTCCGGAATTTTCCGGATTAAAATCTGCAAATATGGCGGGACCCTTATAGTCTGAAGGATGTTCTGAGTCGTCGATATGAAGGCCTTCGATTGTGATCCGTTCAGGCATATAACAGGTGTAGCCGAAATTGTGCTGACCGGAGTATGATCCGCCGATAAGGCTGACACTTGTCACTCTGCCGCCTGACGGCTTGAAAACGCAGTTGCGGATGAGCAATTCCCCCTGCCAAGTACTGCCGTAGTCGGACCGCAGATTAATAAGATTTCTTCCGCGGATGGTGGAATTCTCCACGGTAAAGGTTCCGCTGCCGATGGCGTTTATTCCCTGGTGTCCAAGAATGGAGTTGCGGATGGTGGCGTTGGCAACTCCCATGTGGGCATCGAACCTGGATAAGGTGCAATTGTCATAAACAAGATTCTTACAGTAGTTTGATCCCAGGATTCCCCAGTATCTGTTGTCATTGATATCATTCGTCTGGGTGCAGTTCACGAACGAAACATTCAATGCCCGGTTGATGGAGATGTCGTAGCTTCCCATGGCGACCGGGACTCCTGCCGAACCGATAGTCTGGTAGGTTTTGTGTCCGGTGAGGATAGTATTGCTGACCGTCA
Organism: uncultured Rikenellaceae bacterium; assembly: GCA_964613785.1. Lineage (GTDB taxonomy): Bacteria > Bacteroidota > Bacteroidia > Bacteroidales > VadinHA17 > LD21. Next base: position 25,189 of record CAZTJT010000032.1, read on the forward strand.
CATTTGAGCAATCGCCGATATTGATGAAACCGCCATAAGGTGCTCCATGATCACCTTCACCGGTGACGTGATGTTCCAACCCGTTCACCACAACATTGGAACGTCTGACAGCGATACCCCGGCTGTAGTAGGTGTACTTCGATTCGGCACTGTTGGCAATGGTGGTGAAACGTCCGCCGGTGATTGTCAGCGTTGTCTCATCAATCGGAAGGGCCGAGATATCCGTTATCCTGTCGAAGTCCCAGATTACCGGGGCGTTCATATCCACCATACCGTTTTTGTCAACTATAAATATATCCGTTTGCGGTGATCCGTCATTCTGGTTCGGCCCAAACCGGATGTAGCGTTTTACATCAGAATTGGTTACGGTGATGATACAGGATCGGGGCAGGGAGATATCAATTTTTTCCTGATTCCTCTTCAGCGAATATATGCCCTCGGGTCTGAATGGTTGAAGGCCGGAACTGACGAGAAAAACATGTTGGTTCCGGTTCTGAACGTCCGAATCGTCAATGATAAATTCAGCTGTGCCGAAATCGGTATTGGTGCGGATGACTGCGGTACGGCTCTTACCGCCTATGTAATATATGGCCCCTTCATCGGCTTTTACGGGAAGTCCATGTTCATTGGCGAACGCATGGGCTGCAGCAATGGCATCAATGTCATCTGTTTTGCCATCACCCCTGGCACCGAAGTCGCTATATCGCACCAATCCATTTTCTTTAATTCTATGGAGATCCTTCGGAGATACATTAACAAGCAATTTCCCGTTTTCATCGGTTCGTACCCGGGAAACTTTCTTTTTGGATGTTATCACCAAGTTATCAGCGGAATTTCCGGCCTGACCCTGTAACGGATTAAACACACTGGAAAGCAAGATAAAAAACAAGAACATGTATTCCATTTGAGTATACTTTTATAATTCTTCTAAAAAGGATTGAAAAGATTGCTGGTGTTAATATACACATATTGGTAAACATTAGCCAGATGTTTTCCGGATACGCAAATGAAAATATCAAAATGATGATTTCGCTAATCTCACTCCCGCTCTGTTTTACTAATCTGAAGTGGAGATAAAAAACCTGGAAAATGTTCAAGGCAGGTTGAAATGATTGAAACTTAAGTTCCCGTCGTTGATGTAAAGTTTCAGGAATCCGGCATTCCGGTATCCGTCAATGAGAGCATCAAGCGAGATGTAACTGGTATTGCCGAATGCCAGGTAACCTTTCATAGTGGTTTGGTTATGATACTTTTAAATTAAGCTTTTTTAATCATATGATCAATGTGTTATTATTTTGAGAAATAACATGAAAATAGTTTCAGCCCGGGAAAATTAATTTGACAAATGGCTTATTGACAATTGTATTTGTCCTTCCATATTAGTGCAGATAATAATAAATTTGCAGGTAAGTGCAAATACTACTATAATCTGCTGAAGGGGAATAACTTTCAGCATAAGAATCAGTATTTTTAACCTGCATACTATGAGCAGAGGATTCGTCAGGGAAGGTGACCAGGAAGAAGTGCCGTTAGTTCCCCAAAGGGCATATTTACCTGCTGGAGTTGCGAATTTCGTTACCAGTGAGGGGATGGATCAGCTGCTGAAAGAAAAAGAGGAACTGCTCAAAGAAAGGAATAATCTTGGAATAGCAAATGAGAATGAGATGCGTTTAGCGCAGAACTATTTAAATGCGAAATTGCAATTACTGAACGAAAGGATTGCTAATGCCAGAGTTGTCAAAATCACAGGACAACCATCTGAAGAAATTACTTTCGGAGCAACAGTTACACTTATGGCCGATGGGTCGGACGATGTTCAGATATTCAAAATAGTAGGTGTTGATGAGGCGGATATTGCAAAAGGTAAAATTTCTTTTATTTCACCTCTGGCCAAAGCATTAATGAACAGGAAAGCAGGCGAGAGTGTTACCATAAAACAAAACAAGGAAGATGTTATTTTTCATATAATTAAAATAACCTATTAGTATGCCCAGTCATTGGTTCCAGGGCATGGGAAATTGGAACATCAGGGGATTTCAATTTCCGAAAGATCATCAGGATCCTCCGAATAGAACCACTGCTCATCAATAAATTCATCACTGGCTATTTTATCAATGGTCAACTTAATGTATTTCCCTTCTGCAGAAACGGCAATCTCCCCGTTCGGGAGAATTATTTTAGCAGCTAAATGCACTCCAGGAAGTTATCGGCCGTTATCAAATATCCTTTCTGTTTTTCATCATAATATAATTTTGATATTAATGGTATGATGGAACCCGCAATTATATTTATACGTGTTTGTGTAAGCAATACATGCGGGTTTCGTAATTCATTTTATCAAAAATGCCAACAAGCATATTAAGTCTGGGATTTTTTCCAAAGAAATCGCGGTGAATATGTAAAAATCTCCAAAATAATGAGTCCCACTTTCTTTGCCATTCTCCTTTCTTGAAATCGCTGATTTTCATGAGGTAACTGCTGCCGCTGATATAGGGTTTAGTTGCCATCAGGGCACCATCTGCAAACTGACTCATGCCATAAACATTTGGCACCATTACCCAGTCGTAAGCATCAACAAACATTTCCATAAACCATCTGTAAACTTCATGGAAGCCCTTTGAAATACAAGTTTTTGTTTGTGAAATTTGTATTGGTTGAAAAAAAGATGTTCTTCAACCAGAAACACTTTATTCCCTCTTTTCAAACATGGATTTCTTTCAAAAAGCTGATGAGGGAAAACAATACTTGCAGTATTCATAAATATTACATTACTCCGAACATTTTTGCAATAACTTTTTTGCGATAATCAAAAATATTTTGAAGTTGTTTCTTTATGAATAATAAATTGGCTATGGATCCTAATAATCCAAACGGAGGTTTGTAGGAAACAATGTCGGTCATAAGTACACCTTCTTCAATAGATTCAATCTTATGTTCATGGTGCCAAAATGCATAGGGACCAACACGCTGTTCATCAACGAAATATTCTTTATCCCTGACATGGGTAATTTCAGTTACCCAGGTCATCTTAATTCCTAAAATCGGACTGACTTTGTAGCTGATAATCATTCCCGGATACATTTTGGGAGTCAGCATTTCGGATGTGATATCAAATCCCATGTATCCCGGTGTTATTTTTTTCAGGTTCGCCGGTGAGGAAATAAAATCCCATACTTCATCGAGATCAGCCGGAATTCTTTGTGTTTTTTTTAACTGATAGAATCCCATGGTTATTTGGTAATTTTATTCATTATTAATTAGACTTTCAATTATAACAACTATGTAAAGTTACGGGTTCTGATTAAAATGCAAGTTGGGTGATGTACTGAACCCTGGTATCAGCTGACTCATTCTGAGCAAAGTTTACAGTTTAAGTGTGAGTGTGAGTGCGGGAGCGGGAGCAAGGAAACTCCCTATGGTAGTCAAAGAATGCATCGGAGGACAATGTAACCTCAAGAACATTAGTTACAACCTGTTTGTCGAATACAACAAATTATAAATGTTGTGGTAATCATGATGTAAATGGCATAACCCATTAAGAAATTCTGCTTGAGTGTTGGATACTATTGAATTCATTACTTAGATTTGTGTAAAATGACTATACGGTATAATCTCTGAAACATTAGTATTTTGGCAAGTATACAAGCCGGAATTGAGATCAGTACGGCAGAATCATTTCAATTATCTCTGAAAACATGGAATCGATCTCACTTTTAACCCGGCGCAAAATGCTCGGAATAACCGGGATGGCCGGCCTGGCTGCTCTGACCAACATCGCAGCCGGTGCACAAACTCAGACTGTGCAAAAAAGACCACGCATCGCCTGTCTCGTTACCTTTTGGGGTACCCCCGGGTCACATGCAGACTGGATCATTACCAAGCTTATGGACGGATATTGGTGGCAGGGTGCACACACTCCTTCACGGGTGGACGTGGTATCCGTATACATCCATCAGTTTGACACAAGCGAACTGGGACAAAAAATATGCAAATCAAAAGGTATTCCGATTTTTAATACAGTTGGTGAAGCGGTTACGCTTGGGGGTCAGGAACTTGCTGTTGATGGGGTTGTCATAGTCGGGGAACACGGGGATTATCCAACCGATCTTAAAGGGCACTGGCTTCTGCCTCGCTGGTGGATATATCAGCAGGTTATCCGCGTTTTCGAGAAAAGCAATCGCTCTGTGCCGGTCTTTAACGACAAGCATCTATCCTATAACTGGGACGATGCCAAATGGATGTTTGACAAGTCACGCGAGCTTGGCTTTCCCTTGACAGGAGGCTCCTCAATACCATTCTACTTCCGCAAGCCCGAGACAGAGCTACCTGCCGGCACGCCAATAAAGAACTCGATAGTGGTGGGCGGTGCTTCAGATGAGGGAGCCATATTTCATTGTGTTGATGTACTCCAGGCCTTCGCAGACCGTCGCAAGGGCGGTGAAACAGGAGTGAGATCTGTGCAGTCCATCCGGGGACCTGAAACATCGAAGTGGATTGACAGCAATTCATGGGCAGGGAAACTGCTTGATTCAGTGGCGAAAAGTTTTGACCTTAAACAAGGAATCTTTCAGGAGAACCCCCGGGCAAACGTCTGTATTGTAGAGTATAATGATGGAACGAAAGCAGCTGTTATTTCGGGCAGAGGTGTGGGCTGGACCTATGCCGGCGAAATTGAAGGACAAAACGAACCAACAATCATCTCCATGCTTGGATGGCCAGGTCCCTACTCACAATACCATGCCTCAAACGCCCTGCCACACTGGATCACCGAGATGATGGTGACCCTTAAAGAACCCTACAATGCGGAGCGATTGCTTCTGTCCACTGGAATTGTGAACCACTATATGGACTCAAACTGGGAGAACGGCCGTTACTCCCCAGTAGGCAGACGTATCGAGACACCTTTCATGAACATGACCTACCGCCCGACACACGGACCAATGTTTGAAAAAGGGGAGCGTCCGCCAAATATTCCGTACATACGAGGTTTTGAAAAATAACAGGTGAACAAATAAACCAGCAAGCAAATGAAACGCAGAGACATTATTAAAAGCCTGACAATCCTGCCGTTAGCCGGAAGTATTCTTCCGATACCATCCCTGTTAACCTCCCCGGCTGAAGGTTACAATTTTCCTTTGACTCTTCAGGGCAAGCCCATGTCTGATCTGCATCGCAAAGCATTTGTTATGGACGGACATGTGCATGTAATGACCCGTGAGCTGTTGATGGGAACCGATATAGGCCAACGTTATGCGGATGGAACCGTTGATCTGCCAAGGGCTAAGGAAGGTGGTCTGGATGCGATGTTTTTCTCGGTTTACACTCCTGAAAACTATTATCCAGGAAGGTTCGAGACAAAAAACACATTTCGTGTTGTGAACCTTGCATTAGACCAGATCACAAGAAATAATGCGGTCATCGAGCTTGCACTTACAGCTTCTGATATAGAGCGCATAAATAAGAAAGGCAAAATAGCTGCTTTTCTGGATCTGGAAGGCGGTTTTGACCTTGACGGCGATATAAATTTGCTCCGGGCCCTTTATCGCCTGGGAATCAGATCCATGCAGCTATCTGCCCATAATACTTCAACTGCTTTTATTGACGCTTGCTGCGATGTCAGCCATTGGGGCGGCATTAACGATCTCGGAAAAAAAATCATTGCCGAAATGAATAGTCTTGGAATGGTCATTAATGTTGCCCATGCATCCAATGACGCCATAATTCAAACTTCCGAAGTAAGCGAACACCCTATAATATACAGTCATGGCGGGTTTTACAACATTGTGGATCATCCCCGTTGTATTACCGACGAAGCGGCAAAAGCTGTTGCATCAAAAGGCGGTGTGATTGGCATTCAGTTCGGGAGCCTGTTTAACAATCCGAAATACTATGCATGGAAGAATTCACAGCCTTCTTCTAAAACGACAGTACCTGATGCGACCACAATTGAAGAAGCAGACAGGCAATTTTCTCAGGAGGTTCCGTTAAATTTCAGGGGAACCATCCCTGATGAGTATTGGATGCATGTTGATCAGCTGGCAAAAGTGATTGATTATGGTGTAAAACTGGTTGGCGAGGATCACATAGCCTTGGGTTCTGATTTTGACGGCGGCCCTGAACTTCCCCGTGAAATTAAAGATATCAGCGATTATCCGCAGATGACCATCGCAATGCAAAAGCTTGGTTACAGCGACCAGCGGATCGAAAAAATCCTTGGCTTAAACTGGCTCCGTGTGATTCGCCAGGTAACGGAAGGAAAATAAGGATAGCGAGAGTAAACATTCAACTCTTTCATATCTTTATTAAGATTCAATAATGACAAACGAATTATTTACAGACACTTAGTATAAAACTAAATCATTTGAAAATGCAGTGGGATTTTCTTAAGAAACTGATTAGTTGCCTTCTTTTATCCCTTCCGGGAATTGCTTTTTTAGAGGGAAACTCACCTGTCAGTGAGGGGAACACAATCATCGCCACCTGGAAGGACAACAAGAAGGGTGCTTTTACACTAAGGTTTGATGACAGCATGTGGTCACACCACGATCATGCAATCCCAAACCTGGTTAAAAGAGGACTGACAGGGTCATTTTTTCTGAATCCGGCCCTTGAAAGATATGGATATGGAATCAGCACCTGGGAAAGCCTTGCCAGCCGGACAGGGATGGAGCTGTGTCCTCATACCATGTATCACATGGGGGCATCCGACTTTGATGAGGCTGAGTATGAAATCGGAGAATCTTTCAGAATCGTATGGAGCCTCAATCCACCTGATAAAAGCAGATTATGTCCCTTTCACAGAGGTGGTGGAACCACCTGGCCAAGTAACTTTATCGAGGCGGTACAGAGGAGATACCCTGTAGCAGATTATTCAAAGGAATGTGTAAGCTACAATGGTCAGGATAGCAAAACTGAACTGATCAGTTTTGCAAAGAAGGCGATGGAGAATAAGAAATGGCACATGGTACTCTCTCACGGAACCGGGCCAAATCTTGAATACCTAGGATTTGAAGTATCCAATTTTGAAGCATTGCTTGATTATCTTGTCACTGTGAAGGATTATTTGTGGATCGGTAACATAGGCGATATTTACAAATATATCATTGAAAGAAGAACGGCGAAAGTGAGTATAACCGGAAATAATAATGAGGTTATCCGCCTCGATCTGACCTCGGAAACAGATCCCGGATACTACGATTATCCGCTGACATTAATAACTGAAGTCCCGTTGCAATGGAAGTACTGCCATGTTAAACAGGGAAAACTACAGGGAATATATCCTGTAAATTCAGGAAAAGTTATGTATTATGTTCTCCCGAACATGGGCGAAATTATTCTGAAAAATTCATCACCAGACCTTACCCCGCCTTTAAAATTTACAGTTCGTGACGGTACAGGAGAGGATATTGACATCTCTTCCTCAACTACTGAAGTTTCAGCAAACTGGGATGCAGGAAGCGACCCGGAGTCAGGCATTTCAGGTTACTGGTACAAGATCGGAACAACACCGGGAGGTTCGGAAGTACTTGACTGGATCAATAACGGACGCCAGCAGTTCTTTACTACATCAAGAACGAATCTGGCTCTTATCAGGGGAAATAAATATTATGTAACAGTCAAATCTGTCAACGGTGCAGGCCTTGAAACAGAAAGCTCTTCTGACGGATTTGTCATTGAATCAGTTCCGGATTACATATCATTTAAAGAAAACTTCGATAACGGAAGGTTTTCTCAGTGGGATCAGAAGAAGACAAAAGTTGGCTATGGAATGAGCATGCTATATATTTCAGACGAGGCCGCGAGAAATGGGGAATTTGGCTTATTGTGCCATTTCCAGGAGAATACACGACTGGATGATTTCTTTCTGATGAAAACTGATATTAAAGGTTTTAAGGAGACTTTCACAAGACTCTGGATCAGATTGAATGAAGATTTTCAGATGAAGGGAAACAACAGCAGTCTCCGGATACTTGAATTAAGGACTATTTCAGGAGACCCTGTGGCAGGTGTTTCCATCGGATATGAAGAAGGTAAAGGTTTTTATATTCATGGTTCAGGTGTGAACGATACCGGTAACAGGGTTTTTGTACCTGGAAGCAACAGGAATTACCCGTTGAGTTTTGTTCGCCTGACCAAGGATAAATGGCACAGGATTGAGTTAAGGACTTTTGCCGGTGGTGGTGATGGATTTGTAGAATTCTGGTTTGACGGCAGCAGGAGAGGATGTATTAAGAATCAGTTTACAAAAGACAAATCTGTAAGTAGTCTGGTTATCGGAGCTGTAAATGTTTCAGGGGATAGTATGTCAGGAGATATTTACCTTGATGACATTTCGATATCAGACAGTTTGCTCGAATAGGAGAATTGTCGATAATTGATAATCATCAATACAGAGAAATGGGAAAGGAAAAAGAGATGAGAGTGCTCGCTCCCGCTCTCACTCTCACTCTCACTCTCTCTCTTGTCTCAGTACCCGGAGCGGGAATTGAACCCGCACAACCATTACTGGTCACAGGATTTTAAGTCCTGCGTGTCTACCGATTCCACCATCCGGGCTATTACTAAGTTTGGTGGTTATATTAAATATTCAAAATATCGTTAAAGAACTCTGCCATCTTTATGGGGATGGTGGAATCGGCCAATGCTGCAGGCCGGCTCCTTCGCTGAAAACACCCACCGGGTGTTTTCTTAACGCCCGGCCCTACCATCCGGGCAAAAAAGTCTTGCGGTCGTGCAGACTTGCAGTCATGCTGTCATAACCTTCTGTAACCACCGCGACTCTGGTACAAATTTAAAATAAAAAAACAATTACGGCAACTAACGGATCACTTCATATTCCTCTGGAAACCTTCAATACAATCACATTATCAATGGCATCTTTATCCATCTCCCCTGGCTGAACCGTTAATGTTTTTGATTTTTTGTCAAAAGTGTATTCAATCGATTTTCCGGATTCGTAGCTGAAGGCTTTTTTTATCCTGTAAGGGAAATTGTTGAAAACCAGCTTCGATTCTACCTTCGAAGGTTCTGTTATATGAAGGTAGATCGTGCCTTTCTTTTCAACAGCAACACCCCATTCTGCCGGTTTCAAAAAACTTTTCCGTGTTCCATATATCGTTTCACCATAAACCTTAAGCCAGTCGCCTATTGCCAGAAGTCTTTCCTTATGCTCCGGCCGGACTTCCCCTTCAGGTGTTGGTCCGATATTTAACAGAAGATTAGCCCCAAGCCCTGCAGATCCGATAAGCAGATGTATAAGCTCCCTGACTGGCCTGTTAATCGTGTCATCTGTAACATATCCCCATGCTTTGCCGATTATGTCGCTGGTCTCAAGAGGCAGTTCGTCTGCAATAACAGCATCGGCAGAATATCCTCCCCCCGTGTTTGCTCCCGGCAGGTCACGTTCGAATGTCTGGTAATCTTCACCCGGGAATGTTCCCAGATGATGGTTGTTTACGATCATGCATCCGGGCTGAAGATCATGAATGAGCTTGTATATCTCGTCATAATGCCATTTCCTTAACTGCTTACCGTTGCGTCCGTCGCCAGACCTTTCAACCTGATCCCAGTGGCCGTCAAACCAGATACCATAAATTGGTCCGTAATTGGTCAATATCTCTGTCAGCTGGTTTTTCATGAACTGAATATATGCTTCCCAGTTGCATGCCCCTTCAATCCCTGTAGCTTTTTTTACATTTCCCTGGCAATAATCGGGACGATAGAAATCCGTCAGTGAATAGTAGCAATAAAGCCTGATATCCTGCTTCCTGCATTCATCAGCCAGCATTTTCAGGACATCCTTTCCATAAGGGGTACCCATTATGCCCCAGTCTGAATATTTCGTATTGAACATACTGAAGCTGTCGTGATGCCGGGTCGTAAAGGTGACATATTTCATTCCGGCATCTTTTGCCAGTTTGACAACCTCATGAGCATTAAATTTAACAGGATTGAACCTGTGCATGTTCTGTCTGTATTCTTTCACATCCTGCCCTGAAAGAGCCCATCCTATCTCTTTGCCTAAAACGCTGGAAACGCCCCAGTGGATGAACATGCCAAAATGGGCATCCCTGAACCATTCACGGTTTTTCAGGTTTTCAGCAGCCGGAACATACCCAACCTGACCTTTGTCCAGATCATTCCCCTGACCGGAACAAATAAGTGTAAAAAGTACACTTATTATTATTAAGCCTGTTCCTTTCATTAATTTCAGATTAAAGAGAAGAAAATTATAAAATAGAATTATTTGCAGATGTATTTATGATACTTCCCTGCGAAACCCTGGGCAAAATATTTTGAATATAAAGTTGCACAGAGTGGCTCAGAGAAGGCAATTGGGACATAGAAAAAAATTAGTTTTTGTAAAGCACAGGTTTACCTAATCCGACTTTTTCAAGATCTTTCAGCTGGGTTTTTGCATCACCCACTACCACATAATACATTTTTGAGGGATCGATGTACTTATTAACGATCTCAAGCTGTTTATCGACTGTCAGGCCTTTTACATAGGCTTCTTCCTGTTTTATATAATCAGCTGGCAATCCATAGACAGCCATTGTATAAAGCATGTCCAAAAGATTCCAAAGTGTTTCAAAATTGAGAGCATTTCCCCTTAGCAGAGCTGACTTTGTAAAGTCGATATATTCCTGTGGCATCTCTTTACGGTATTTTTCCATCTCGGTCTTGAAGATGGTTACTGATTCCAGTGTAGAATTAGTCCTTACCATTGAAAATGCCATGAATGTTCCATAATTTTTTCCACTGTTCAGATATGAATGAGCGCCATATGTAAATCCTTTTTCCTCCCTGAGTATCATATTGAAGATACTGTTGAAATTTCCTCCGAGCTTGTAATTGGCTACAAGAACGGGATAATAGTCAGGATTTATCCTGGATACTGAAGGTGCACCAATATAAATAACCGACTGTTTTGAACCAGGTACATCCACGAAATAAATCTGTGACTTTGCCGGAGCTTCAGGAATAATCATCCTGGGAATCTCAACATTTTTCGCCTTCCATTTCTCACTCAATGCTGCAAATGCTTTTTCGACTCTCTTAAGATCGACATCTCCTGCAACCACAATTTTAGCTAATGTGGGAGAGAAATTCTTTTCATAGAAACCTTTGAGGTCGTCAATAGTAAGCGAATCAACAGACCCGATTTTGCCGGAAAGCTCAGTTGCCATAATGTTGTCTTTTCCGTAAATAAGCTTATTAAGGGTAGTTGATGCCAGGTAATTCGGGTTGGCCTGGTTGCGCTTTAAATTATTGACAATCCTTATTTTGGCAAGGTTGAATTGTTCCTGGTCCCAGCGGGGTTCAAAAAGCATCTCTTCGACAAGTGCAAGGGTTTTTTCGAAATTCCTTGCCAGTGTGCTTACCCTGAAAGTTACAGTCTCGTTTGAGGCAGATACTGAAATAGAAGCACCAAGAAGCCTTATGGCATCTTCAAGTTCTTCAGGTGTCTTGTTCTTTGTGCCTTCGTTCATAACCGCGGCAGTGAGGTTTGCAAGGCCAGCCTTGGAAAGCTCATCAAGCTGATGTCCTCCTTCAATTATTATGGAGTAGTTTACAAGCGGCAGTTCGGAATGAGTAATTCCATAAATACCGATTCCGTTTGTCAGCTTACCTGTCCAGACTAAAGGAAGAGTTACTTCGGGATCGGGACCAAGAGGAGGCTGCTTACTTCTGTCTGTTTTTGTAGGAGTTTTTACAATCGGTTCTTCAGCCATGAGTTCAGTTTTCACCTCGGCAGCCTTAGTGACATCTTCCTCAACAATACCGGCATTAACAGAATTTTCCGCAATCAGATTTACTTCCCCTTTGGGAACAAAACTGGTGGCGACATAATTTTTTCCTTTAATATATTTCTCATAAACTCTTTTTATATCCTCAGCCTTCACTGACTGGGTATTTATAAAATCGGTTTTATAGAATGAAGGATCATTTTTAAACATTTGATACTGTCCAAGTGTAAATGATTTCATTAAAACACTTGAGAAATTATTGTAGAAGTTTGTTTCGTTGCGGGCTTTGATTCTGGTCAGATCTTCTTCAGTGAAACCCTCTTTTTCAAACATTTCAAATGCTTCGAAGATCGCTTCTTCCACATCTTTCAGATTTACTCCGGGATTAGCGGTAACAGTTATCATAAATCTGCCTGCAAGTTCAAGCGACATATTTATGGCTCTCGCAGAGGAGGTGAGTTTCTTATCTTTTACCAGCACTTTGTAAAGAGGAGTTTTCTTTCCATTTGAGAGCAGATCGGCAAGATAATCGAGGGCGTATGCATCTTTTGTAAACTGTTCAGGGACAGGAAATACCATAGTGTATCTGGGTGCTTTGGCAAAATTATCCTCATGATACAGTTTTATAGTCGAGTCGATGGCCACGTTCATCGGTTCCATTTTATCAACGGTTTCTCCTCCTGGTATTTCTCCGAAATATTTATCAATAAGGGATTTAACCTCTTCCTTATTAATATCGCCCGATATTACAAGGGTTGCATTTTTGGGGGTATAGAATTTTCTGTGAAAAGCCTTTACATCATCAACGGTTGCGTTGGTAAGGTCCTCCATCTTGCCAATAACATCCCAGCTGTAAGGATGCCCCTGTGGATAAAGCGTTTTAAGAATAAGTTCGTCCTCATGCCCATAGGGAGCATTGTCAACACTCTGTCTCTTTTCATTCTGTACTACATTCTGCTGGTTTGCAAAGGCAGCTTTTGTTACCGTGTTTTCGAGATATCCCAACCTGTCTGATTCAAGCCAGAGGACCATTTCGAGAGCATTCTTGGGTATCACTTCATAATATACAGTATTATCGAAGTCTGTTCCTCCGTTAAGATCGCCTCCTGCCTCCTGTATGAGTTTAAAAAGCTGATCTTCACCTACATTTTCGGATTTCTGGAACATCATATGTTCAAAGAGGTGGGCAAATCCTGTTCTGCCTTCGGTTTCCCTTGCAGAACCGACATGATAGAGAAGTGCAACTGCAACAATAGGATCGGATTTGTCTTCATTAAGGATAACTGTTAATCCGTTTGGAAGAGTATACTTTTCAAATGGTACATAAATAGTTGATTCACTCTTTCTAGCCGTGCAGGAAAACAATATTCCTGCGACCAGAATGACAAAAACATGTAAGATTCTTTTCATGGCTGAAATTTTAGTAACTGACATTTGGATTTTATTTTGGGTTCCAAATTTACAAAAAATTTCCCGGACCATATTCTGCAGGAATACTTAATCGTGAACTTTGTTTGAGCGGGAGACGGGATTGCCCCGACCGTAGTGTCGGGGCGGACCCTGTTGGGGATGCTATCAAACAGGGTCGCCGCTGTCGCGTCGCCATTTTTTATTTATTCAATACTCCTCCATGTAGAACATGTCGTCGGTTTTCATAAATAAAAAATGCCGCATTCTCATGCGGCTCTGTTTGAGCGGGAGACGGGACTCGAACCCGCGACCCTAACCTTGGCAAGGTTATGCTCTACCAACTGAGCTACTCCCGCAAATTCGTCGGCAAAAATAAGATTTTTTTTTTATCTGCAAAATAGTGTCTAAATAATAAAAAAGAGATTATAGTACAGAACTTATTATCTGATCGGGCCCCATTCCAAAAGCTCATCGTTGAGCAGATAGAGCCATGTATTCTGGTATATCCATTCTTCCCTTATATTATTTCCACTGATGACCCTGTTTATCTTTTTAGGCGAGCCCCAGCTGTCCTTCACCATCTGTCCTGTCATTCCTTTCCAAATCTTTCCGGCATACAGCTCAGTTGCCACAGAGTTCCCGTATTTGTTCATGAGATATTCGTACCGGCTGACCCTCTGCCGCTGCTGAACAGGCCGGGTGGAAGGCACATCCTGATCATCATACGCCTTCTGTGGTACAGGACGGGGTAGGGGCTTTGTTTCTGCAACTGGCCTGTGAACTTCAGCATGACTGGCATAAATGTAACCCTCCAGTCCTCTGAATGATACGTTCAGAAAGGTGCCATCCGATCCTAACACATACACCACTGAATCGCATGGAATTACCATTATAACAGATGTGAGGTCTTCTTTGTCACTGAAAAGTCTCGTTGCTTTCTTAATTGTGGCAGTTACCTGAACACTCTTATCCATAGTCTGATCTTTCTCCAGCTCCTGAAGTAATTCACTTTTATTGGACTGCGAATATGAAGCTGTAAAGGTTAAAACGACGACTGCACAAAATAAAATTCTTTTCATTTTTATTTAAATATATAAAACACCAGTAATCAGATGCATGCCCCGTAAAATAGGATATTAACAATGACATTGATACCCATCCAGGCGGGAATTACACGCATTAGTCTGAGACGTGTCACCGAAACTGAAACATACGGCTCAAAAACTGTACCAGTTTGATTTTTTCAAGCATGAATCTGGATATAATCAATCTTTGGCTTTATAATGAAAACATCTCTATCAGGGAATACTGATGGGAATTGAAAGAAACGACATCTTTTTATTACAGGAGGTCATTTTTTAACTATTTCATGTCAGGTGAAAAGATCATTTCTCTCCCCTGGCGGAATCGAGAACAATTTGTTCGGCCGATGAGCCCGACCTGCAGGTAACTTTAAAATCGCCCAGGCTTTTACCATCGAATCTTATCCTGTCTTTTCCGGATACTCTTCCTATTATAATCTCCAGGGTATCCCCTTGAGTGAATTCAATGCTTTTTATATCAGGGTCCTTTTCGGCTGGCAATGGTTCAATGGCGGCAATAAAAAATGTCTTATATCCTTTTCTTCTCACTATTACCATCGGAGCTCTGTCAACAACGCTTGCAAATGGTCCGGTGGCAGTAAAGACCTTATCACTATTATTTGTTGCCATTAGAAGGCGAGTGTTTAATTTTTCGTCGTGAAACCTTATTTCAGTGTATTTCTCTTTGCCCACCTTAAATGCATCAATATCTTTAAGGTAAGCATACCCCACCGGGACATCGCCGGGTCTGGAAGTCCCTGGTATCAAATTACAGGAGGCCTTTGTTCCCTTGTTATGGTACAGCCAGTCGAAGGTATGTTCCTTCTCGTCAATGGAATTAAGCTCATCAACCACCAGCAGGTATTCAGGAGCAAGAAGCAGAAACCTGTAGTGGGTTACTTTTTCAAAAGTGGGACCAGCTTCTGCTGCTACGGCAGCATAAAGGGGAGAAGAAGAAAATGAAAGGAGCTTTCCCTCCGCTTCCTTCTGTGATTCACCATCTGCAAGGATTGCGTTGTGTCCGGTTGTAGCTTTATACCATGCGTTATGTATGGGCAGCCTGTAAGCCTGGCTTGCGGCGCGACCCGGATCGACTCCAAGTTCGGAGCCATATCCGAAGAAAACAAAGGACAATTTGTCAAAATGCCCGTGAAAGCCGCCATATGGACCAAATGTAAGAGCTGCAGTGAGTTGTCCCGGACCTTCGGTTGCAAGTATTGCATGACCGGCACCGGGAATCAGCCTGCTTGCGGCTTTTGGTCTTGGCGCCGTTTGATCTGCCTTCCTCCCGCTCATTACCATATACCACGATGGTTCAGGGGACAGCGTTGAAAGAAGCCGGTCATCCCTGTAAGCCATATAAGCCATTTCGTTTACTGAAGGATTATCGGGTGTGTCGTTTACCGAATCACCGAAACGTGGCAGAGAACCATCTGACATAAGATAATCAAAGGCGATAAGGTACATTTTATGCAGCATCTCATGTCCATAAATGTCAATGCCGGATCTTCTACCAGCCTCTGCCATGTGAGTAAGGGCAGACAATGTATAATAATGGTAGCCCCATGAGTTCTCATACCACATCCCTTCAGGCATCACGCTTATATTCATCTGAGTTATAAAACCATTGTCCTTATCAAGCAGAGCCTGCTCCACCATCTGCCTGTCACCAAGTACCAAACCTGCATACATCAGAGCAGTATTATGCCATGTCTGCCAGTTGGACTTTCCAGACTTGTACACATTTATGCAATCAGCCATAGCACGGATAAAATTTTCCTCAATGTTTTTCATTACATCACTGGTCAAAACGCCGCTATTCCGAATAAGATCATAGGCGGTGACGACAGGCACCATCATGTTAGACTCATCCAGCGTCTGTTCCTTTATATGTCCTGCACTCTGGTACCTGCCGTTTTTTTCAGCTGAAACATCTACGTTTTTATCGCTGACTGACGCATGAACCATTGGATATTTCAGATATCTTTCAGCATAGCCCATTAGAATTCGGGCAGCGAATTCAGCATATCTCCTTTCGCCAGTGACAGCCCATGCCCAGGCAGCATCTTCTGCCACATTGATATTATTGCTGTGTATCCTGCTGTAGATCACATTATCATACGGGAATCCGCTGTAGACCTTCTGACATTGAGGGCACTTGTGATGATGATCATCGACTGTCTTGAGACCTATCTGGCAGTCGGCACACTGATACCATTGGTTGTGCTGACCGCCTTCGGGAGGAAAGAAAAGAGGCTCCTTCATCGCTCTGTCAGCCCTGGCAAAACGATTCTCAAGGACTTCTTTCCCCGCTGCCTTTCCTGACCAGGCAGCTTTCAGCCGTTTTATTTCCGCAGGAGTGGCGGCAATGACAGGATATTTATTTTTTTCATCCTTCTGCCATTTGTGACTGTTGAGGTAAGATTCAATTTCAGATTGCACCTGGGCTGATGATTTTGGCGTGAATTCACCTGTTGCAGGCGCCTGGCATCCTTTGCAGAAAATAGCCAGAAGCAGAAATAATAAAATTTGCCGCATGGTTTTAAAACAGTTTTAACCGTACAGATCAAATATACTAAATGAATTGGCAAAACAGGAATGACTGAACGGTTATGCTTTCGGTGAAAAAAGAGTGAGAGTTCTCGCTCTCGCATCAGCCTGAATAAAGTTGACAGGTTGATGAATTGGAACTGATTAGCAAAGTGTGAGTGCGGGAGCGGTAGTGGGAGTGAGAAAAAAGAGTGAGAGTTCTCGCTCTCGCATCGCCAGCCGAAGCTTTCTTTGGAATCTGTAGTTTTTTCGAAGGATTCCGCGAAGGATGGCTCACACTCTCACTCTTTTTTGTGTGGTGCCACCGGTACCTGAATATTTTTGTTTTATTTGATTTATTGAATTTTCTTATGAAGCTTATGTGTCAGATTATATGATATATCAACAAAAATGAACAAAACCCGACAAAATGAAAACAAGAAAAAATCGTGCAGATTTCGTGCAAATATGTATATTTGGGATGAACATAACCCTATCCTATGGCAACAGTAAAATTCTATACCAGATCGAAATCCAAGAAGAAGCTGACTGTCCCGCTCCATTTAAGACTCTATGAGGGAAAATCCCTGGACGAATGGATCAAGCTTCCCATACAGGTGGATCCTGCCACCTGGAGCAACAAAACGGGAAATTCAAGCAAATCCTTAAAGATCCATCACCGGAACTAAAAGAAGAGCTTGAGAAAATCCAGGACAGACTTGACGGGCTGGAAAAACACATTCTCAAAGGAATCATGTCGGCGGAAAATAGAGATAGGCAATGGGTAAATAACATTGTGGAAAAATTCTTCAATCCCATTGCCCCTGAAACAGCAAGAACTTTATCCGGTTATATCGAGAAATACATTGATGATGCTAAGGAAGGAAACAGGCTGACCTACCGTGGCGGTAAAAAGTTCTCATCTGCAACAGTAAAGAGCATTAAAAGTATGCAGACCGAGCTTAACAAGTACCAGGATGAATTACAGGAGAAAATCGGTAACAGCCAGAAAGTGAATTATCGACCAAGGCGGTTCCCAATAGACTTTGATGATATAACCATCGACTTTTATAATGATTGGATAAGATTCTTTAATGAAAAAAACTACTCACCCAACACGATCGGTAAACATATTAAATGGTTTAAAACTATCCTGAAAGAATCAAAGGAAAAAGGTCTTCACTTCAATGAAGAATTTGAAAGACGTGCCTTCAAACCTATCAGCAGCGATGTTGTTTCAGTTTATCTAAATGAAGCTGAACTTAATAAGATTTTTGAGCTTGATCTTTCTGAAAATCCTGAATTAATAGATGCACGTGATGTATTTCTTGTCGGTTGCTACACGGCCCAAAGGTTCTCGGATTATTGTAGGATAGACAGGATAAGCGAACTTGATGATGGAACTAAGGTCATTAAGTTGACTCAGAAAAAAACAGGTACACCAGTATCCATTCCTATTATGGATGAACTTATGGCAATCCTCAAGAAATATGAGGTCAGCAACAATGAAATTCAACTCCCCAAAATATCTGAACAACACTTGAACAGGCAAATAAAAAAGGTTGCAGCTAAGGCTGGGATCAATGATCTTATAGAAGTGAAAAAGACCAAAGGCGGACTTGTAATTAGACCCAGTTATCCAAAATCTTCATTGATAACTTCCCATACAGCAAGACGATCAGGCTGTTCAAACCAATATAATGCAGGAGTTGCCTCGCAGTACATTATGCGGATAAGTGGTCATAAAACTGAAAGGGAGTTTTTGAAGTATCTGAAGTTGACTCCTGATGAGGTAGCAAAGAAACTCTCTAAACATGACTATTTTAAGGGTAACGAATTGAGGATTGCAAAATGAATATACTATTGATCATTTCTTATCTAATCGACAGTTGTGTGTTGATTTAATCTCCAAGGTTAGGATAGTGTATATAAAGAATTTCGGAGCAACCCTCGGATCATTTTTACCTTGTAATTTAATAGGTTTATCCTATTTTTATTACATATTAAAACTACTGCCCACAATTTTCTGCAAAAATGACTTTACAATTCCGAATCAAAAGAAATCATCTCTTTATTATCATCTATTCATCACTTATTTCCCATGGATTGAGCGCCCAAATAGAACGGACCTCAAATTCATTTCAGAAAGATTTAGAGATAAATGAATCCTTAAAAGGTATGTATCAGGAGGAGGTGGTATATACTCCTTTAGGACCAACTGTAAAATCAAATGTACATTTTGTTGATTCCAGACATCATCTGAATGTAAATGATCGATTTATACAGATCATCCAAACAAATACAGGGAGAGTAACTCAGGAGTTAGATAATGGCATGATAAATAGTAGTATATTCAATAAAGGAAACATAATCTCAAGATATAAAGATCAATCTGCCCGATCTTCATCAGAGTTTACGGATGGATGGCAAACCTATGCTCTTGGTTATAATAAGAGTGATAATCCCAAACCTTTTACTCATTTCAGCTCTAATTTCATTGTCCCATCAGCCCCAAAGAATATGTCTGGCCAAATTATTTATCTATTTACCGGTTTGGAAAATATTGATACACTGAGTCACATTGTACAACCCGTTTTGCAATGGGGTTTAACCCCTGCAGGGGGAGGAAATTATTGGGCTATTTGTAATTGGTATGCTTTAAGTAATGGTCATGCTTTTCATGATTCTTTGATAAAAGTGGAATCTGGTACCAGATTGCAAGGAGTTATTGAATTGACTACCGGTTTTGAAAATTCCTATAATTATACCTCATTTTTTACAGGGTACTCCTCCAGTCTGCAGGTTAAGAATCTTCCTCATCTCACTGAACTTTCAATAACCTTGGAAACATTTCATATTAATAATTGTAATGAGTTTCCTCATGATGAAAAGATAAGGTTTACAGATATTCAGGTGTTAACCGATGGTAATTACCCTCAACTTTTTTGGCAGACAAATAATGAAATTCCAGTCTGCAGGCAATTTACCAATGTTCTGAGTGGAGATTCAAACAATGGAGAGATTATAATTTATTTTCACAGGCCATCCCCTATTGATAATTATAATGATTTCCATGTTTATCCAAATCCGGTAGATAGCTGGTTACACATTTCTCCTCATCGACCAGTTCATAATTGTAAAATTGAGATTTATGACAGCTTTGGCAGATTAGTTAAGGATGATTTTTATGAGTGCCTGGATTATGAATTTGATCTCGAAACTGATCATTATAGAGCAGGAATTTACTATGTCAAATTACAATATTATAATGACATCCTGAAAAATGAATTAAGAAAACACACATTTAGAATTCTTAAAAAATGAAATTAGGAGTACACTGCACCATGTAAAATACATTCTCTGCCGCCGCAAGATCTATAACATAGAACCATAACCCTGGTTAAAAGATTCTCTCCATAGAATCTTGGCTCACTCAATCCTGAAACTTTACGAAATGCCACCCAGTTAATTGAGTGAATAGAAATCATCTCCGGAAAAACAAGCAGCATTTGCCCCAAGGATTACATCCGTTTCAGAAACCTGGTCACTTATTTGCTTTTGTTAAAAAATTTGCTATATTTGATTTCATATTCAATGTCTGTATAAGTCTGTTGGC
>CAZTJT010000033.1:0-44079 GCA_964613785.1 uncultured Rikenellaceae bacterium
GATGTGTATAAAGAATAGTTTTCTTTAAAGGGAAGGGGCTGGGGATGGGTTTCTTAGATTCATAAACTGAGTGGTCGCATCTTATACCGCACTAATTGTCAAAAGTCAGGAAAATATCAACAGGAGTATTATTGCAATAAGTAAGGATATAAATATTCCGGCAGTGATCTGTTTTACTATTGTCCGGACAGAGAAGGTTGTGAATTTTTCAAGTCCGGCAAGTTTATTATACTTGCTGATCAAATCATTACGGTCCTTTACTTCGGTATAAATACCAGGGCTGTCGGCAATATAGTGCTGGGCATAAGGAAAACAAATCACCCTGCTTAATTCAGCATGTGCCAGACCGGGGAAAAGGGTGTTCTCAGTTATCCGGATATCTTCCGGAGGTATATCGAGCGCTTCATGAACTTCTGCGGGATCAAATATCACTGCAAAAGGATTGTCCTCTCCTTCAATAAATCTTTTGCAGTGTCCGACTGATGTATTTCCCATCAGCCACAGGGGTTGATCCAGTCTTCTCAATTTCCCCCTTTTCAGGCTGCCTGTCAGCACAAGTTTCCTGTTTGTCTTTTTCTCCTCAATGTCAAGGAAGACTTCTCCCTTTGAATTGGTCGTAAAAATTGCTCTCTTGCAGTTTGGATCAGCAATCCCTTTAATTGGCAGGGCAATAATCGTATTGCTTAAAATATCAATAAAAATAAAAGACAATAATCCTGTTTTTTTATCTGTTGCAATAAGGTAAACCTCCACCCTTGTTCCCCAGAAAGTACTTGCACGGGTATTCAGGTTTCCAATGCCCATGTAGTAATCCGGTTCATCATCCTCGAACAGTCTGGTCATTGCAAGCTCATAACGGTCATTCAGCATAGATTTTGCATAATCGATATTGCTGAGCCTGAAGAACAGAAAAAGACTGTACGGATCAATGGCAAAACCTATATAGGGAGTTTTTTTGGAAGCATTATACAGAAACCGCCTCATGGTTTTTGAAGGCAACAATCGCTTTAATTTCTGGAAGAACAGGATATCGCTTACTTCCATAGGATCGATCAGGCTTTCAACTCCTTTAATGAATTTTTCTTCGTTCTGTATTTCCATAGGTCGGTTTGCAAATAAAAATCAAGATCTTTTGCATAAACCTACAAGAATAATTTCACTTTTTAAAATCCATTTTCTAAAAGCCTTTCAAAGAAACTGATGCCGGTTCTGGTGTTAAAAGCCGGACATTACTTTAATAACTTCCTGTTCCTAAACCTTTGTAGTATATTTGTGTTCAACAAAAAACCATCAATATGAAGATCATCCCGCTTGATACAACAGAAAAGAAAGAGGTTCACATGGAAGGAGCCGTTGGAGCCTGGAAACAGCTCCCTCTGGGCAGTAAAGAAGGAGCTCCCGTTTACTCTTACAGGGTTTTTACACTGGAACCAGATGGACACACCCCCTACCACAGTCACCCTTACGAACACATGAATTTTATTATTGAGGGACAGGGAGTCCTCGTAAATGAAACAGGTGAGGAATTCCCGCTGAAAGCAGGAGATTTTGCCCTTGTCAATCCCGGTGAGAAACACCAGTACAGGAATGCTTCAGCGGATAAGGAATTCAAAATGATCTGCGGCGTTCCTAAGGAATTTGAATAGGCAAAAACGACAACTCAATTCTTTCTGCTTCTATTGTATATGTTAGTTAATATTACAACTATTCCAAAAGAGATAGTATCGACTTTAACATGCCTGAAAGATTTCGTAGAACTTTATTCCATTTCTGTAATTATCAGTGAACGACCGTTATATGGAACAGCCCTTACCTGTATATTAAATATTGTTTTCAGAAAATCGGGATCCCACGGAGAACCGCTGGTTTCTGAACTGACAATCTGCCCGTCCTTAATAAACAGGTAATCATCCCCGTGAATAAATGCAAGATTGGGGTCATGAAAAACGCAGACAATTGACAGGCCTTCATTTCTCAGATCTTTCAATAATCTTAATATCCGGCTTTGATAATATAAGTCAAGATGTGAAGTCGGTTCATCGAGCAATAATATCTTCGGATTCTGCGCTAAAACCCTGGCAATCATAACAAGCTGCTGTTCACCTCCTGACAATTCATTATACTTCCTTCCCCTCAGATGTTCAATTCCCACCTTTTTCATAGCTTCAAGGGCCACTTTCCTGTCATTTTCCTGAGGTGTAAAGCTGACATATCCGGCACGTCCTGTCAGCACTACCTCTTCTGCCGGAAAGGGGAATACTGCCTTATGCTGCTGGTTCATAAAACCAATAAGTTTTGCACGTTCCGAAAAGGAGAGTTCTGAACTGTCATTTCCAAGAATGGTGATTTTGCCTTCAGAAAAGGGTAATAATCCTGCAAGGATGCGAAGGAATGTGGATTTGCCGCTTCCGTTCCTGCCCAGAATCACTGTCAGCTTTTCAGAACCAATTTCAACATTTACCCTATCCAGGATAGTTGAATTTGTATATGAAAAAGACATTTCCTTAACACTTATAGCACTATTAATCATTCCCATCCTATGTTGGTTTTTTTCATTAGGTAAATAAAAAACGGCGCCCCTATCAGCATGGTGAACACTCCGATAGGTATTTCAAACCCTGAAAATGATCGTGAGAAATCATCTATCACAAGAAGGAACATTCCTCCAAAAAAGAAATTCAGTGGAATGGAAATCCTGTTATCCATTCCAACCATCATCCTAACCATGTGGGGTACAATCAGTCCATAAAGACCTATGATCCCTGCCACAGCCACAGCTGAAGAAGTCGCCAATGCAGTTGCTGTCAAAATGACAAGCTTATCCCTGTCGGGATTTAATCCTGCGGTTTTGGCTTCATCGTCTCCCAGTGCAAGCACATTCATTCTCCACCTGTAAATAAATAATACCAGTGTTCCCAGCGAGACAGGGACAATTGTTGTTTTTAACTTTATCCACGTGGCATTATGCAGGTTTCCCATGGTCCAATGGACAATTGACTGAAGTCTGAAAGGGTCACTGAGAAACTGAACAAGCGTCAGCAAAGCCGTAAAAATGCCGGTAACAATTATTCCTGCCAGGATTAGAGAAACTGCTGACACATTCTTTCTTTTGCGTGCCAGGAAATAGCTTAATCCAACCGCGGTCATACCAAAAATAAAAGCAGACAGTTGAACCGGGATAGTCCTGTATGCAAGAGCCAGTGCAGCGCCAAAAGCTGCACCGGAAGACAATCCAAGTATGTATGGGTCAGTCAGGGGATTCCGGAATATTGACTGAATGCTGCACCCTGAAATGGCCAGCGTCCCGCCGATAAGGAATGTAAGTAATACCCTTGGCAAACGTACATTTATGACTATTGACCTGACGAGTTCAAATTTTTCATCCGATGCCGGATTATCAGAAACCAGACTGATAAATGACTGGTAAATATCATAAACCGAAACCGTCTTTGAAGCACCGACAGACAATGAGAGAAGGATTACCGGGACGGGTAATGAATAAAACAGAATCTTAATAAACTTCTTTCTCATTCAAACAGTTTTTGACCTCTTTTACCATACAGGCTGAGCATCATCTTTCTTTTCCCGACTTCCGGATCCATGTCAGCAAACTTTTCCGGATAACAATATCCTGCCAGAATTTTCACGGCAGCCTGGTATTTCAGTGTCCACAGGTCACACCAGAAAACTGGCGGCAGCTCGTAAACGTCACCGCTTTTTACAGCTTTCACTGTTCTCAATTCAGGTAATTTCAACAGATCCTCCGGATTCTGGTTATTGTTCTGCCACATAAGTATAATGTCAGGATTATATTCCAGCAACATCTCCTTGTTTATCACAACATGTTCCTGAGGAAGGCTGCATACGTTTCTTGCACCGGCAAGTTCTATCAGCTCATTCACCGTGCTTGTTGTCCCTGATGTTTCGAGCAGTCCCTGTGACCATACGAAATATACGGACTTCTTATTATCATTTTTTGCCTTTTCGGATAACTCTCTGACTTCGGTTTTGGTAAAGCTTATGATGGAATCTGCTCTTCCCATTCTGTTTGTCAATATACCGAAATCAGAGATTTCCTTATAAACGTCTTCAAAACTCTTGATAAATACTGCATAAACAGGAATGCCTTTTTCTTCAATTGCACTGATTGACTCACTTTGTGATGCCCATATTATAACCAGATCGGGCTTTAGTGATACAATGCTTTCAAGGTTTATAAAGTCCCAGTTCCCTGCAGTCGGAAGAGTTCTGGCCATTATCCTGTCATCCAGACGGGCATATTGCGGGAAGGCACTTTCATTATAAACCCCCGTTGATATCCCGGCTACCTGAGAATAGGCATCAAGCATGTATAGTCCTGACAGAGCACTTTCGATAAGACATACTATACGCGATGCAGGCTGTTTCAGCACCACTTCCTTTCCCCTGAAATCAGTTACCCTAATATGCCCGTCAGAGTTATCCCTGTTTGAAGCAGGATGACCGCAGCATGTTAAAAAAAGAAATGCCAGTAAAGGTATAATCTTTTTATGCACAGAGCCTTTTTTAAAATATTGCCCTCAGTCCGACCGTCATCGAAAATCCCGTATTCCGGAACTGCCATGGCATCTCATACCTGTTGTTTGTCAGGTTATAGAATTGACCAAAACATTCAACTTTATAACTTTCGGTTCTTTTCAGCTCCTGCGACAGGTTTGCATTCAATAGTGCCCCTGTTTTGAAGTAATTCCGGGATGCTTCGTCACTGCTGTCATAAATGCCATTGACATAATTAAGATATGTGCTTAGATGAAGGCCGAATTCAGTGGAAACATTTATTCCGAGATTCGCCACATGTTCAGGTGCAAAAGGGACTGAACCCCCATCGTTCACGCTGGTTTTCATAAATGTATAATTGGCAAACCACTGGACATTTTTTGAAGCATTCTGTGCAATCTCCAGTTCTCCCCCCGTGGAAGTTGTTTCGCCTGCATTGACTGACTGAGTCTGGGATGGATTCTGGCTCACAACGTTATCTATAATTGCATCAGTAATGGCAATATGAAATACTCTTGCCGTAAGCTTAAAACCAGAAGGCAGGTAAACATCTGCTCCTGCATCAATACCCAATCCTGATTCAGGTTTAAGATTGGGATTGGGCAGCTGACCGTTTCTGCCAATCACTCCTCTGTCAGAAAGACTTATTGTGCCTCCGGACTGTTTCAGGCTGGCAGGCATAAAACTGTTACCTGCATTCGCATATAACGAAATATTGCCCGTAGCATTATACTTTATTCCTGCACTCCAGATAAAACTCCGCCAGTCCTTCGAACTGGTTCCCGGGGCGGCCCCATCTATCAGTTCAATATTATTCCTGATGTAATTATATCTTATGCCTCCCCTTAAAATCAGCCTGTCGAAATGGAGCTCTTCCTGTGCATAAAAGCCAACCTGAAGTGCATTGGATTTGTTGCCATAAGATCGATACCCCCTGAGCGGATCACCCCAGGTAAAATAACCTGCACCCTGATAATCCGTCCCTGCAATGAAAAGGTTTTCTTTACCATGTTTGATGGTAAGGCCAATATCTGCAGGCACTAAATTTTGAGTTACTCCATTATTTGATTTCAGAGTATCTATTGTACCATAATTACTTTCCTGCCAGCTTCTTAAATACTGTCTGATGCCTGCATGAGCCTGCAGATCAATTTTTTCAGTCAGCTCCACAGAATAACTCGCATTTATTATTCCATAATCATGGTCAAATCCTCTGTAAACCCTTCCGGCATCACCTGAATGGAAAGTCTTATTGAAGAATATTGAAGCCTTCTGCTTATTATCCCCAGATGGATACCAGGTCACATTCCCGAATAGTTTCGTTTTTGTATACTCAGGATTCTTACGCATATTCAGCCAGGAATCCGGTGTTCCATAGTTTGTATAATCGGAGCTCTCATATGATATTCCTCCGAAATAATTAAAGTTGTTGAAGCTGCCCTGATGGTACAGCTGCCCGTTAAAAGTATTGTATGAGCCATAAGATGTCGAAAAAGATGTAAGAGGTCTGGCAATCCTCTCTTTGAAAAGGATATTGACGGTACCTGCAAGAGGACCCTGATTACCGGCAAAATCCTGCGAAAGATAATTCGGGTACAACACGGAAGCGGCACCTCTCTGTACTTCAATTCTGTCTATTGCCATCAGATCAAGATTCATAGGATCAACAAATGCATCGACAGGCAATCCCTGAAGCATGTATGTACTGTACTTGGCTCCAATTCCACCGTAAGTTCCCCAGTTTGCATCATTCCTTGACAAGGCACTGACTGAGGCTCCTGGTTTATACATAATCACCTCTGCCAGATTCCGGTTTCCTGACACAATTGTGCTTATTGCCCTATTGTCGATAATGTCGATTTTTTGTGTTACGTTACCGATAGACTGTGCAGTCTTTGACCCGGTAACAACAACCTCCCGCAAGGAAACAGTATCATTAAGGCTAACCTGAGAAAACAGCACCATCCCTATCATGGAAAACAGGCCTGCAAAAAGAATCTTTAATGGTTTCATTTTTAAGAAATGTTACTTAATTAAACAATCGTGTTACTGTTATTTTAAAAAAAATTACTCGGCCCTGCTCATGACCAGCTTTCCATGGATCACTCCTTTTATTGCCAGGATTTTATCGGAAAGCTCCGTCAGTCGTTTTGAAATTCCTTTTACTGCAATTATCTCAAGGCAGATTTCATTCCTTAAATGGAAATGCTGAGATGACAGAATAACATCAAAATACTCATGCTGAATCTGATTTGACCTGGTTGTAATGTCTCCTTTATGATGGTTATAAACCATTACAATTGCACCCGCAACAATATTGTTACATTGCCATTTCTTTTCAACTATATATTTCTCTATCAGCGCTCTGACAGCCTGAGAACGGTTTGGGAAATTGTTGTCAATAACATATCTGTCAAGTTCCTTTAAAAGCTCCTCTTCCAGACTGACTCCAAATCGACTAACAGGCATGGTGTTGATAGTTTAATTATGCAGATACAATCGTGTTACTTTTTTTACAAATCGTGACGTAAAAATAACAGTTTTATTTTAATGCAAGACAGTGTTTAGCTTTCAAAATACAGAAATGTTTTTATTTTATTTTTATGTTTGCCTCAGCATTGCCCGGAGTAAGCTTTACTGCATTTTCATATCCGTCAATATTGAGATATACCATATTGGCCTGATCACTGTAAATTCCGGTCAGGATCTGGTTCATGATCCTGAGGTTTTTTGGAGGCCTGACAGTGAGATATGAAAGGTTCATGAGAATTTCATAATCATTAACAGACAATTCTGATATTTTTCCCGGTATCAGTTTTCCATTAATATAGATCTTCACCCTTTCATTAAAGTAACTCCCAATTAAGCCGGAGAAATATTTGGTTGGATCATTGATACCTCCGGGCTCAAAATCAGGATCATACATTTTGTAATCAAGCAGAAAATCATCATAATACATCCTGAAAGTCATTTTTAATGTTTCACTGCCCGGATCCTTATTCAGGCTGATCAGCGTTACATGAACAGGGTGGGAAAAAAGGAATATGTTTAATATTAATATCTTGAAAATCATATTGAAATTAATTTCAGGTTCACGGTAACCCAGAGGATTTCTTTTTAAGGATAAAGGTCTCTTCGGTATATACAGGGGTAAATTTTTTTGCTGATTCTGTATACCTGTCTTTGACGATTACCATGTTTTCTACTTTGGAAGATAATCCGTTTAATATGGTGTTTCTTACCGTTATATTTTGAAGCTTCCTGTC
Source organism: uncultured Rikenellaceae bacterium (assembly GCA_964613785.1). Classification (GTDB taxonomy): domain Bacteria; phylum Bacteroidota; class Bacteroidia; order Bacteroidales; family VadinHA17; genus LD21. Next base: position 7,803 of record CAZTJT010000033.1, read on the forward strand.
GACCCGGTAAAGTATACTGAACTTAACATTCCCGTCGTTCTTTTCCATTTTTTGGAGTTTCCCGACAACCTCCCGGTTTTTCACCAGAATTCTTAATTTAGAATTCAAATAGTTGTTTGCCAGGTCAGCCGGAAACGGTTTGAGACTTCTTAAAAATTCTATATCCAGATCGTCAAATATAGTTTGCTGATAGTCCCTGAGAAATAATTCATAATTCATCAATAAAGTTACTTTTAAGGAATCCGTACCATTTATATATTCGATGCCTGTAAAAGTTGAGGGTGGCTGCTGGGGAACCATCAGGAAATATATAATCAGTATCCTAAGCATTTTAAACTGACTGTCAGATTGTTTTCTATTTATCGCAAAATTCCTGCCATAATTATTGATGAATAAACAGCATGGGAATTACATTTTTGCCTGATCCAAATATATGCCATTGCGATGACAACCATAAGGATGGATTGGAATTTTTGCCGGTAATCCCCGGAATATTATACCCTGTTTCCTTAGTATGTTAACCTGAGATCCCTATGTTCCTGAACCTGCTGAAAAGTAATACAATGGTTTCGTTCCAGTCAGTTTTCCGGGCATGACAGTATGGCTTCCGGCAGTATTGTATCTTATTAAGTAATCTGAATGCTTGTGAATACCGGCTGCTTTTGAAGTTAACTTAAAGATTGCTGTACAAGAAAGCACAATTGATATTACTTTGAAAATAAAAAGAATAATCAAGACAATGAAAACCTGTTTTAATGAATAACTCTAAAAGATTTATTACTGTAATTCAATATCTGATATATTGTATATCAATAATTAATGTCCCTAAATCAATATGCTACACAAGTTTCCTGTTAAGTATGGGGATTTCCAACAGCAGGTTGAGAATAAAGATAACCTTGTAGAACATTATTATAATAATCAGGATTCCGTTCTGGTAATTGAAAGTTTTTAGATTATGTCAGTTAAATAACATATTTTTTCGTAAATTTACGAAAAGACTATATTTTTTGCATTAATATTTTGCTTTAAAATGACCACTCGTGTTAAAAGGACTTATGCAGACGAGGACATAAAAATTGCCCGGTTCGCCAAAGCATTGGCCCATCCGGCCAGGATTGCAATTCTCCGTCATCTAGCTTCACTCGATACATGCCGTTTCACAGATATATCGAATGAACTCAGCCTGGCAAATTCAACAGTACACCAGCACCTTTCAGAGCTGAAAAAAGCCGGACTGATACAGGGTTGCATTGATCCTCCTAAACTCCAGTATTGTATAAATTTTGAAAACTGGAAACTGTTAAGAAAGCATTTTAAGGAATTTGCAGAAATAAAAATTGTCAAATACGAAAAAGTTTATAATCAAATTTTCAGTGAATAAATGGTTTAGTGCCGGTTTTTTATCACATGGCGTCCATAATCTTACACCCAGGGAGTCTTTTATGCTTTGTGAAAGGGGGGCAATAATTGTGGATGTTCGTGAAGATTACCTGAGTGCTTTCAAGATGTTTAAAGTAGACAAAGTGATCTATCTGCCTTTAAGTCAGCTTGAGGAGCATTACAAAGACCTGCCGGAAGACAAACCATTGATCTTTGCTGATTCTGTCGGTCTGAGAAGCCATGAAGGCGTTTTGTTCATGAATTCTCATGGATATGATAATGTCGCCAATATGGCAGGCGGAATTGTCGACTGGGAAAGAGACGGATTGCCCATAAACACTGATATAAATTATCGCCTGTCAGGTTCATGTGTATGTCAGCTTAAGGCAAGAGAAAAAAGTAAAAACAAACCATAAAACACTTTTCAATGAAGTCTGGAAATATCTTCGTTTTGTTGTTCTTTATAATCCTTGTTGTGGCAGTAATTACGATAGTTACATTAAGGACTGAAAGTAAGCAGGTGCTTTTAACAGACCGCGAACTAATTACATCTTCAGGCGTCTGTCCCCCCTTTAATTTGTATGATGAAGACGGAAATATTATTGATCCCGTTAATGGAATCAATACCGATAAACCCTACTCTCCGAAGCAGACCTGCGGGAAATGCCATGATTATGATAAAATAACACAGGGATTTCATTTCCAGCAGGGAAAGGATGAAACCGCAACCGGAAAACTTGCAGATAGATACCAGTGGGTTTCACATCCGGGAAATTATGGTGGTAACTGGTGCTCCCCCGCTCCACTGTATAATTACCTTTCACCAAAGACTAATTCCTCAGCGAAGGAAATGGATATGACATCATTTACTTTCATAACAAATGGTTGTGCAACATGCCACCCAGGTGGCGGATCTCTCGAATATGACAGAGAAGGATTCAGATATGATAAGCATATGGAAGAGATGGGTTTTACAGCCGGGGGAACAAATAATTTCGATGGAGATTATTTCCAGGCACACTGGAACCGATCTGGTGTTATTGAGGCCGATTGTAATCTCTGCCATCTTCCTGAATACGATTATAAAACCAGGAACGACCATCTTGCAAAATTCAACTTTAAATGGATGGCCACTGTTGGTTCCGGATTAGCTGCAGTTGAAGGATCAATCAAAGATACAGTAGATGTAAAGGTAAAATACAACCTTGCAAAGTTTGGACCCGATGGTAAAGTCTCAATGCATCTTGTAAGAGAACCAAGGAATGAAACGTGCCTTAACTGTCATTCAAAACCACAATGGAAAAAGAGAGGGTCTTCTTTTACGGAATTTACTGATGTCCATATTGCCAAAGGTTTAAAATGTGTCGATTGCCATGTTTCTGGTTCAATGGCATCCGATCCGCGAATAAAGGGAAAGGAAATACATCAGTTTGGTAAGGGAGATGATCCTTCGGGGTGGGTGAGAAATGATCTTGACAATACGGTAAGGAGCTGCAACGACTGTCATACCACAGGATATCTGAATGCTCCAATTGCAAAACATTCATGGCTTCCTGATCTTCACCTTGATAAGCTTTCATGCCAGGCGTGTCATATACCGCAAAGGAAAGTGAAATCAGCCCTGGTCCAGGTAAGCGACGTTTATAATACGGGAACCAAAATCTCTCCTCCTCCAAAATATGTCTGGACTTTCTATGACCAGAGAATGAACTACTGGAATCATTACGGTGAACTGACAATGTTCACTGCTAAAGACCAGCCTTCGGATCCTTTTATACCGGAATTTGCAAAATATAAGGGACAGATCTTCCCCGTGAATGCAGTACATAGTGCATGGCCAGGCATATACACTGAAGGAAAAACGGGACTTGGCCAGCCGAAACAAAGGGATGTATACAATATGTGGATCGCTCACAGAAAAGATAATTCAAAATATCCCGAACTGGCAAAGATCAGAGATGATAATTCTGATACCATCCCTGAAGTCAACACGGCTGAAGAGATTGATGCCTTCATCAATTCAGTAACTGCATACATGAAAGATCAGGGATACGACTTCGCAGGAAGAAAGGTTGTATGGGTCAATAACGACAGAATGTATCTTTCAGGGACTGAATATCAAATGCTTGAAAAGGAATACTGGGAATCCTCACCCTATGCATCGGTTTACAAATACAGCCATGATGTATTTCCGGCAAAAGCAGGATTGGGTACCAACGGTTGTATTGATTGTCACGCTTACGGGTCCGACATGTTTTTCAGACAGGTTGTAAAATACCCGTTTGGAGATGACGGCAATCCTGTGTTGGAACCTCAATATAAAAAACTTGGTATGAGCGGTTTCATGATGGGAATGTCAGCCTTCCGGGAACAAATTGTTAAGTCATTTGCCTATCCTGCAATTCTTTTCCTGCTTCTGACATTACTCATTTCAGTAGTCTGTACCTGGAACCGAAAAGAGGAATTCTTCCCTGTGAAAGCAGACTATCTCTATATTTTGTATGGTGTGCTGGCTGCCGGAGTTGTCCTTGTCTTTTTGAAATCTGATGTTAACAGTTATGTGCTCCCCGACAGGCTTACACTTGATGCAAATCACTTCATTATTACGGTTTTCGCATTGATTGCCGGAGCATATACCTTGTTAAGAATGAAGAAAGAAAATCTTTCAGGCAGTCTGCTTTGCAAACTTCAGGTTTTTTCCCTGATCCTTGCTGTTGTATCAGGCATTTTGATGATGATCAAGTTCGACCTGATCTACCAGATAGTCAGGGTGGCTTACACGGTATTTGACATATCAGTTGTTATGAGTGTTTTAATTTCAATAATATATTTCATCAACGATCAGTTCAGGATTCTTAAAACTGAAATAGAGAAATAATAAGATGAACTATCAAACAATTAAGAAATAATACTATGAATAAATCAATTGGTTTTATTGGTGGCGGAAGGGTGACTAAAATCCTTCTGCAGGGATTCAATAATAAAAATGTGAAATTTGACAGGATAGTTGTCACTGACACCAATCCGGAAGTCATCGCAAATCTTAAGAAACTGTTTCCTGAAGTTGAACCTTCTGATGCGAAGAAAGCTGCTGGTCAGGATGTGGTTTTCATTGCTCTTCACCCGCCAGTGGTGATGGATATGCTGGAGCTTATTAAAAATGATGTAAAATCAGATGCAATTGTGATCTCTCTGGCTCCAAAGATCAATCTGCCAAAGTTATCAATGAAATTAGCTCATGTTAAGAACCTGGCGAGACTGATCCCGAATGCTACTTCATATATTAACGAGGGGTATAATCCGGTGACATTTGCTGATGTTTTTGATCCTTCAGGCAAGAAAGAAGTAATCGATATGTTGAGTTCACTCGGAACCACATTTGAAGTCTCCGAAGAAAAGCTTGAAAGTTATGCAATCATGTCGGCCATGCTTCCGACATATTTCTGGTTTCAGTGGAGAGAACTTGCTGAAATTGGCGGGAAAATAGGTCTTTCAGAAGAAGAAAGCAAAAAGTCGATTTATGAGACAATCATTGCATCACTCGACCTGATGTACAAATCAGGTTTATCAGCCTCCGAAGTGATTGATCTTATCCCGGTTAAACCTATCGGGGAACATGAACCGCAGATTGCTGAGATTTATAAAACGAAACTCATTGGTTTGTTTGAAAAGATCAGGCCATAATAAAGAAACATATTTAATTCTGGTGTTGCTTTATGATCCCCTGTACAGCAAATATTTCCAGATCAGTTAAAGCATGAATGCTTTTTGATTCAGCCTCGTGGGGGACAACGATGCAATCACCTGTGCCAAGAGTACAGGTTTCATCATCAACGGTAATTTTTCCTTCACCTTTCAGGACATAAAACAGTACATCATTATCCATTTTGCATGGAGGGATTGAGTTGCCGGCTTCAAGCCTCATGACCTGGGCCTTAAGGTTATCAGTAATGCAGAAAACTTCCTTGCTGAGCGGCTTCCTTTCCATCGAATCCAAAATCGTTTTAATATTAAAAGTCTCCATAGGAACTTTATTTAAAAATTGCTCCATTTTCAAATTTTCAAATTAGCTCATTTTCAAATCAATTCATCTTCAAATTTTCAAATTTTCAAATTTTCAAATTCATCAGGGTTGCCTCACTTCGAAATCTCTGTCTTTTAAATACACCTCCATCAGATACCCGATCAGAATAAAAACCGGCAAAGTGATCAATGTCCGGAGAAGTGAAAATTTCAATCCCAGAAATCCTATTTCGAAGGTCAGCATCGGGATCTTAATTGTGGAAAAAGCACCCAGGTAAATGAAGATATTTCTGATCGAACAACCTTTCCTCCATAAAATGTAAGCAAAAGGGAATGCACCATAGAGTGGTCCAGCCTGAAGAGTTGCTAGAAGGATTACCAGGCCGGTGCCTTTCCAACCTGATTCTTTCCCGATATGTTTTTCTATTTTTTCCCTTGGAACCCATACATCAAACAATCCTATCAGAATAAACATCAGAGGGAGAAATAGTATCATCTCTTTGAAAAACATCCAGAAGTTCAATCCGATCTGTTCTCCTGCAGCAAAGTCAAACAACCAGGATAATCCGATTAGGATCAGAAAAACCGCCGGGAAAATATATTTCTTTACCTCTTTCATAGAAAGAATCCCATTATCAATCCGATTAAAAGTGCAGCTGCAAGACTTACCAGGTTTCGGATCACGCTCACCTTCCACCCAAAATACTTTGCTTCAACCGGTAGTGTCAAAAATCCGGTCATCATAAGGGTAGTAATAAATACAGCTATAACCGAATATGCAACACCGCTCTTGATCAGAATTCCGCAAAGAGGGTAAGCTATAAAACCGGGTATAAGGGCAACAGATCCAAAAAGGGCGGCAGTAATCCAACCTGCAATGCCTGATCCTTCACCCATATACCTGGTAAGTGTTTCCTGAGGTATCAAATACAGGACTACACTGACCAGAACAAGCATTAATATTAAAGTGGGAAGAAGCCTGAAAAACATAACCGCTCCTTTCTTAATTCCTGCCCAGGTCTTCTGACGATTAATAATCAGTGAGACAAAAAGGCATACTGCTGTAATTATGATAAGTAGTTTCATAACGAAATACTACTGATTCATGCATAGCCCGAAAATAGCATTTTAAAATATTGAACCATATATCAATCCGGTAATTGTAGCCATTACGACCACAAGGCTTACATACACAACTGTTTTCTGGGTTCCTATCACACCTCTTATCACGAGCATATTTGGTAATGAAAGTGACGGCCCTGCAAGCAGAAGTGCAAGTGCCGGTCCCTTTCCCATTCCCGATGCAATAAGTCCCTGTAGAATCGGAACCTCAGTCAGGGTTGCGAAATACATGAATGCACCTACAACCGATGCAAAAAAGTTTGAAAACACCGAATTGCCTCCGACGAGTGCCGATATCCACTCATTTGGTATTACTCCGGGAATGGCCTTCCCGTCATGTGTTGATCCGAGCAGAAAACCGGCGGTGACAACTCCGATGGCAAGCAACGGCAGTATCTGTTTTGCAAAATCCCATGTGGCAAATGTCCAGGCTTTGTTTTCTTCATCCACCTTATCAAATATTGTGATTACACTTAAGGCTATAATCCCTACAAGCATTGGTACGAGAGGCCTGAGTTTATCACTTTCAATCAGGTTATTTGACAGAATTACCGATGCGATAACTGCAACAGCAGCACCAAGAACCCATTGCCATTTGATTTTAAGAATTTTAATAAGTGAATACCCCAGAACAAGACTGAAGAAGCCTGTGATCCACCATTTGTTGTGCCAGATTGCATACCATGTACTGGTTGTATCTCCTTCAGCAGGTTTGCCCCAGTTGGCGAAGACTAGGATAAGAACAAGTGTAAAAAAATGGAGTGATGTCTGCCACATTGGTCTTTTTTCGGGAAGGGGAATGATATTCATTTGTTCTTCCCTTTTAGCTTTCTCCTCCTTGCGATATATCAATGACATTGCCACCCCGATAATAATGCTGAATGAAACTGCCCCTATAACTCTTGCAACCCCCATTTCAAATCCCAGTATCCGGGCAGTTAATATTATTGCAAGAATATTTATTGCCGGGCCTGAATATAAAAACGCAATCGCCGGACCAAGACCTGCACCTCTTTTATGTATACTTGAAAAGAGAGGAAGGATTGTACAGGAACAAACTGCCAGAATTGTCCCTGAAACTGAAGCAACCGTATATGCCACCCATTTTTTTGCCTGTGCTCCGAAGTATTTCAGTACCGAAGCCTGGCTTACAAATACTGAGATCACCCCTGCTATAAAGAAGGCTGGAAGCAGACAGAGAATGACATGTTCCTGAGCATACCATTTTACAAGATCAAGTGCGGCGGCAATGGCTGTATTGAACCTGACACTCTCAATCGGTAAAAAGAAGGCAAATGCGAAAACAACAGTAATCCAGAACAGTATTTTTAATTCTTTTTTGAGTTCCATATTATCAATTTGAAAATTTGAAAATTTGAAAATTTGAAAATGTATTAATTTGAAACCGATTTTTTATTCCGCAATCCGCAATCCGAAATCCGCAATCCGAAATCCGAAATTAAAAGTACACTCTGATTATATAATAAATCCCGACAACAATAAACAGGACAGCTATTATCCGTCTGAACCAGAGTTCAAATGATTTGATCCTGTTATAGACATTCCCGATCCCTGAAACTGTATAAGCAAGAACCCATGCAATAATTATCACCGGTATCCCCGTTGCCACTGCAAAGATGACCGGCAGGTAAAGTCCCGATGCGCTTGAAACAGTAAGAGGTACAAGCATTCCGAAATACAGCACTCCGCTATATGGACAAAAGGCAAGAGCAAAAAGCAATCCAAGCAGTAATGCATCAAAATAACCCCATTTCTTTTTATCCTGCATCCCCGATGTCAGTTTGTTAAATCCCGGAAAGTTCATTTTGATTATATCGAGCATAAATAATCCTATGATGATCAGCAGCGGGCCGATAATCTTCTCTCCATAGCGTTGAAAGAATCCACCTAACTTCAGCTGATCAGCACCAAAGTAGATTATTAGCGCTATTCCGGTATACGTGATTGCCCTTCCAAGAGTATATACCATGCCATTAATGAATACTCTGTTGCGGTTTTCAATGTCTTTGCTTATAAATCCGATTGCGGTGATGTTTGTGGCGAGCGGACAGGGACTTATGGCAGTCATGAGACCCAGCAGCAATGCTGTTAGCCACGGCATTGTACTGTTTTCCAGTAAATTCGTCAGAAATTCCATACGGTTATTGGGCCAGAAGACCATCAACTTTTTCGTTGATTATCTCCCTGAATTTCTCAGGTTTGACAACTGCGTACATGAAACCCTCGTTGGTGAGATTGATTTTCTTATCACCTTTTACGATAAGCAGAGTCTGCCCTGAAACACCGAGTTTATTTGCCAGAGGTTTATTGACCGCTTCATCAAGGTTAATTGACTGAAACGTTATTAATCCCTGCTTAAACTGGTTTGGATAAAGTGTTTCAAGATTTTCTTTGGCGCTGGCTTCTATTGTTTTGCATGTAGTACAACGGGCAGTGAAGTGAAAATAATAGGCTTCGATTTTATCTGAATCATTATCAGAAGCTTTTGCCTGTTTAGTTGACGGTTGTGCATTGCATGAAATAACCGGAGCAAGCATTAAAATGACAATAATTAATCTGAAGGTTTTCATGATATCTGCTTTATTGATTTTTTATGAGGAGTTCTTTCACCTGGTTTACAGTTGGTACATGACCGCTCAGTACAACTTTACCGTTAATAACCAATCCGGGTGTATGCATTACCCTGTACTCCATTATCTTAACGATATCTTCCACTTTTTCGATGGTTGCATCGATTCCGGTTTCGGCAACCGCCTCACGGGTGACTTTTTCAAGCGTTTTGCATTTCGGACATCCGGTACCCAGAATTTTTATTTCCATTGCAGTTAATATTTAAATTTGAAAATTTGAAAATGTGCCAATTTGAAAATGTGCCAATTTGAAAATGTGCCAATTTGAAAATGGCAAAAAGGTCAGACGTGTGGATATGAGCCTGTTACAAGAGCTGGTCCGCACTCTATTTCCGGAGGATCACTTTCAACAAGAAATGAAAGTAATAGTTTTTTCGCTTCTTCCCAGTTTTTTCTGTTTATGCAGTATTTAATATACGGCGGATTGATTTCTCCCTGGATCAACCCGGCATATTTCAATTCCTTGAGATGCTGCGAAAGGGTTGATCTACCGACCGGGATTTCGTCGACCAGATCGCCGCTGTAACAGCAAGAGTTCATCTTCGACAGCTTCTTCAGAATATAAACTCTTACCGGATGGCTTAAAGCTTTTGATATCCTGGCAATCTGAAGGATTTCATCACTGAATTCTATTCTGTCCGGCATTGTAAATATTTTTATTTTAATATTTCGCAAAATTACGAAATGATTTTATAAATTTGCAAGACCTAGAGAAAAAATATGAAAAACAATACAGTCAGGATTCTAATCCTCTGCACAGGCAACAGCTGCCGCAGTCAGATGGCACATGGGTTTCTGCAGAGTTTTGATAAAAGTCTTGAAGTACATTCTGCAGGAACTGAACCAGGTTTTGAAGTAAATAAAAGAGCAATAAAGGTTATGGCAGAAGCTGGTATTGACATCAGCGGGCATTACCCGAAATCTGTTGATGAATACATAAATGAAGAATGGGATTATGTGATAACCGTATGTGACAGTGCAAATGAAACATGCCCTCTGTTCATGGGCAAAGTGAAACACAGATTGCATATTGGTTTCGAGGATCCGTCAAATGCCACGGGTTCAGAAGAATTCATAATGAGTGAATTCCGCAGAGTCAGAGATCTGATCAGGGAGGAATTCAGGAAATTCTATGAAGAGAATTTGAAAATGAGATAATTTGAAAATTTGAAAATGAAAAGATATGCTTGAAAGATTAAATTAAGTCAGTAAGTATATATTTTTAATTTAATGGTTTATGAGAAATGACAAAGACAATGTAATTGTAAAGAAGACTTTTAAGTTTGCTCTTGAAATAGTGAGATTTTGTGAATTACTTGAGGAGGACAGAAAGTATATTGTCGCCAGGCAATTGCTGAGAGCAGGTACATCAATCGGGGCGAATACAAGGGAAGCGCAGAATGCTGAGAGCAAAGCCGATTTTATCCATAAGATAAAAATGGCCGCAAAAGAAGCCGATGAAACTGAATATTGGCTGTCGATATGCAGAGAATCTGAAAATTATCCTTTTAACGAGGGCCTCTTTTCTGAATTAACAGAAATAATCAAAATCCTCTCAAAAATAATCAGCTCCTCAAAAAATGATTAATTAACTCTCAATTTTCAAATTTTCAAATTTTCAAATTACCAAATTTTCAAATTGCCATCATGAGATCCGAAGAATTAAAAAAAGTGGTTAAAGAAAAATACGGCAAAATAGCAGGGAAAAGTCCTGATCAATCGTGCTGCTGCGGAACATCATGTTGCGGTCCTCAGGTTGATTACACAGTTTTCAGTGAGAATTATGAATCAGTAGAAGGCTATAATCCCGATGCTGACCTTAACCTTGGATGCGGTATCCCTACCGATTTTGCAGGCATAAAAGAAGGAGACCATGTTCTTGACCTTGGAAGCGGTGCAGGGAATGACTGTTTTGTTGCAAGAGCAATTGTCGGGGAAAAAGGGAAAGTGACCGGACTTGATTTCACTGAACAGATGATCAATAAAGCCAGGGAAAATTGTCAAAAACTCAAATTCGAAAATGTTGAATTTGTTCTCGGCGATATAGAGGATATGCCTTTTGAAGATAACAGTTTTGATGTTGTTATCTCCAATTGCGTCCTTAATCTTGTGCCTGACAAAAAGAAAGCATTCAGGGAAATCTTCAGAGTGTTAAAACCGGCGGGACGTTTTTGTGTTTCAGATGTTGTAATTAAAGGCGATTTACCTGAAAAAATGAAAAAAGACGCTGAAATGTATGCAGGATGTGTTTCAGGAGCCAGTGAAATGAATGACTATTTAAAGATTGTTGAAGAAACAGGCTTTATGAACATGAATATTCATAAACAAAAAGAAATAAAGCTACCTGAATCCCTTCTGTCTGAATACAACAATCCCGAAGAGTCAGATCCATCTAAAACCGGGCAAACGGGAATTTTCAGCATTACTGTTTCTGCCACCAAACCACAGTAATTTTCAAATTTTCAAATTTTCAAATTAACTAACATGGGAACTACCAAACAACTTTCATTTTTTGACAGGTATCTGACATTGTGGATATTTCTGGTAATGTTTGCTGGGGTATTAATAGGTTATTTCTGGCCGGGAATCTCGGGATTCTGGAATTCATTAAGCTCAGGCACTACTAATATTCCGATCGCCATCGGCCTTATTCTCATGATGTATCCACCACTGGCAAAAGTAAGGTATGAAAAGCTCCCACTGGTATTTAAAAACATTAAACTTTTAGGCCTGTCATTATCGATGAACTGGATCATCGGGCCAATCGTAATGTTCCTTCTTGCAATTCTTTTCTTGCACAAATACCCGGGATTGATGGTTGGTGTCATTCTGGTCGGACTTGCGCGTTGTATTGCCATGGTACTAGTATGGAACGATCTTGCAAAGGGCGACACGGAGCTGGCTGCAGGACTTGTTGCTTTCAACGCGCTCTTCCAGGTGTTTCTTTACTCCGTGTATGCGTATTTTTTCGTAACAATTCTTCCGACATTTTTCGGATTAAGCGGCTCTGTGGTAGAGGTGTCAATATCCGAAATTGCAGTTACGGTTCTGATCTATCTGGGAATACCCTTCTTTACCGGATTAATAACCAACACGATATTAAGGAGAACTAAAAGTGATGAATGGTATTATGGCAAATTCATCCCAAAAGTATCCTGGCTTACACCGATCGCACTGCTTTTTACAATCTTTGTAATGTTCTCACTTAAAGGCGAAAACATTATCAGATTACCGCTTGATGTTTTAAGGGTAGCAGTTCCTTACACGATCTATTTTGCACTTATGTTTTTCTCAACTTTCTTTATTGCAAAATGGATGGGGCATGGATACGAAAAATCTACCACAATGGCATTTACTGCCGGCAGTAACGACTTTGAGCTTGCGATTGCAGTAGCAGTGGCTGTCTTCGGAATTAATTCCCAGGCTGCATTTGCAACAGTCATAGGTCCATTGGTAGAGGTACCGGTTCTGATAATGCTTGTCAATGTGGCTCTTAACTTCAAACGAAAATTCACTAATTGAGATAATGTGTAAACGGGTTACTACAGGGAAGAGATCGTCACGGATTTTGTCAAATCAAATAAAAAACCAAGGTTAACCAGGAGGCACCGAGTGTCTAAGACTAGTATGACATCTTAAAAATCTAATCTTCAGCGATTAACACAACCTTAAGAATAAATCTCTTTATATTTCAAGCAGTTCTGAATTGGCAATTAATAGTGTCCGACAAAGATTTATTAGTATAGTATTGATAAACAACATTAAATCAGTATTAACATATAACATATAAGAAATGTCTTTGTCAGACTATTAAACATGTCTTTTGAAACGTGATATGCTCTATAATTCGGTGAAGTCCATCTGAACTGGTTTCTTTCGGAATCCTTTGGTAGTAACAGCAAGATATATTAAACCTGCCAGTAGCCATATGCCCCCTATAATTTTGGGAGTAATCGGCAGACTGATCCAGATCCACAGGCAGAAAAAAAATCCAGCAAGTGGTATAAATAAATCAGTGATTATATTGCGCTTTGTTTTTTCCTCCCTGAAAAAAAGTCTGCCTGCAGCAGCAAGGTTAACTCCCATGAAAGCAAGAAGTGCTGCAAAATTGATCAATTCTGCTACTTTCTGGTAATTCAGAAGAAGGGCCCCGGTTATGGAAAGAATTCCGATCAGAAGAATATTATAAGAAGGCGCATTGTGTTTTTTATCAAGGAATGAGAAAAAACGTCCGGGGATAACATTGTCCCTGCCCATTCCGTACAGAAGCCTCGCTGCCCCAAGCTGACCTGCAAGACCACTTCCGATACATGCAATAAACATCGCAAGTATAATTGCATGAAACAAAAAATTACCGCCAACCTGAAAACAGACTGTCATAAAAGCTGTCTCAATATTGGCTTCAGGAATACGTTCATAAAATGCAATGTTTTCCGACTTTGCACTATCAATCCACATTGTTTGTGCCGACTGCTGTGCAAGGAACATCTGGAGTGAACTGAACAATCCTGTAAACACACAAACAATAATTATGGCAGTAAGAATATTTTTCCGCGGATTCTTTACATCCTCTGCAAGAGTAGTGATGCCATCAAAACCTACATACGTCAATGCCACAAGTGAAGTCCCGGCAGCTAATGTATCAATACTAAAAGACTCACGGTTATAAAGAGGTTTGACATCAAAAAGTCCTTCAACTCCCAAAGTTTGCAATATATATTTGACAGCCAATACAATAAATGCTCCAATTATAATCAGCATTATATAAAGCATAATTTTATTGGCTGTCATGCTCGATCTTACTCCGAGTAGGTTCAAAAGAGTAATAATTGAAATAAATATTATTACTCCGGCAGAAAAAGGGATACCAGGGAATAGCCTCTGTATTGAGAGCACACCGAAAACGGTATTAATAGTTGGTATAACAAGATAGCACAACACCATTGTCCATCCAGCCATGAAACCAGTTGCGGGATTAATACCCCTGCTCACATAAGAGTATGCGGATCCGGCTGAGGGATATAATCCTGCCATTCTTCCGTAACTGAAAGCTGTTAATGACATTGCCACCATGCTGAGCATAAGGGTTGTAACCATGTGTCCTTTTGAAATTACCGAAACAAGTCCGAAAAGCCCTACTGCTGCAACAGGCTGATTAAGGACAATTCCGTAGAAGATCAAATCCCAGAGTCCCAATACGCGTCGCAGACCTGGTTTAGAAGAGTTTTCTTCAGTCATAAAGGGTAAAGATCAAGTTCTTCATTTACTGCTAATCAAGGCCGGATGGATTTTGCTTTCAGGCCAGTTTAAGTTCTACCTTTCTCCCGACAACAGCAAGATTTTCAATAACCATTTCTTCAGTGTACATGCCGGCGTTGACAGCAGAAATATCCTGATTCTGCAATGCCCATAGGAATGCTTTTACCTGAAGTTTCATCTCTTCAGGGATTATGGTGTTGAGCTTTCTTACCCGCCATTCAGGTACAGGAACCTTTGCCGGATCATAAGGTGTTGCCACAGCCATGGCTGCCTTCATAGCTATGAGACCTATGCCACTTTCCCTGGCATCTCTGAGAATATGATCAAGAAAAGCATGGTTTATAACATTGTACGCGAGCATAACTACATCAAAATAACCAAGTTCAATGGCTGTTTTTAGCAGCTCCGCCATGCCATGATGAGTGGAAAAGCCCAGAAAACGAACCTTGCCCTGCTTTTTCAGCTCATTGAAAGTTTCATTAATCATCGGATTCCTTATCTCTTCCGGTGTTGCTGCAGCATGAGGACAGTGAAGGACATCAATATAATCCGCTCCCATTCTTTTCAGCGATTCTTCAACACTGCTCACTATGGCCTTCTTCAGTTCAGGGCTTCTTTCAACTTTTTCACCGAATTCATCCTTCATGGCATCGCTTATGAAAGCGCCATCCATTTGTTGCTGCTGACCGGGCCAGTAGACCATGAAATATTCAGGCCTTTCAATTCCGCATCCCTCACGCAGCTTCGCAGCTTTTATCCTTATCTCATCCTGCTTCGATCGGGAAAGCTTCTCAAATATCTCACGGTAAAGACGGTTTCTCGTCGGGCAAAAAGCAGTAACCTTCGTCGCAATAAAAATATTGTCTCTTTTTGCAGAAGTGTTAAACACTTTAGCAAGGGTAGCTTCAGCCAGTCCCCTGTTGTACGAAGGGGCAGTATCGAAGTAATTGATCCCTCTCTCAAATGCAATTTCAACCGGGCGCAAATTATCAGGATTGTTCAGTTCGGTGCCATAAATCAGCTCTGAAACCATCAATCCCGTTCTTCCCAGCTGGCGATAAACCATCCCTTCCTGCTTGTTTCGCCATTCAGGATTCAGGAATATTTTTACGCCTGTGTCAGACAATATTGAGCCTGATCCGCTAATGAGCGGCAAAGACAATGCGGCTACGGATCCTTTACAGATAAAATCCCTTCTTCCAAGGGGCTTATGTTCATTTCTTTCCTTCATAATTCATAAATATTTTACTTAGGAAAAAATAACAAATATTATTGACAATTTGGTGCTTCCGGGCCGGTTTTTAGAAACCGGCCGAACACCGGCAGAAGAGTTTGTACTTATTTTAATATATTTAACAGAAAAATCAGAGAACAATGCGAATGCCGGGAGTTATAATTTTTGCATTTATTGCTGCAGCATTCTGTCCGGGTACAGATGGGCAGGTTTATCAATGGAGGGGGCCGAACAGGAACGGAATAATACCTGAGACCGGACTGTTGAAAACTTGGCCTGAAAATGGCCCTGAGCTTATCTGGTCATTCGGAGACCTTGGAGATGGGCATACCAGCATTGGCCCAGGAAACGGCAGGTTTTTTACAACCGGCCTTAATGGTTCAACAGGATATCTTTTTTCATTTGATTATAATGGTAAGCTGCTGTGGAAAAAGCCATACGGACCCGAGTGGAATGAGAATTACATAGGTCCGAGATCAACACCTGTCGTAATAGACGATCTTGTATATTTTCAGAGCGGTCATGGGGTAGTATATTGTTTCAGGTCATCTTCAGGAGAGCTAGTATGGTCAGCCGACCTGCAGAAAAGGTTTGGAGGTAAGCAGATAACCTGGGGTATGGTTGAAAATATGCTTGTTGAAGGTGACAGGATTTTCTGTACTCCCGGGGGCGAAATCAATAATGTTGTCTGTCTCAACAGGTTTACAGGCGCAGCTATATGGACCAGTCCGGGAAATAAAAAGCCTTCGGCATATTGTTCTTCAATTTATGTCCGTCATAAAAATGCAGAGCTCATCGTTACAATGACAGACGGATCAATAATAGGAGTTGATGCCAAAACCGGCCAGTTCTACTGGGATGTCCCTCAGAACCAGACATATAAAATCCATGCAAACGCACCTGTATACTCGGATGGAGTAATATATTGTGCAAGCGAGAACGAAACATCAAATAACGGACTTGTTGCACTTAAACTGTCAGATGACGGCAGAAAAGTAACACAACTGTGGAGAAACAGGGAGTTTAAAAACCTGATGGAAGGTTTTATAGTAAAAGACGGATTGATATTTGGAGCCGTTTATAATGCAAACAGATGGCTGTGTGTCGATATCAATACCGGAATGACTCTGCATTCCTTCAATAAGCTTGCTGACGGAAGCATCCTCTGGGCCGACGGTTTGTTCTATTGCTATAGCAAAAAAGGGGAAGTAGCTCTTATGAGCGCAGACAGAAATTCATTTAAAATAGTAAGCCGGTTCAGGATTTCTTTAGGCGACGGACCTCATTTCTCACATCCGGTTATTTACAATGGCCGACTTTATATAAGGCATGGCAACGCCCTGATGGTATATAATATCAAAGGTTGACGACACATGACGCAAGGCCTCACATGGAATTGTCAGAAGAAGATGAAGTGAGAGGGATATATGAATCGGGTGAAGATATCATATTAAATTCCGGATAATATGGATCGCACAAACAACTGTTATTCCAAGCTGGAAAGGATGAATAAAGCCCTGAATCACCAGGAGCCCGACCGGATACCAATAAGCGATTTTTTCTGGGGAAGCTTTATAAAGAGGTGGAGAGAGGAGCTGGGTCTACCGTCAGATGCTGACCCATACTATTATTATGACCTCGACTGGATAGTGACCACTCCCAATATGGATCCTTTCATCAGGCCATTCGAAACTGTCTTCGAAGACAGTAGTGAAGTAATAATTAAAACAGGCTTCCTTGCCACAATCAGAAAAAAGTTTGATTCACCAATGCCTGAATGGCTGTCGTTTGATGTGGATACGATAGAAAAGCTCGAGGAACTGATTTTTGATGATCCTGCCGATCCGGGGAGGTTCTTTTCAGCCGGTGATAACCAGATTGCCGGCGTAGGCGACGGCTTTCAGCGAAACTCACCACCATGGATAGAGACAGTGCAAAAACTCAGACCGGATTTTCCTGTTTACGGAAGTATTATTGAATGTTCCGAATGTCTGACCCGCCTTGTCGGACAGGAGAACTTTCTCTTCTGGATCGGGATGTACCCGGAAAGACTGGGTGATGTAATTAACAGGATCGGCCAGTTCTATGTTGATTCTGCCATAGCACAGATAAAGGCGGCCAACGGCCTTCTCGATGGCTTTGTAATCTGGGGGGATGTGGCTTACAAGCATTCATTGCTGTTTGATCCTGACTACTGGCGTAAATATTTTCGTCCATGGGTGAAGAAAATGATTGACATATGCCATAACAACGGACTTCCTGTCATATATCACGGATGCGGAAATGTTAATGCAATTCTTGATGATTTTGCGGATATGGGGCTTGATGCATATAATCCGCTTGAAGTTAAAGCAGATATGGATGCCATTAAGCTGAAGAAGGTGTATGGTAACAGGATGGGATTTTGTGGAAACAATGATATACTTGTCTGGGAGACAAATGATCTTGATCTGATTAAACATGAAACGCTCAGCAAGCTTAATGCCGCAAAGGGAGGAGGCTATATTTTCCAGTCCGATCACTCGGTTTCAGGCAGTGTAGCCGGCAGGACGTATGACTATATTGTGAAACTTGTGCGCGAGTATGGAAAATATCCGCTGAACCTTGGTGAATATGATTTGAAAATTTAAACCTGTATCTTAAATGAAAGAAAGAATCCTGCTGCTCATCTTTTTTATACTTGCTGCACATTTCCCCGGATCGATTGCGGCTGTTACTGAAAGCACTTCTCTTTATAAGCTGAGGCCTTCAGATCCGGAAGCAGTTTATTTCACTTCCGATAATTTCAGAATTACTTCTGACGGTAAGACAGATGTAACAGAAGTCCTGCAGAGCGCAATAAACAAACTGAAGCTTGAACAGAACTTCGGAATAATTTTCATTCCCGAAGGAAAATACGTGATTTCAGGAACTATATATATCCCGGCTGCAATCAGGATCATTGGTTACGGTCAGAAGAGACCTGTTTTCATACTACGGAAAAACACGCCCGGCTATCAGGTTCCTGTCGACACCGACAAGGGAAAAGCAAATTATATGTTCTGGTTTACAAGCAGCGTGGTTGAACCTGGCAAACCGGTCAATGATGCAGGAGCTGGTACCTTTTACAGCTGCCTTTCAAATATTGATATTGTAATTGAAGATGGCAATCCGAATGCCGTGGCGCTCAGGACACATTATGCCCAGCATAGTTTTGTTTCACATTGTGACATAAATATCGGCAGGGGAAAAGCCGGGCTGTTCGATATAGGCAACTTTATGGAAGATGTCCGATTTTTCGGCGGTGACTATGGCATTTATACTACAAAAGCATCGCCCGGCTGGCAGTTCATGATGATCGATACATATTTTGAAGGCCAGAGGAAAGCTGCAATTAAAACCCAGCAGGCGGGCCTTACAGTTGTCAGGATGAATGTGAAAAATGTGCCGAAAGTGATTGATGTTGATCCTGGTTTCTGGGAAAAGCTTTACATGGAAGACTGCCGGCTTGTTAATGTATCAGGCCCTTTGGTATCATTTGAAAATGAAGGGAATGATATCCTTCAGATTAATCTTAGGAATGTCACCTGCATGAATGTTCCAGTAGTGGCGGAATACCAGAGAAGCAAGACGTTCATCAGGGCGCCCGGGAATATATACAGGATTGACCGGTTTGTTTATGGTCTTCAGATGAATGACCTTGATGCAGACCAGGAATTCAAGACCATTTTTGAACATGAAACCCTTCCTTCTCTACCCGCTCAGGTGCCGACAGACATTTCTTCCCTCCCACCGATGGACACATGGGTAAATATCCGCGATCTGGGAGCCAGAGGCGACGGTGAAAATGATGAAACAAGGATATTTCAGGAAGCAATTGAAAAATACAGGACAATTTATCTGCCTCAGGGTCTTTACAGGATATCTGAAACCCTGAGACTGAAGCCTGAAACCGCCATTATTGGACTTCATCCGATTGCCACTCAGATAATCATCGGAGAAAGTACACCTGCATTTAGCGGATTCGGGGCGCCGACCCCTATGATTGTAACGGAAAGGGGTGGCAACAATATCATTACGGGTGTCGGGCTTTTTACAGGTGAATACAATTACCGGGCAGTTGCCTGCAAATGGTCAGGAAGTGAAAGATCCATGATTGATGATGTGAAGTTCGTGGGAGGGCATGGAACAATGAAAAAGGGACCATGGGTACCCTGGGGCGGATATGGTGACCAGACACGAAAACCCCAGCCTGTACCAGGAGCTGACCCGGCCTGGGATACACAGTACTGGAGCCTTTGGATCACAAACGGAGGCGGCATATTTAAAAATATCTGGACAGCCAGCAGCTACGCAAGTTCAGGAATTTATGTGTCGTATACCTCCATACCCGGGAAAATTTATGCCATGTCAGTGGAGCATCATGTTCGCAATGAAGTACGATTTAATAAGGTGTCGAACTGGAAAATGTATGCGCTTCAGCTTGAAGAAGAGAGCCGTGAAGGTATTTATTGCCAACCGATGGAGATAAGCAATTGCAGCAACCTGCTCTTTGCAAATCTTTACATGTTCCGCGTAATCAGGTTTAAAACACCTTACCCCTGGTCAATCCGTACCTGGGACTGCAGCAACCTTGAGTTCCTGAACATTCATAACTACAGCCAGATAAAGTATACGACAGATAACCCTCTTTATGATATAAATACAGATACAGAGGTAAGACCTGTGGAACTTGCCCGGCTGTACCTATCAGGCAGAACCATTAAAAACAGCGCTTTACCTTCATCAGATCCGGTCAGAAAGCTTGCCAGGGGATTTGAGTTTGCGGAAGGTATCTGCAGCGATTCAAAGGGAAACATTTATTTCTCCGAACAAAGGTTAAAACGAATCTACAAATGGTCTGCCGAAAAGAATACACTTGATCTTCTTGCCGATTATCCGTGGGAACCGCTTTCGCTTGGCTGCGATTCAAAGGATAACCTTATTGTCATCTTCAAGTATTACCCACAGTTTGGTCATAAGGTTAATGGGGAACAGGAAAAATTCATAAATCCTCCCGACGCATCAGGAACTTCTTTCAGCATGTGGGGCAATTCAGGCTTTGCAACTCTTGCCTATTCCGTTGATCCTGAAAATCCGGATGAGACACTGGCACCGCTTACAAAGACAAAGATGGGACTGATTCAGATTGTTCATAAAGCTTTGTATCCAAGCAACAGATGGAGAGATTACCACGATTTCGACAAGGTTGTGGTTAACAGGAATGAGGAGTGCTGGGTAGCTCCCGACGGGAAAACAATAATCCCTGTATGCTACGATCTCGCCAGATCGTCCGGACTCGCTGAAGCATTCCCGGGCAAACCCCTTTACGTCAGCAATGAATATGACAAAAGGACGGTTAAGCTTGATGTTGACCAGCAGGGATATGTTTCAAATCTGAGGACTTTTGCTGAAAAAGGTGAATTCTCTTCTGTGCCCGGCTGTAAAGACGATGTATATATTGCTGATGGTGATATATATGTTTTTGACAACGAAGGAAAACCAAAGGGAATTATACATATCCCGGAGCGCCCGAACACAATTGCATTTGGCGGGAAAGACAAAAAAACACTTTTTGTAACCGGAAGGGAGGCACTTTATTCTGTAACTTATCCTTGTCAACCTGAATTTAAAGTTCTGGTGCTCACTGAGAGAGGAGGCCAGCATGAGAGCTTCGCTGCTGCTGCTCTAAAATGGCTGGACAGCTATGCTGCTGACAATAACCTGGAGATTACCGTAATCAATAATACAAATGCTATAGATGACGATTATCTCAGGAATTACAAAGTGTTCATTCAGCTTGATTATCCTCCATACAACTGGTCTGAAAAGGCGGTTCCAGCTTTTATCAGGTATATTGAAGAGGGCCTGGGAGGATGGATAGGTTTTCACCATGCGGCACTTCTGGGGGAATTTGATGGCTATCCCATGTGGACATGGTTCTCGGATTTCATGGGCAGCATAAGGTTCGATAATTATATTGCTGCGAAAGCGTCGGCAAAAGTAAGTGTTGAAGACTCCGGGCATCCTGTTATGCAGGGAGTATCTGAATCTTTTTTTCTTGATAATGATGAATGGTACACTTTTAATAAAAGTCCCCGTCCAGATGTTCACGTACTGGCAACAGTTGACGAAGCTACTTACAATCCTCCTTCAGACATCAAAATGGGTGACCACCCTGTAGTCTGGGTAAATGAGAAGATGAAGGCAAGAAATGTATATTTCCTTATGGGGCATGACCAGTCACTATTTGGTTCAAAGGATTTCATTAAAATGTTATCAAATGCTCTCAGGTGGGTTTCCGGAAAGTAGAGTGCAATGCAGGGTACTCTCCAGACGACAATTAAGCTCTGCTGCCAGCGATCATTTCTGAAACGATACGGACATATTTTACCATTTCTGCTTTTTTTTATCATATCCTGTAGCATGACTTGAAATTATTTATACAATTAGGGGCCTTAACCTTGTAACTATCTATTCTTAAATTTATTGACTATTATAAAAATCAGTATCCCCAGTGATCTGATGTTGTTTTTTTAATCCTTGTTTTTATCCTGCGGCAAGGGGAAAAAGAACACGAATCAGGATATGCAGATGGAAGCTTCTTTCATTTCATTGAAGTCTCAATAGGAGGTATGACATGAACCGCTTGAAGTACTCCTTCGCATTGCTGAATCTGTTCAGCTTTCTGATAATGCACTTCCTGATAGTTGAATCATTTACAGGATGAGGCGCAAAAGCGAAAGCTGCAGCTGCGATGAAAATCGGCTGTACAGCTATCCTGTGTCGCGCGAGAAATATAATATTCCGGGACCGGTTATTCGATCATTCCTGCTGCAATCGTCTCATTTGTTCCTTCATCGATAAGGATTATGCTTCCCGTAATATTGTTCTTCCTGTAGCTGTCGTATGACAGTGGAGCAGCAGTTTTGAGGGTAATATTGGCAATATCATTCATCCCGATGACAATATCTGCATTTTCCCTTTCAAGGGTATTGATATTCATCCTGTAATTTACTGATTTAACGATACAGGTGGTTTCACGGGTGTAATTCCTGAGGAGGTACTTCATCCCTGTTTTAAGAGGTCTCTCATTGAACCAGCACAGCATAACCGTAATTTCCTGTCCTGATTCAGGAAGCCCATCCGGCTTAACAATCAGATCGCCTCTGTTTATATCAAGCTGATCCTCAATCTGAATTGAAACTGAATCACCTGTTGACGCATCCGCCAGGCTCCTTCCCATAACATCAATTGCCTTGATTCTGGACCTTAACATCGACGGCATTACAACGACTTCATCTCCTGCCCTGAAGCTGCCTCCTGCTACTCTTCCGGCATAACTCCTGTAATCGTGAAAATCCGATGACAGGGGGCGTATGACAGTCTGTACCGGGAACCTGGCCTCAGATGAGTTCTTGTCCTGCCTGATCTGAATGGTTTCTATAAGCTCCAGGAATGTGGTCCCGTCATACCATCTCATGTTTTCTGATCTTTCCACAACGTTATCTCCGTATTTGGCGCTTATGGGGATATAGTGAACATCCTCAACAATGAGCCGTGAGACAAGATCTGACAGGTCTTTTTTTATCTGAATGAAGACTGATTCCGAATAGTTTACCATATCCATCTTATTGATACAGAAAATAATGTGTCGTATGTCAAGGAGTGCAGCGATGTAAGAATGTCTGATCGTCTGTTCAAGAACACCCTTTCTGGCATCGACAAGTATCACTGCAAGATCAGCGGTACTTGCTCCTGTAACCATATTTCTGGTATACTGGATATGGCCTGGAGTATCTGCTATTATGAATTTTCTGGCCGGTGTGGCAAAATACCTGTATGCAACATCAATGGTTATTCCCTGTTCCCTTTCAGCCCTGAGACCGTCGGTAAGAAGCGAAAGATCAACATCTTCCTTGCCCAATCGCCTGCTCGACTGAATAATATGCTCCATCTGATCCTCGAATATTGATTTGCTGTCATACAGCAACCTGCCTATCAGTGTACTTTTTCCATCATCCACACTTCCGGCCGTCGTAAACCTCAGAAGACTCTTGTAATTATTGGTATTCTTATTTCCCATTTAGTATTGTATTTGCAGGTTTGCAGTATCCCTGACGAGGCTATATGATGAGGTTTTTCCGGATTTTCCCTTAGCCCCGCACCGTATGTCCCGGGCCTTTAAAAATAACCTTCCTTTTTCCTGTCCTCCATTGCAGCCTCAGATCTTTTATCATCATATCTTCCGCCGCGTTCCGTTACTCTGGTAGCTGCGATTTCAGAGACAATCTCTTCAAGCGATTTAGCCTTCGACAATGTGACCCCAGTACAAGTTATATCTCCTATTGTCCTGCATCTTACGTCAGCTTCAAATATGTTTTCCGTTGGTTTAAGCTGCATGAACGGGGCCCAGGCAAGGTATATGCCATTCCGGCGGAAGATCTTTCGTTTATGTGTATAATATAATCCGGGCAGCTTAATTTTTTCCTTCATTATATACTGCCACACATCCAGTTCGGTCCAGTTGCTGATTGGGAAAACCCGGAAATGTTCTCCAAAGTGCTTGTGCCCGTTGAAGATATTCCAGAGTTCCGGGCGCTGGTTCCTGGGATCCCATTGTCCAAATTCATTTCTGTGGGAAAAGAATCGCTCTTTTGCCCTTGCTTTTTCTTCATCTCGCCTTCCTCCTCCTACCGCGACATCGATTCCAAACCTGTCGATGACATCCAGAAGAGTCACCGACTGTGCCTTGTTGCGGCTTGCATTTATTCCAGTCTCCTCAACAACCTTCCCTTCATCGATAGAGTCCTGAACAAATCCGACAATAAGCTCGACTCCAAGCTCTTTAACAAGATCATCCCTGAACTTCAATGTCTCTTCAAAGTTATGGCCCGTATCGATATGAAGCAGGCTGAAAGGCATTTTTGCGGGCCAGAAAGCCTTTTTCGCAAGGTGAACAAGCACGATCGAGTCTTTTCCGCCTGAAAAAAGGATCACCTTCTTCTCAAACTGGGCAGCCACCTCGCGCATCACAAAGATCGCCTCATCTTCCAGCTCCTTCAGATGCTCATCATTAATTTTCATACAGTTTCTTTTTCCTTTTGTTTTTTGTCTTGTGCCTTTTACCTTTTTCCTTTTTCCTTTTCCCTTTTGTCTTTTTCCTTTTGTCTTTTGTCTTATTTCACATGACATCCGCATTCTTTTGTCCCGCCGTTTTCCCACCACCATCTGCCTGCCCTGAAGTCTTCTCCGGGTTCAACAGCCCTTGTACAAGGTTCGCAACCTATGCTTACAAATCCTTTGTCGTGAAGGTTATTATAAGGCACCTGGTTTTCCCTTACGAAATCTTTTACATCTTCATAAGACCAGCTGTACAAAGGATAGAATTTGAACAACTTTTTATCTTCATCAAATTCAAGCCATTCCATATTGCTGCGGTTGTCCGACTGGGAGGCCCTTATCCCTGATATCCATACATCCATTCCCTTCAAAGCCCTGGTTAGGGGAGCCACCTTTCGTATCCTGCAGCATTCGATCCTGTTCTCTTTTGAATAATAGAAGCTGAAGGGTCCTTTTCCGGTAACCATTTTCTCAACTTCATCCTTGTCGGGGAAATAGACATTCACAGGTTTCCGGTATTTCTTTATCGTCTCGTTGAATACCTTGTATGTTTCAGGAAAAAGTCTTCCCGTATCAAGAGTGATTACCCTTATTGGGATTTCATTTTCGAAGATAAGATGGGTTAAAACCTGATCTTCAATTCCAAAACTGGAAGTAAAGATGACTTTCCCGGGGAATAGTGTGCAGAGAATATCAAGCTGATCAGTTATACTTTTGCCTTCAAGCGCTTTTTTTAATTCTGACTTTTCCATAATATATATACTAACTAAAACTGCCTGACAGATAATCTTTGGTAAGCTGTTTCGAAGGATTTTTGAAGAACTCTTCAGTTGGACCGGCTTCAATTACTTCGCCCAGATACATGAATACTATGTAATCTGCGATTCTTCTTGCCTGCCGGAGTGTGTGAGTTACAAGGATAACGGTATATTTTTCCTTTAGCTTCAGGAACAGATCTTCGATCTTTTTTGTAGATAGCGGGTCAAGTGAAGAAGTAGCCTCATCACCAAGAATGTATTCAGGCTCAATTGCAAGTCCGCGTGCCAGGCATAAACGTTGCTGCTGACCAATCGACAGTCTGGTCGCCGAGGTGCGGACTCTTCCCCTTACCTCGTCCCAGAGTCCTACATATTGAAGATATTGAATAACGGTCTGATTAATGGCTTTCCTCCTTTTCATACCGTGTATCCTGGGGCCATAGGCAACATTGTCAAATATCGACATTGGCAGGGGACAGGGTCTTTGTGCCAGTAGTCCCATTTTCCTTCTTGTATCATTTACATTCACCCGGCTGTTATAAATATTCTCCCCGTCGACCATGACCTGCCCTTCGATCCTTACCTCAGGAGCCTCATCATGCATCCTGTTAAGGGTCTTCAGCAGGGTAGTCTTCCCGCAACCGGAAGGACCGATTATACATGTGATGCTTTTTTCAGGTATGGACAAGTTGATATCCCTGAGAATATGCTGATTCTCAATATATACATTAAGGTCTCTTATTCTGATGGAATGATCCCGGGTTATTCTTGTCAGCCTTTCTTCATCTTCTACGATTTTGAGCTGATCCTGATAACCTTTTATTGCGGCAGCGGAAACTAGATTCATATCCTTGTTTTTGAATACTTTAAACTTATATATCGTGACAGCAGGCTTAGGACCAGTACAATCGCCGTCAGTATTATGGCCGATGCATATCCCCTGTTCTGGACCTCCTCCACCGGACTGCCGAGCTGAAAGAAAATTGACAGTGGAAGACTTGCTGCAGGCTGACCAGGCGATACAGGAATATTATCGGTATATCCTGCAGTGAACAATACTGTTGCAGCATCGCCTATACCTCTTCCTGTGGCAAGAAGGATTGAAGTTATAAGTCCGGGCATCAGCTGCCGCAGGATAACCTTTATCATTTCATATTTTGTGGCGCCCAGCGAAAGGAGCGCATCCGGAAGATCCCGTGTCAACAGCATTGTCACTTCATCGAACGATCTCATCATGACAGGCATTATCAGCATTGCCACTGCAATAATGCCCCCGAGCAGCGATGCCCTCATTCCAAGATAAACCATCAGGGCAAATCCGAAAGCACCGTAAACTATCGACGGAACACCAAACAGGATATCGAGAGAGAATCTGACGACAGTGGTAAACCTGGATTTCCGGGGAAGATAAAAGTTGATGTACATCACGAGCGGAACGCTTATAAGAAGACTGATAAAAACAGAGCCCGCGATGATATAAAGCGATCCGACAATTGCATTTAGAATCCCGCCTTCTTTCCCCAGGTAAAATCCGCCTCCCGGAAGCTTCGTGATCATATCCAGACTGAGGGCCGGAAATCCTTTGTAAAAGATCGTTCCGATTATGAATAAAAGCACACTGAGAACTATCAGTGCAGCACTTATCATTATAATCCTGAAAATCTTTTCTTCTAGATATTTCATAAGAGTTACATAATAAACATGAAGCTTTCTAAGTGAAGTGATATCTTTTTCCTATCTGTTCAAGGGTTACCCTCGAGATTATATTAAAGGCTACAACAATTATGAAGAGAAGAAATGCTGCAAACATAAGTGCTGATTCATAGCCGGGAAGTGAAAGCATTTCACCATAGTTGTTGGCTATCAGTGCGGGAAGCGGATAGCAGGCATCAAAAAATGAACGCGGTATCACAGGGATATTCCCGCATACCATCAGAACAGCCATGGTCTCACCAAAAGCCCGCGACAAAGCGAGTACTATTGCTGCAATAATTCCTGAAAACGATCTTCTCAGGATAACTTTTTTTATGGTTTGCCATTTTGTGGCGCCCAGGGCCAGGGATGCTTCAGTCATTTCCCTGGGAATCGACCGGAACAATTCAACCATGATGCTTATCAGAAGAGGAATGACCATTACTGCAAGTACAATTCCACCTGCCAGTACGGTATAACCGGTTGAGAATTCAACAAACCGGGGCGCTAAAGTGCTTGAAATAAACGGGACTATCGTAAGTGTTCCCCATAGTCCGAAAATCACTGGCGGGATACCTGAAAGAAGATCCACCACCGGTTCAAAAAACCTTTTAATGCTCTTTGATGCATAAGAATTCAGATATATGCTTATCAGCAGAGATAGCGGAAGAGCAATCACTATGGCAATAAGCGAAACATAAAGAGTACTGACAATAAATGACAGAAATCCGAAATTCCCTTTAAAAGGCCTCCAGTCTGATGAAGTGAGCAATATCCAGAGATTCTTTTCCTTCATCACCGGGAATGCCTTGAAGAAAAGAGAGAAGCCTATTATGAGAAGAAAGAGTATCGAAAAAACAGCAATGCCAAGCATAAAATACCTGGCCGACCTGTCTTTTATTATCCTGATTCTTCGCATAAGGTTCTATTGAACTTTTTTTAGTTCCATATTTATACTCTCCTTCGAAAGAGTGATATAACCTGCCTCATTAACATATTTCTGCCCTTCACTGAGCACCCATAATAGAAACTTCCTTACCACTTCTTTCTGTGGTTTGCCGTTTGTCACGAAATAAAGCTCACGTGCCGGAGGTGAAGGGAATTTACCGTCTGCTATCGCTTCAATAAGATTATCCATCGAGTCATAAAAATTCTCATCCTGGGTTATTTTTCCGTCGCCATTGATATCCAGCGGAACTACCCTCAGACCTGTAATCTGCTTTTTTGTTTTACTGTCATATACATAACCGATATTGTTATAGCCGATTCCCAGCGGATCCTTTTTTACTGCAAGAGCCAGACCCGGATCTCCGTAAACACCGCTTCCGAGCAGATCCTCCTGTTTCTTCCCATAGTATTTTGCCCATATCTCTGCGGCACCGCAGGCATCAGATCTGGTATAAACGTGTATCGGGACAGATCCTTTTGCTCC
Organism: uncultured Rikenellaceae bacterium; assembly: GCA_964613785.1. GTDB lineage: Bacteria > Bacteroidota > Bacteroidia > Bacteroidales > VadinHA17 > LD21. The sequence continues at coordinate 36,498 of CAZTJT010000033.1, forward strand.
GAAAGCCTGTGACCATGTTTTGTACATTCCGGTGATCCATATATTGTTACCGGCTTCCCTCTTAAGTCCCTTTGTCAGGATTGCCTCCAGGGCAGGATTGGATGCATTGACCACGGCCACAACCGCATCTTTTGTCACGGCAACAGGGTAAGCCCCTTTCTTAAGTTCCTCAGGATAGATTTCCCTTGAGACCATTCCTATGTCAACCATATTACTCAGAGCATCGGTGATCCCTTTCCCGGCTCCTCCTGCTGAAATATCAATCCTTACATCAGGATTAAGCTTTTTGAATTCCTCTGCCCATCGCACTGCCACAGGATAAAGGGCAAAAGCGCCTGAAATGGTAATGTTCCCTTTCAACTTTTCCTGAGCGTTAACAGAAGCGGACAATATGGTTATTGCCAGCAATGACATTCTAATATTCATAATGTCTACCGATTTTGTGAACAAATATACAGGATAGTTGTTCTTGCAATATTGGTATAATCACCAAAATTCATTGGGTAATAATACCTATATTTACTTGAGATTATTTCATCTATGATACTCTCTAAAAAAACAAGATATGCAATGGTAGCCCTTACCAGGCTCGCAAGGGAATATGGCAAAGGGCCCATACAGATCAGGGAGATCTCTGTAAATGAAAATATTCCGCAGAGCTTCCTTGAAAATATTCTGCTTGAGCTCAGGAAAATGGGGATACTTGGCAGCCAGCTCGGGAAATCAGGCGGATATTATCTTCTTAGAAAGCCTGAAGAAGTGAACCTTGCCGATATTATTGATCATTTTGAAGGAACCCTGTCACTTCTGTACTGTGTATCTGAAAAATCTTACCGGCCCTGCGAGTTCTGCAAGGATGAGTCGACCTGCCAGATCAGAAAGGTATTCAAGGAGATTAATGATAAAACTCTATCCATCCTGAAGCAGGCGACTCTCAAAACATTGATAGAGAGATGAAGTCAAATGACATGCACCCCAGATAATAGCTCCCATTGAATAACTCCAGCGCTCGCGGATGAGCCAACTAACAAATCATTCCTTGAAGGGGGACCAAACTATAATTCCTGGAAAACCTTGTTATTAATCAATTAAGTCAGTAGATTTGCTGAACATTTAGTCATAATAAGTGTTTAATTGTGCATGAGAGAAGTTCTTAGCATATTATTTTCTGCAATTTTACTGACATCGGGTATACAGGTAAGTATCGACCGTCATTATTGTCACGGAGAACTTGCAGATGTTAGTATCTCGATTTCCGGAAAGTCCGCAACATGCGGGATGGAGGCTGAAAATCATTCTCTTCCCGGTACAGCGGTATTCTCCGGCAAATGCTGTGAAGACCAGGTAATAATTCTTAATCTTGATTCCGGATATTATCCTGTATCATTCCTGTATAACTTTCTGACAGTTCCGCAGGAGATCCCTTTTGAATCAGCTAACGAACTTACTGAACACAATCTGGCCGAAACAGGATATTTTTCTTCGGTTCTTCCACCAGACAGGTTCCTGCCACAGGGACCTGAACAGGCAGACCTTTGCCTGTTCCGTATCTGATTTTACATAAACAGAATCATCTCGGCTGCATGTAAGTTCATGTCAGTGATGCTGCATTTTGTTGAATGCAGTCTGAATATTTTTTTTCAAATAACCACTTATTAAATCTATCAGAATGAAAACACTTAATCTTTTTATTACGATTATGCTGGCTGCCAGTCTAAATATGTCAGCATTTGGAGGCACATTGCTTTCCGGACAGGGAACCGATCAGGCGACAAAGACCGAATCCTTAAAGGTTTGGGGTAAATGTGACATGTGTAAGACACGGATTGAAAAGACTGCAAAAGCTGAAGGAGCTTCAACCGCTGAATGGGATATTAAAACCAGAATGCTGACAGTCACATTTGATCCGTCAAAAACCAGCAAGGATGCTCTAAGTAAAAAGCTGGCTTCTGTCGGCCATGATACTGAAAAGTACAAAGCCCCGGATGATGTATATGCAAAGCTTCCCGGTTGCTGCCATTACGAAAGGGCAGATAAGTAAGCCTGACTTTATTGAATTCTCTTTGAGCAACTTAGTGAAAAACCTTTGAGCCCTTTGTGGTTCAGTGATTTATGTTTAACCACGAAGGTGCTCAATGGATTTTAAAAACATAATACTTATAAATAGTTAATCATTTCATCGGATTACAACTCTTTCAAATGTTCAACCGACTTGTAAAATATTTCCTTGAGAACAGGCTGATCACATTCATTCTTCTTTTTGCATTTGTTGTGATGGGACTGGCAACAATGCCTTTTGACCTGAAAACCTCAATTCTTCCCCGCGATCCGGTTCCTGTTGATGCAATTCCGGATATCGGTGAGAACCAGCAGATAGTTGCCACGGAATGGATGGGCCGGTCACCGAAGGATATCCAGGATCAGGTCACCTATCCTTTGACCTCGGCATTGCTCGGTATACCGGGGGTTCGGACCATCAGGAGCACTTCGATGTTCGGCATGTCGTTCATTTACATAATCTTTAGGGATAATGTTGATTTTTACTGGAGCCGGTCCAGGATCCTTGAGAAGCTGAATTCATTGCCTCCCGGAACATTACCCGAAGGGGTCCAGCCATCACTTGGCCCTGATGCAACGGCATTGGGTCAGATCTTCTGGTACACTCTTGAAGGAAGGGATCCTGAAACGGGAAAGCCGGCAGGCGGATGGGATCCTCAGGAATTAAAGACAATTCAGGATTTCTATGTCAAATACAGCCTTTCGGCAGCGGAAGGTGTTTCTGAGGTTGCGTCAATAGGCGGTTTTACAAGGGAATATCAGGTCGACCTTAATCCCGAAGCCCTTAAAGCATTCAACGTTTCCGTCATGGATGTGATGAACGCGGTAAAGAAGAGCAATGTTGACATAGGAGCAGAGACCATCGAGCTTAATAATGTTGAATATATTGTCCGCGGACTTGGGTATGTAAAGAACCTGAATGATCTTGAAGAATCTGTTGTGGCAGTCAGGGACAATGTTCCTGTAAAAATTAAAAATGTTGCAAATGTTTCATTTGGTCCGGCGACGAGAAGAGGCGGCCTTGATAAAGCCGGATCAGAAGCTGTCGGGGCTGTTGTGGTAGCCAGGTATGGTTCAAATCCCATGGAGGTCATTAACAATGTAAAAGAGAAAATTAAGGAGATCGAAACCGGATTACCGCAGAAAACACTCCCCGACGGCACTGTGTCAAAAGTGACAATTGTTCCGTTTTATGACAGGACCGGTCTGATCAGGGAGACCATCGGCACTCTCAATTCGGCATTGTCGCACGAAATACTTATCAGCATCATCGTTATCATCATCCTGGTACTGAATCTCAGGGCCTCATTTATTGTGGCCGGCCTGCTGCCTGTCGGTGTCCTTATGACATTCATCCTGATGAGATTCCTTGGCGTTGAAGCAAACATTGTGGCATTATCGGGTATCGCTATCGCTATCGGTGTAATGGTTGATATTGGAATTGTTGATGTTGAGAATATACTGCGGCACCTTGAGATGCCTGAAAACAGGGGAATAAGGGGGAAAAAGCTTATGATGGTGATTTATAAGGCAACCACTGAGGTCAGGGCTGCTGTGGTGACTTCAATAGCAACAACCATAGTAAGCTTCCTTCCTGTTTTCGCAATGCAGGCCCAGGAAGGGAAACTGTTTCATCCGCTTGCCTTCACAAAGACATTTGCAATGATAGCTGCCTTTATCCTTGGCATTGTTGTCCTCCCTACCCTGGTCCATGTCTTTTTCAATTTCAGACTTAATACGGAAAAACTCAGAAAGATATTCAATGGCATACTGATAGCTGCAGGGGTTCTGTTGCTTATTTTCTGGCAATCATGGACCTCACTTTTTCTCGCTGCCATTGGCATAAATAATCTTCTTAAGTACAGGTGGCCGCAGGAGAAGCAGAACTTCCCGGAATATATTAATATTGCGTTCGCCGTGATTTTTGCAACATGGCATCTGTCGTCAGCATGGCTACCTCTCGGTCCCCATAACAGCGATTTTATGAATTTTCTGTTTGTCTCAGCCATTGTCGGGTCAATACTGCTTGCACTTATTTCAGTAGTTCATGAATATGAAAGGATAATGCGCTGGGTCCTTGTAAATAAATGGAAATTCCTTCTTATCCCGGCATTCACGATCTTCTTCGGTTTACTGATCTGGCAGGGATTTGACAGGATGTTTGGTTTTGTCGCCTCCGGCTTTGAGAAAACAGGATGGAACACCATCAGGCATACTTCTCTCTGGAAAGGTGCCTCCGGAGTTTTTCCGGGGACAGGAAAAGAATTCATGCCATCTCTCGATGAGGGGTCGTTCCTTCTCATGCCGACAAGCATGCCGCATACAGGAATAGAAAAGAACCTTGAATATATTGAAATACTCGACAGACGTATTTCTTCCATCCCTGAAGTTGAGACAGCTGTTGGTAAATGGGGAAGGGTCAATTCTGCTCTTGATCCTGCACCTGTTCAGATGTTTGAAAACACAATCAATTACAGGTCCGAATATATCCTCGACCCCAACGGGCACCGGATAAGGTTTAAGACTGACAGAAAAGGCAGTTTCATCCTGAAGGATGGTTCGCTGTATAATCCTGTAAACGATAAATTCAGGTTGATTCCGGCTGACAGCCTTATACCCGGACGGCATGGTGAATACTTCAGGCAATGGCGATCCCGTATTAAAAGTACTGATGATATCTGGAATGAGATTGTAAAGGCAACCGATATCCCGGGTCTTACATCAGCGCCTAAACTGCAACCCATTGAAACCCGGCTGGTAATGTTGTCGACAGGAATGAGGGCTCCGATGGGATTGAAGGTCTACGGACCTGATCTTGAGTCAATAGAAAGGGCGGGGTTGATCTTCGAGAAGGTATTGAAGGATGTTCCCTCCATTAAGCCCGCATCGGTGTTTTATGACAGGGCAGCCGGGGCGGCCTACCTTGAAATAAAGCTCAACAGGGCGGCGATGGCACGATACGGAATGATGGTTGGCGATGTACAGGAGATATTGCAGGCAGCTGTCGGGGGCATGACATTATCCAGCTCTGTGGAAGGCAGGGAAAGGTATCCTCTCCGTGTCAGGTATGCAAGAGAACTGAGAGACAATCCTGAAGATCTCCGGAAGATACTGATACCGGCAATGAACGGTATTCAGGTCCCGTTAGGTGAAATTGCCGAAATAGATTATGCCAGGGGTGCCCAGATGATAAAAAGCGAGGATACATTTCTGGTTGGCTATGTTATTTTCGACAAGGCTGACGGCCGGGCGGAAGTTAATGTTGTCAATGAAGCTTCAAAAATCCTGAAATCCCGAACCGGCACGGGTGAGATATCCCTGCCTGCCGGTGTAACCTATAAATTTACAGGGAATTATGAGAATCAGATCAGGGCGGCAAAACGTCTTTCCATCGTGATCCCCCTGAGCCTTTTAATTATATTCCTCCTCCTGTACCTGCAGTTCCGGACTATCACTGCTTCATTAATCCATTTTTCGGGTGTCTTTGTCGCATTCTCAGGAGGATTTATCATGCTCTGGCTCTATGGCCAGGACTGGTTCATGAATTTCGCAGTGACAGGGATAAATCTACGGGATATGTTCCATATCCATCAGATAAATCTGAGCGTTGCAGTATGGGTAGGGTTTATCGCTCTTTTCGGCATTGCAACAAATGACGGCGTATTAATGGGCACCTATATTCACCAGGTATTTGAGGAAAAAAAACCGTCCTCGGTGAACGAAGTCCGCGCAGCGGTAATCATTGCCGGCAAAAAGCGTATAAGACCCGCAATGATGACAACCGCCGTAACGGTTATCGCCCTGCTTCCGGTTCTGTCCTCCTCCGGAAAAGGTGCAGAAATAATGGTCCCGATGGCGATCCCTGCATTTGGGGGAATGATATTCCAGGTTATGACAGTTTTTGTGGTTCCTCTTTTTCAGGCAATGTGGCGAGAGAGGGATGCATTAAAAACTTCTGAAATCCCTGTGCGGAATGCACATAATCAAAGCAAAAATGAAGACTAAACAATACAGGACATTAATAATTATCACAATAACATTTCTGGCAGCAGGTCCGGCAATGACTCAGCACCCTGACGATTCTCTTTTGAAATATATTGAGATCTCAGCAAAGAATAATCCGGCAGTGAACCAGAAGCTTTATGAATATAAGGCGGCATTGAAAAGGATCCCTCAGGCAGGAAGCCTTCCGGATCCTGAGCTCACCGCAGGAATATTTCTTAGGCCCATGGAACTTGTTAACGGGAACCAGGCAGCTGACCTGAGGCTGATGCAAATGTTCCCATGGTTTGGTGTTTTAAGGTCGGCAAAAGATGAAATGAGCCTTATGGCTAAGGCAAGGTATGAATCCTTTATGGATGCAGGACTGCAGGTGTCATATGATGTTCAACGAATCTGGTATGAGCTGTACAGGATCAGAAAGAACATTTCAGTATCTGAACAAAACCTTGAGCTTCTCAGATCACTCGAAAACCTGGCTGTTGTTAAGTTTCAGAGTGCATCAGGGTCAATGCCCGGAAGCCCGACATCAAATCCAACAGAGATGATGCAAAGCTCCGCCAATCCGCCAATGGCCGGTGTTTCCGGTATGAGTTCCATGGTACAGAACCAGCCGCCTCAGTCCCCGGTAACCTCCATGCAGTCAGCCAGCGCTATGCAACAAGCATCCATGGGATCTGATCCGGGTATATCCGGGCTCACTGATATTTATCAGATCCGGATTGAATCGGCGGAGCTTGCAGCAAAAATTGAAGGACTGCGAGATCTTGACAGGGCAACAGCGGCAAAATTCAACAGTTACCTGAACAGGTCTCCAGAGAGCTCTGTGTTCACTCCCGGATCACTGGATCCGGATACCCTCTTTTTACCGGTATTGCCTGTAAGCGACACCATTTTGAAAAGCAGTCCAATGCTTGGCATGCTGGATTATGAGATTCAATCCGTTGAAGCCAGAAGAAAGATGATCAGGGGAATGGGTTATCCAATGGTTGGCCTTGGTATAAATTATTCCATCATAGGCAGTTCCTCCATGTCGGTATCAGGCATGAACGGTAAGGATATGGTAATGCCAATGCTTTCAGTCACACTGCCGGTTTACAGGAAAAAATATAAGGCCATGGCAGCTGAAGCAGATCTATTAAAATCGGCAGCCATAAATGATTATGCTTCAGCTGCCAACACTCTTCAGGCAGAGGTCTATATGGCTCTTCAGCAGTATAACGATGCGAAACGGAGGATCCGCCTTTATAAATACCAGGCTGGACTCGCTTCAAAATCACTCGGCATTACCATAAAAAGCTATTCAGCATCAGCTGCTTCACTCTCAGAACTGCTAAGAATCAGGCAGCAGACTTACGATTATGAACTTAAAGTATCAGAAGCGCTGGCTGATCTCAACACATCGGTTGCATTGCTTAAAAGACTAACTGCCTCTTCCGGATCAATTAACTGAAGAACTGAAACAATGAAAAGCTGAATTCAAGTTATAAATGCAACTTTTTGGTTGTATAAATGTAGTGACAAA
>CAZTJT010000034.1:0-40286 GCA_964613785.1 uncultured Rikenellaceae bacterium
AAAAACCACTCTTGCTATTTTAATAAAATCTTTCCTTTATGCCTTTAGGTCTACTCTTTTGCCTTGTTTGTAGACTTTACTTTGTTCCGACCGGCATTTAATATTCATTTGCATAAACAGAATCATTAATGAAGGTTATCCGCAGGGGTATGATAAAGAAGGGAATGAATTCATTTACAGGCTTTTTCTCATTTTTCTCAATTTTTTTCGCCCTAACAGTGCTGGTTTCCGTATCATGCACTAAAATAAATGAGTTTTCCATTGGCGATAACTTTGTTGAATCACAAACGCATCTTACGGTAGTTGATACCTTCAAAGTAGATGTTTCAACAATATTACTTGATTCCCTTTATACATCAGGCGTGTCTGTTGCTTATGCAGGCCGTTATCAGGATAATGAATTCGGGAAGATCTCCTGCACAACTTACTTTAACTTCAATTATCAGAATTTTTCTACGATTGACGAGGATGCTGAATATGATTCAGCAGCGCTTGTTCTAACTTATTCAGGATTCAGCCTTGGAGATACCACATCGCTCCTGAAACTTAATGTCCACAGGGTTACTGAAGATATAAAACCTTTTTCAAATAATTACCTTTACAACAATTCATCCTTTGACTATCAGGCAGAACCTTCCGGCTCAATAGGATTTTACCCAGCACCGAATTCTGTCGATTCAACAATAAGTATACCCCTGAATGTTCTGGGAGAGGAAATTTTTAACCTTATTAAGAACAAAGAAGAGGAAGTTTCGTCTTCTGACTGGTTTTTAAGTTACCTTAAGGGGTTTGCGATCACAACTGGAGATCAGGGGAATTCAATAATTGGTTTCACTGCTGATGAAAGCCATATTGTTCTTAAGATATATTATCATGAGAACACAGCACTTCCACTTAACAGGAAAGATCTTCCATCCATTTCAATCGGAATGGGACAATCAACCTATATGTTCAATAGTCTGGTACACGACTTCACCGATTCTCCCCTGGCAGGTATAAGAGAAGTAAATAACGAAATTCCGAGTGCCGAGTCGGGTAATAAAGCCTATTTGCAGGGTGTAACAGGGCTTCTGCCAAAATTGCGCTTCCCGTCTGTTCAGAATGTCCTTATGGAAAAACGATGGAAAATCCTCAAGGCAGAGCTGATATTTAAACCTGTCAGGAACACTTACAGAAAGAGTACTCTTCCTGAACGGTTATATCTTTATGAAACAGACCGGCTTAACAGGATGAACACAATACTGAAGGATTCAAATGGTGATGCAATTGTATCAACTCTCGTCGTCGATGAGATATTCAATGAGGAAACCTACTACACAATTGATATAACTCCTTATATCCTGGAAGAGCTTTCAGACCGGTATTTTGATTATAATCATGGACTGCTTGTTGGATTAAGCCAGAATGACCTGAGATCGTCATTAGGCAGGGTGATACTTGAAAACGGTAATCCCCGGATTAAGCTTAAGATATACTTTTTATCATATTAACCATGTATAAGCTGTTAAGGATTTCGGCTCTGATCATAATTATGGTAATTCTGACAAATGGTTTTGCAAGGTCGCAAAGCTCATCCTCACCTTACTCCATTTTCGGTCTTGGCCTGATTGAAGGGAACAGCCTTGGTCCAAGCAAGGGAATGGGAGGAACCGGCATTGCATTCAGGTCAGCCACACATCTCAACATTAGTAATCCTGCCTCATTCAGCGGACTTGACAGCCTGCTTTCAATATTTGAAATAGGAGTGTTTGGCAAATACACAGCTTATGCATCAAACACAAAAAACCAATCATCAGTTGATGCAAATTTCAGGTATGTAGTTATGGGATTCAGAATAACACCCTGGATGGCAACAAGTTTTGGATTTACCCCTTACAGTACCATTGGTTACAATATTAATACAAAAGCAGATGTTGAAGGGAGCAATTTAAAATATACCAAAACATTTACAGGAGAAGGTGGAGTTAACCGTACCTTTCTGAGCACCTCGTTCAAACCGACAAAGAACCTGGCTCTAGGGATCAATGCATCATATTTATTCGGAAATGTAACTCAAAGGGAGTTGTCGGATACTTATTATTATTTGCTCGAGGATGTTACATATCTTTCCAATTTTCATCTGGATTACGGGCTCAATTACAGATTTGCAATTAAGGATAACAATTTCAGTGTAGGCCTGATCTTTGGAGAAACAAAAAAGCTTAGAGCCAAAAATGTGATGACCATCAAAACCAACACCGAAATTGAAGTAATTGAAGGCAGAAGCAATAAGTACAGAATCCCCAGGAACTATGGGATAGGAGTGGGTTTTGAACGGAAATTTTTCAAAGCTGGTGCAGACTTTGAAAGGAGTGTATGGGAAGGAATAGAGTTTGAAAATTCACGCATCCGGTCGAGAAACAGTGACAGGATTTCCGCAGGAGTTGAATTTCCTTCTTTTGGCCCGAACAAAGGGACAAACAGGATGTTATTATACAGAATTGGAGCCGAATATCGTGGATCATATTACATTATAAACAATACCCCAATTAACTACTACGCTTTTTCGTTTGGAACTGGAATACCACTGAAAGGAGTATTGAGTGCAGTAAATGTATCACTCGAACTTGGTCAGAACGGGGTTAAGAAGAAAGATCTTTTCAGGGAGAATTTTGCAACTCTTCACATCGACCTGTCACTTCGCGACCTTTGGTTCATTAAAAGAAAATATCTGTAATCTCTCAGACCAGGTTTTTCCCAATATAGCTGAAAAAGGAGCCTCTGAAGGATTCTCCAATCGGAATACGCTGATTTCCTATGATTATCCGGCTGTTCTCAATCATGTCGATCTTCTCAACTGATACAATATATGATTTATGTACCCTGAAGAAAGTATCCGGAGGTAGCTTTTCAAGAATGTTTTTCATAGTGGTCTTGGTGAGTAAAAGTCTGGTACCGCAATGTATCTTTACATAGTCTTTTAATCCCTCTATATATAGTATTTCTCTCAGATCAACCCTAATTGTACTGTACTCGACCTTTACCATCAGAAATCGGTGCTCAGGGATCGAATTCCCATCCGTTAAGCTGTCAGCCGGCTTTTTCAGCTTCTGTAACTGAAATGCCTTGTTTACAGCTTTTGAAAACCTGTCGAATGCAAAGGGTTTAATGAGATAATCAACGGCATTACATTCAAAGCCTTCCAGAGCATATTCCTTAAACGCAGTTGCGAAGATGACCATTGGCGGATTATATAATGAGTTCAGGAATTCGATACCTGAAATCTGTGGCATCCTTATGTCAAGGAATATGAGATCAACCTTGTTTTCATTAAGAACCTGGTATGCTCTGAACGGATCAGTAAACTTTCCAATCAGTTCCAGATAATAAACTTTTGAACAGAACTCCTCTATAATATCAAGTGCGTGAGTTTCATTATCGATCGCTATGCATCTGAGTGTATTGTTCATCTTCTCAATCTCTCCTTCCGGGATATGCTTTTAGTGCTTCGGCAAGTGTTTCAATGGCATTTTTTAAGTCTTCTATCTTAAGGACATATGCTATCCTTACCTCGTTTTTACCCAGACCGGGTGTAGAATAGAATCCTGAGGCCGGGGCTATCATTACAGTCTGGTTTTGGTATTCGAAATCCTCCAGCAGCCACTGAGCGAATCTGTCGGAATCATCTACCGGAAGTTTAACCACAGTGTAAAATGCTCCTCTGGGTCTGGGACAATACACACCCGGTATTTTATTAAGTTCATCTACCATGAAGTTTCTTCTCATCGTATATTCCCTGTTGACATCCTTGAAATAATCATCGGGAGTATCGACTGATGCTTCACCGGCAATCTGCCCCAGACCCGGAGGTGACAGCCTTGCCTGTGCAAATTTCAGGGCAGAGGATATTACCTGTTTATTTCTTGAAATCAGTGCTCCGATCCTTACACCACACTCACTGTATCTTTTTGAAATGGAATCGATTAGAATTGCATTGTCTTCGATGCCTTCAAGGTTCATTGCCGAGAAATGCTCCAGCCCGTCATAGCAGAATTCACGGTATGCTTCATCTGAAAAAAGGAACAAATCATGCTTAACAACTATATCCCTGATATGAATCAGTTCCTCTCTTGAGTAAAGATATCCCGTCGGATTATTCGGGTTGCAGATAATTATTCCTCTGGTCCTCGGAGAAATCTTCTTTTCAATTTCAGAAACTGGTGGGAGTGCAAAATCATTTTCAATGGTTGATGTAACCGGAATGATTTTTATACCGGCAGCTACGGCAAAACCATTGTAATTGGCATAGAAAGGTTCGGGGGTTATAACCTCGTCACCAGGATTTATGCAAGTCAGCAGTGCGAAGAGAATGGCTTCCGAGCCGCCTGACGTGATCAGCATCTGAGTGTGGTCGATATTTATGCCGGTTTTAGCATAATATGTTGAAAGTTTCCGCCGATAAGATTCATTTCCAGCCGAATGACTGTACTCAATAATATTCAGATTTATATTACGTATTGCATCCAGAGCCACACCAGGTGTAGGTATATCGGGCTGGCCTATGTTTAGATGATATACTTTTCTTCCTTTGCTTTTGGCAGCTTCAGAGTAAGGAACCAGCTTCCTTATTGGTGAAGGTGGCATTAAAATGCCTTTTTCCGAAATATTTGGCATAAACGCAATTATTACTTTCTTCTGCAGAACCTGACAAAATTAAGAAATATTAAATCAAAGGGCATTTCTAAAGGTAGAGAAATGGTGATAAAAGTTTAAGTCATTTCAGAAGTATAAGCTTGTCCCCTGAAATGAATTTTTATACTTTTGCACTTTCATTAAAAAATACAGATCCTTGCAGATGATTGACATACCTTCCAAATATGAACCGGGTGAAGCTGAAGACAAATGGTATAGCTACTGGATGCGGCATGGCTTTTTCAGGAGCACTCCTGACGATAGGGAACCTTACACGATTGTGATACCACCTCCCAATGTCACAGGTGTTCTGCATATGGGACATATGCTTAACAACACAATTCAGGATATCCTTGTGCGCAGGGCCAGGATGATGGGAAAGAATGCATGCTGGGTTCCCGGCACAGATCATGCCTCGATAGCCACTGAGGCAAAAGTGGTGTCTAAACTAAGATCAGAAGGAGTTGAAAAGAGAGATCTCACCAGGGAAGAATTTCTTAAGCATGCGTGGGAATGGACACACAAACATGGTGGAATAATACTTGAACAGCTCAAGAAACTGGGAGCCTCATGCGACTGGGACCGCACCTTGTTTACTATGGATGACAAGCGATACGAGTCTGTAATTAAGGTTTTTGTAGACCTGTACAACAAAGGTCTTATTTACAGGGGAGTAAGAATGGTGAACTGGGATCCTGAGGCGATGACGGCAGTGTCGGATGAGGAAGTATATTATACCGACGAGAAATCAAAACTATATTATGTCAGGTATCAGATCGTAGGGGAAGAAAGTAATGTAATGATTGCAACAACCCGTCCCGAAACGATACTAGGAGATACCGCTGTTTGCGCCAATCCCGCCGATGAACGATTCAGCCACCTCAGGGGAAAGAGAGTAATTGTTCCTATGACTGGCAGGGAGGTCCCTTTTATTTTCGATGAATATGTAGATATGGAATTTGGGACAGGATGCCTAAAGATAACTCCTGCGCACGATATTAACGACTATGAAATAGGGTTACGTCATAATTTACCTTCAATAGATATTTTCAATGATGATGGTACCATAAGCAAACGGGCCGGTAAATTTGAAGGTATAGACAGGTTCAGGGCCAGAGAGCTTGCTGAGCAGGAACTTCGAAGAACAGGCAACCTGGTTAAGATCGTTCCATACAATAACAAGATAGGCCGTTCTGAAAGGACGAACTCGGTAATTGAGCCGAAGCTTTCTGCCCAATGGTTCCTTAAAATGAAAGACATTTCCCGTCCGGCGCTGGATGCTGTATTAAAGGGTGATATACATCTTCATCCTTCAAAGTTCAGGAATCTTTACAGACACTGGATGGAAAATGTTCGTGACTGGTGTATCAGCCGCCAGTTGTGGTGGGGCCACAGGATACCCGCATGGTATTATGGCGAAAGCGGCATAGCAGTTGCTGAGAATGCCGATGAGGCCCTTAAACTTGCCAGAAAACAAAGTGGTAATGAGAATCTGACTTATTCCGACATCAGACAGGATGAAGACGTTCTTGATACATGGTTTTCTTCCTGGCTATGGCCGATAACTTCATTCGATGGTATTAATAATCCGGACAACCCCGACATCAGATATTATTACCCAACCAACGACCTGATTACAGCACCGGAAATTTTATTCTTCTGGGTGGCAAGGATGATCATTGCAGGCTATGAATACCGGCAGGAAAAGCCATTCAGGAATGTTTACCTTACTGGTCTGGTCAGGGATCAGCAGAGGCGAAAAATGTCAAAGTCTCTTGGAAATTCTCCGGAGCCGCTTGATCTGATAAAAAAATATGGTGCTGATGGTGTGCGTGTGGGTATGATGCTATGTTCTCCGGCTGGTAATGATCTGCTTTATGATGATTCACTTCCAGAGCAGGGACGAAATTTTGCAAACAAGATATGGAATGCATTCAGACTTGTAAAAAGCTGGAAGACCGATGATAAGATATCACAACCCGAATCCTCGGCAATTGCTGTAAGGTGGATGAATGAGGTCCTAAAGAAATCGACGGCAGAAATTGATGCCAATTTTCGGAAATTCAGAATATCTGAAGCACTTATGAGTACTTACAGACTATTCTGGGATGAGTTTTCAGGGTGGTATCTTGAAATTATAAAGCCCGGGTTCAAAAAACCGGTTGACAAAGTTACCTATGAAGCAACTATAACGATCTTCGATGCACTGTTGCATCTGATCCATCCGTTCATGCCTTTCATTACTGAAGAGATTTGGCAGCTTCTTTCAGAAAGAAAAGATGGCGAAAGCATTATGATAAGCAGGATGCCTTCAGCAAGGAAGTTCAACCGGGAACTTATTGCCAGGTTCAGCTTCGCAAAGGACATTGTAAGTGCAATCAGAACAATTAGGACCGAGAATCATTTGCTTAACAGGGATCCCGTTAAGCTTCTGGTAAGAGCAGGCAGTGAATCTTTTAATACTGAACTACCGGTAGTTAGAAAGCTTTGCAATGTTTCAGATGTGGAATTTGTTTCAGGAAAACAGGAAGGAGCTGTTTCTTTCATGGTAGGAACGACTGAATTCTTTATTCCTCTTAGCGGCAAAATGGATATTGAGAGTGAAAGGACCCGACTAAAGTCAGATCTTGAATACTACAGGGGATTTCTTTCTTCTGTGATGAAAAAGCTTGACAATGAAAAATTTGTTCAGAATGCTCCAGCTAATGTTCTGGAACTCGAGAGGAAAAAGAAAGCTGATGCCGAAATGAAGATCAGGATGCTTGAGGATTCTCTCAATGCATTAAAATAGATGGGAAAGATTCTGTTTTTTAATATTCCGAAAGGCTATTTCAGGGTACAATTCTTCTTATGAAATAATTTTCGTCAATCTCTTCGATCGTCCAGGATTCATTGAGAATCATATGCCAACCTTCTCCGTAGACGTGATTCTTGTCAATTTTCAGTCCCTTGGCTGTTATACGAAGCTGTTTATAGTTTCCTGAAATAAGGCAACCGTGTTTGTTTACCGTAAGTTTTCCCCAGTTGTCAGATACCCTTATATGACTGTAAAGGGTTCCAAGGGTGTCAAGGGAATGTACATCCTCTGGCTCAAAATCGAAATATGGGCTCTCCAGGTCAAAGAATACCACCGGCTTTTGGTTGAAAATATTTATCTGTTTGTGCAGTCTTTCCCTTATATCCTGAAGTCTTTTTTCCTCCTCCCTGTAAATTTCGTCGAGATTATAGCTGATGGCAAGGCTGCCTGCCACATCCCGGTATACTTCGGGCAGCACAATATTATACTGTTCCATCACCAGCTTTCCAAGATCCACCTTATCCCTGAGAATATTTTTAAAATCGAATCCTTTCTGGTGAAGAAGTGTTGCATAAAGTGCTCCCTGAATACTTCCATAAGATTGTGAATATGACTGGAAGGAATAGATGCGGTCGAAATTTTCAAAAAGTCTGCTTTTGAACTCGTCCATTGATTCAGATGGAAGCAGAGTATATGTGAATGACGCCAGTCCCTCATAGGTCTCAAAATGATTTGCCTCATTTGCAAGGCTCGGGAATGCAATTCGGTTGGTTCCCCTGAATATGAGTGCATCCCTTATGGCAGTCTGTTTATCCTCACCTTCCAGGTTTATTGCCTTCCTGAGAGCTTTCCATTCAAGTTTAAGCCATATCCTGGCCTCTCTTTCGTCCATATTTGTCGAATTGAATATGACGGGAAGAATTCCATTAAGGTACTGGTAACGGTGGAAAAGGCAGTGTATAGCCCTGGTAGTGATACGGTATTCATCTTCCTCCGGAGGCAGAGGGGCCATACCGAAAAGTGTTCCCCCGAACTCGACTGCAGTATTATTAATTATCTTCTCCCTGGGATAAATACCTATAAAGACTCCATCCTTTAGTTTCAGATTCCCTTCTTTGTCGGGCTGATTAGCTATTATCTGCCTGCTTGTCCTGTCGACGAACATCATAGGCCCGTATAGATTTTTCCCCCATAATGCCCCGTTATCCCTGTTGCAAATTTCTTCCACCTTTTTGAAGTAAGCTGCAGCTTCGTCGTGAGTAAGATAGGTCTCCGGCAGATTCCCCTTGCAGCTGAACAGGATGATAAAAACAGGAAAGAATATCCATTTTTCCATTTCAACTGTTTGTGGGTTTAAAAATAGCTATTTTTTT
Organism: uncultured Rikenellaceae bacterium; assembly: GCA_964613785.1. GTDB lineage: Bacteria > Bacteroidota > Bacteroidia > Bacteroidales > VadinHA17 > LD21. Next base: position 8,842 of record CAZTJT010000034.1, read on the forward strand.
TTCGATTAGTATTAAAATCAATTGATGATATGATGATTTGTCAGTTTTATTTTTCGATTTAATAATTATTTTATCTGTCTAAGAATAAAGTTTGCCGATGATGAATGTTGATATACAGATGAATCCTAACGAATTGGTTCAGTTTCTGAATAAGCCTTCATCAAGTTTCATGCGTGATGATATTCTCAAATTTATGGAAGCGTGCGGGGTAGAAATGCTCAGTTTTTTTGAAAGGATGACGTTTTCCCTGCCGGGCTGATAGATAACATTAAAATTAAGCTAAAGTCGTACAACCACAGAGGCCTTAGTGAGAGAATATTTAGCAATGGAGATGAGATCAGCAGGCTTGTAAAACAGTATTTAAATTGTTGGTAGCTTCTCTGGCAACTTTTCGCATCTGATGCATTATTTCCTGATAGCCGGAAAAGTCAGACTGCCTTAAGGCTCATGTCAAGGCTCCTGATCTGATGGGTAAGGGCCCCCACTGAGACAAAATCGACTCCGCACTCGGCATAGTCTCTGATATTCTCGAGTGTAATACCTCCGGATGATTCGGTTTCAAACCTGCCGGCAATCATGTTAACGGCTGCCTTTGTATCTTTCAGGTTGAAATTGTCGAGCATTATGCGGTCAACTCCGCCGGTTTCGATAATTTTCCTGACATCATCGAGGGACCTTGCTTCTATTTCCACCTTGAGTTTTTTTTCTGTTCTTTTCAGGTATTCGGTTGTTTTACGGATAGCTTCCTCTATCCCTCCTGCATAATCGATATGATTATCCTTGAGCATTATCATATCATATAGTCCCATTCTGTGATTTATGCCCCCTCCAATCCTGACAGCTTCCTTTTCAAGGAATCGCATTCCCGGTGTTGTTTTCCGGGTATCAAGTACTTTTGTCTTCAGTCCTGCAAGTCTGTCAACATATTCCCTGGTGCTTGTTGCTATGCCGCTCATTCTTTGCATAATATTCAGCACAAGCCTTTCTGATTTCAATACTGACTGTTTTTTCCCCTCAACATAGAAGGCAATATCGCCTGGTGCAATTGGACTTCCGTCATCGATAATGACTTCAGCAATGAGGCTGTTGTCAACAATATTGAAAACCTCCATTGCTACTCTGCAACCTGCAAGGATTCCCTTTCCTTTTATTAAAAGCTTTGCTTTCCCTTCTGCTTCAGGAGGTATGCATGCCAACGATGAATGATCACCGTCACCGATGTCTTCTTCAAGACTTCTAAGAATAAACTCGCGGAGAATACTATTTCCCATTATCAGGTTCGATACGTATCTGATGTATAAGAAACTCAGGTCCTACCTTTTTAAGAAGGAAATATACCCTGAAAACACCCTTTTCAGTTTCAAGATTGCCAATTGCATATTGGGCATCATTTCTTGCACCCTGATGCCTGATTACAAATTCTCTCGTTTGGTATTGGCTAAAAAAGTCCTTGAGGATAGTTTCGGCAACATTCTTTTTGTAAAAATCTTCCTTCTGCAGCAGCAGGAGTTCAATAGTCGAATTCATATACTTTGCAAGCTCAGCTGCATTTCCCGTTTTAATGGCAATCGATATTCCAGCTGGTATCTTTGCCTGGTCCTGTGCTGATATCGTCATGCTGGTAATTATGAACACAACTATATTTATGATTCTGACTAGTTCCATTTGTTCAATATGTTTCTTTTCAGGTGTCAGGTTATTTTCATTACAAATTTATACTATTTTATATACTGTAAAAGTCCATAAGCCTCAATCTTAAGAATTATAATTACCTCTTCACATTTTAAATTATTAAATTTGTGGAAGGGCCATGCAGTTTTATATACACAAAAGTCGCGCCAATATTTATGAAACCCACATGATTGATCAGAAGCAGAGATGAGTGAATATTTTTTTTCAATCATTTGGGGTCCCATCCGACAATTAAAATAAAATATTTACGGATGAAAATAGTTCTATTGCTGACAGGCAAAACCACAGAAAGATACATAAGCGAAGGAGTAAGCATTTATTCAGAGCGGCTTCAAAAATATGCACCATTTGAAATAATCACTCTTCCTGATATTAAGAATACGGGAAATACTCCTGTTAAGGAACAGAAAGAAAGGGAAGGTGTAAAAATGATGCAATATTTGCAAAATGATGACTATGTAATTGTCCTTGATGAAAAAGGCCGGGAATATTCAACAGTTGAATTTGCGGCCATTCTGGAAAGGATGCTTATGCTTCAGAAGAAGAGGATCATTTTTATAATAGGCGGTGCATACGGTATTTCTGATGAGGTACTTGGCAGGGCCGATTTGAGATTATCGCTTTCAAAAATGACCTTTTCCCACCAGGTGGTAAGATTGTTGTTCGCCGAACAGCTCTACAGGGTATTTACGGTTATAAGAGGCGAGCCTTATCATCACATTTAAGAGTATAACTGAAAAATGAAGGAACCCCGTTTAAAATATTCTCTGATCATTCTGACCGCTGTTATGATAATAATTTCCATAGCTGTCGAGTCGGTTTATTTCAGTGATTTTGAATACTGGCTGAGAACCAAAAGGTTTAACAAGATACTCCGGGAAAAGGAAAAAGTGATGGATGAATGTCTTAATGGCATGGAGCCAATACTGGCACGCGGAGAAAGCCATGGTTCCACAGCTGAAAAAAGGCTCTTTTCACTTGCCGAGAAAAACAGGATAACACTACTTGAATATATTGGTAATAAACTCATCTACTGGTCGGACAATGATTTTGATGTTCCGGGATTTCTTCCTGACTCATCTTTTTCCCGTCCTTTGATTTTTGTGCAGAACGGTTGGTTTCTTACACGTACCATTCAGGCAGGAAATGAAAGGATCGTTGGGCTCCTAAGGTTGCGCAACGATTATGGGTTTGAGAATGATATAATTAAAAACGGGTTTTTAAAGGATTTCGGGATAACCGGTGATGTAAGTTTCAGTACTGACCCGAACATATCAGAATACCATGTGAAATCAGCGGACGGAACTTTTTTGTTTTCTCTTATTTATCCGCAAAAAAAAGACGGTACCTGGTATTTTAAAATCATACCCCTGCTGATGTGGACAATCACCTTTCTGCTGTTGACAGGTTTGACAGTAAAAATGTCGGAATATCTTGCGGTGAGGAATCAGAGACTGATGTCGCTCTTTTCGGCTCTTATAATATTTTCATTTCTTTATCTGATCCTTCTTCTTACCCGCTATCCGGCCATAATTACCCAATTTCAGCTCTTTTCGCCATACAGTTATACGATGAATGCTTTAATCCCGACTGCGGGACATTTACTGATCCTTTCATTTCTGATGGCTGTATTGGCATTTATATTTTACAGGCATGCAGATTTTATCGATAAGCTAATGATAAAAACTGGGAAACGATATCTTACCCTGACCATCCTTCTTTTTGTTGCCGCCATACTGTTCCTGGGTTACCACTCAATATTCAACCATCTGATCCTCAATTCAAATATTAATTTCGAGACTTACAAGGTTTTGGACCTTAATGCCTTGAGTCTGGCAGGCTTTGTTGCGATTTCATTCCTTTTTGCTGTACCATTCCTCTATCTTCTCAAAGTTCTACCTCTCGCAAAAGAATGGCCGGTGCATCATTGGGCAGTGCCATGCCTGGTGTCGCTGTCAGTATTCCTGATTACTTTAAGGGAAGAACCGGTAATGGCAGTCTCCCTAATGGTTTTTTATGTGATGGTTATTGCCGGTATCCGTCTTACCTGTCTGTTCAAAACGGGCACTTTCAATAAATCGGTTATCTTTTCAATAATATTTGGGCTGTACTCACTTTTAATAATCACTGTAAATTCAGAAAAGAAAACAGAAGAAAAGATCAATATACAGCTTCTTTCATACTCTACAGAAAATGATCCGACTGCCGAACATCTCCTGCTCGACATGTGGCCAGTTATTTCGAGTGATTCCATGCTTGCCAGGATCATGGATGTCCCGTACTTTGAAAAGGATGATGCTGAACTTATATCGGATTATGTCCGCGATAAATACTTTAACGGATACTGGGGCAATTTCAGTGTAAACTTAATATTGTGCCAGCGCGATGATTCACTCAGAATAAGCGAAACAGGAGAAATATATAATAATTGTTTCGGATTTTTCGAAGACAGGATCCTGAGACATGGGCACAGGCTTACAGGTTCGGGGTTTTATTATATTGACAGCAGACAGGGCAGAGCGAACTATCTAGGTCGTCTGTTTTTTGATTATGGCAAAGGCAGAATAAATGGACTTTTTATAGATATATACAGCGACATAAACGTATTTCAGCCAGGATATTCCGAATTGCTTCTTGATAAGAAATATCACAGTTATGCCAGGCTCAGGGACTATTCATTTGCTAAATATATAAACAGTGAACTTGTTCTGCGGACCGGAGATTATCCCTTCAACAAAACCGATGCAGGCTATCTGACTCCAGGCACGGGATATAGGTCATTTTTAGAGGATTCTTACCGTCATAGTCTTTACAGGAACGGCAATGTTACTGTAATTATCAGCAGACCAGCGCTATCATTTAAAGATATAATAATTTCATTCGCATATCTTTTCGCCTTCATTTTTGTTTTTTCGAACCTGCTTTTTCTCATAACCGGGAAGCCAGTTATAAGGGGAATTTCAGGAATGAATTTCCGTCAGAAACTTCAGATGTCGTTCATCTCCATTCTTCTTGTTTCATTTACAATAGTCGGATATGTGATAGCTTCGCTGGCAATCAGGCAGTACCAGAACAAACATTATGAAAATGTAAAGGAAAAGCTCAATTCAGTATATCTTGAGCTTGAAAGCCGTATTCCGGCCGACAAATATCCGGCGGAAGGATTTTCCGCCGGCAATTATGAGTTTCTTGATGAAATCCTGGTAAGGCTTTCAAATATTTTCAACACCGACATTAATCTTTATGATCTTACTGGAAACATGGTAGCAACATCACGTCCGGAGATTTTTTACAGGAACCTCATTAGCCGGCGAATGAACAATATAGCTTTTATTAATCTTGCCAACCTCACCAAGTCGGAGTATTTCCAGAATGAAAGGATTGGCAGACTTGAGTATATCTCAGCCTATATGCCTTTCTACAATTCTGACAATGAAGTTATATTTTATCTTAATCTGCCCTATTTCCGTCTGCAAAGTGTTCTTGCAAGAGATATTTCCGACATGATAGTCACTGTAATTAATTTTACTTTGCTGTTGATTGTCATTGCGATGAGCCTCGCGGTGTTTATTAGCAGTCGTCTTACGGCACCCCTTACTATTCTGAGCAGCAGGCTGGCCTCTGTTGAGCTGGGTAAGAAGAGCGAGCACCTTCTTTACAAGGGAAATGATGAGGTTGGAGATCTTGTCAGACAATACAACAGGATGGTTGATGAGCTCGATGAAAGTGCTAAAAAGCTGGCGATATCGGAGCGAGAATATGCCTGGAGAGAAATGGCAAAACAAATAGCCCATGAGATTAAGAATCCCCTTACACCTATGAAGCTTAATGTTCAGCAGCTTCTTAAATCGTGGAAAGATGGTGCTCCCGGCTTTGAAAAAAAGCTTGAAAAGTTCGCCAGGAACCAGATAGATTTCATTGACAATCTCTCATCAATTGCAACTGCATTTTCATCATTTGCAAAGCTCCCCGAAGCCAGGCCATCAAAAATTGATCTTGTAGATTCAATAAAGACCACCCTTGAACTTTTCAAGAACAGCGGAATATCATTTAGGGTTAACTGGGCCCATGGCAGGAAAATCATCATATTTGCCGACAGGGAACATGTGAACGGAATTTTTTCAAATCTAATAAAAAACGGCATTCAGGCTATACCTTCTGACAGGGAGGGGATAATAAAGGTGAATTTGGAAATTGTAGATCAGAAAGTTGTTGTTTCTGTAGCAGATAACGGAACAGGGATTCCTGAATCTTTACAAAGCAGGATGTTCACTCCAAATTTTACTACAAAATCTTCCGGTGCCGGATTAGGTCTTTCGATTGTAAAAAGATACGTTGAAAGTGCAGGAGGGAAAATCTGGTTTGTATCAGAACCCGATAAAGGCACAATCTTTTATATAGAATTCCCGTTACTTATAGACGATCAGACACCGGTTAATCAGAAGTAACCGGAATTTAGATTTTATGAATAACGTATTTTTAAATTAGTTTAGCTTTTAAATCAGCATCCGGATGAAATATTTTCTGGCCCGACATATTATCACATTACAATTGTCAGTCTGTTCTATAATGCTCAGTTCTGCATTTCATATTCTTAACGGGCAGGAGACAATAGGAGGTATTATAAACAGTTATGCCAAGGTCAATTCACTGGGTGCGGGATATGTGATTGTAGGTGACCTGACTCAGGCCGCTCAGTTTTTCCCCAATGACTATGTACTGCTTATCCAGATGCAGGGTGTGGGTATTCAGACAGTACAGGGATCGTACGGTTCGAATATACAATCAATATTTGGCACTCCCGGTGGTTATGAATTTTTAGTAGTTCAGTCGGTGAATTACCTTACAGGCAGAATAAATTTTACAAGAAACACTTATGTGAACACATATAGTCCGAATGGCAATCTTCAGCTCGTACGAGTTCCTTTTTATAATTCCCCGAAAGTTACTACAACACTTACCGGTCAGCCCTGGAATTCATCAACCGGCACCGGTGGTGTGGTTGCTTTGTTAGCAGGTGGCAGGCTGACACTTAATGCCGACATTGATGCATCCGGACTTGGATTTGCAGGTGCTCTGAGTTCAGAAGGCATAGGCGAATGTGTGTTTACAAATGAAACTGCCAACAATCACGATTCGTATCCTCTCTCATGGAACAATGCCGGTCTTAAGGGCGAGGGAGTTGCAATACATGACTATACAGGCACACTATTATATCCCAACCATGCAAAAGGGCTAGGCAGGAATTTCTCGGGAGGTGGCGGCGGAAATGGCAGATATTCAGGCGGCGGCGGCGGATCTAATCGTGGCAAGGGCGGCGATGGAGGGCTTGAAAAATATATCCCGGGTCAGTGCGGCGATGATCCCCGTGACGGAGGTTTTGGGGGAATGAGCTTTATTAGTACTATCCTGCAAAACAGGATTTTTGCAGGTGGCGGCGGTGGTGCTTCCACACATGCTGCCGGCTCAACTGCTTCGGCAGGCGGAAACGGAGGGGGGATAGTGATAATAATTGCCGATACCATTGATGCAAAATCTCATTTTATAAGAGCATCAGGAACAACAGCGTTGAATGCTATCTCCGATGCCGGAGCTGGAGGAGGAGGAGCAGGCGGTTCAATAGCTGTCTCATTTCAAAATATTGCCAGTCAGGTTGGGATTGAATCAAAAGGAGGAAACGGGGGGGCTAATCCCGGAGGTTTTGGCCATGGCGGTGGTGGTGGAGGCGGATTGATCTGGCTAAGCTCTTCAAACATGCCTTCAGCGGTAACCAGCACAAGCGTTGCGGGAGGAACCCCGGCTCCATCAGTTGCTGAAGAGGGTACAGGAGAAATAAAGTTCAACTATTTCCCGGTTCTAAATGGATTCCTGTTTAACTCGATAAGATCATCTGCAACCAACAATATGGCTGATTCAGTATGTTCCGACACTCCTTACGGCCTTATAATAGGATCCCAACCCGTTGGAGGCACACCCCCCTATACCTACGAGTGGCAGAGCAGTACAGTATCGGAAACAGCCGGATTCACCACAGCTCCGGGAACGAGCAACCAGAAAAACTATACTCCCCCTGGATTGCTTTCAACCACCACTTGGTTCAGAAGAATAGTCAGAGATGCTGGAGCAATAACTGATATAAGCATGCCTGTAATGATTGAAGTTCATCCTTATATAAAAAATAACGTTATTGGTGACCCTCAGACACTCTGCAACGGTCAGACCCCACAGGCTTTGCATCCGGTGCAGGTTATTCAGGATGGCAACGGATTTTATTCATACAAATGGGAATCAAGCACTGATAACCTGACATTCACTGAAATTTCAGGAAATGACCAGAACTACCAGGCTCCAGCAGGCCTGACCCAGACAACATGGTATAGACGTACTGTTAAATCAGGAGCTTGTGTAAGCGTAAGCTCCCCGATACGCGTAAATGTTCTGCCTTTAATAACCAATAATACCATATCACCAGTATCTCAGGAAATATGTGCTGGCGGAAATTTTAACAATCTGATTGGCAGCATTCCTCCAACACTGGGAGGAGGTGATAACACTTATCTTTTTATTTGGGAGAGAAGCACAGATGGAACCTCGTGGGTTTCAGCCGAGGGGACAGGAAACGGTCCAGACTATAATCCTGATGAAACCGCTTCCTACTTTCCGGGTCAGCAATTTTTCAGAAGAGTAGTAATGTCGGGCAGTAATAATGCCTGCATAGACACCAGCAATCCAGTTCTGCTGAACTCATATCGTCAGGTGACCAATAATTTAATATCTCCAACTATTCAGACTACATGCTCAGGCATTTCTCCTGTCCTGCTGACAGGATCATTACCGCTGAATGGAAAGGGGCAGGGCACTTATACTTATACATGGCAGGACAGTTCACGGAGTCATACATGGAGAGATATCGAAGGTTATATATCGGTTACCGATCAGAACTTCATGCCTCCTGTCCTTACTGACTCAACAAGTTACAGGAGAATAGTATATTCATCAGCATGCATCAGCTATAGCAATAAAGCTGATGTTTATGTTCATAAACCGGTTACTGGTAACACTATTTCATTACTTGCAGGAGGATCTGCGGATACAGTTATATGCTCCGGCGTAATACCTCACAGGCTTACAGGTTCTATGCCAACGGGCGGTACAGGCATACCGGGCGATTATATCTATCAGTGGTTTTATTCATCTGATAACGTGAATTATATAGCCGTGCAGGAGTCAGGCACAGGCCGCGATTACCAGCCGCAGGCATTGACAGCGACGACATATTTCAGGCGCAGGGTATCTTCAGGCATGTGCTCATCAGAGAGCGTACAAATTAAGATAACGGTACTTCCCGTAATCAGCAATAACACTGTTTCTGGTAATCAGATTGTCTGTAAGAACGATACACCGGATATACTGGGTCAGGAACCAGGAGTTACTCTCTCAGGAGGATCAGGAGCTTACACCTATTTATGGGAGGAGAGCACTGACGGAACAAGCTGGATACCAGCTTCCGGGATCAATAACAATCCGGACGGAACATATCGGCCTCCGGTTATGACAAAGAATGTAAAATACAGGCGGAATGTTGTTTCAGGTGAAAACAACTGTTGTCAGAGTATCTCAAATACTGTTGAGCTTACAATGGATATATTACCAGATGATTACATTATTGATGCAGGAAGGGACACGGCTATCTACTCACTGGATAATATCTTCTCTTTGTCTGCTGGTCCGGCAGTAACGGGAGGATCAGGATTGTGGAGCATACTCGAAGGATCGGGCAGCTTTCAGAATGAGACATCAAATACAACCTCAGTATCCGGACTTTCTCCCGGACTAAATAAATTTAAATGGACTGTGACCAGGGGAGCCTGTAAAGTTGAGGATATTGTGGAAGTTTTTGTAAACGATATCTTTATTCCTGAAGGCTTCTCTCCAAACAACGATCCTGAAGGATATAATAATACTTTTGAAATAAAAGGGCTCGACCTGGAAAATCAGATTGCCGAACTTAAAATTGTCAACAGCGCGGGAACTGAAGTATTCTCTTCAACGAACAGAAATGGAAACGAATGGAAGGTATGGGATGGTAAGAATTCCAAGGGAAAGGATCTTCCGGAGGGCACATACTATTATCTTCTAAGGTTGATCTCGAAGAGGAACGACAGGGTTTATAAAAGGAGTGGTTTCGTCATTCTTAAAAGGTTTTGACTGATGAGTAGACACCCGGATATGGCTTTATTGAAAAACGTTTAGCCCGTATGGAAAAGACAAGGATTACCATCATAATATTCCTTTTTGCAATCAGTACTGCATCGGGGCAGAATGTAAAGGATTCATCCAGAATAAATCTGGGGTTTCCAGTTTACAGCCAGTATCTGCAGAACGGGCTTGTACTGAATCCGGCTTATGCAGGGACTCGCGGAGTATTGAGCAGCTTTCTGTCATACAGGATACAATGGATTGGTACAAAAGGATCTCCCATGCTCCAGTCAGTCTCGTTCCACTCACCGATGAAAAACGATAAGGTGGCACTCGGAATGATGGCACAATTCATGCAATATGGGGCAACTAAATCAACAAGTATTTTTGCAGATTATTCCTATCATATAAAATTAAGAAAAGGGAAGCTTTCATTCGGGATGAAGGCAGGAGCAGATATTTCAAAGACTGATTATACAAGCCTTCTTCTTAATGATCCGGCTGATCCGGTATTCAGGTCAAACGACAAAACTTTTGTTCTTCCAAATATAGGAGCCGGTGTATACTATGTTGAGGACAGATATTTTGCAGGGCTCTCGATCCCGGCATTCCTGAATTACCACCATAACAGCAACGGATCAGTAGTGCCTTATCACAGCTTTGGTGAATATGAGTTTCTGCTCACTGCCGGGGCTTTAATACCAGTAAGTGAATTACTTAAACTGAAACCGTCATTTCTGCTCGACTATTCAGTCAGCAATTCAAAAAGGATATCACAGTTAGATTTAAATGCAAATTTCATTATTGCTGACCTGATCTGGGCGGGAGCTTCATGGCGTATTTCAGAACAGGTGGCAGTGGGGATATTGCAACTACAGGTAAATAATCAGCTAATGCTGGGATTCTCGTACGATTATCCCTACGGGCGGATGAACAACTATTCGAAAGGTTCAACGGAGTTTATACTGAGGTATGAATTCAGCTATAAGGTTAGTGCGGCAAATCCAAGGTATTTCTGACATGACCAGGAAAATGTTTTTCATATCACTTGTGTTGATCTCAGGCCTGTTAACGATAAGTTCAACGGCCCAGGACCTCCAAACATTCAGGGTTACCCGGCTGCCTTTCAATTCGCCCAACTACAACGATATATCCCCGGTAATGTTAAGCGAAGGGCTGGTATTCTGCTCCGACAGGCGCCTGAGAGTGATCACGGAAAGGACATCTTACGACGGAAGGAGACTGTTCAATATTTATTTTGCTGAAAGGAAAGATACTCTTGAATGGAACAGGCCAAGGGAGATTAGGACCGAAAGGAGCGAACTTTTTAATAACGGGCCGCTTTCAATAGCTCCCGACGGAAAAACAGTATATTTCACAAGTGAAATAGAGACCGGTGAGCCGGCGAAGAAGAGAAAATTCAGGAACAGGAGCGGGATCTTCATAGCCGATCTGAAAGGATCTGAACTTACTTCCATTCGTCCCTTCAAATATAACAATCCTGATTTTGATATCGGACAACCCTCAGTCAGCAGTGACGGCAAATATCTTTTTTTTGCTTCGGATATGCCAGGCGGGCAGGGGAGGTCTGATATCTATTACTGTGAATTAATTAACAATGAATGGAGTACCCCTGTAAATGCAGGACCGATAGTAAATTCATCATATAGTGAGAATTATCCGTATCTGCATCCGGGGGGGAGGCTCTATTTTACATCAGATCGTCCGGGTGGTGCAGGAGGCCTGGATGTTTTTTATTCAATTAAGAACGGTGAGGAATGGGAAAATCCGATAAGACTGCCCAGCCCCATCAATTCATCATCAGATGACTTTGCGTTTGTGGCGGCGCCTGACCTGGAAACAGGCTTTTTTGCATCCAATCGGCGCCGGAATGATGACATCTATGAGTTTACCACGACAATAATCCGTAAAGCCTCATGCGATAAACTTCAGGAGAATGTTTATTGTTATGAGTTCTCTGAAGAAAATGCAATAAAATATGATACAATTCCCTTCCGGTACGAGTGGCGGTTCGGTGACGGTGAAACAGCCACAGGCGATGTTGTCCAGCACTGCTATGCCGGACCAGGTAAATACCTTGTTCAGTTGGATGTAGTCAACCTGGTAACAAACGAGAAATCAGTAAATGAAAAGTCAGAAATTCTTATTATTCAGGATATTGAGCAACCATTTATTACATCGGCCGATACAACCTTCGTCGGCCAGGAAATAGTGTTGAGTGCCGACAAAACCAACCTGCCGGGATGGGATATATCCAGATATTACTGGAATTTTGATGATGAGACAATTGCTGTTGGAAACAACGTCAGGAAATCCTTCATTAAGCCGGGAGAGTTCAATATACAGCTGATAGTATCAACCAAGGCAGGTCCCGGAGGCATCATAAGAGAAGCATGTGTGTCAAAAAATATTTTAATATTAAACAGGCCATGAAATTCAAAATGATTATTTTTACAGATCAATGAAAGTGAATACTGCAATATTTAGGTTTCTGTTTTTATCTTTTCTTTCTTTAACAATGTTTTTGCCTGATGCTTATTGTCAGGCAGTTCCGGGGAAAGACGAGAACATTCCTTTTCTGGTAACATTCGGAAAAGAAGGAGAGACCTCATGGGGTGATGATTGCTTCTACTCTATCTTTTTCTTCACCATACCAAAGGATTACAACAGGCAGTTTTATATAAAAGTTTTTGATCCCGACAATGGTGGTGAACATGATGAGATCCAGGGAGTCTGGAATTCAAAAACAATGTTCTCAGTTTATGGAGGGAGAGGTGTGGATCCTGATAAAAACCTGGATTCCAGGGGGCTTCTGAAAGGAGTAAATTACAAAACAGGGAATCTGCTTGCTTCACGGGTTTTCGGTGAGGATGCAAGATATGATAACAAATATTATGCTTTTGGACCCTTTAATCCATCAGAAGGGGATTTTAATGAAAAATGGAATAGTTACATATTTAAGATAATATGTGAGGGAATAAGCGGAGATGATGGTAACCTTTACAGGTATTATCTCAGTCGTGAGGCAAACAGCGAACTTCCTATTGAAGGTGCCAACGGATTTACATATAAGTATACTTTCAGGATGTGGAACGATACCAAAAGCGTCTCGCATATTTATCCGTATGTTGATACCGGGATTGTTTCAATAAAACAAAAGAATTTTGACTGGGATGATGATGGATATATACTTGTGGTTTCCACATACAAACAGGGTATTTCAGTACCTATTTCCGGTGAAGATAACTGGGCAGAATCAACGATCCCGATTGAACAGGCCGAAATAGGAAAATCGCTCGATTTCCAGTTCCATAAAAAGCAGGGGAGTCTGATCAGGAACAACAATGTTGTGGTATCACTTGAAAACCAGAGAGGTGATGCCCTGCAGTTCTTTAGTTCACCGATCGGAGGCGTACCAGTCTATCAGCCTGTAATTGGTATCAGGAAAATTCAGAAGAAATAGGGGAAACAATAAATTTTAGCTTCTTGTCATGCGCAAAATTATGTTCAGCACCATAGTGTGCATGTTTATTGCTACAGAATTTTTGACAGGTCAGTTATTCAGGTTCAGGAATTTTGGTGTTGAGAGTAATATTCCCAGCAGGGTTATTTACACCATAAATCAGAGTCCTGACAGATACCTGTGGGTAGGTACTACAGAAGGGCTTGCCCGTTTTGACGGGTTCCTTTTTTATCCTGTAGCATTTCCTGATTCAGCATCCGGACGATATCCAACGGTTTCATTCTCTGACAGCAGGGGCTATATATGGTTTGGCTGCAACGACGGATCAGTTTTTTGCTTAAAGGAGAAAGCACTTCAGAAAGTCCCGCTGTCAAATTCCTCTGCCATCAGTTCGTTTTTTGAAGACCAGAAAGGGATTATATACGCTGTAGCCCAGAGAAAATCATTATTCAGAATTAATTCTCAGAGGCTCGACGAGGTTAAAACTCTTCCGGTAATTTCGGATCCCTACATTCTTTCTGCATGCCTCGATCCTACTGGCGATCTTCTTCTTGGAACACAGGAAAATCTTCTTGTTTGCAGAATTGAGTCTGATTCAATATTGATAAAGAACAAAATAGAAGGATTCGATTACTCAAGCATTACGTCAATCAACAATCTAAAGGGGACCTCCGACTTTATCATTGGCACTGACGGCAACGGGATCTACAAACTGAAAAAGACCGGAGAAGAATACTCCCTTGCACGCTTCAGCGGTTTTCCCGACCTTGAATTATTGTCGGTAAAGAATACTTATGCTGATATTGATGGAAATCTGTGGATCTCTACTTCAGGATCAGGAGCAGTAAAAATGATGTTTTCAGCCGGAAGCGATTCTCCGTTATCAGTTCAATATTTTTCCCGGGCATCGGGACTTCCGGGAGATAATGTAGGTGTTATATTTGAGGACGCCGAAGACAATGTCTGGCTGGGTTTTAACGGAGATGGATTATCTTTACTCACCAACGACGCTTTTCAGTTTTTCGTTCCGGGGAAGCAAGATGAACCCAAAAGCATCATTTTTGTATGCAAATCAGACAATGATTACTTCCTGGGTACACCTTCAGGATTTTATCTTTTCAATCCTTTGACCGGGTCTTCAGCCTCGTTTGTGAAATTTTCAGGACAGGACGGAAAGGTAGAGATAGCCTCTTTCTATGCCGATGATGAGGGTAAAATATGGATTGGAACCAAAGGAGACGGGCTTTACGTCCGTAACAGGGCAGGAAAGATAAGCAGGTTCTTCAAATCTGGAGATTCGGGATCAGATTATATTGTCAATATAGGCATTGCGGGCGATAACATCTGGCTTTCAACACTTAATGGAGTTGTTATTATATCAAGGAATAATGGGGGGATAAAGAAGATATATAATATAAATAACGGACTTCCTCATAACAGCATAAATCAGGTTCTTATTGCAGCTGACGGCAGCGGATATGTGGCCACTGAAAGTGACAGACTTTACAGAATCGATCCCGACTCGGGGATCTTCGTTTCCGATATGCCAATGTATGGCAGACTTCTAAACAAGATTATCGCACTGGCGAAGGATAGAAAGAACAATATCTGGGCTGCAACCCATGGCAACGGAGTATTCAAATGCTCAGACGACTCTGTAAGGAATATAAGCACAGCAAACGGATTATTGTCAAATTATGCCTATAGTATATTTGCCGACAGCGAGGACAACATCTGGATCGGACATGAAAGAGGCTTTTCAAGATATTATCCTCAGAAAAGTCTAGCAACGACATACTATACTGATTTTGCCAAAGACGGATCATGTAATCCCAATGCTATATATGAATCTTCTGATGGCAGGATTTTAATCGGAACTACTGAAGGCTTGATAATATACGACAGATCAAGGGACCGGAAGAGCCAGACTCCTCCTGTAAACAATATAAATTACATAATGATCAATGATGTGGAATATCCATATCAGCCTGTTATTTCACTTCCTTACAGGAAAAGGTATAATGTAAGGATAAACTACACCGGTATATATTTCAGCAATCCCGACAAGGTTTATTATTCCACATTCATGAAAAATTATGACGCCGACTGGTCAAAGGTATCATCGGAACGGGAAGTGTCTTACAGCCTTAGGGACGGTAAATATAAATTCCATCTTGTATCGATTAACGAAGACGGACTCAGTCAGAATGAACCACTCTCTTTTGAAATAAACATAAAACCTCCATTCTGGAGAACCTGGTGGTTCTTATTGTCAGTGACAGCATTTGCAGTAGCAACCGTAATGATTATAGTACGCCAGCGTGAAAAAGCACAGAAAAAGATCCAGGAATATCTCGAGAATGAACTGGCTGCCAGGACCCGGGTTGTGATAAAGCAAAAAGAAGAAATCGAATTGCAGAACATCGAGATTACCGATAGCATTAATTATGCAAGGAGAATCCAGTCAAGCATACTTCCCGATATCAACAAGCTACGGGAACACTTCAGAGATGCTTTCATTATTCTGCGTCCGCGCGATATTGTAAGCGGTGATTTTTACTGGTTCGACCGGTTCGATGATGACAGGTTCATCCTGGTATGTGCCGACTCGACCGGACATGGTGTACCTGGAGCTTTTATGTCGATGATAGGATCCACCCTTCTTCAGGATATTGTGTTGAGACAGAGGATCTCCCGACCTTCGGAAATCCTGACGATGCTCGACAAACAGGTATTTTCGACACTCAATCAAAACCTTGAGGTGGGGATCTCCAATGATGGGATGGATATCGTTGTCTGTGAATTTTCGCTTAAAAACAAATATATCAGGTTTGCTTCTGCCATGAGGCCAGTAATTATAGTAATGGGAGGTGAGACTTATTATATTAAGGGCAACAGATCGTCGGTAGGAGGACAGTCAGTATTGGAGAAATATTTTGATGACCAGGAGTATTATCTGAATGAGGGAGACATGATATATATGTTTTCTGATGGTCTTCCCGATCAGTTTGGAGGCCCCGATGGTAAAAAGATGAAAATTGCGCGGTTGAAAGCCTTTCTTGGTGAAATATGGCCGCTGCCCATTGCAGAGCAGGAAGAAAGACTTCTTAAATTCTATTCCGAATGGAAGGGTAATCATGATCAGGTGGACGATATACTCTTTATGGGAGTAAAGGTTTAGTTTAGTTAATCTCAGTATAAGTGCCGTTGTAATAAAGGGGAATGACACTGGTTGAAGCTGTGTTGCTTGCATTGCCCGCCCTGTCTTTTACAAAAAAATCATACCTGATGGTATCTTCTTTGCTAAAGAAATAATAAATGAAATTAATTGCAACGGTTCCTTTTAGAATCTTATTCTGTCCAAGTCTTTCCATGTAGGGTATCCTGTAGTCAGAGGGATCAAGGGGATCGTTAACTGGTGCCAGGCTCTCGATCCCGTTATTGATTCTGTAAAGTGTAAAGAAAAGATTTGCCGAATCAGCCTCCTCATCATTTTCAGGCTGAAGATATCCAAGATCCCCGTCTCCGTCCTCAAAGTAGAACTTCAGTTCTCCACCCTTAACCACATTACCAAGCAGATCAACTGTATCGAACACTTTAAAACTTGTGTATTCAATACGAGGCTCGGGAGGAAGAGTCTGAATTTTTATACATGAGAAAAAGACAAAGAGAGTAATAACAATAAATATGTTACGGGTGATTTTCATCTGTAACGATTTAGTTTTTTATTGTACAAAAACCACACCAAAGTAAGTTATTTTTTTCTGAAAAATATTCTCAGAGGGACACCTGAAAAATCAAATTTTTCACGAAGCCTGTTTTCAATATACCTTTTGTAAGGTTCCTTAACATACTGTGGCAGATTGCAGAAGAATGCAAATGACGGTGAATATGTAGGAAGCTGGGTTACATACTTTATCTTAATGTATTTACCCTTAACAGAAGGAGGTGGGTTGTTCTGAGTAATTCCAAGCATGACATCATTCAGCTCGGCTGTGGGAATTTTTTTCTTTCTGTTTGTGTTTACCAAGTCGATAATTTCAAGGATCTTATGAATCCTTTGCTTTCTGACGGCAGAGATGAACAGAATGGGATAATCGGTGAAAGGTGCAGTTTTTTCACGTATTTCCTTTTCAAACCTCTTTGTGGTATTATTATCTTTCTCAATAAGATCCCATTTGTTTACCAAAACAATCAGCCCTTTGTTGTTTCTGATTACAAGTGAAATAATATTGAGATCCTGTGATTCAATACCCCTTGTGGCATCGATCAATACAAGGCAGATGTCAGAGCTTTCAATTGATCTGACAGCCCTCATGACGGAATAAAACTCTATGTCTTCACTGATTTTACTCTTTTTACGCAGGCCGGCGGTATCGACAAGAAGAAAGTCGTGATTGAATTTTTTATACCTGGTGTAAATTGAGTCACGGGTTGTTCCAGGCAAAGGGGTAACAATATTTCTCTCCTCTCCAAGCAGTGAATTTACTAGTGATGATTTGCCTGCATTTGGACGTCCCGCTATAGCAATACGGGGGATATCGGGTATTTCTTCCGGTCCTCTGTCAGGCAGGTTTCTTACAATCTCATCCAAAAGATCGCCGGTACCGCTTCCGTTTATCGAGCTCAGGGCAAAATATTCGCCTAGCCCTAGTCTGTAAAACTCTGCGGTATAAATCAGCCTTTCATTGTTATCAACCTTATTTACCACCAGAAGGACTTTTCTTTCTGACCTTCTGAGAAGACCGGCAACAGCAATGTCGAGTTCATGAACTCCTGTTGTAACATCGGTCATCATTATTATTATGTCGGCTTCTTCGATGGCAATAAGAACCTGTTTATTGATTTCACCCTCGAATATATCATCGGAATTTGTAACATATCCGCCCGTATCAATTACAGAGAAAGTAACGCCATTCCATGTAGCATGACCGTAAATGCGATCGCGGGTAACCCCGCTTTTTTCATCAACAATCGCATCGCGCGATTCTGTGAGCCTGTTGAAAAGGGTAGATTTACCCACATTTGGCCTTCCGACTATGGCAACAATCCCACTCATTTATTAAAAAATCTGATTACCTGTACCCAAATCTTTTCAGCTCCTGAGGCTTGTCGCGCCAGTCTCTGCTGACCTTTACATGCATTTCCAGAAATACTTTTTTCCCGAAAAAATCCTCCATGTCTTTGCGCGCTTCTGTGCCGACTTTTTTAAGTTTTATTCCCCTGTGTCCAATGATTATGCCTTTCTGACTCTCGCGTGCAACATGTATCAGGGCACTTATCCTAAGTAACCCGGGCTCTTCCCTGAAACTCTCTATTTCAATTTCCACTGAATAGGGAACCTCTTTTTCATAGTTAAGAAGGATCTTTTCACGTATGAATTCCGATGCGAAAAACCTTTCGTATTTATCGGTAAGCTGGTCTTTTGGAAAATAGGGTGGACATTCAGGAAGAAATGAAATGATAGCATTGAGGAGGGTGTCAAGATTAAATCCATTAGTGGCTGAGACAGCAATCACCGGTGAATCCGGCATTTCATCCTTCCATTCATGTGCAACCTTCTCAAGGGTTGACTGATTGGTTAAATCAATCTTGTTGATGACAATGATCACCGGGATCTTTAGTCTCTTGATTCTGTCGTAAATTTGATTCCTCCCTCCCTTTTTTTCTGTGATATCAGTCACATACATAATCAGATCGGCATCTGTCATGGCCACATTGACAAAATTCATCATCGATTCCTGAAGCTTATACCGGGGTTTTATTATTCCCGGAGTATCGGAATAAACTATCTGAAAATCATCACCGTTGACTATCCCCATTATCCTGTGCCTTGTTGTTTGTGCTTTTGAGGTGATAATGGAAAGCTTTTCCCCGACAAGGGCATTCATGATTGTCGATTTCCCTACATTGGGATTTCCAAGAATGCTTACAAATCCTGCTCTGTGACTCATTATTGACAATTAAGAAATTCCCCTCTTCAGCATGATTATCTCCTTATCAGTTAGGAATCTCCATTTACCTCTGGGAAGGTTTTTTTTGGTGAGACCCGCAAAATATACCCTGTCAAGTTTTCTGACCTTATATCCCAGGGTCTCAAAGATCCTTCTTACAACCCTGTTCTGACCTGAATGAAGTTCAATTCCTATCTGGCTTTTATCCTCGGGATCTGCATAGGAAACCTCATCGGCTGAGACAGTCTCTCCATCCAGATCTATTCCTTCAGCAATCCGGATCAGATCATTTTTTATTACCGGCTTATCGAGAAATACATGATATATCTTCTTTCGCTTGTGAGCAGGATGAGTAAGCTTACCTGCAAGGTCGCCGTCATTTGTCAGCAGTAAAACCCCTGATGTGGCCTTGTCGAGCCTTCCTACGGGATAAACCCGTTCAGGGCATCTGTCTCCAATCAGTTCCATTACAGTATGGTCAGCATGAGGATCTTTGACTGTGGTTACATAACCCCTGGGTTTATTTATCAGGATATATACCTTTCTTTCGGATGAAAGCCGTTTATTTTTATACCTGACGTCATCACGCGGAGAAACCTTTACCCCCATATCTTTAACAACCCTGCCGTTGACGGTTATGAGTCCATCCTTTATAAGATTGTCAGCTTCTCTTCTGGAGCATACTCCACTATTGGCTATAAATCTGTTCAGCCTTATCAAAGCCCTGCCCCCGATTTCAGATACTGATCCACGGACTTTTCTTTCTGATACGGTTTTCTTCTCAGATCTCCTGTAAACCATTCCAATAATTTTTCTGCCGGTGCAAAGGTACGATTAAAAAACCTAATTTTAAGTACCGTATTTTTTTGCACCTTTGCAATCTTAAATTCAATTGAATATGTCATTGATAAAATCTATTTCAGGTATAAGAGGAACCATTGGAGGCAAGCCGGGTGAAGGGCTTACTCCCCCTGATATTGTCAGATTTTCAGCAGCCTATGGTACATGGCTTAAGAAAAGAAATCCTGACCGGCACCTTAAAGTTGTTGTGGGCAGAGATGCCAGGCGTTCAGGCCCTATTGTCAGTAATTTGGTTGTAAGTACTTTAAGAAGTCTTGGGATTGACGTAACCGAACTGGGCCTGGCTACTACTCCAACCGTTGAGCTGGCAGTGACAGGAACCGGATCGCATGGCGGGATAATAATCACTGCAAGCCATAATCCTGCTCACTGGAATGCACTTAAGCTGCTGAACGGAGATGGTGTTTTCCTCTCTGCCGATGACGGAAACGAAGTTCTGAAAATTGCTGAAGCTGAAGATTTCATTTTTTCAACGGTTGATGAAACCGGAATTCTTGCCGCTGATGATTCATGGAACCGGAAACATATAGAAATGGTACTGGATCTTGAGCTTGTAGACCGGGACCTTATAGCAGGTGCTGATTTCAAAGCCGCAATTGATTGTGTTAATTCTGTCGGAGGAATTATTATTCCTGAGTTACTTAGAGCACTTGGAGTGAATAAAATCGTAGAGCTTAATACCAGGGCCGACGGATTTTTTGCTCATAACCCTGAACCGCTTCCACAAAATCTCAAAGATATTTCAGAGCTAGTGGTAAAAGAAAAGGCTGACATTGGTTTCGTTGTCGATCCCGATGTTGACCGACTCGCAATCATTTGCGAAGATGGATCAATGTTTGGTGAGGAATACACGCTTGTGGCTGTGGCGGATTATGTCCTTAAGAGAACACCTGGTGATACAGTATCAAATCTTTCGTCGACCAGAGCCCTGAAGGACATAACTGAAAAATACGGACACCGCTATTATGCTGCAGCAGTTGGTGAGGTCAATGTTGTTGAGGAAATGATAAAAAGAGGGGCAGTGATAGGCGGTGAAGGTAATGGCGGGGTAATTTATCCTAAGCTTCACTATGGAAGGGATGCACTTGTTGGTATAGCACTTTTACTGACATATCTTGCAGACACCCGGATGAAGGTGACGGAGATGAGGAGAATGTATCCGGATTATGTAATTGCCAAAAAGAAGATTGACCTTCCTGATGGTGTTGATTTCAGGCATATCCTAAGCGAGGTGAAAGATAGATTTTCTGGGCATCAGATTGATGAGAGGGATGGAATGCGCATTGAACATGCAGAAGGATGGGTTCAGGTAAGGAAGTCAAATACTGAGCCTGTCATCAGAATCTATGCCGAGGGAAGAAATGCGCAAGAAGCGGAGAATCTGGCAAACGGAATAATTGAGATTGTTAAAAAAATCTAATTTTCATTGTCATTTTACTGTTCAGTGGAATAAAATAATTCATCAGAATGTCTTCTAATTACACATGCATGAACAATAATATTAAAAGTTGCTAAAAATGCATTGTGGGTAATACGTTTAGATAATTTTGTCGGGTGTTAACAAAGAATTTAAAATAGTAAATCAGAATAATTCGGATGAAAAGAACAATAATTATTACGGCAATTGTTGCTGTATTGGCAATTATCATAATGATTGTAATAGGTAAGGTTACAAAAAGCAAGGAAGTGGCTAATCTGTTCGTTGAAACAAAAAGAGGGCAGTTTGACATTATTGTATCCACTACAGGCGAGCTTCAGGCAGAAAATTCCGAAGATATAATGGGACCTGACTTTCGTCAGAGCAGGAGCATCAGGGCTATGGATATCAAGATCACCGACCTGGTTCCTGAAGGGACAGTGGTTAAGAAAGGCGATTATATTGCAACCCTCGACAGGACTCAGTTTGACAATGCTCTCAAGGATGAAAGGGAAAAGCTGTTAGTAGCTGAGAATAATCTTGAGGTGAAGATGCTCGACACCGCTGTTACGCTCAGCGGACTGAGAGATAACATTAAGAACCTTAAATATTCAGTTGAGGAGGCACAGATAAAGCTTCAGGAATCGAAATATGAGCCACCAACAACCATCAGGCAGGCTGAGATAGCTCTTGACAAGGCTCAACGTACTCTTGACCAGGCAATCAAAACTTATGGGCTCAAGGTGGAACAGGCAAAGACAGAAATGAGGACTATCAGGAAAAATTTGTCCGACCAACAGCAGAGAGTGAAGGATTTTGAGACAATACTCGAAAAATTCGTCATTACAGCACCTTCAGATGGTATGGTAATTTACAAAAGAGACAGGACGAATAACAAAAGAAAGATCGGATCTTCGATCTCGCCATGGGATAATGTAGTTGCTACTCTGCCTGATATGTCTTCAATGATTTCGAAGACCTATGTTAACGAAATAGACGTCAGCAAAGTTAAACCAGGGCAGCGGGTAGAAATTATGGTTGATGCCTTTCCGGAGAAGTCCTATACAGGATCGGTGATAAGTGTGGCCAATATAGGAGAGCAGCTACCAAACACCGATGCCAAAGTATTTGAGGTTCAGATAAAGGTTGATGGTTCGGATCCGATCCTGAGGCCCTCGATGACCACGGGCAATAAAATAATTACAAAGACCATCAACGATGTGATCTATATACCTCTGGAGTCCGTTCAGACAGGCACCGACAGCATTCCTTTCGTTTATATGAAGAATGGGAACAAACAGATTGTTGTGCTTGGTGAGTCCAATGAAAATAATGTTATAGTAGAGCAGGGATTAAAGGAGGGCGATATGCTTTATTTGAGTACTCCGGAAAAACCTGAGTCTTTCAGGGTCACAGGGTCGGAGCTGATAGCTGTTAACAAAGAGAGGGCAAAAGCCAGGAGGGAAGAGGAAGAAAGGATCAGGAAAGAGTCAACAAGAAAGGGATGGCCAAATATGTTACCCGGACAGGATGAGGTGATAAATCCGGAGATGATGCAGAACATGCGGGGTGGCTTTCAACCCGGACAAGGCCGCAGGGCTGGAGACACTGCAGCAATGCGTAATTTCATGAACAGAAGGAATACACAACAGCCTCCGGGAGCAAGAATGCCTGCAAGACAGGGAAATTCTCAAAATCCTTCAAATGATCCTCCTGCAAATTCACCCGGAGGGACCAGGGATCCAAGATAAACTTTAATAACCTAAGGGTATGTTTAAATTCTTCTTCAGGTATTTTCACGATATCGAGATAGCCGTAGAATCGATAGTTTCCAATAAGCTTAAATCGATGCTCACAGCACTTGGGATAATCTTTGGAGTTGCAGCCGTTATCGCAATGCTTGCCATAGGAAAGGGTGCTAAACAGGAAATTATGGAGCAGATGAAAATGGTCGGTGTAAATAATATTCTTATTAATCCGGTCATACCTGAGAAATCAACATCTTCTGAAGAAAACGGAGAGAAACAACAGAATAAGTTCTCACGAGGTTTGAGCATGGCTGATGTCGATGCCATACGGGAAACCATTCCTTCGGTAAAAAGAATCAGTCCTGAGATATCATTCAACTCGACAGCTATGATGAATGGTATTAAATACACTGCAAAGCTGGTAGGGGTATCGAACGACTATTTCGAGCTTTATAATCTCCCTCTTGTTGAAGGGGCTTTTTTTAATGATTTTCAGGAAAGGAACGGCATACAGGTATGTATAATAGGGGCCAATATCAGAGCCAAGTTCTTCAGTAAAATAAATCCAATAGACCAGTATATAAAATTCAATGGCATCTGGCTTAAAGTAATAGGCGTATTGCAGAAAACAAATGTCAGCCTTACAGGTTTTGAAGAAAAAGGAGTAAATGTTTACAACGATAATATTTACATTCCTATCCAAACCATGCTTCTTAGATTTCAAAACAGGGCACTGGTGAATACAAAACTGGTCTCCTCGGCAAGCTCTAATGCCATGATCTTTGGGGGAGGTCCCGGTCGAATGGTAGTTGTCACAAGCAGTTCAGATGCCGGATCGAGCGGAGAGACAAATTATAATCAGCTTGACAGGATCGTGGTTCAGGTGAATGAGACTGAAGAGATAAATCCCACTACAGAAACCCTGAGCCGGATGTTCACGAGGCGCCATTCGGGAGTCAAAGATTTTGAAATTACTGTTCCTGAGTTGCTGCTTAAACAGCAGCAGCGGACGAAAGATATCTTCAATATAGTATTGGGAGCCATTGCCAGCATATCGCTTATAGTAGGGGGAATAGGGATTATGAATATAATGTTTGCATCGGTTATGGAAAGAATTAAGGAGATAGGTACCAGAATGGCCATTGGTGCAAAGAAAATGGATATTGTTGTTCAGTTCCTTTCCGAGGCAGTACTGATTAGCGTATCAGGAGGATTTGTTGGCATTTTCCTGGGTGTTATTATGGCAAAGCTGATCCAGCAAATAGCGGGAATAATGACTATTGTTTCATTTTTTTCAGTATTTATTGCTTTTGGAGTTTCGGCTGCCGTCGGAGTGATTTTTGGGTATTCACCTGCAAAGAGAGCTTCAGAAAGAGATCCCATTGAATCGTTGAGGTATGAATAAAGTATTAACAATGAATAAAGTATTTTTTTATTTGTCAGCATTTCTGTTTTTGTCCACTGACCTGTTTTCCTATTCACAGGAAATAAAAAGACTTACCCTTGATGAAGTTATCAAGCTTTCCGAAGAACAGTCTCCCCAGGCACTTATGGCCAAACACAGGTTCAGAGCCAGCTATTGGCAATACCGTACTTTTATTGCTCAGTACAGGCCATCACTTACATTGACCGGAACCACACCAAACTACAGTACTGCTTATGAAAGAGTATGGAACTCCAACACTGAAACCTGGGATTATAAATCCACAAATACCCTGAGTAACCTCGGATCCCTTTCTCTTTCACAAAATATAGGATTGACGGGAGGTACAATTTATCTAAACTCTGATCTCACCTTGTATAATGATTTTGAAAATGAGACAAGGCGATATATCACGGTGCCTCTAAGTATTGGTCTTAACCAGCCTCTTTTCAGATATAACGAACTTAAGTGGCAGAAAAAGACAGAACCTCTTAAATATGAGACTGCAAAAAAAACATTTCTTTCGAATATTGAAAGTGTCCACAGGTCGGCAGTCAATTTCTTTTTTTCGCTTGCTCTTGCTCAGATAAACAAGGAGATCGCAGAGATGAATTATTCCAATGCAGACACATTATACCGTATAGCAAAAGGAAGATATCAGCTGGGAACGATATCGGAAGATGAACTGCTTCAGATGGAACTCACATGGCTGAACACCGAAACAGCCCGGCAGGAGGCAGCAATGAATCTGCGAGACAGAGAAATAAGACTTAGGTCATTTCTGGGGTTTAATGAAAATGTAAGGTTGGAACTATTATTACCGTCTGAGATTCCTGATCTTCAAGTTAATCCGCAGGAGGTCCTTGAAATGGCACTGGCCAATAATCCTGAAATTCTGACTCAGGAACTTACAGTTATGACTGCCGAAAGCAATCTGGCACAGGCAAAAGCAGAGAAAGGATTTAATGCCAACCTGATTGCTTCATATGGTGTGCGCGATCAGGACCCTATATTCCTGAATGCATATAATCAAACTAATAAACAGCAGACGGCAAGGATAGGATTTACTCTACCTATTCTCGACTGGGGCCTTGGCCGCGGCCGGTACCGCATGGCAAAATCAAGCCTCGAACTTGCTCAGGTTCAAGCTCAACAGGCCCTGGTGGATTTCGAACAGAATCTGCTGCTTGACGTGGAACAGTTCAACCTACAGGCTAATCAGGTAAAAGTGGCAGCAAAAAGTGACACAGTTGCTATGAAAATGTTCGAAGTGACAAAGCAAAGATTCCTTATCGGTAAAATTCAAATTCTTGAACTGAACAATGCTGATACAAAGAAAGATCAGAACAGAAGGGCATATGTTCAGGCATTGCAGAATTACTGGAATTATTTCTACAACCTCAGGAATCTGGCTTTATATGATTTTGTTAACAGGAAACCACTTGAAACAGAATACGAAAAGCTTCTTGAATAAAATTCTTCTGCCCTGGAGTAAACCAGAAGTTTACCGAAGTATTAAAATCCTGATCCATAAAGGTAAACACCTTACCGTAAACTATTAAGCTTCAGAATAGAAAACTAATTTAGTATTGAGTTTTGCAAATCAGATCACATTCAATAAGTATATTGCCTTCATACATTAGTTCTTTGTGACTTCTTGATGAGTCGCATTGTTAGTTGCCAAAAAATCTGAAAAAAGTCTGTAATATTTTTTTGCAAAGGTTGCCATCAGGATAAAATATTAAGACCAGACTTTGCAGAAATAAGATTCATTTTTTCGCCTTTGGTCTGAATATTAACTTTAAACGGCACGGCTTGAATCATTTCTTTTAAAGGCAGTCTCACGATTTTATCTTAAAAAATTATATATTTGCGCCTCAATCAGTCAGACCAAGAAAAAATCGAAATAATTCAAAAAAGACAGAAATGCAAAACAAAACAGCTATCACGATCCTGGCAATTGCACTGGCTTTGGTGTGTGTTTACCAGCTTTCCTTCACATTTGCTACCTATAAAGTCAGAAATGATGCAAAGGTTTATGCCAAGGGAGACCTGGTGAAGCAAAGGGCTTATCTGGATTCTATTTCGGCTTTGCCAAAAAAAGACTGGAGCTATCTAGGATATACATTCAAGGAGGTACAAAAGAAAGAGATGAACCTGGGGCTCGACCTTAAGGGTGGAATGAACGTTATTCTTGAGGTTTCAGTGGAGGACATTCTGAGAGGCCTTTCAAATTATTCGACCGACAAAACATTCAATGAAGCTTTGGCCAGGGCAAAAGCCGAATATCAGAGACAGAGTCAGACAGATTTCCTGACTCTTTTCGGAAGAGCATTTGAGGAGATAGACCCGGATGCAAAACTTGCTGCCATATTCGGTACAGTTGAGATGAGGGACAAAATCAATTTCAATTCGTCAAATGCTGCTGTTATTGGAGTACTTGACAAGGAAATATCAGATGCCATAACAAATGCATTCAATATACTGCGTACAAGGATAGACAGGTTTGGGGTTGTACAACCAAATATTACTCAGCTTGCAACCAAAGGACGAATATTGATAGAACTGCCTGGACAGGATGATCCTGCAAGGGTCAGGGAGTTACTTCAGGGAACGGCTAATCTTGAGTTCTGGGAGACCTATGAGAACAGCGAAATCATAGGTTACCTCTCGCAGGCAAATTCACTTCTCAGGGAAATCCAGGCAAACACAGTAAAAAAGGACTCTGTTACGACTTCAGCTCGTGTGAAGACAGAGGCGGATACAACATCAAAAGAGAAGTCGTTGCTTGACCTTATTGAAAAAGACACAGCTACTGCAGCACCATCAACCCGTGAGGAGTTCAACCTTCAGAATCCTCTTTTCGGAGTTCTGAGTCCAAGGGTAAATGAGCAGGGCCAGCCATTACCTTCATGCATGGTGGGGCTTGCTGCTGGCATTGATACGGCAAAAGTAAACAGGTATTTAAAAATGAACCAGATAAGAGCTCTGTTCCCTCGTGACCTGAAACTTATCTGGAGCCAGAATCCTTACAAATACGATCCCACTCAGACTATGTATGAGCTCCATGCAATAAAGGTGACAACCCGCGATGGCAGACCGCCTCTAAGCGGAGATGTTATAACCTCAGCAAGGCCTTCTTCAGGGGTTACAGGATCGGAGGTAAAGGTTGATTTTTCAATGAATGCCGAAGGTGCAAAAACCTGGGCCAGGATGACAAGGGAAAATATAGGTCGTTGCATTGCGGTAGTACTTGATGGATATGTAAGATCATATCCAAGGGTTCAGAATGAAATCACCGGTGGAAATACTGAGATAACAGGCGACTTTACAATTGAGGAAGCCGACGACCTGGCAAATATCCTAAAGTCCGGAAAAATGCCGGCACCTGCAAGAATAGTTTCCGATACAATCATTGGTCCGACTCTTGGAAAAGAAGCAATCAATGCAGGACTGGTATCGTTTATAATATCATTTCTGATCGTTCTGGCCTATATGATATTTTACTACAGTAAAAGCGCTGGAACCATAGCTGACGTGGCACTCGTCGGCAATATATTTCTGCTTCTTGGCGTTTCTGCTTCTCTCGGCGCTATAATTACACTTCCGGGTATTGCAGGTATCGTCCTGACAATGGGTATGTCGGTCGATGCAAACGTTCTTATATACGAAAGGATACGCGAGGAGCTCAGAGCAGGAAAAGGAATCAAACTGGCTATTGCCGATGGATATAAGGGAGCCATGTCAGCAATCCTCGACTCGAATATCACAACTCTGCTTACCGGTATAGTTCTTTACGTTTTCGGCACAGGGCCAATTAAAGGATTTGCTACTACACTGGTTATAGGTATATTCACATCACTTTTCTGTTCTATCTATATCACACGTCTTATTTATGAACGTCTTCTGAAGAAAAATGCAAGCCTTTCATTCTCAATCCGACTTACTGCCAATTTCCTGAAGAATACCCACATCGATTTCATCGGACTAAGAAAAGTATTTTATGGAATTTCAATAGCAATAACCCTTATTGGGATCGGATCGTTGATTATAAGAGGACTTAATCCTGGTATAGATTTTTCAGGAGGCCGCACCTATGTTGTGCGTTTCAATGAGCCGGTCAGAACTGCTGACGTGGCCAGTCGTCTTGCGGTGCCATTCAATGAGCCGCCTCAGGTTGTTACTTACGGCAGCGATAATCAGGTAAGGATTACTACCAAATACAAGATCACTGAAACAGGCGTTGATGATGAAATTGAGACAGCACTTTATGAAGGACTTAAAGACATGATTGGTGATGGTGTGACAAAGGAGGAATTCCTTTCAAAGTACAGGGTAAGCTCTGAAACTGTTGGACCAACAATTGCTTCTGATATAAAGCGAAGAGCCATTTGGGCTGTCGGACTTTCATTAATCATTATCTTCCTTTACATATTCATGAGATTTAAGAATTGGCAATATGGTCTGGGAGCACTTGTAGCTATTGCACACGATTCCTTGATAGTCATCGGAATCTATTCCCTGCTATGGGGAATCATGCCTTTCTCAATGGAAATAGACCAGTCATTCATTGCTGCAATTCTGACAATAGTAGGTTACTCTGTAAACGATACTGTGGTTGTGTTTGACAGGCTGAGAGAGTTTATTCCACTGCACAGAAAGAGGCCGGTAAAGGAAGTCATTAACCTCGCCATGAATGATACTCTTAGCCGCACAATCAATACGGGTATGACCTCAATACTTGTTCTGATTGTTATGTTCATCTTTGCAGGGGAAACTATCAGGGGATTCCTTTTTGCTTTGCTGGTGGGTATTATTGTTGGAACTTATTCCTCAATATTCGTCGCTTCATCAATAGTGTATGATACAACCAGGAAAAAGGTAATAAAAGCCTGAAAAGTTTGATATTTTTTCTACCTTTGACAAAGTCATGAGTATATTTTAATGAGAAAAAGGTAGATGAGCGGTCAGGAGATATTTGTAATCATAATAGTTGCCCTTCTGCTTTTTGGTGCAGACAAGCTGCCTGAAATTGCTCGCACCCTTTCAAAAGGGATGCGTGATTTCAGAAAGGCTACCGATGACATCAGAAGAGAGTTTGAATCAAGTACAGCCGAAATAAGAAGGGATATTAATGAAGTTACCACATCAATCACCAGGGATGTAACCGAGATGTCGGAAAGCATCAGTAAGGATGTCAATGAGGTTAAGGATAATCTCAATCAGCAAGTAGATGAATTTACCAGTGACCTCAAAAACGATGTGAATGAAATTAAAGACAGCATTGAAAAGGATGTAAATGAGGTCAAGGAAAATCTTGAGAAGGATTTAAATGACCAGCCGGAGACTTCAAAGAAAGATACCCCGGATCAGGGAGAAAATCCATACAGCTATACCTACACCGATTGATTGCCTCTTTGATTTAACTCATAGATATTCAGTAAATTGATCCTGTTCTTAAGTAATATCTCTTTATCAATAAATGATCAGAACCACAGGCATTACAAAATCATATGGTGATCTCAAAGTTCTTAAAGGTATTGATATCGAGATAAGGGATAGAGAAGTCGTGTCAATAGTAGGTGCCAGCGGAGCAGGCAAAACAACACTGCTTCAGATAATTGGAACCCTTGATCGTCCCGATTCGGGAATTGTATATTACAACGGCACCGATACAAGCCGTCTGAAGGGAAAAGCCCTTGCTTCTTTCAGAAATAGCAATATCGGCTTTGTCTTTCAGTTTCACCAGCTGCTTCCCGAGTTTACGGCGCTTGAAAATGTATGTATCCCCGCATATATAGCAGGTAAGAGTAAGGCTGCAGCTGAAGCGCGCGCCCTTGAGATACTGGGATTCCTTAACCTCACCGACAGAATTGATCATAAGCCCTCCGAACTAAGCGGTGGAGAACAACAACGTGTGGCTGTTGCAAGAGCACTTATCAATAATCCGGCAGTAATCCTCGCCGATGAACCCTCCGGAAACCTCGACTCCGAAAATAAAAATGAACTGCATAAACTGTTCTTCAGGCTAAGAGACTCTTTCGGACAGACAATAATCATAGTTACTCACGACAGACAGCTAGCCGGTATGTCAGACAGGATACTTCAGATAAAGGACGGCCTTATTGTAGATGAGTCGTGAGCGTTCATACAGTGGGATGACTTATAAGGAACTTAAAGGGTTCCTTGATGAAAAGGTTGAATTATATAACCGGCGTTCTTTCATTGAATGCGATCCTATAAGCATTCCGCACAGATATAGCGAAAAAGGCGATATTGAGATAGCCGGATTCCTCGCGGCGACTATAGCATGGGGAAGCCGAAAGATGATCCTGAAAAGTTCGGTAAGGATGATGGAGATACTCGAGGATTCACCTTATGAATTCATAGTGAATTCGAGCGATTGCGAACTCGATTCGGCAGTAAGGTTCGTACACAGGACATTCAATCTTGGTGATCTTGCATATTTTCTTAAGGCTCTCCGGCATATTTACCGGAACAGGGGAGGGCTGGAGCATATATTTGAAATATATAAAACATCAGATTCCCTTCAACCTGCTATACATGAATTGCACAAAATATTCTTTGAACTGCCGCACGAAAAAAGGACTGAAAGGCATGTGTCGGATCCGTTCAAAGGATCGGCGGCGAAGAAGATAAACATGTT
>CAZTJT010000035.1:0-35435 GCA_964613785.1 uncultured Rikenellaceae bacterium
TAACAACTTCTATTTGGTTTTCAACATTTTAAAGAACTGCGAAACTTGAGTAATTTAATATTTATTGACAGATAGTGATATTAAGCGGGAATGTATTAACCGCTTATATAACAACCTTTCGTCATACTTGTTAACCCCGTAAGAGTAGTTTATGGGTTTCATCATAATATAATTTTGATTTTAAAGGTATGATGGAACCACACATGTTTTATAAAATTATATTTATGAGTGTTTGAGTTTGCAAAACATGTGGGTTTCATATAGGAATAATTTAATACAATAAAGGTAAGATATTCTCATGAACTGATACCAGCAATTATCAGACCGAAAATTTGTCGCATTATGAAAGAAACGAAATCTTTCGAACCCCAGGTCTTGTCCATGTGGTTTATAAAACCGGTCAATAGGTCCTGTAAGGAATGTCAGGTAAATCTTAAGATGGTATAAAGGGGTTGATTATCAAGGAAATTAATTACTTAACCATTTCATGATAGCTTATTGAACCCTGCTGGTCTGATATTCCTGAATGTTCAGCCAATGGGCATCCGGGTACAGGGCAATTTATGATCTTATGTTCCTTGTTATCTGAAGGGTGCCATCCCATTATAAGAAAAAATGCAAAAAAACCAATAACATATGCTGCTGCAACGTGCCATCCTTTTCTCAACCATAAAATGACATTTCTTCCTTCCGGGAACTTATTTGTGATTGCAACACCTGCCGAGGATCCGAACCATACCATTGATCCTCCAAATCCGACAGCATAGGCAAGCATTCCCCAGTCATAATGACCCTGATCAAGGCAGAGCTTGGTGAGGGGAATATTGTCGAATACTGATGAAAGTAGCCCAAGGGTAAAAGCAGTGCCCCAGCTTGCACTGGGAAGTTCTTCCACTGGCATCATTGAAGCACACATCACCAGACACAGCAGAAATATAGTGCCTTTTAATGCCCCCGGTACTTCTTTCCATGGAATTTTGATAATGAATGCACCGATTAAGATAGCAACCCATACTCCAAGGGCCGGCATATCATAAAGAATATTTGCAAGGATCGCACCTCCGAGGATCAATCCTACTACGCCTATATTTTTCCATGTTATAACGATGCCCGGGCAGGGATCCTTTTGAATTCTTCCGTATTTGTCCTGCTGATGCGATCCGAACCATGCAAAAAATAGAAAAGCAAAAGCAGCAGCTATGAAAGCCGGAAGTACATTAAAGGCATTTACACCACCTATCCACATCATAGTGGTAGTAGTGTCGCCCACCACACTTCCTGCTCCGCCGGCATTGCTTGCTGCTACTATTGCCGCAAGGTAGCCTATATGAACCTTTTTGTTGAAAACGACCAGAGCTATTGTTCCCCCTATCAATGCAGCTGCTATATTGTCGAGGAAGGCGGACATGATAAAGACAAAAATCAGCAGTAAAAATGGACCTTTCCAGTCATCCGGCAGATACCTGGGAAGAATATCAGGTACCTTTGATTCTTCAAAGATTCTCGACAGTATTGCAAAACCAAGTAGTAGTCCAAGCAGGTTCAGTATTATTCCCCATTCTCCTTCCCTGTGTTCCTTATCAAGAAGCTGTTCCAGAAATGGTGATTCACCAAATAAATGTTCTGCAAAATGGAATCCAGGATCAAAGATCAGTTTGAATGACAGAATTACAATCAGACCGGAAACAGCAACCCAGAAGGTGTGCTTGTGAAAAAGAGCAACTCCCGCAAGAACCAGTCCGAACAGTATGAATTCAATCCGTATGGGTCCCACGGAGGGGCTATTACCTTCGGCACCAAAGGCAAAAAGAGGAAGTAACAACGAAACAAAGAACAAAATAAATCTTTTTGATAGTTTGTTTTCAATGAACAGGTGTCTGTTTATTATCATAATATGTT
Organism: uncultured Rikenellaceae bacterium; assembly: GCA_964613785.1. Lineage (GTDB taxonomy): Bacteria > Bacteroidota > Bacteroidia > Bacteroidales > VadinHA17 > LD21. Next base: position 1,900 of record CAZTJT010000035.1, read on the forward strand.
GTTTAAGATTTTGACGGGCAAAAGTAATGGTTTTCATTTAACAACCTCGAAAGGGTGTAGCATAATGGGATCAGATACTGGTAGTGAAAGGACTGGAGTTTGATTTAAGATATCCAAATAATTCAAACTGGTTTGCCCGGTTGTTTTTCTGCCGGCCATTGGGCAGCCAGGAACAGGACAGTCTATTACCTTGTGTTTAGCATTATCAGCAGGTTCCCATCCCATTATCAGATAGAGGGTAAAGAATCCGATAATATATGCGGCAGCAACGTGCCAGCCTTTCCTGATCCATTGGACTACATCCCTTCCTTCAGGGAATTTGTTTGTGATTGCAACCCCTGCCGATGATCCGAACCATATCATTGAACCTCCGAATCCAACTGTATATGAAAGCATTCCCCAGTCATAATGCCCCTGGTCGAGACAGAGTTTCGTCAGAGGAATATTGTCAAAAACGGCTGAAAGGAAACCCAGGGAAAATGCTGTTATCCACGAAGCATCAGGAAGTTCTTCAACAGGCATTAGAGAAGCACAAGTAACAAGGCAAAGCAGAAAAATTGTACCCTTCAGGGCACCGGGCACTTCTTTCCATGGAGCCCTTCTCAGGAACGTTCCTGCAATAATGGCAATCCAGACACCAAGTGCCGGCATGTCGTATAGTATGTTAGAAATTATAGCCCCAGTCAGAATCAGGACCACATTGAATATCTTTACCCAGTCAATTCTCACATTTGGACTTGCATCCTTTTGAATTTGCTGGAATCTGTCCTGCTGGTGTGATGCGAACCATGCAAAGAACAGAAGGGCAATTATGGCAGCAACATACGCATGCAGCACATTAAATGCAGCTACCCCGCCAATCCACATCATGGTCGTAGTGGTATCGCCCACAACACTTCCAGATCCTCCTGCATTACTGGCAGCAACCAGTGCCGCTATATACCCTATATGCACTTTTTTCCTGAATACAACCAATGCTATTGTTCCCCCTATGAGGGCAGCGGCAATATTGTCGAGAAATGATGAAAGTATAAATACAAATACCAGAAGGAGAAAAGGCCCTTTCCAGTCATCAGGAAGGTAACGTGGCAGAAGGTCTGGGACCCCCGATTCCTCAAATATTTTTGACAGAACTGCGAATCCGAGAAGTAGTCCAAGTAAATTAAGAATGATTCCCCATTCACCCTGGCGAAGCTCCTTGTCCATTATCTGCTCACTCAAAGGGGTCATACCGAAGAAATGTTCATAAAGATGAAACCCCGGATCAAAGATCAATTTAAATGTCATTAGTACACTTAATCCGATAACAGCTACCCAGAATGTCTGCTTATGAAATAAGGCCACCCCCAGAAGGATCAGTCCGAAAAATACAAATTCAATCCTGATGGGTCCGATTTTAACAGCCTCATTTCCGGCGGCGAAAAGAGAAAGAGGTGCCAGGGTAAGAAATAATGTAACAAGTACCTTTCTGGTATTTTTTGAAAGGTATGAACTAAGTATATCGAACATAATCAAAGGAGTATTAATATGAAATTGTTCTATGAAAAGGTGCGAATTTAGAAATAATTTTGGCAAATATCAGAGAAAATTTATTGTATTTATATGATCTTTTTCAGCTTTGATATTGTTCAATTTAAGAGGAGAAACATTAATCATTCCTGATATTTTTAATAATTTTGCGTGCTATTTTATAACAAAAGATGTTGAAGATCTAACAAAAACTTTTTCAGTTTGTTAGTTTATGCAATGACAGATTGATGGAAAAAGATCAGGATAGCATATTAAATGATGTTACTTCCGGCGAATACAAGTACGGATTTTATACAGACATTGAGACTGAGAAGATACCCCGTGGTTTGAATGAAGATATCATACGCCTTATTTCGGAGAAGAAGGAGGAACCTGGATGGCTCCTGGAGTTTCGTCTGAAGGCTTTCCGTCAATGGCAAACCATGAAGATGCCTGAATGGGCAAACCTTAAGATTCCTCCCATAGACTACCAGGATATTATTTACTATGCAGCTCCAAAGCAGAAACCCAGAATGGAAAGTCTCGACGATATTGATCCTGAACTGAAGAAGACCTTTGACAGGCTTGGTATTCCACTCGAGGAACAAAAGCACCTGTCGGGTGTCGCTGTTGATGCTGTCATGGACAGTATATCAGTGAAAACTACATTTAAGGAGACACTGGCCGAAATGGGGATTATTTTCTGTTCCTTCAGTGAAGCTGTAAAAGAGTTCCCGGAACTTGTGAAGCGATATATGGGCACTGTTGTCCCATATACCGATAATTTCTTTGCTTCTCTTAACTCAGCAGTATTCAGCGATGGCTCGTTTTGTTACATACCGAAAGGGATTCGCTGTCCGATGGAATTATCGACATACTTCAGGATCAATTCAGCTAATACTGGGCAGTTTGAACGCACTCTTCTTGTGGCCGACGAAGAAAGTTACGTGAGTTACCTGGAAGGATGCACTGCACCAATGAGGGACGAAAACCAGCTTCATGCGGCAATCGTCGAAATAATTGCAGAAAAAAATGCAGAGGTCAAATATTCAACAGTACAGAACTGGTATCCTGGTGACAAAGATGGGAAAGGAGGGATATTTAATTTTGTCACAAAAAGAGGTCTTTGCAGGGGCGAGGGTTCAAAGATATCATGGACGCAGGTTGAAACAGGTTCTGCCATAACCTGGAAATACCCATCATGCATACTCAAAGGAGACAATTCAACAGGCGAATTCTACTCTGTGGCGGTTACTAACAATCACCAGCAGGCTGATACCGGTACAAAGATGATTCACATTGGCAGAAATACAAAAAGCACCATTGTTTCCAAGGGCATTTCAGCAGGACATGGACAAAACAGCTACCGGGGCCTGGTAAAGGTCCTCAGGAATGCAAAAGATGCCAGAAACTTTTCACAGTGCGATTCACTGCTTCTGGGTGATAAGTGTGGAGCCCACACATTCCCTTATGTTGAAGTTGACAACCAGAGTGCAATAGTTGAGCATGAAGCTACAACCTCTAAAATAGGCGAGGACCAGATATTCTACTGTAATCAGAGAGGTATTTCAACCGAAGATGCCATAGGCCTTATTGTAAACGGATATGCCAGAGAGGTGATCAATAAGCTTCCGATGGAATTTGCAGTTGAAGCTCAGAAGCTTCTTCAGATAAGCCTGGAAGGGAGTGTTGGATAAAAACCGAATATTTTAAAACGTCATGCTTGTTATTAAAAATTTAAATGCTGCCATTGAAGGAAAGAAAATCCTGAAGGGAATAAGTCTTGAAGTAAAACCCGGGGAGATCCATGCAATAATGGGACCCAACGGGTCGGGGAAAAGCACTCTGGCAGCAGTACTTGCCGGAAGGAATTTTGCTGAGGTTACGGAAGGAACGGTGACATATTTCGGAAGAAATCTCCTCGATATGGCTCCCGAGGATCGTTCAAGAGAGGGAATATTCCTTGGCTTTCAGTATCCTATTGAAATCCCCGGGGTAAGTATGGTTAACTTCCTTAAAACAGCTGTTAATGAGCATCGTAAGTATAAGGGAATGGATCCTCTTTCCGCATCAGATTTTTTAAAGCTCATGCGTGAAAAAAAGGATCTTGTCGAAATTGATTCAAAACTTGCTAACAGATCTGTTAATGAGGGCTTTTCGGGCGGTGAGAAAAAAAAGAATGAGATTTTCCAAATGGCTATGCTCGAACCAAAGCTGGCCATCCTTGATGAGACCGACTCAGGACTGGATATTGATGCTCTGAGAGTTGTGGCAAACGGGGTCAACAAACTTAAACGTCCTGATAATTCCACTATTGTAATAACACATTATCAGCGACTGCTGGACTACATTGTTCCCGATGTTGTCCATGTCCTTTATGACGGACGGATAGTCAAAACAGCGGGAAAGGAACTGGCATTGGAACTTGAGGAAAAGGGCTATGACTGGATCAAGAAAGAGGTTGACAATCAATACTGATATGGAAGCAAATTCAGAAATGACAGAAACTTTTTCAGGTATTTACACTGATAATATCCACAAGATCATGGAGGGTTCAACCTCCTTTATAAATTCTTTCAGAGAAGCTGCTTTTGAGAAGTTCAGTATACTGGGAGTACCAACAAAGAAAAACGAGAACTACAAATACACCAACCTCGATCTCTTTTTCAAGCACAATTACAAATCCTATTTTATCCCTGAGGAATCAGATTTTTTAAAAGCAGAGGAGTTCAGATGTGATGTTACCGACCTTGATGCACATGGCGTTGTTCTTATGAATGGATTTTATCCTACCGTGAACGGCAAGATAAGGAAACTGCCGGGAGGGATACTTATTGGCAGTCTTAATGAGGCTTCAAGGCAATTCCCTGATCTCATCGAAAAACATTACGGCAAATATGCAAAGAACGATTCGGATGGTTTACTTCATCTCAATACAGCCATGGCCTCCGATGGGGTATTTGTCCATGTGCCGAAGGGGACTGTACTTAAGAAGCCTGTTCAGGTGGTAAATCTGGTCGATTCGGCAGAAGATACTTTCAACCAGCACCGTAACCTTATTATTGTGGGTGAAAATGCAGAATTCACAATCATTATCTGCGATCATACCTTATCACCGCAAAAGTTCCTCACAAATGCAGTTACAGAAGTTTATGTAGGTGAAAATGCACATTTTGACATAATAAGGGTTCAGAATGAACATAATAATGCATGTAAAATAACCCATACCTATATCCATCAGGAAAGAAACAGCTATACATCATCCAACAATATAACCCTTCATGGTGGGCTTGTAAGGAACAACACTTACCATTTTCTGGGAGGTGAAGGGGCGGAATGTCATTCATACGGCCTTTATCTGTCGGACAAATGGCAGCATGTCGACAATCTGGTAAATGTTGATCATGCCTACCCCAATTGTACAAGTAACCAGCTATTTAAAGGTGTGCTTGACGAGATGGCCACGGGTGCTTTCAACGGCCGGATATACGTTGCTCCGGATGCTCAGGGTACTATGGCATATCAGAAGAACAACAATATCCTGCTGACCGATGATGCCAAAATGTATACAAAGCCTCAACTTGAGATATTTGCTGATGATGTCAAATGCAGTCACGGGGCTACGGTAGGCCAGCTTGACGAAAATGCACTATTTTACCTGCAATCGAGAGGAATTGAAAAGCGGCAGGCAAAACTTATGCTAATGTTCGGATTCGCCCATGAGGTGATCCAGAATATCAGGGTCGAACCACTCAGAGAACGGATGGACAATCTTGTAATGCAACGGCTTAAGGGTGAGCTTTCAAGATGTGCCAGTTGCATGGTTAAATGCAGTTAAACCTTTGAAATTGAAAGAGATCTCGGAAATACGTGCTGATTTTCCTATTCTGGGGAAAAGAGTTTATAACAAACCTCTTGTTTACTTCGATAATGGTGCAACAACCCAGAAACCCAGATGTGTACTTGATGCTATTCAGGAAGTGTATACAAACTATAACGGCAATATCCACCGCGGTGTCCATGCCATGAGCGATATGACCTCCGAAGCATATGAAACGGCACGGGAAAAGGTCAGATCATTCATCAATGCAGCCAAAAAGGAAGAGATAATATTCACTTCCGGAACTACCGGATCGATAAATTGTGTTGCATTCAGTTTTGGGGAAAGATTCATCAGACCGGGAGATGAAATAATTATAAGCAATCTGGAACATCATGCCAATATTGTTCCCTGGCAGATGATGTGCCAGAGAAAGGGAGCCGTACTTCGTGTCATCCCTGTTGATGATAACGGTGAAATTCTTATTGATGAATTTATCAAATTGATTTCATCAAAGACCAGACTCGTTTCAATATCTCAGGTGTCAAATGCCCTTGGCGTCATTCTTCCGGTAAAGGAGATTATACAGATCGCTCATTCGGCAAACATTCCGGTGCTTGTTGACGGGGCTCAGGGAATACAACATGGTATAGTTGATGTTTCATCACTCGATTGCGATTTCTATGTTTTTTCAGGTCATAAGATCTATGGCCCTACCGGTATCGGAGTCCTTTATGGCAAGGAAAAATGGCTGGAAGAATTACCTCCCTGGCAGGGCGGGGGTGACATGGTAGAAAAAGTCACCTTTGAAAAAACCACCTACAATACACTCCCGTTCAAATTTGAAGCCGGTACAATGAATTATGCAGGAGCCATCGGACTTGCCAGCGCAATTGACTATGTTATTGATACAGGAAGGGAGGAAATAGCTGCCCGCGAAAAAATGCTTCTTGAATATGCAACCGGGAGATTATCAGAAATAAGTTCTTTGAGAATTTATGGCAACTCAAAGAACAAAATATCTACAATATCATTCCTGCTTAATGGGATACATCAGTATGATACAGGGACAATACTTGATAAGATGGGAATTGCCGTCAGAACAGGAACCCATTGTGCCCAGCCTGTTATGGACAGGTTTGGGATTGAAGGCACCGTGAGAGTATCTATGTGTTTCTACAATACAAGGGAGGAAATTGAAACTCTTGGCACAGGAATTGAAAAGGTGATCAGCATGTTTTCATGAAACCTCCATTTATAAGCATGCATAAACTGAAAATTATAATAGTCATCTATATGGAGGCTCCATCATACCATTAAAATATATTATTATATATGATGAAAATGAATTATGACAATAAACGAGATTCAGGATAAGATAATCGAAGATTTTGAGTTTTTTGACGATTGGATGGATAAGTATAATCTGCTAATCGACATCGGAAAAAACCTTCCGGTTATAGATCCCCGATACAAGACAAAAGATTTTCTGATTGAAGGTTGCCAGTCGAAAGTATGGTTGCATCCTGAATACGACGGACAGAAAATCTCATTCACTGCTGACAGCGATGCAATAATCACCCGGGGAATTGTAGCTCTTTTGATTAAAGTCCTTTCAGACCGGACTCCTGATGAAATTATTGGATCTGACCTTTATTTCATCGACAGGATAGGGTTGAGACAAAATCTTTCCCCTACACGTTCAAACGGTTTGCTTGCGATGATAAGACAAATTAAGCTTTATGCAATGGCTTTTAAGGCAAAAGAGAGATAGTGTGAAGAATTTTTTTTATGAGCCGGAGAACCAAACTGAAAGCCGGAAACCCGACAATGATCTGTTAATGAAATTACCTATTAAAAGTCAGATATTATGGACCCTTCTGAACAGCTTGAAATTGAAACACGGATCGGTCAGGTTCTTAAAAGCATATATGACCCTGAGATACCGGTTAACATTTATGACCTCGGATTAATATATGACATCACAATTGATGATGATCATATAGCCCATATAACCATGACCCTCACTGCCCCCAACTGTCCTATGGCTGAAGACCTTATAGAGGAGGTAAAATATAAGGTAGGAGGTACCCGCGGTGTGAAAGAATGCAGGGTAAAGCTCACATTTAATCCGCCATGGGATAAAAGCATGCTGAGCGATGAGGCAAAGCTTGAACTTGGATTTTTATAATTTCTGTAATGAAAAGTCCGTCTGAACTTAATCTCGCAGAAAGGATAAAGAGCAAAGCAAGGGAGCTTGGCTTTGATATTTGCGGAATAGCAAGATCAAGGCCGCTTCATGAATATGGTCCTGTTTTTGAAGAATGGATAAATGCCGGTATGCACCACAAAATGGGATATCTCGCCAGAAATATTCCAAAGCGGCTAGACCCTGATTATCTTTTGGCGGGTGCAAGATCACTGGTGGTAACGGGCCTCAGCTACTATTCGAAACCAGTCCAGAAAGAACCAGATGTTCCGATTCTGTCAAGATATGCCTATGGTATTGATTATCATGATGTCATAATGTCAAAGCTGAGTCGCTTATCAGACTTTGTCAAGGATATTGTTCCTGAAGCCATTGGAAAGCCTGTTGTAGACTCAGCAGGTATTTTGGAAAAAGCATGGGCAAAGGAGGCCGGACTGGGCTGGCAGGGACGTCACTCGATAGTTATAAACAAGGAAACAGGATCTTTTTTTTTTATTGGGATATTGATCCTGAACGTTGCCCTGGACTACGACGATCCATTCAGCGGTGAATATTGCGGTGATTGCAGATTATGCATCGACGCCTGTCCGACCGGAGCGATTAACAATAACAGGACCATCGATGCCAGAAAATGCATCTCTAATTTGACAATCGAAAACAGGGGAGCACTTCCGGAAAAAATGCTGCCACTGCTGGGCAAAAGAGTATACGGCTGCGACAGATGTCAGGAAGTATGCCCGTGGAACAGTAATGTTAAGTATCACGATAATCGTGAATTCGTTCCGGACCCTGAAATTGCCCAAATGACAAGAGAGGATTGGCTTTCACTGTCGAAGGAAAGATTTACGAAATTATTCGGACAATCTGTTCTGAAAAGAATCGGATACGAACAATTCATAAGAAATGTAAAGGTAATATTAGATAAAAAGGACTAAGTAAGTCTGTCTTCAATTACTGTCACGACAACCTCCCGGTGGCTCCTTGGTCCGTCAAATTCACAGAAAAACACATTTTGCCAGGTCGAGAGCCCTGCTTTACCATCAACAACCGGTATGACTTCCGATGCCCCAACGAGCCCTGCTTTCAGATGAGCATCTCCGTTATCGTCCTGCCTGTCGTGTTCCCATATCCCGGCAGGAATAAGCCTGTTAAGAAGAGTAATGACATCATTCTGTACCGACTGATCCCAGTTTTCCTGAACCATGATTGCAGCCGTTGCTCCCCGGGCATAGATACTTGCAATACCTTGCATTATTCCACTGGCTTTAATGATTTCCTGCACTTCACGTGTGATATCATAGAGCCCGTTCTTACTGTGAGTGCTCAGACTAATAATCCTTTGCATTTTGAATGAACTGTTTGATGTAAATAATTAATTTGTTTCTTACCTTTCTGTTAAAATTACATCTTATTGGCTACCTGATCAAGATGTTTTGATATTTGTGCATGAAAAAGGGCATTTAATGGACCATCCGAACAATTTAAAACGAATAAGGAGAAAGTGTCCGCCACTCCCTGCCTGCCTTAATTAGGATATTATTTCCTTTGAACAATTAAGAACTATTATGAACAGCCTTTTATGCAAATTAAATTGAAAAAGATAAACCCTAAGGTTCTCCTTATATTGGTCCTGACAATTACACATTCGTGTAATATGCCGGAAACGACTATAACCAATATCGTTCATACCGATGGATCGGTAATCAGGAAAATTGAAATACGGAACTTAAGTAAAAATTTTAGTTTTTCGGATGTCCAGGTCCCTGTTGACAGTACCTGGAGTATCAGGGATTCAATGGAGATCAATCCTAAAGGAGATACTATATGGGTGCGACGGGCAGAAAAAATATATGAGAAGGTTGAGGATATCACCAAAGATTATCAGGCTGACAGCGGCGTTAACAGTAATACTTCCAGACATACTGAATTCAGGAAAAGATTCAGGTGGTTCAACACATACTACTGGTTCGCTGAGGTAATAGATAAGGAGATGAGCCGAGGATTTCCGATAGAAGATTTTCTAAGTAGTGATGAACTTGAATGGTTCTATTCACCGAATAATATTACCAGTCAGAAAAAGAATGGACCTGACAGCCTTAAATATAAAGCACTCAGTGATACAGTCGAAAAGAAAACTGAAAACTGGATGTACAAATGCCTTGTGTCGGAATTGATCTATGAGTTTGAAAGGTTGACAAAAGGGAAAGAGGACTCTGATATGGTTGTGGATTCACTTAAGGCACATGAAAATGACTTGATCAGGCTGATTGCCATGGATGATGAAAAAATTGACAGCCTGTGGTCAAATGGCATATTGCTTCAGAGGTTTGCAGGAGGGGATCATGCCATAAAATTTATGACAGATGCAGATTCGGCAGTAAATCTTGCAGTAGAGAATGTCTTTTTCGATTTCAGGGAATATACTGTCCGAACAATAATGCCTGGAAAACTGACTTCGACGAATGGTTTTATTGACTCATCCAATGTGGTTTTATGGCCGGTCAAATCCGAATATTTCCTGACACAGGCATACGAGATGTATGCTGAATCAAAGGTAAGGAACCTCTGGGCATGGGTCTTCACCGGAGTGTTGATATTGTTTGTACTTACCGGATTAATCATCAGGAGAAAAAGTTGAAGCTGCCTCAAAGCATTTATTTAAAGAGATTTTCTTAAATGTGACTTGTTTTGAGGCAGCTTCGAGCCAAAACCAATAAACCTAATCAACCTGATAAGAACAAGAAAAACGATTTCAGCTGTTATAGTCTTTTAACATCAGCATTAGCTTCTGCCTGGTAAAAAAGATACGACTCTTAACTGTTCCTATCTTTAAGCCAAGCTTATCTGCAATTTCGTGATATTTAAATCCTTCCAAATGCAACTTAAAAGGGATCCTGAATTCGTCTGTTAAAGAGTCGATGGCTCTGTTGATCTCTTCTTCAGCATAATTCGATTCGGGTGAAACAAAACCCTTGTCATGAGGCATATTCAGGTAATAAAGATCCTGTGTCCCGTCAATAATTGTGTTTTCCTTTACATTTCGACGGTAATTATTAATGAAGGTGTTCTTCATTATAGTGAAGACCCATGCCTTAAGATTGGTATAGTCTACAAATTTGTCTTTGTAAGTAATGGCCTTCAAATATGTATCCTGAACAAGATCAAGGGCTGTGTCTCGGTCTGCAGTCAGGCTCATTGCGAACCTTTGCAGATTGCTTTTCATTTCAAGCAGATTGTTGTTGAATTCGTATGTTGTCATGGCAGTGTTTCATTATTTTGATACAAATCTAACAAAAGAAAATAAGATAAACAAATCTGAATATCTATAAATCCTCTAAATCCAAGGATATTCTAAAGAATGGAAACACATAAAGTGTTTAAAAACAGTAAGATAAGGCAGACTTCACGGCGTTGTTCTAAATTAAGAATAAATAATAATATGCATAATCGCCAGGGAAAAATATTTTAATTAGCCGAGACGACTATATTTTTAAAATGAGCAGGCGATAAATTGAAACATTTTGTGATTTGCATCTTGATTGCGTTTCTGACTTTTACATTGATTTCTCACAGGGAGCAGTACAAATGAAAAATGAACATTCATTATAGAAATAAATTATTATAAGTGCACGACTAAACCAGAAGATACTGACTGAAGCGAAGAATCTCCTGATTGATTTCACAATTTGTCCGGCTATTATTGACAGAACTATAATATAAATCAACACATTCTTATGCCAAATTCCGGAACAGCAGAGATTTACATCAGTAAAACTTTAGTATTTTTAAAACAAAAAAATGGAAATCAATATTAAATTAAGCAATGAGCAGGTTCTCTGTGGTTTTAGAAGAACCCCCGAAAAGGAAATGAAGGCCTCAGTAATTATGGTACACGGACTAGGTGAACATATCGGCAGATATGCATTTCTGTCCGACCTTCTGATAAGGGAAGGGATAGGATTAACAGGGGTGGACTTGCCCGGACATGGACGTTCACCTGGCAGGAGAGGATATATCAAGAATTATAGTTTGCTGATCGAAATGATTGATATTTTACTAAGGGAAAATCTAATTAGGTTTCCTGACATTCCGGCATTTGTTTACGGTCATAGCCTGGGAGGAGGTATTGTTCTTAATTATTTACTTAAGCGAGAGCCTGCTGAGTTAAAGGGCGCAATAATTTCCTCACCATGGCTTAAGCTTGGTTCAGATCCTTCTGTTTTAAAGAAAAAAATGGTTTCATTAATGAAAGGAATCATTCCCGGAATAACTTTGTCAAACGGACTGAACCCGGCACATCTTTCAAACGATAGCAGTGTTGTGAAAGCTTATATTGACGACCCTCTTGTACATGACAGAATTTCTTTAAGTCTGGCTGATTGCGCATTCAAAGCAGCTGCAAATGCAATTAAGGAGGCATCTGACCTGAAAATACCGGTTCTGATCATGCATGGAAGTGACGATAAAATATGCTCACCTGACGGGAGCAAAGAATTTGCCTCAAGAACCAGAATGGCAGAATTAAAAATATGGAAGGGAGGTTTCCACGAACTGCATAATGATATAAATAAATATGAAGTCATCAATTATGTAATAAACTGGATCAATCAAAAAATTTAATAGCTTTTTATTATTGGAAAGGAATATGGAGTTCAGAACTACATTCGCAATTAGTCCTTCATCAGAAAAAATAACCTACCATACTCCTGTTGTATTTCTTGGATCATGTTTTGCAACATATATCGGGAAGCAGATGGAACTGGGTCGCATGCCTGTTATGATAAACCCTTTCGGAACAGTTTATAATCCGGTTTCTGTAAGCAACACTCTGCGGTCTGTTACCGAAGGAAAAAAATACACTGCGGATAACATATACAATTCAGGAGGAAGGTGGATAAGCTTCAGCCACTATACTGATTTTACTTCAGAAGACTCCGACTATCTTTTAAAGAAGATAAATGATAATATTAAAGAAGCACATATATTCCTTTCCGGGGCCAGATTCCTGTTTGTGACTTTTGGAACGGCATGGATATACATATGGAACAGGACAGGCGAAGTAGTTTCAAACTGCCACAAGATACCCTCTACGGAATTTACCCGAAGATTGCTTTCAATTGATGAAATAACAATCCTCTGGTCGGAACAGCTTGAAAGATTGAATACGGCATTCCCTGGTCTGAAGGTCATTTTTACTATCAGTCCGGTCAGGCACTGGAAAGATGGCGCTCACGGCAATCAGATAAGCAAATCGGTACTTCTTCTTGCTGTTGAAGAGCTTCAGAAACATCCGCTTAAACCGGGATATTTTCCGGCCTATGAGCTTGTTATGGATGATCTCCGGGATTATCGTTTTTATGATACTGATATGCTACATCTTTCAGAGTCAGCAGTAGAGTATATATGGGAGGCATTTACGAAATGCTTTATAGACGACAAGACTTTTAAGATATATCTTGAAGTTTTAAAAATTACAAAGGCCTTTGCGCACAGGATTAAGTCAGGAGATTCATCTCTGACAAAGAGTTTTGCCGGAAATATTTTAGCTAAAATAAATGAATTGAAGAAAAAATATCCCTTTCTTGATCTGGAAACTGAAAAAGTTTATTTTGAAGGACTTATGGGATAATTTCTTATTTAAGCCAGGGAATAACCCTGTTACCTGATTGAGTCAATCAGATTGATGAAATCTCTCGGGCTTTTTGAAATAATTATATTATCGGGCATATTCTTATCCCCCCTTTCAGGATTCTCAGGAAAATCTGTAAAGATTATTTTTTTTATTAACATTGACTTTCCCAGACTGCTGAAGTATCCGATTCTTTTGTCGGTAAAATCAAAAGTTCCGGAGTTTACCACAAGGTAATTGAAAGGTTTGATCTTGTATATCTCTTTCACTTCCGATGGAGGCAAAACACCTCCGGTAAATATGACATCATATCCTCTTTTCCTCAGAGCGTATTTGTAGAAAAGGAAATTATTATCCGACATGCTGTCAGAAGGGTTGATCATTGCGACCGTTCTTCTGGCTTTAACCAAACTGATTTTCAGATTACTATCCTCATTGATGAGAATCTGTCTGATAGTATACCTTATAAATTGTTCCTGGGCCCTTGACAAGCTGCCCGTCTGCCAGAGGATCCTTGATTTTTCGAGTAGTGTACACAGGTATGATATATAAGCTTTTTCCATACCATGTTTCCTTATCAGAGGCAGAAGCATTTCTAAGAACTGATTATCATTGAACTTGATTGCCGGTAAAAGGATTTTACCCGGATGATAATCTGCATCGATTATCTCATCCTGACTACTGTAAGCAATCACCTCCTGCTTCAGTTGGTCATCATTTAAGAGTGCAATACGGGATATTTTTATTCCATGTCTGTTAAGGTAGGCGACATTAAGGATCTTTTTAAGTTCCGATTCACCGTATGTCCTTATGTTGGAGTCCGTCCTTTCAGGTTCAAGGATTCTGTACCTTTTTTCCCAGATCCTGATTGTATGTGCTTTGATACCTGAGAAGTTTTCAAGATCCTTAATGGAAAAAACATTTATCCCCTCTTCCATAGTGTTAAAATTATTTTAAAACATTGGACAAAAAGACTTTCCATTGTTAGTAACAACAACCAGTCTAAAAGGTTGTTGATTTATTTGTTAAAAAAATATACGGCCGGATTCTTTCCCCATGAACCCGTTATAACAGAAATCAGATGATCAATCAGGATTCTCTATCATAATTTTCTTTACTACCCTTGAGCCATCATTGAAAGCGATTGTTACAAGGTACATACCCCTTTGAGGGTTTTCAAGAATTACTTTCGTAAATGACTGTGGATTTTTATATTGAGCCCTGAAAATATCCTGTCCTATCATGTTGGTCACCTTAACCAGTCTCATCTCTTTGTCGGTCTTTATTGAAAAAGTGTTATATCTTACAGGTACCGGGTAAATACTGATGTTGGGATTGGTATTCTCCCTTGCAAATGATTTGGAAGACAGATTTCTGAAAGAGTAAATGGTATCCCTCTGCGCCTGAAGTGTAAGAGCAGTGAACATCAGGAAAATTACGAGCGAACTCTTTCTCATGGATCCCATATTGCAAAAAACCAACAAAAACTGTGCTAAAGATAAGATAAATTATCGAATTCCGTTATATAGGTTTTTGCTTTTTCCAGGTCAGAGGGGGTGTCAATACATATACTATCCCATTTTGAAACTGCAGTCCTTATCCTGAATCCGTTTTCCAGCCATCTGTTCTGTTCAAGCGATTCTGCTGTCTCGAGCTTTCCAGCAGGCAGCCCTGTTATTTTTGCCAGAGTTTCTGTTTTGTAGGCATAAAGCCCGATATGTTTAAAATATGTATGTTTAAAGGTCCATTCAGGCATTTCAGAATCCCTCACAAACGGAATAGCCGCCCGGCTGAAATAAATTGCATTGCCTTTGGCGTCAAGCACCACCTTGGGTTGATTTGGATTAAAAATATCCTCACCCGGCTCAACCTTTTTTACAAGAGTTGCTATTTCAACTGAGCTGTCATCGAAGCATGTTTTCAACAGATCAATCTGTTCGGACCTTATGAAAGGCTCATCTCCCTGGATATTAATGACAATATCAACCACTTTCTTTTCATCACTGCAAAGATATGATGCCGCCTCTGCACATCTGTCGGTACCGCTTCTGTGTTTATCGGATGTCATTATGGCATTGCCTCCGAAACTCCTGACTAAATTGAAGATTCTCTGATCGTCGGTGGCAACATATAGTAAATTAAGAGATCGGGAGGCTCGTTCATACACCCTTTCTATCATTGGCTTACCTCCTATGTCGGCCATGGGTTTGCCCGGAAATCTTGTTGACGCAAAGCGTGCAGGAATAATACCTGCAAAACGGTAAGAGATGTGACTTTTCATAGGGCTAATTTACGAAATAAGCATTTCCCAATGTTTTAAAAATATCTTAAATTCGCATCATTGAAAAACATGGAATGAAAGACCTTCAGAGTATTAAACAAAGGTTTGGTATCATTGGGAATGATGCAGCACTAAATCGGGCGATTGATATTGCTGTACAGGTTGCTCCGACCGATCTTTCCGTGCTGATAACCGGAGAAAGCGGAACGGGAAAGGAGGTATTCCCTCAGGTTATTCACCATTTCAGTTCAAGAAAGCATGGGCAATACATTGCTGTCAACTGCGGAGCGATACCTGAAGGAACTATTGATTCGGAGCTTTTTGGTCATGAAAAGGGTGCATTTACAGGTGCAACTGAAAGCCGTAAAGGGTATTTTGAGGTGGCAGATGGCGGAACCATCTTTCTTGATGAAGTTGCAGAGCTTCCCTTGTCAACCCAGGTAAGGCTCCTGAGGGTTCTGGAAACAGGAGAATTTATACGGGTGGGCTCATCGAAGGTCCAGAAGACAAACGTCAGGGTGATTGCTGCAAGCAATATTGATGTTGCCCGGGCAATAGAGAATGAGAGATTCCGTGAAGACCTTTTCTACAGGCTGAACACTGTCCCAATAAAGATTCCTCCACTCAAGGAAAGAGGGGAAGATATCTTTCTTCTTTTCAGGAAATTTGCTGTCGATTTTGCAGAAAAATACAGGATGCCTGCAATAAGGCTGAATAATGAAGCAAAGAATATTCTGCTTAATTATTCTTGGCCGGGTAACGTACGTCAGCTGAAAAATATCACAGAACAGATATCGATTATTGAGCAGGAAAGAGAAATTACCCCGGAAGTACTAAGCTCCTATCTGCCCGATTATACGGGAAATAAACTTCCTGTATTGATTAAAAGGAATGATGACAAGTCGTTTTCATCTGAACGTGAGATACTTTACAAGATACTGTTTGACATGAAAAACGACATGAATGACCTGAAAAAGCTTGTTTTTGACCTGATAAAGAGAGAGGAAACTAATCTTGAATTTCATGAGATGAATTCAGGAGCCTTTAAGAACCTTTTTGGAAATGCTGACCATACAGATACTATTACTGGAATAAAAAGTACCAAAGCACAGGATTTTGCAGTTCATCATGAGAGAGGCAACATACAGGATACTGAAGAAGTTGTGGAAGAATCTCTTTCTCTGGCCGGAAAGGAGGTTGAAATGATAAGAAAAGCTCTCGAAAAGTATAACGGAAAGAGGAAAATGGCAGCCCAGGAGCTCGGAATATCAGAACGCACCCTATACAGAAAAATAAAGGAGTATGGCATTGAATTGTAAGAAAGCCCTGTTACAATGGCCAAACTTTTACTTATCTGCGCTGGCCTTACTATTTACACTGGTGTTTATTGGCTGTAAAGTAAGTTATTCATTCTCAGGTGCAAGTATTTCTCCTGATGTAAAAACTATCAGTATCCAATATTTTCAGAACAGAGCAAGCCTGGTTCAGCCAGGTTTAAGCCAGAACCTTACAGATGCCCTTATTGATAAATGCAAGTCACAAACAAACCTGAGTCTGGTAAACGGCCTCGGAGATGTTAATTTTGAGGGTGAGATCACCGACTATAGTACACGTCCTCTGACTGTATCGGCAGATGCTGAGGCTGCCGTTAACAGGTTTACAATAACGGTCAAGGTAAAATTTACAAATGCCATAGATCCTGACCTGAGCTATGAACAATCATTCTCAAGGTATGAGGATTATGACAGCGCCCTTGATCTGAGCCAGGTTGAGGAGAACCTGTCAGGCAAGATCATTGAAATGATTGTGGAGGATATCTTTAACCGAGCTTTTGTTAACTGGTGAAATGCCATGAACAAAGACGACTTTTTAAGGATAGTCGATCTCAATGCTCCCATTGAACGGCATATGATAGGAGAGATAAATGATGTTGTGAATGCATTTCCCTACTTTCAGACTGCTCACCTGCTGCTGCTTAAAGGATTAAGGGATACTGCAGACGTCAAATTTGAAAGTCAGCTTAAAAACTCAGCTATTCATATTGCTGACAGGGAGATCCTTTATAATCTTCTAAATGAAAAGCCAGAAGAAATTGAGAAAGCAGAGTTTCTTGAGCCTGAGTTATCAGCTCCGGAACAAGTCATAACCCCCGGTGCCGAGGAATCAACATCAGCCGGAGTACCGGAATTAAATTCAGAGCCTGAAATCTTAAAAGAATTAAAAGTGCCTCCTGAACCAGTTGTGATGGATATCATATCGGGTCAACATGATGAAGAGGCAACACCGGTCGAACAGGAACAGGCTGATAAACCAAACATCGCTTCTTTAGAAACAGGAGATATTGAACAGACAGTTATCGAGTCGGCGATGAACAGCGAGGACCTGATTGATAAATACGAGAAGGTTGAGGCTGAAGAATCGGCTGAAACACGGGTCGGGTCAGATGATTACATTATAACGCGTTCGATATATTATTCGACAGTTGCCGATGAGGAATTCGACAGGCCTGTTTTCGTTCTGGATGAGGAAATTGAGACTTCCGAGGAGAAAATATTTTACATGGACCCGGGATTTTCAGTTGCAGAAACTGAAGAGTATCCTGATATTGCTTTATCCGCAGAAAGTCAGGAAGATGTTGGAACGAAACCTCCTGATTTGACCATTATACCTCATGATACAGGAAAGGACATACATGCCGAACAAATATTAATACCAGAACCGGAGTTTAAAGATGAATCTCCTATTATTCCGGAATCAGCTCCGGAAGAAGCCATTGTTACTGAGCACCCTGCCGAAACTGAGGCGGCTGTTGATCAGTTTCAGGCACCTGAAAATGAAACTTTTCCTGAAAGCGTCCAGGTTGTTCAGGCCCCCACTCCCGAAAGTCAATCCACATCAGCCGTTTCAGATAACCTGCGAAAATCTCAGGCTGAATTGATAGACAAATTTATTTTAGCAAATCCGAGGATTGAACCTAGAAGGGAAAAAACCACGGTTGATAACGAGGATCTGGCCAAACCGTTTACTGAAGAAAAGGGAGGGTTCATAACCGAAACCCTGGCAAAAATATATGTAAGTCAGGGATATTACTCCAAGGCTATAGATATTTATGAACGATTATGTTTGAAATTTCCGGAAAAAAGCAGTTACTTTGCAACTCAAATTGAAATGATAAGAGACATAATAAAATAATCAAGGTTATGGGCATCTATATTTTTGTTTCGGTTCTGGTTATTATTGCATGCATTTTGCAGATAATGATTGTACTTGTACAAAACTCAAAAGGAGGAGGCCTTGCTGCCAATTTTACATCTGCTGGTCAGTCGATGGGGATAAGAAAAACGGCAGATTTCCTTGAAAAGTCAACCTGGACACTCGCAGGAGCCATACTTTTACTGTGTGTTGTAGCTACTGCAACCATACCACGCGGTGCAGGTCCTGAACGTTCAAGGATTGAGAATCAGATACAGAATGCTGTTGATCCCAATGCCATACCCACGTTGCCTACTGCGGTTCCTCCTTCAACATCTCCGGCAGGTACCGATGAGAGGAGCACTCCTTCAAACTAAAAATCGGAATTCTTCCACCAGATATAAGTGTCAGTTTGTCATAAACTGACACTTTTTTTATTTTTTTGTAGTTAATTAATTAACAGCGATTTGCGGAAGATTGTCATTCAAACAGTCAAGTAGCTGACAGCAAGTATGGGATAAAATGTCGGTAATAAATGCCGAATTTTTAAAAAGAATCCTTTGGCACAGATTATGCAAGGTGAACAATTCAGAAAATCATGTTTAACTTTAAAACTAAATAGAAATGGCACAATTAAAAGGTAAAGTATTAGCTGGAAAAGTTTTGGTAAAACCTCACGAAGCAGAAGCTAAGACAGCAAGTGGAATTATCATTCCTGATTCTGCAAAGGAAAAACCTCGTCAGGGCACTGTAGTTCTGGTCGGAGCTCCGAAAAAGGATGAGGAAATGGAAGTAAAGAAAGGTGACGTAGTTCTTTACGGAAAATATTCGGGCCAGGAACTTACAATAGACAATGAAGATTATCTTCTTATTTCACAATCGGACATTTTGTTTATAGCTTAATAAATCTTAAACTAATCTAAAATTCAATAATATGGCAAAGGAAATTAAATACAACATTGATGCACGTGCCCTGCTTAAAGAAGGTGTTGATCAGCTGGCTGATGCAGTTAAGGTTACATTGGGACCAAAGGGACGTAATGTAGTACTTGAGAAGAAGTTTGGTGCTCCCCATGTTACAAAGGACGGAGTTACCGTTGCAAAAGACATAGAATTGTCAGATCCATATAGAAACATGGGTGCCCAGATGGTTAAGGAAGTGGCTTCTAAAACAGGCGATGTTGCCGGAGACGGGACCACAACCGCTACTGTGCTTGCTCAGGCTATTATCAATGTAGGATTGAAGAATATCACTGCCGGTGCTAATCCTATGGATGTTAAACGTGGTATCGATAAAGCTGTTGAACATGTGGTTAAACACCTTAAATCGCAGGCTCAGGTGGTGGGTAATGATCTCGACAAGATCGAACAGGTTGCAAGAATTTCCGCCAACGATGATCATGAAATAGGGAAGCTTATAGCAGAAGCAATGAATAAAGTACACAAGGAAGGTGTGATAACTGTTGAGGAATCCAAGGGTACCACCACTTCAGTTGAGGTTGTAGAGGGTATGCAGTTTGACCGTGGCTACATTTCCGCATATTTTGTCACTAATACTGAGAAAATGGAAGCTGAGCTAGAAAATCCCTACATTCTTATTTATGACAAGAAGATCTCTTCAATGAAAGATATGCTTCCCATTCTTGAAGCTACCGCACAAACTGGCCGTCCGCTCCTTATTATTTCTGAAGATGTTGAAGGTGAAGCTCTTGCCACACTTGTTGTAAACAGGCTGCGTGGTTCGTTGAGGGTCTGTGCTGTGAAGGCTCCAGGATTCGGTGACAGGAGGAAAGAGATGCTTGAAGATATTGCCATTCTTACAGGAGGTACTGTAATATCAGAAGAAAAAGGCCTTAAGCTTGAACATGCAACCATTGACATGCTTGGGACATCTGAGAAGGTAACCGTTAACAAGGAGAATACAACAATTGTCAATGGTTATGGTGACAAGGAAATGATCAAAGCCAGAATTGGTCAGATCAAACAGCAGATGACCACCACGACCTCTGATTATGACAAGGAAAAGCTTCAGGAGCGTTTGGCAAAACTTTCAGGAGGAGTTGCAGTACTTTATATTGGTGCAGCTTCAGAAGTTGAAATGAAGAATAAGAAAGACCGCGTTGATGATTCACTTCATGCAACAAGAGCTGCCATTGAAGAAGGAATAGTACCCGGAGGAGGTGTAGCTTATATCCGTGCCATTTCCTCTCTCGAAAAACTCAAGGGTGACAACGAAGATCAGACCATTGGAATCGAAATCGTTAAGCGTGCAATTGAAGAACCTCTGCGACAGATAGCTATAAATGCAGGAAGGGAAGGTGCCGTTGTGGTACAGGCTGTAAAGTCAGGTAAAGGTGATTACGGATACAATGCACAAACTGACGAATATGAAAAACTTTATGCTTCAGGTGTTATTGACCCTGTAAAGGTAGTAAGAGTTGCTCTTGAAAACGCTGCTTCCGTTGCAGGTATGTTTCTGACAACCGAGGCTGTTGTTGTTGAAGAAAAAGAAGAAAAACCTGCCATGCCTCCTCAGGGAATGGGTGGCGGCATGCCGGGAATGATGTAATAAATAATTTAAACACAATTTAGTAGGGGCATTGCATTCAATGCCCCTGCATATTTTTATATATTTGCACCTGATCAAAAGAAAGATCCCCAGATGCATAATATCCGTAATTTCTGCATAATTGCCCATATCGATCACGGCAAAAGCACCCTGGCCGATCGCTTACTGGAAAAAACAAATACCATAAGCGAAAGGGAGTTTCAGGATCAGGTCCTGGATGATATGGATCTTGAGCGGGAAAGGGGAATAACAATCAAGAGCCATGCCATCCAAATGGAGTATTGGTTTAATGGCTCCAAATATATACTGAATCTAATTGATACGCCCGGACATGTCGATTTCTCATATGAGGTCTCAAGGTCAATAGCCGCATGTGAAGGAGCACTCTTAGTGATTGATGCAACTCAGGGTATCCAGGCACAAACCATATCCAACCTGTACATGGCCATCGACCATAATCTTGAAATAATACCAGTACTTAACAAAATGGACATGGCCAATGCAATGCCTGAAGAAGTCAAGGATCAGATAGTTGACCTGGTAGGTTGTGGCAGGGAAGATATCATTGAGGCAAGTGCCAGAACAGGTATGGGTGTCGACAGGATTCTTAGCGAGATAGTGAACCGTATCCCTCCGCCATCCGGTGATCCTGATGCTCCTCTCCAGGCTCTTATCTTCGATTCGATATTCAACTCCTTCAGGGGGATTATCGCATACTTCAAAATAGTAAACGGGACCATAACAAAAGGCGACAGGGTGAAATTTGTAAGCACAAATCATGAATACAATGCTGAAGAAATAGGCGTGCTGAAACTTAAACAGGATCCTCGCAATTCACTTGGAGCCGGTGATGTAGGGTATATCATTTCAGGCATTAAAGACTCCTCCGAAGTTAAGGTAGGCGATACTATAACTCATGTTAAAAATCCCTGTGAAAAGGCAATAGCCGGTTTTGAAGATGTGAAACCAATGGTATTTGCAGGAATATATCCTGTTGATGCCGATGATTACGAAGACCTAAGATCCTCTATTGAGAAACTTCAGCTCAACGATGCCTCTCTCTCATTCATTCCTGAGTCGTCAGCAGCATTGGGATTTGGATTCAGGTGCGGCTTCCTGGGTTTACTTCATATGGAAATAATCCAGGAGCGTCTCGACCGTGAATTTGAGATGGATGTGATTACAACGGTACCAAACGTTTCATTCAAGGTCTTCACCACAAAAGGCGAAGAAATTGATGTGCATAATCCCTCCGGAATGCCGGCTGTTAACTATATTGAAAGGGTTGAGGAGCCATATATTATTGCACAGGTGATCACTCTGGCCGACTACGTTGGGCCCATAATGAATCTTTGCATCGATAAACGGGGATCGCTCAAAAATCAGGTTTATCTGACCCGCGACAGGGTTGAGCTTACTTTTGAAATGCCTCTTTCGGAGATTGTTTTTGACTTCTACGATAAGCTTAAAAGCATCTCAAAAGGTTATGCTTCTTTTGATTACTACCACTCATCTTATCAGAAGGCTGATCTGGTAAGACTGGATATACTGCTTAACGGTGAAATGGTAGATGCCCTGTCGACACTTATTCACAGAAGTCATGCATACGAATTCGGCCGTAAAATGTGTCTGAAGCTTAAAGAACTTATACCACGCCAACAATTTGATATAGCCATTCAGGCAGCTATCGGGGCAAAAATAATTTCAAGGGAAACAGTAAAGGCGGTCAGGAAGGATGTTACGGCCAAATGCTACGGTGGAGATATTACGCGTAAGAGAAAACTTCTGGAAAAACAGAAGAAGGGGAAGAAGAGGATGCGACAGATAGGGAATGTGGAAGTGCCACAGCAGGCTTTTCTTGCAGTTCTTAAACTTGACTGATTAAATGATCATTAAAGTGGACTTTTTTGTCAAATCAAAGATTTCCAGTGAACTATAGTTTGTTTTAAAAAAAACACTATTTTAGTGCCCGGAAAAGGGGACTTACGAAATCTAACCCTTCAATCTAACCTAAACTTACTACCCTGACCGGATGACAATCGGGTCAGGGTTTTTTTTCAGCATATCAGTCTGTAGCCTCTTCCGTGAATGTTGAGTATCTTTACGGAGGGATCCTTTTTCAGATATTTACGCAGCCTGGTGATATAAACATCCATGCTTCTGGCGTTGAAATAATTATCGTCAATCCATATGCTTCTCAGAGCGTAATTTCGTTCAAGGATCTCATTCTTATGACGGCAGAGCAATTTCAGAAGCTCCGATTCCTTTGTCGTAAGGGTTGTGGTTTGATCGCCATGAGTAAGAAGCTGCCTTTTATGGTCGAATGTATAATTTCCTATCCGATAAACATCTTCCGTTTTTAAAGCAAAAGATGAATTGGTCCTGCGAAGAATGGCTTCAATCCTGTAAAGCAATTCTTCCATCGAAAAGGGTTTAGTGATATAATCATCCGCACCTGTTTTAAATCCTTCTATAATATCCTCTTTCTGGTTTTTTGCGGTGAGAAAGATAATGGGCATAGACGGATTTATGTTACGAATAGATTTTGCCAGCACAAGACCATCCATCTCAGGCATCATGATATCGAGTATACAGAGATCGTATGTCTCTGAAGAAAAAGCTTTCAATGCCGATTTCCCATTCATTGCAAGCGTTGTATCATAGTTTTTGGCAGAAAGGTATGTTCTGAGCAATGCACCCAGGTTGCTGTCATCTTCCGCAAGCAGTATTTTCTTATTCATTTCGTTCCATTTTTAGGGATAAACAATATGAATTTGGTACCTTTATTTATCTGGCTTTCAGCCCTGATACTGCCATTGTGCTCCTCAATGATTTTTTTAACGTATGTCAGTCCGAGGCCGAATCCTTTAACATTATGAACATTACCTGAATGAACACGGTAGAACTTGTCGTATATCCTCTTCAGGTTTTCCTTGCTTATGCCTATACCCTTATCTTCAATGGTAATATATATTCCTTTAGTGCTGTCATAGGTTGTGATGGTAATCTCGGGCTTGCCTCTTGAATATTTTATGGCATTGTCGATAAGATTTGATATTGCATTCAGGAAATAGATCTCATCCAGCATTACAGATGATTCCTCAGATCTGAAATCTTTTTTAATCGATCCATTAAGGTTCTGGATCTGCAGCGAGAAATTATCCACCGCCCTGCTGATTACATTATGAACATCAATCATTGTAAAATCGAGCTTGGCCTTCATCTTTTCAAAAATCGCCATCTGAAGCACCTTTTCAACCTGAAATTTAAGGCGCATGCTTTCATCTGAAATGACTTTAGCCAGGTGGTCGATGTTTTTCTTCCTGGCAGAGATGCTTTTATCTGCAAGCATCTGTGATGCAAGAGATATTGTTGAGATTGGTGTTTTCAGCTCATGGGTCATGTTATTGATGAAATCATTTCTTATTTCCGACATTTTCTTCTGTCGTAAAATAACAATAAATGTCCCTGTTGAAAGCAAGAGTAGAAGAAGCGTGAACACAAGTGATAATATCCCAAGGCTTCCTATTTTTTCAAATTTGTACTGATTTTCCTGATGGCAGTACATCACTATCTGGTTTTGGCCGGGAACAGGGTCATTCGGGAAAAGCTGAATGATAAATTTGTTGGTGCCGGGTTTATCCGTGAAGCCGGGAGTGCTCCAGATGGTCCCGAGCCTGCCTGATCTTATTGAGAATTCATAGTCGAGATGAATGCCTACATTATTGAGTGCATTCCTAATCTGTTTGTTAATCTTTTCCGGTACGATCCTGTCTCTGATATCGGGTGTGGAATGCAATATGTTTTGCATGATGCTCTCAAGGAAGATAATTTTATTGCTTACACGTCCCGTGATGCCGGCACTGATAGTTTGAGCCGACGGTTCGGTTATTTCTTCATCGGGGATAGGCGAGATCTCCTTTGCCGAAATATAGATCTTTTGTCCTGCATTGGTTATAATTATTGGCTTATCAGAATTATTGAGGCCATATTCTTTAAGAAGCCGTGAGTCAGGCCTGTAACCCTGCAGTTTTTTTGCAAGTGGCGAATTGGCCGGAACGATCGCCGTAACTGAATCTGATGATTCCGGATCTATTTCTTCAATGATACGGTCAATGAGCTCCTGCTCTTCAAGGGCAATAACAACCGATTCGAGAGCTTTGTTGGCATTATACCTGAACTGCTGGTCGGTTATTGCAATAGCGTTTTTGATCCAGTTTAATTGAATAAGGATTAAACCTGAAATGGCAAGAAAGAAAAGTACGGCCAACAGTACTATTGTTTTCCTTTTCACACGAAAATAACATTATTATATTGCTGTAAATTAAATTATTCGTGTGGAACCTTCATGGTTGTAATTCCTTTGCTTAATATTTTGAGGTTTTAGGCATGAAGGTTACATATATAATTACAAAGGTAAATGTATATAGCTTATATGGCCTGCCTTTAACTTATTTTAACAACGGAAGATAAGGATAGCATATGCTGTTTAATCTGTTGTCACTTTATCAAGCTTTGAGAAATGTAGAATACTTGGGAAAGGTTCAACATATATTCAGGGATTGATTTATTTCCTTCTTCAAAGTTAAGAAAGTATTAAAATAATGTTAATTATCAGCTATTTAATAAAAATTATTTTTTATATTATAAAAAAGATGTGTATCTTTGTATAAAGTTTGGCATGATATTTGGTTTATTAGTCTGGAGGTTTTTTTCATAGGTTAGGTTAGTTTTAGGGTTATCAGAAAGTGAGCCGTTCCTGTTAAAAGGGGCGGCTCTTCTTTTTTTGATTTGTGCACTTCATGGTTTAATTCAATAAGGCGAAAAGGAATTTCAGGTTTTTATCCTTTATGGTATTCAAATCAATTTTAAAAACAGCAGTCACAGTGTCTATTTCCCTAAGTTTTGCAATAAGATCAAGTGAGAAGCAGACCTTTGAAGGATCATATATTTCAAGAAGATAATCAATATTTCCCAGCTTCCTTAAGAGGAAATCAGCACCCGACCGGTTAGAAAGGAAGTGCAATGAGACGTCATGCAAGGATGTAGTATCGGAGAACAGAGTAAAAATCAGATCTTTCCCGGGAGCATCAGATATCTCAACCGGTGGAGCACTTTTCAGATTCACACCAATTTTCCTGTTTAGTTTTAATGCTATTTTATAGTGGGGGTCAGTGCAAACCAGTCCGAAAAGTATTATTTCATTGTATCCGCTTACAGGCAACTGGACCTTTTTTATTTTTTGTGATCCTTTCATTAAATCAAATCCTGACCTATAAAGTTAACAAATGAACGGTTCATTGAAATATTTCCTGTGAAATATCTTCCAGTTTTGCCCAGGCCCGACCTGCAGCTTCCTGTTCTGCCTCTTTCTTTGAGGAACCCTGACCACTGCCATAGGTCTCTCCGTTTATTTTCAGAATAGCGGAGAAGACTGATTTTTTCATTTTGAAATCATAATCTTCATTGTATGAGAATGTGA
Organism: uncultured Rikenellaceae bacterium; assembly: GCA_964613785.1. Lineage (GTDB taxonomy): Bacteria > Bacteroidota > Bacteroidia > Bacteroidales > VadinHA17 > LD21. Next base: position 28,591 of record CAZTJT010000035.1, read on the forward strand.
GATTTGATTTATGCTTCTGCACCCATTCAAAGACAAGGCTTTTGTAATCAGTGTTTTTGCTTATTATTTTATCAAGGTCAAGGTAGCAGTTAAGTACCTTTGAAATGAACATTTTTTTTGTTTTTCTGAATCCTTTATCGATGAATAAAGCTCCAATGAGTGCTTCAAGTGCATCGCCATACAGGTTTCTGGTCATCTGGCCCGGGCCGATGTTGCTTACGAGGATTTTATCGACACCCATTGACAATGCGAGCTGATTAAGTATTTCCCTGTTGACGATCCGGGAGCGGATCTTTGTCATAAATCCTTCACTGGCATCCGGGAATTTTTCAAACAGGTAATCAGACAGTATGGCATCGAGTATTGCATCACCCAGGTATTCAAGTCTTTCATTGTTTATTCTTGTTCCGTCGGGGAGGGTATATGATGCTGATCTATGTATGAATGCAACTTCATAAAGGCGCAGATTCCGGGTTTTGAAACCCAGAAGATCTTTTAAGGCAGCACCAAATTCCTGTTTGTTCAGAATATAAGTGCCATTCTTTTTTTTCCGGAAGAAGGTCACTAAATGTCAGCTTTTCTGATAACGATGGAAGCATTATGGCCTCCGAATCCGAAAGTATTGCTTATTGCGACATTAACCTTTCTTTTTTGGGCTTTGGTGAGGGTAAGATTCAGGGCAGGATCTATTTCGGGGTCAGGAAACCTGAAATTTATTGTTGGAGGTACCATGTCATTTACCACCGACATGATTGATGCTATAGCCTCAACTGCTCCAGCAGCACCGAGGAGATGGCCTGTCATCGACTTGGTTGAACTTATATTAAGTTTATATGCATGGTCACCAAAAACTCCAAGGATAGCCTTTATTTCGGATATATCCCCAAGAGGAGTCGCCGTACCATGAACATTAATATAATCAACATCAGTGTGTTTTATACCGGCATCCCTGACTGCAAGGTCCATAACCTTTAATGCCCCTAGCCCGTCAGGATGTGGAGCAGTCAGGTGAAAAGCGTCAGCCGTCATTGCAGTACCTATTATCTCAGCATAGATTTTTGCCCCTCTTGCCCTGGCATGTTCGTACTCTTCAAGTATAAGGGCTCCTGCACCTTCTCCCATCACAAAACCGTCCCTGGTTTTATCGAAAGGCCTTGAGGCAGATTGAAATTCCTCGTTGTTTGTTGATAAAGCCTGAAGAGCATTAAAGCCTCCTATCCCAGGCTCATTTATTGCCGCCTCTGATCCCCCGGAAACAAATATATCAGCTTTCCCCCATCTGATATAGTTAACGGCATCTATTAATGCATGTGTCGATGAAGCACATGCCGAAACAGTGCTGAAGTTAGGGCCATGAAATCCGTATTTTATTGAGATCGCTCCTGCAGCAATGTCACTGATCATTTTGGGAATAAAAAAGGGACTGAACCGCGGGGTACCGTCCCCCTGCACGAACGATTTAATAGCCTGATAGAAAGTATCAAGCCCCCCGATACCCGAGGCCCATATTACCCCAATCCTGTCTTTGTCTATTTTCTCCAGATCCAATCCGGAATTTATAATTGCTTCATCTGAAGCAATATGAGCGTACTGCGAGTAAAGATCAAGCTTGTTCGCTTCCTTACGGTCGAAGTATTTCGAAGAATCGTAGTTCTTTAATTCACATGCAAATTTGGTCTTGAATTTTTCGGTGTTGAAGCGGGTTATCATCACACATCCGCTGACTCCATTTATCAGCCCATCCCAATATTCATGCAAATTGTTACCTATTGGAGTTATTGCTCCAAGGCCTGTTACTACGACTCTTCTCATCAATGGATTATTATAAATGCAAAACTATTTTGCATTTTCCTCTATATACTTAATTGCATCTCCCACAGTGCTGATGCTTTCAGCTTGATCATCAGGAATTCCGATATTGAATTCTTTTTCAAATTCCATGATTAATTCAACAGTGTCAAGAGAGTCAGCACCCAGATCATTGGTGAAACTGGCTTCAGGAGTTACTTCCGATTCATCAACTCCAAGCTTATCAACTATAATCTCTTTTACTCTTGTGGCAATGTCAGACATAACAATAAATTTTAATTAATAATTAATGAAAACCTTGCAAAGAAATATATTTGTACTTTATTTATCAAATGATTTGATGTTTTTTCTTTGTTGAGGATTATAATATTTTGATAATTAACAAACTAAACTTCCATCATCTAAATTGTGCAATAATGGAGTGAAATAGATAATGTGTTAATAATGAAGAATATAGCAATTTTTGCTTCCGGTTCTGGTACAAATGCCGAAAATATCATCAGATACTTTTCGAACAATAAACCTGCCAAGGTGAGTCTGGTTCTTTCAAACAAGCGTGAAGCTTACGTCCTGAAAAGGGCTGAGGCGTTAGGAGTAAAGACTGTTATTTTCGACCGTAATGATTTTTACAATTCCGGCAGGGTACTAGGAATATTGAAGGAAGAAAATGTGGAGTTTATTGTCCTGGCCGGATTTCTATGGCTTGTACCACGTGATATCCTTGATCATTATGCAGGTCGTATTGTCAATATCCATCCTGCTTTGCTGCCTAAATATGGAGGCAAAGGAATGTATGGCGACAAAGTTCATAAAGCTGTGATTGAAGCCGGCGATAAGAAATCGGGGATTACAATTCATTACGTGAATGATGAATATGATGAAGGTGACATAATATTCCAGGCATCATGCACAGTCGACAGCGATGACACTCCTGATTCACTTGCATCAAAAGTGCATGCTCTTGAATATAGGTATTTCCCGCAAGTGATAGAAAAATTACTGATTAAGGATAAGAAAATCTCTTAAAACGTTTCCAGCATTTTTACGACAACAAATTTCTGTCTTTCAAACCTTATCCTGTTGGTATCAGATACAGGTTCCACTGGAGGGGCCTCTACTTTAAGAGGATCTACCGGTGATCCGTTTTTATAGAATCGGAAATCAAGATGGGGCCCGGTGGAAAGCCCCGAGCTACCCACATAACCGATAATATCGCCCTGTTTTACATAATTACCTGGTGCAATTCCACTGGCAAATCTGCTAAGATGAAGGTAGGCCGTTGCGTAAACGCTGTTATGGACAATTTTTATCATTCTTCCTGAGCCTCCGTCATTGCTTAGCTGGGTTATGCGGCCGTCGCCAATTGCATGGACAGGTGTACCGGCAGGAGCAGCGTAATCCACACCATGATGAGGCCGTCGTATCCTTAAGATTGGATGGAGCCTGGCTGATGAGAAGCGTGATGAAACCCTCGAAAACTGAAGTGGAGCTTTGAGAAAAGCTTTACGCAGACTGTTACCTTCTGAATCATAAAAGCTCTCTTTGCCGTCCTGCATGAAAGGTATTGCGTAAATTGAGACTCCGTAGCCTGTAAAGACAGCACCGTATATTCTTCCTGTCCCAAGCGATTTTTGATCAATCGACATTTCTTCATAGATCACCTTAAAAGTATCTCCCTTTTGTAATCCAAAGAAATCGATGCTCCATGCATATATCTCTGACAGTTGTATCACCAGAGAGGGATTTAGTCCGTTCTTAAGCATCGCATCCCATAATGAGGTTTCTATTGTAAGTGTGGAGAAACGGATTTCTTTCTTTATCTCCTTATCGTATCTGGTTATATTGAGAGAATCCCTGAAACTGAATATATAGGATGTTGTCGGATCGTGCTCGTAAACCATGTATCTTGCCCTTGCAGTGGTGTCCCTTTCGCAGAAAAGTGTGAAATTATTTCCGTACCTCATCTTTCTCACATCAAAAACATGTGCCGAATTTGAAAGGACCCTTTCAAGATCCCGTAATGAAACGCCATGTTCCATAAGGATTGAAGAGAGGAATCCGTTGCGTTTAATATGTCCCGATATAAGGTCGAATGAATCGATCGGAATACCATACATAATGGTAGCCCCTGACAGATTCTTGACTGAAGTGGTGTCGTATATTATATCATGCTTAAAATCAAAATTGTTTGAAGTGCGCTTGCATGCTCCTGTTAGTAGAATTAAAATAAAAAGGCAATGATATAGAAGTATCCTGTCCGGCATAAGATTCAAAATTCTGCTATCTGATTACAACATTTACAATTTTGCCGGGCACTACAACTACATTTGATGGAGCTTTTCCGGCAAGCCATTTAAGTGCCCTATCATCAGCCAGAACTGCTTTGGCTATCTCTTCCTTATCAAAGCCGGCAGGCAGCTCTATTTTAAACCTCATTTTTCCGTTAAATGAGACAGGATATTCGATGACATCAGTTTTAAGATATTCTTCCATTACACCTGGCCATGGTTCATATGCAAGAGTTGTTTCATGACCAAGCAGCTGCCACAGTTCCTCACAAAGATGTGGAGCAAAAGGTGACAGTATCAGAACAAAACTGCAGGCTGTATCACGGGTTACTTTTCCTTTCCTGTAAGCCAGATTAAGAAATATCATCATTTCAGATATCGCGGTATTGAATTTAAGATTCTCTATATCCTCTTCAACTTTTTTAATGGTTTTGTGGAGCCCTTTTAGAATTTCGACATCTTCCTGTCCCTCAAAAATATTCTCACGATTTGCAAAGAACCTGAAAGTTCTAGCAAGGAAATTAAAAACGCCTTTTACATTCCTGTCATCCCATGGTTTCATTACATCAAGAGGGCCCATGAACATTTCATATAGCCTCAGGGAGTCAGCCCCATACCTTTGGGTTACATCCTCAGGATTAACAACATTTTTAAGTGATTTTGACATTTTGGCAACAATCTGCCTTACTTCTTCACCGGTTTCGGTATTATAAAACCTGCCATCCCTTTCCTCGATTTGGTCGGCAGGAATTTTTGCTCCTGCTTCATTTTCGTATGCAAATGCAAGAATCATTCCCTGGTTGAACAGCCTGGTATATGGTTCATCGGTTGATACAATTCCCAGATCATAGAGTACTTTATGCCAGAAACGGCTGTAAAGAAGATGGAGCACGGCATGCTCGGCACCACCGATATACAGGTCGACAGGCATCCAGTATTTTTCCTTTTTCCTGTCGAATATCTGTTGGTCATTATCAGGATCTATAAACCGGAGATAATACCAGCATGAACCTGCCCACTGGGGCATAGTGTTTGTTTCCCTTCTTCCTCTTCGGCCATTACTGTCTGTAACTTCAAGCCATTCTCCTGCATTTGCCAGCGGCGATTCGCCGGTCTCCCCTGGAAGGAATTTTTCAAGTTCGGGAAGTTCAAGCGGGAGTTCCTTCTCGTCGAGAAGTGTTATTTCACCGTCTTCCCAATGGATAACAGGGAAAGGCTCGCCCCAGTATCTCTGGCGGCTGAAAAGCCAGTCGCGGACTTTATAATTGACTTTTGCTTTTCCCAGGCCTTTTGATTCGAGCCATCCTATTATTTTGGCAATGCCTTCTTCTTTATTCAGTCCGTTAATATCTATTCCGGTGGATAAGTCGGAGGAATTAATATACCTTCCATCCTCTGTCCAGCATTCTTCACCTCTGATAATACGGTTTCTCTGATCGGGATCGACGACATCAGGATCCTGAATACATATTATTGGAAGTTCAAATTTCAGGGCAAACTCAAAGTCCCTCTCATCATGAGCAGGGACAGCCATTATAGCTCCTGTGCCGTATCCGGTGAGAACATAGTCAGCAACCCATATCGGAATCTTCTTCCTGTTTACCGGATTGATTGCATATCTTCCTGTAAAGACGCCGGTCTTCTCCTTTGCCAGGTCAGTCCTGTCGAGATCCGACTTAAGGTTTGCTGCTTTGATATACTCATTTACTTTTTCTCTGTGTTCGGGTAAGGTAATACTTTGAACGAGGGTATGTTCGGGGGCTATAACCATATACGTGGCGCCAAACAGGGTATCAGGACGTGTGGTGAAGACTGTCAGAGTCTCTTCCATTCCATCAATTCTGAAATCAACTTCGGCACCTGTTGATCTGCCGATCCAGTTGCGCTGCATATCCTTTATTCCTTCGGGCCAGTTTAGTCCATCAATCCCTTTTAGCAGTCTTTCTGCATACAGGGGAATGCGCAGCATCCACTGCTTAAGATTTCTTTTCTCGACAATATTGCCGCATTTCTCGTGTGAACCATCGTTAAGCACTTCCTCATTGGCGCAAACAATACGGCAGCTCGGGCACCACCACACCTGTGCATCGCCATAGTAGGCAAGCCTTTTTGAATCAATATATTTTCTTGTTTCTCCGGCTCCTGATGAGAGGATCTCTTCCGGGATCTTCAATTCGGAGATTGGCCTTCCTTTCTGAAGGGTTTCATCAAACCATGTGTTATAAAGTTGAATGAATATCCACTGTGTCCATTTATAGTATTTGGGATCAGTTGTGTTTATCTCCCTGTCCCAGTCGTAACTTAATCCCAGCTCCTTTATCTGCCTTCTGAAGGTATCGCAGTTATTCTTTGTGGTTACTGCCGGATGAGTCCCTGTCTGAATTGCATATTGTTCGGCAGGCAAACCAAATGCATCCCATCCCATTGGATGCAATACATTAAAACCCTTCATCCTCTTATACCTTGCATAAATGTCGGTTGCAGTATATCCTTCCGGATGCCCTACATGAAGACCGGCGCCCGAAGGATAGGGATACATGTCGAGAACATAACATTTTTTGGGATTTGTAAGGTCTTCCGGGGTTTTGAAGGTTTTGTTTTCCTCCCAATAGCGCTGCCATTTGGGTTCTATTTCTTTGAAGTTGTATTCCATTGTCTGGTTAGATGATATGTCGTAGTTGATATTGTTGATTGATGACCGAAGACGGATGACCGAAGACGGATGACCGAAGACGGATGACCGAAGAC
>CAZTJT010000036.1:0-34130 GCA_964613785.1 uncultured Rikenellaceae bacterium
TATACTTTTTTTGAAAAAATCAAGTGAAAAAAATTTTTTTTTTTACCTTTTTTTTTACAAATATTGCTTTCTGATTTCCCTAATTCTGGAACCATAAAAAGAGAGAACCTTCATGAATAAATCGCACATTGATGTTTGGAATAATTGTCTTCAAATAATTAAGGATATTATTCCATCTGTCAGTTTTAAAACGTGGTTTGAACCTATAATCCCTTTAAAGCTTGAAAACAATGTTCTTACTATTCAGGTTCCAAGTCCTTTCTTTTATGAGTATCTTGAAGAACAATATATTGATATCCTCAGAAAGACCCTCAGGCGTGAGATCGGCTCTGATGCAAAGCTTGAGTATAATGTAGTTCTTGAAAATGCCAATTATTCTGATGGTAAGCCATATACCGTAAGGTATCCTTCAAGAAACAAGACAGACCTGAACAACAAGCCTGTACAGGTTCCTTTTGATGTTACTCAACCCTCTATCAGGAATCCTTTTGTAATTCCCGGCATAAAGAAGGTTCATTTTGACCCCAGGCTTAATCCCGATTACAACTTCAACAACTTTGTGGAGGGTGAATGTAACAGGCTGGCCAGGTCAGCTGGAATTGCCGTTGGCAATAATCCCGGGGGAACGGCTTTCAATCCATTGATGATTTATGGCGATTCGGGGCTTGGTAAAACCCATCTAGCACAGGCAATAGGTATCCTTGTAAAGGAAAAGCATCCTGACAAGGTTGTTCTTTATGTTAATGCCAACAAGTTCCAAACCCAGTTTGTGGAATCAGTCAGGAATAACAACAAGAATGATTTTCTGCATTTTTACCAGATGATTGATGTCCTAATTCTGGATGATGTACATGAATTTGCGGGAAAAGAAAAAACCCAGGATACATTTTTCCATATATTCAATCATATCCATCAGTCAGGCAAACAATTGATCCTTACATGCGACAGACCTCCCGTTGAACTTCAGGGGATGGAACAGAGACTGTTGTCAAGGTTCAAATGGGGGCTCCAGGCTGATCTTCAGCGCCCCGACTATGATACACGGCTGGCGATTCTTAAAAAGAAAGCCTATAATGATGGAATTGAATTGCCCGAGGAGATATTTGAATATCTGGCAGCAAATATTTCAAATAACATTCGGGAGCTGGAAGCAGTATTGATTTCACTTTATGCTCAATCTACTCTTAACAGGAAAGAGATAACCCTCGATCTTGCAAGACAGATGGTTGAAAAGCTTGTAAGTACAACGCGCCGTGAAATTACAATTGAATACATTCAGAAGATAGTATGCGACTATTATAAAATTCCAATTGAACTGATACAGGGCAAGACAAGAAAGAGGGAGATCGTACAAGCCAGGCAGGTTTCAATGTATTTTTCAAAAAGCCTCACAAAGGCTTCACTTGCAAGTATTGGTTCACACATTGGAGGAAAGGATCATGCAACAGTTCTGCATGCCTGCAAAACCGTGAATAATCTGATTGATACTGATAAGCATTTCAGGAACCAGATTAATGAGATTGAAAAGAAACTAAAAGTATAATTATGGACATAAAAACTTTCACTGAAAAGTTTTTTGAAAAATACGGGAACAGGAATGAAAAGCCTGTTCTTTTTTTCTCGCCAGGCAGAGTAAATCTTATCGGAGAACACACAGATTATAACGGAGGGTATGTTTTCCCGTGTGCTCTCAATTTTGGCACCTATCTGGCTATCCGGAAAACAAAAGGCAAAACAGTTAAATTCAGTACTCTCAATTTCAGCGATGACGATGAAGTTTTACTAAATGACAGACTGACAAAAAGAGGAAAGAAATGGAGCAATTATCCTCTCGGTGTGATCATTGAGTTTTTGAAGAAGAAAATCGATTTAACTGGTCTTGAAATGCTGTTCTTTGGTGACGTGCCGAACAGTGCAGGATTGTCTTCCTCTGCATCAATCGAAATGGTAACTGCAACTGCTCTCAACACTCTCTTTAATGCCGGATTAACAACCTTGGATCTGGTTCTGCTCAGCCAAAAGGCTGAAAATGAATTTGTTGGCATGAACTGCGGGATCATGGACCAATTTGCAGTTGGTTTTGGTAAAAAGGACCATGCAATATTTCTTAACTGCGATACTCTTGAATATGAACACGTTCCTGTAAACATGGGAATGACAGCATTGATAATTACAAATACAAATAAAAGACGCGGGCTTACTGATTCAAAATATAATGAAAGAAGGGCAGAATGTGAAAAGGCTGTTGAGTTACTCCAGCCATTAAGGCCAATAAGGAATTTAGGTGAATTGAATTCTCATGAAATAGGCTTCCTGGAGAAGTACATAAAGGATCCGGTAATACTTAAAAGGGCAAGGCACGTGATAAGCGAAAACGGAAGAGTACTTGAAGCTGTAAAGGTCCTTAAAGAAAACAATATCAAGAGGTTTGGAGAATTAATGAATCTTTCTCACGATTCCCTGAAGGATGATTATGAGGTAACAGGTAATGAACTGGATACTTTGGTTTATGAAGGAAGGAAACTGCCTGGTGTCATTGGGACCCGTATGACAGGTGCCGGTTTTGGCGGATGCACTGTCAGCCTCGTTGAAAAAGAAAGAATACAGGATTTTATAACTGAGCTGGGATCAGTTTATTATAAGATAACCGGTCTGGTTCCCGACTTTTACCAGCCCCAGACCTGGGATGGCGCTGGATGTGTGTCTTAACATACAACCCGAAATGTATTCAGGGTCGTATTTGTCATCCATATATTGCTGATTCTCTGCGACATGTTGCAATTTATGAGGTATTTAATAAGTAAAAATAGGACAGGCTATTTTCTGCTCTTATAATTTCGTGAATCGACATCCTTCACACATCTGAAACCTACTGTTGAACTTCTGTCAAATCCCGGAGATACCAGCAACATCATCTGCGTACGGTTCAAAGGTTGAGGTCCTCCCTGAATGTACCACAAGCTGGACTCTGGCCGGAAATGACTGCCCCCTCTGATTGTAAGGAAATAATATGATCCATTGAAATACATATCGTTGGTTACCTGCCAGACATTACCTACAAGATCCATTACTCCATAAGGACTGGCACCTTTTGAGAATGCATCAACAGGAGTGGTTTTTCCAAATGCATTATTGCAAAGTGTTGCATGAAATTCTTTGCCCCATGGCCAGAGTCGTTTATCAAGTCCCTGGGCTGCCAGTTGCCATTCAATTTCAGTGGGTAGTCTTTTACCCGCCCATTGTGCATAAGCCTTCATATCGTCATAGGAGACAAATACAACCGGGAAGTTCTCAGTTCCTGGTTTGTAAATTCCATATTCCCAATGCCTAAGGTATCTTGTTGTGTCAGCTGGCCTGTATCCCGTATTCGAAATAAATTCGTAATACTGTTCATTTGTGACCGGATATTTATCAATCAGGAAACTGTCAACTGCCTGAGTAAAATTGCCTGTAGCAGGGTAAGGAATAAAGTTATCATTATGGGTCACTGAAAAACTGAAATCAGTTCCGGGGACAAGAACCATGCCCTCAATATTTGTTGTAGCTCTTGCTGTCCTAATTACTCTGCTGACCAACCATGGTTGTCCACCTCTGATTCTCAGAATATTTTCATCTTTAAGGATCTTTCCATCCAACAGCTGCAAAACAATTTTCCCTTCATAATAACCAAACAAATCCTTTATGCTTAGTACAGTATCGGTTTTCAGGGTGATCTCACATGATTCACCACCGTAGGAGGGATTCCCTTTCCATATAAAAAGTCGGCCTGAGGCAGAGCTAAGTATCTTTAGTGAATCACCTTCAATCGTTGAATTCAACAATGCAGGAAATTCTGCTATACAATCCAACGATCCCTCTTTCCGGGTACCTGTTTCTGATATATGCCAACCATCAGCACTAACCGGTAAATGTGCCTTTTCGTCGCTGAACTCAGGAATGATTATTTCATGATTCCATAAAGAAACATAATGCTTGCTGCTATCGGCATCTACACTTAATATTCTGCCTTTTGCCCCCTCAAAATTCATATTAAGCACCGTATAGATTTTCTTGTCTCCGGATTGCCACTGGTTCGCATAAACATTATCAATATCAGTTCCAATAAGAGGGATCCAGTTCTTATCTAAAAATGCATCATTGTTCTGCCTAAGAATCATAGTGGTTCTGGAAAGAAATTCCAGATCATTCCTGAAATTTTCATCTCTGCCGCCAGGCCGGAACATATTTAGTTCAGTTCCGTAGCCATTGAAGAAAGCAATTGCAATTTCCCTGTGGATGACGTCTTCTCCGACATCACATACCCTGAAGATTGTGAAATCGGGTTTTAAATACTTATTCAGGTTAAGCTCGGGGCTCATGAAGATGGCATTGTGAACCCTGCCCGAAATTATTTGCTGCATATCTTTCGGGACAGCCATACCTTCCGAATACATTATAATTCCTTTTTTGACGCTGTCGGCGGCTGCCTGAATCTTAAAACTCGAACTGCCCATAGTATCAAGGATCACACCATCAGCTTCAATTTCTTTAATAAGCTGGGCCATACCTCTAAAATGATCTTCCTTACGCGTGCTTCTGTCCCATGGATTATATGCTAAAAAGAATTTTGTACCGTTCTGATGTGACAGTCGGACAAAGTTCTTAAGCTGGGCAGTACCGCCGGGCAGGTCCCTGTAAAGATCCCACTGGTTTCTTTGATCAAGTCCAAGCCGCGGCCAGGTAGGCCATATTCCATATATGTCAATATTCCCGAACATACTCGTGGCTTTCCTCAAAACATCAGGGTAAGTATACCTCCCGGTGGTCCTGTCAAAAAACTCCCTATCCCATGCCATCTGAAGAACAGTCAGATAGCACTGTTTTATCCAGTCAAGGTCGGGCCTTTCATATAGGGTAGTATCAAAATTTTCTGTGTCATACAGGTATTTTTTTCTGAACAAAACTGAAAGCCCATCCTGCCATTTGCCTTTATAAACTTCAAAATATAAGCTGTACAAAACTTTGGCTCCCGGGGGTAATTTGGTTTCGTACCGAAACATAATTCCTCCTTTATTATTAAGGCGTCTGGCCAGGCTGCAAACAGAATATTCACCATCAATATTGAATGATGTATAACCAAGTTCCCAAGCGTTATCAGGCAGTATTACGCGCAAAGGTCTGAAGCCGGGTCGAAACAGGCATGCCCTAGCCAATCCGTCAGGTCCATAACCTGTAATATTGAAAGATTCATCGTCCATCTCAAAGGGCATCACATTACTTACAGAGACTGTATCAGATGAAATATTCTCAAACTCACAGCTCCAAATTGCGCAATTACCATATGAAGGTGAAATAGTCAGTTTTATTCTGTTTTCTATATTTATATAATATAATGAGTCTTTGACAACTACATTATGAGAACCAGTATTGTATTTTTTTTTGTCAATAAGGAAACTTAAAAATGGTTTTCCCCGTTTAAATACAAGGTTATTGCTGTCAGAAAGAGTTATGCTGTCGGCCAAAAGCCCTGAATCAATAGAAATGCAGACTTTATGAAGTTTCTGAGAGTTTAGGGACAAAGGCAGGGACAGGATAGAACAGAACAGAAAACATATTGTTTGCAGTTTAAAATTAATCATATAAGGACAGATAAGATGATCAATTGGTTTTTTATGCAAGTTAAAATTTTCATAAAACTAAAACACTGTTTTTAATCAGGCCGATACATTAATTTGTATCCAATGCCATGGCATAATAAAAAATGCATAAGAAAGTATATTGATTATACGCTTAATGATATACAAAACGACTCAATGCATGCAATTAAAAATATAATTAAGTTCCTATTGCTTTTAATGCTGATATTTATGTTTGCCGGCACGGCATGTACATCTTCAAAGAAGGCTCCATACTATGGAAAAAGGATTAAATCCTCACAGAGCCATTCTTCCCAACTGGGAAGAAACAGGTACTATTATTCTCCGACATACCAGAAAAAGCTGAATAAAAGTTTTAAAAGGAAATAAAGACATATTTCTTTATTCATCACACACCAGCTTAAGTCCGTCAAAAGCAAGAACAATGTTGCCTGGAAGCTCACGGGAAACATCTTCATGCCGGCCCATCTGATGGCCTATATGGGTGATATAAGCTTTTCTTGGAGAAATATGCCTTATGAAATCAATTGCTTCACGCAGGCTGAAATGTGAAATATGCTTTTCTTTACGTAACGCATTAATAACTAAATACTTAACCCCAAATATCTTCTCCTTCGTCTCTTCCGGAATATAGTTTGCATCGGTTATATACGCGAAATTTCCGATCCGGAATCCATATACCGGCAATCTGTAATGATAAACCCGTAATGGTATTATATTCATTGTACCAATTGAAAATCCATATTCGGGAACGGGATTTAGTCGCATCATAGGAATTCCGGGATACTGATATTCTGCAAATACATATGAGTATTCTTTTTTAACAGCTTTCTGAACCCTTTCTTCAGCAAAAACGTCGATTGCATCACGGCTCTTGTAATTGTAAGCCCTGACATCATCCATACCAGCAATATGGTCCTTATGTTCATGGGTAAGAAGGATAGCGTCAAGCTTCCTGACATTCTCACGGAGCATTTGTTGTCTGAAATCAGGTCCAGCGTCTATAATAAGGCATGTTTCGTCTTTTTCGATAAGAACAGATGTTCTCAATCTTTTATCACGAATATCATCAGATTTACAGGTTTCACAATCACATGCAATAACTGGTACTCCCTGAGAGGTTCCTGTTCCTAGAAATGTAATTTTCAAAAGCGTTAAATTTAACAGCAAACCTATATTAAAATTCGCGAAATGACAACAGACCGGGCTGTTTTGATAATAATGAAATGTAACATCTTTCGCCTTGGTATTATGGCATATTTCTTAAATTAGCAGCTCAAAATCAGAGCTGTGTCAGGAAAACTATATATGATTCCCGTTACTCTGGGGTCTGATAATTACCGGTTTCTCATACCTGAAAAAGTAATTGAGATAACAAGATCTCTTAGGGTGTTTATTGTAGAAAATATCAGAAGTGCAAGAAGATTTCTCAGACTCATAGATAAATCTTTCCCTATCGACGAAACATTGTTTTACGAACTAAATGAACATACCCCCGACACAGAAATTATTCATTACCTGGTTCCTTTGTCAGAAGGAAGGGATACCGGACTAATGAGCGAAGCAGGTCTTCCCGGGATTGCTGATCCAGGTGCAAAAATCGTTTCTATGGCACACCGGAAAAATATCAGGGTTATACCCCTTTCAGGGCCATCAAGCATAACCATGGCATTGATTGCGTCGGGATTAAATGGTCAGAATTTTGCATTCAACGGATATCTGCCTGTAAAAGAAAAAGAAAGAATATCAATAATAAGGGAGCTTGAGGCCAGAGCAAGAAGAGGGCAGGCACAATTGTTCATGGAAACTCCTTACAGGAACCAGAAATTACTGGAATCAATAGTGAGTATATGCAGTGATGGAACGAAGCTATGCATTGCAACGGATATTTCTTTGGAAACGGAAAACATCAGGACACAGACTATATCCGATTGGAAGAAAAACATGCCGGAGATCAATGATCATCCTACCATTTTTATACTTCAGTGAGTATTCGCAGACACCTTTGAAGAAGTCATTAAATTTTTTTGAAGCCATTAGATACTGTCAGATGAATCACTTAATTGTTATCGAACCATCAGCACCTTGATATTATAAACAAGAGTGGCACGAGGAGGAATTTTTTTACCATCGCCCAAAAGGCCATGTGCCAGAAAAGGAGGGATAATAAAAACAGCTTCGGCTCCCGACTTCAGCATCCTGAGACCTTCATAGAGGCCCTTTTCCACATCTGTTTTTCCAAGCACAATAGTTCTCGGACCTGTAACATCTGAAGAATAGCATTCTGTACCATCCAACAGGGAACATTCATAATTAATTGTAACCTTATCATTGTCCATTATTAGTTTCCCCGATCCCTCCTCTTTTATGTAATACCATAAACCTGTTGAGGACTCCTTCATAATCAATTTTTTCCTTTCAATATAGTTCTGTATGATTTCCCTGTCTTTCTGAAGAAAGTAACGGTTCATCTCGGTAAGATCATTTCTTCCACGATCGGGAACAACTAATTCGGTCTTTGTTTTACCCCTGCAGGACATTAAAAATGCCGCAAGAAAGATGGTCAAGAATGCAGTTGTATGAACTAATTCAGATCTCATCATTTATTCAAAAGTACAGAGTTGTCTTTCAGTACCCTGATAAAATAATCAATAGTGTTTTCAAGACTATCATAATACTCTCCTCCAGAGGCATTAAAATGTCCGCCGCCTGAAAAATATTTTGCAGCAAACGTGTTAACAGGGAAATTACCCTTTGACCGGAAGGAAATCTTCACAAAGTTTTCTTTCTCGATGAAGAGGACAGAAAACACAATGTTTTTAATAGAAAGAGGAAGGTTTACAAATCCTTCGGTATCTCCTTTGACATGATTGTAGTCAGCCAGATCCTGGCGTGTAAGATACAAATATGCCGTTTTCAATTCTGGCAACACCACCATGCGTTTGTTTAATGCCAGTCCAAGCAGTCTCATCCGGTCGGCCGAGAAGTTATTATAAACAACATTCATTACCTGTTCCCTGTCTATGCCTAACTCCATAAGGTCCGCAACTATTCTGAAGGTCTTTGATGTAAATGCCCCGTGATCGAAATTTCCAGTATCGGTTATAATTCCAACATACACACATTCGGAAAATATTTTATCTGTAAACGGTTTCCCATCCATCAGGCTAACCAATTCATAGACCAGTTCTGCCGTTGAGCATTTTGAAGGATCTGATATTATTAGGTCTGCAAATTCAACTGGATCAAGGTGATGGTCTATAATAACCTTCTTTGCCTTCGAATTGGTAACACGTTTCTCTGCCTCGCCCAGCCTTCCCGGCTGATTGAAATCTATCATTATTATCAGATCAGCTTTTTCCACCAGGGCCATACATTCTTTTCTTCTTTTTATGAAGATGTTTATAAGATCAGTTCCGGGCATCCATTTAAGAAACTCCTGAAGATAGTTCGGAGACATCATGTTGACATTTTTACTTCTCGCCCTAAGATAATGGTAAAGAGCCAGCTGTGATCCGACAGCATCTCCATCAGGATTAATATGACAGATGAGAAGTATGTTATCCGATGAATCAATCAGTTGTGATAATTGTTTTGTATATTTGGCCGTATTTATCACTTAAAATACAATTTAAACAAGGTGTCAAAGATAGGAAATTTCCTTTAGACAGGTGATTTTAAAGATCTTATTACACTATTAAACTAATCTGATGAAAGGAGATTGCACATTCTCAATAATAAAGCCTGATGCTTTAAGCGCCGGTAAAGCAGGTCCTATAATTGCGATGATAAATGATGCAGGTTTTGAAATAGTTGCTATGAAGCTGACAAGGATGACATTACAGCATGCCGAGAGTTTCTATGCCGTTCACAAAGGTAAACCATTCTTCAACAGTCTTGTGGAATTAATGACCAGTGGCCCGGTTATTGTCATGATTCTCAGGGCTCCTGATGCTGTTGAGAAGTTCAGAAGACTTATAGGCTCAACCGATCCTGCCAATGCAGAACCCGGAACCATCAGGAAGAAATTTGCATCATCAATAACAAAAAATGCTATTCACGGATCAGACAGTGATGAAAATGCTATCCGCGAATCGAATTTTTTCTTTTCAGAAACTGAACGGTTCCTTTAGATCATTATCTTCCCTGACACCAGAATTTTATCCTGAAAATTTTTAAGAGAACTATCACGAATCCCATTTGTTTGTAATTTCGCGAAATTTTAATCTGATTATGGGATCCAATCTTAAAGAGTCCTCTACTGAAGTCAAAAATCTTGAAAAATATTCTTCAGCGTTCACTCTATCCGATATGGAGATTTTTATATTTCCTGAATTATTCTACCCGCTTGTTCTGGCAGATATAATGTCACCTGTTATATGGGGATGGCGTGATGATCCATGGTTTAAAGATATTGAAGCAAAAAGTTTTAACTACAAGGCAAACAGAATTAAGCAGTTTATTATTCAAAACTACATTTTCAATCTTGATCTTTCAACCTGGGGTCTTACAACAAAATCGAGGGAAATATCGAGATTCAATAAGTTTTTTGATATTGAGATATTGAAGCAGTCAAATGCTCTTTTTGGTTATGAAGGAGACAAATATTATTTCGACATTGATATAAGGAAACACTTTGGTCTTGACAAGTATGATACAGACATTATTCCATACTGGAAAACTGAGACTATCGAAGCGATGACCGCATTCAGACACAAAAAGGGTTTTTCCACAGGAGCCGGAGAATGCGTCTCACTTTCAGCATTGTATGCAGCTGCAATGTTCGTTATTGGCAGAATTCCCCTGGAAAAAATATTTCTTATTGCAACTCCACTTCATTCACAGAATTTCATTGTGGAGAAGGAAGGACTGATTACTAATAACAGAAGAATAGTAACAAAGAATATGTGGTATAATGGTACCTCGCTTTCGCAGAAAGCCCGGCGTGCCCTGGAAAATGAAAAAGTAACAATAGTCTCTCACATTACTGGATTTATCCATACTATTTATAATGAAGCAACTATAAGCAAAAGCGCCTATGAGAATTTCAGTACAAAGCTCAAAGATTTCCTTCAAACAGAACTCACCGAGCTTATTTTGATAAATTTCCTTCGCTTTAAGCCAAAATATAAAGGATTATTCCAGTATCGTTGCGAATGTTCCGGAAAACAGAGATACATCACCCTAGACAAATTATTTGAGTATGAACACACTAGCAAATTCAATGTATCATCCGAAACACGCGAACAGCTAGTAAATGAAATAGAAGGCGATGAGTTTCATTTGAGCCCGATACAGGGTAAGATTCTTCTCAATGACATTGAAAAGATCTTTCACGCAGAAAAAGATATCAGCCTTGATAGATTTATTGAAGAGTTCAATAAATCAGCGGGATCAGTATCCGAGACCATCATTAAAGAAATGTTTGCAGAGCTCAGGCGTTATATTTTTACTGATCCCAAGTTACCTGATCCTTATAAATCATATGTCACCGTGCCCTATCCTGAAATAAAGATCAGTGATACCCGCGAGACTATTTTTGAAAAAATCAATGAGATATCAAGTATTTCAGAAACTGCAATGCTTTCACTATATGTATACAGGCAGATGGACAGAATCGACTGGATTCCGTTTATTAAAGCTGCAATTGAAAGAAATCCTGTATGCTTTAGTGACCTTGATGGTAAAACAAACGATGAAGTTTACGATATCCTCATGAACCTTGAAAACGAATCAATATATGACAGTAACAGGCTTGCTCTTCCTGACGAAGTTTGGAATTTCCAAAGAGGCGACGGTATTGAAAAGGCCCTTTTACTTGCTGATTTCATTGCACATAATGATGGCAGAACAAAGATTTCGATTGAAATTAATGGCGAAAATGTAACGCTGGAAAATCGTGACGAGAAGTACAGATTCAAATCAGAAAAATCATTTAACAAGTCAGTAACGATAGAAGGCAGTATGTATTCAGTGAGATGATCACCTGAAAACTATATCAGCAATAACTTTCGAACCTGCCCTCTGGTTGAGCTTGTCTTTAAGTTCTTCCCTGAGCATCATCAATTCATTCCTCGCAACTGACGAATCGAGATGAACATACAGAATATGGTCTTTTATATAGATTTTTGAAGTCCTTGAAGATATTGTTTTGCCAACTATTTCTTCCCATGAATTTATAAGATTGATTTCCATCAGCTTTCCTTCAAGGTTCATCTCCCGTATATAATCTCTCAGAGCTTCAGCAAGTGATATGGTTTTACTTCTTCTCATATAGATTCTTGTCGATTACCGTTCTGTACAATTTCTTCGATTCCCTTTTCGCCGATCCTGAAAAGTTTATATTCAGCGTCAAGTTCATTCAGAATAACTTCAAGTCGGTCCTGATGGGTGTCAGTAATAAAGATCTGGCCGAACCTTTGATTACCTACCAGTCGAATGATCCGGGCAACGCGGTCAGCATCGAACTTATCAAAAATATCATCAAGCAAAAGGATCGGGGAAAAGCCAGCTTTACTTTTAATATATTCAAATTTTGCCAGTTTCAGTGCTACAAGAAATGATTTCTGCTGACCCTGAGAACCAAGAGACCTGACAGGATAACCATCCATCTCGAAAGATAATTCATCCTTGTGAATTCCAATTGTTGTATATTCAAGAGAAAGGTCCTTCTTCACTGCATGTTTCAGCGCGTCGAAGAAATCACCCTTACTGAGATGTGACTTGTAAGCCAGGCTCACTTTCTCCTTTTCGCCCGATATCATTGAATAATATTGCTGAAAGACAGGACCGAGTTCTCCTATCAGGAGCATTCTCTCACGAAAAACGTGATTACCATATTTTGCCAGTTGTGCATTCCAAACCGATAGGGTTTCAGGATCATAGTCTGATTTCAAATTAAAGTCCTTTAGCAGTCTGTTTCTCTGCTGAAGTGCCTTGTTGTAATTTAATACGGATTCGAGGTATCCAGGACTATACTGGCTTATTATCTTATTCATGAATTTCCTTCTTTCCTCACTACCCTCAATAATAAGCGAACTGTCGGCCGGAGATATCATCACCACAGGATACTTTCCCACATGATCAGAAAGGCGCTGATATTCTCTGCTGTTTCTTTTTAATGTTTTTTGCTTCTGCCTGTGAAATGAACATATTATTTTATCTTCTTCTTCATTTCTGTTGAAGACACCCTGGATAAGAAAGAAATCTTCATTATGACTGATGTTTACACTGTCGATGTTATTGAAAAAACTTTTTGTAAGAGACAGGTAATGTATAGCATCAAGTATATTTGTCTTACCAACACCATTGTTGCCGACAAAACAATTGATTCGTGGAGAGAATTCAAGATCTGCCTGTAAATAATTCTTGAAATTGGTCAGGGATAGTCTTTTAAGGTGCATATCTTTGTTCGAAATTCGAGAAGTTAGAAGATTGTCAAACAGCGGAATACACTCCAGGGCGAAACATTTGATTGGATTTAATTATAATCTCATTTGTTAATATCCACATTCGGGTTTAATAAACCTTCATTTAAAAATGAAGGGATAATCTCATGCCCTGGATTCCTGCAACCCATAGTATTTAAATAATGCATATTTGGTATACTTCTTTTGGATTTCCTACATATTATCTATTTTGATACAAAGTTAAAAAGAAATTATGCATTGCCATAAATTTAATAATACTTTGATTTTCTGGTACATAACATACGTGTTCATTATTACCGAATTTTTACGTAATTCTTTCATAATAATTATAAAAGAACTACTTTTGCGGAGTTATATTTTATAAGTGTTTTAAGGATAAATTGTTATGGCAAAAGGTAAGAAAAAAGATTATAATCCTCAGGGTATAAAAAATGTAGAAGAGACATTAACCAAGACCGAACAATTTCTTGAAAGCAATTACAAGACGATGCTTATCGGACTGGGTGTGATTGTGTTTCTGGTGGCTCTGTTCTGGCTTGGAAAGTTATATCTTAATAACAGGAACAATGAGGCTCAGGTGCAGATGTACCAGGCTCAGAGGTATCTCGAATCTGATTCATTGAACCTTGCGTTGAATGGTGACGGGAATTATCTCGGATTCATTGATATTGCGAATGATTATAAATTCACGAATGCAGGAAATCTTGCCCGGTACGGTGCCGGGATCTGCTTACTTCATTTGGGGCAATATGAAGAGGCTATTGATTATCTTGAAAAATATTCGAAAAAAGATAAGGTAATAGGTTCTCTGGCAATTGGTGCAACCGGAGATGCTTATGTTGAGCTCGGAGACACAAAAAAAGGCATAGCGAAGTATATTGAAGCTGCGGATTATGCTGACAATTCCTTTAACACTCCGCTATTTCTTATGAAAGCCGGAGAGCTTTATGAAATGGAAAGAAATTTTACTGAAGCCCTTAAGATTTACGAGAGGATTAAGGATGAATATCCTGAAAGTACTGAAGGATCAACAATCGACAAGTACATAGCCAGGGTTAAACTACTTGCTAAGTAATGGGAACCACAAATTTATCGGGTTACAATTCGGAAATGGTACCTGATGCCGGTAAGATGAGATTTGGAATAGTTGTATCCGACTGGAATCATCAGGTGACCGATTCATTACTAAAGGGAGCCAAGGAGACCCTCATGAAGCATGGTGCCACTGAAAACAACATTATTGTAAGGCATGTTCCAGGCAGTTTTGAACTAACATTGGGAGCACAGTTTCTTGCCGAGTATGATGATCTTGATGCAGTGATATGTCTTGGATGCGTTATTCAGGGTGAAACACCACATTTCACATATATCTGTCAGAGTGTTACACAGGGAATTACTCAGCTGAATCTGGAATACAATATCCCTTTTATTTTTGGCGTTCTTACAACCCATAATCTTGAACAGGCACTTGAAAGATCGGGTGGCAAGTATGGAAATAAGGGGGATGAGGCTGCAGTCACAGCCATAAAGATGGCAGCACTTCAGCGTGAAATGGAATAAGCCTCAAGAATTAATATCACCTTTTGCATAATTTTCGGTACTCACAATAAGGGCATTTAGTACTCTGATCGGCAGTCATCACAAATGGTTCTCCTTCGTTAAACATTGCCTGTATAGTGTCTGACAATCCCTCCAGATATTCATGCCTTATTGAATTATAATTATCTATTACAAGTTCTTCGTTTCTTTTTTCTTTTATGATTAGTTTTTCTGTTGATTTATCACCCGGAATGCGCCTGACCTTATAAACCAAAGGTGCGACCACAGCCTCAGGGTTCTCAGAAAGGTACCCTTCGCAATAAAGCAATGTTTGAAGCCAGCAGTCTAAATCCTTTTTCCTGTCGTCCAAAAATAATTCTCCCACAGATTTTATATGATCTGCAGCAGATCCGGTCTTGTAATCAATTATCCTGATTTTATCATTCCTGATATCTATCCTGTCAATTACTCCTCCCATTAAAAATTCATCAATCGCGGCATTTAATCCGGTTTTTACAGTAAATTCAACAGGTTTTTCAAGTGCAATGATCTTAATGGGTGCAGATTTTTGATCAATTTCCAATACCCGTGAGATGTATGTAAAGAGAACATTACTTGTAATCAAATTATTAATTGTCGAATATGAATCATTATTGGTTAAAAGATTCTCCTTTATAGTCGATTCGACCAACCCGTAAATATACTCCCTGTTTCTCCTTAATGTATCAAATGCTGAAACCGTGATAATTTTGTCAAGGTATGGATTGTACAACCTTTTCACAGCTATATGAAAAATACTACCCAAAATTGCAGGATCTATTTCTCCTTTAATCCTTTGAGGCTCCCTGAGATCATTTACATAACGGTAATAAAACTTCATTCTGCAGCCCAGCCATATATTTATTGCTGAAGGAGACAGGATCTTTCCGGTTCCGGCATTAGTAAACCTTGACAATAATTTCTGGTTTATAACTTCAGATCTTTCTACATAGGTTCTGGGCGAGGGTGGATTTTTAATCTCAAAGCTCAGGCTGGTGTGATCAGGCTGCATTACAGGTTCGTATTTCATCTGTAAAAGGAATCGGCTCATTTCACCGCTACGCATACCTTCAGAGTTGGAATTATAGATGAAAGTCACATTCTGAGCCCTGTGAAGAAGTCTGTAAAAGTGGTATGCATAAATCGATTCCTGGTGGTTTATTGATGGTAAGCCAAATGCTTCACGAAGACTGAAAGGTATGAAAGATGATGATGTAGTTACAGACGGAAGCACTCCCTCGTTGACTGACAGGATAATAAGGTTACGGAAATCCAATGTTCGAGTTTCAAGAATCCCCATTATCTGGATACCCGACAATGGTTCACCTGAAAACGGAACAGATTGAATTCTTAAGATCCTCTCAAGCATTGCAGCAAATGTTCCTACATTAAACTTTATTTCCGGATCATCTGTAAGCATTTTCATCCTGTTAATTGCAAGCACGGCTCTGAAAACAAACTCATTATTTATCTTTCGTGTTGTCAGGTCTTCAGCCTGAATATCCGGTCCATCTGATTCATCTAAATTTTTACGAACGATAAGGTGAAGAATTTCGTTAAGGTAATCTGCAAGCATCAACGGATTGGATTGCTTTCTGAAAAGTAGATGTAAGAATTCAGATGAACCAAAGTAATCTGACTTTATGCGTCCAGGAGGTCCTGCAACTATCTTTTCTATCAACAATTTGTCTTCATCCGTCATAAATGGCACAACCATTGTACTGCTTAACACTTTTAGTATATCGGCTGAGTGAAATTCTCCATTTTCATTATTAGAAGAGGCATTTGATTGAAGATCAAGCAGACTTTTAACAAAATGAAAAACAGGAGTTTCCCTCATAGGGTATCCCATTGTTATATTGACATCTCCAATCTCTTCAGGAAGGCTTGAAAGAAGCGGGATAAGAAGATTTTCATCTGCCAGCACTATTGCTGTCTGATGTGCATTATCTGTCTTCAGGTCAGGAAGTTCCATTAAAAGTCGGGGTATCAGTTTTACCTGAGCGATATCGGATGAGGTTTCAATTACCTTACGACTGACGGTTCCGGATGTAGCAGTCAATAAAGTATTATATTTCCAACAGGGCGGCATGTCATTGCCATATTTTTTTATGTTTTCCTTGAGAAAATTACCTGCTGAATTTACATCACCTGATTTTAAATAGTAATCATCGTAGTCCCAGTAAAATTTCGCCTTATGGTCATTTCTGAGAATGCTCATCAAAGTTTTCTCGCACTCATTCAAAGCGTTGAATCCTATAAAATGCACTTTGTCCCACCTAAATGCCCGTTGATTCATCCATCTTTTATGATCAATTACATCCCTGAATATCATTCCTTCATAAGCATAGTTTTTCAGCCGAAGGGATGCTCTGAAACCGGTATAGACATCAGCAAGCACCGACCAAATGTCTGCAAACCTTTTCTTCTCATCAGTTTGTTTACCTGCATCAAAATTATTCCAGAACCTTCTAATTATTTCAATTTGGTCTGGGGTGAGGCCTCCAAACTGATGGTCTATCATTTTTAGATCCTGAACATTGCGGAAAATGGTTGCAGCATCCACAAGATATTTGTCGATATCATCAAAATCATTAAGCAATATGTCGCCCCAATAATAAAAATCGTCAAAAGTCTCCCTGGTTTTTCTGAATTTTTGGAGCTCTCTGAAAAGCTCAAATAGAAGCACCTCATTTTCTGCGAGCATTAGTGGGGATAAAGATCTGAAAAGTTCTTTAATTGTCATGACCGCAGGAGCCCATACCGGCTTATCCGTCTCAGATGCTAGGTATTTCATAAAGAAGAGACCTGCCCTCCTGTTGGGAAATACAAGGCATTGGGCATCAAGCCGGTCGCTGAACTCGTTCAAAATGGTTTTTGCTATGCACTCAAGAAAATACTCCATCTTGCCACAACCAATAACTTATTACTGATTAATTAATGTAACTGTACGTATATTTTTCCCTGCCATGTATCAAGTTTTTCAAGACGCTCTTCAACAAGTGCAAGAATCTGCTCTGAACGCTTTTCTCCAAAACCAGCATTGACTTTATATCGTGGCGGAACTTCACCAGTAAACCGTTCCACGACTATGGAAGGATTAAGAAGTTCCAGAAAGCGGATGAAAAAACTCAGATACTCATCAAGAGTAAAGAAATGAAAATCTTCCGGATTATTCATATATTCAATCTCCATTGCGGTTCCCCTGATAATCTGCAGCTGGTGAAATTTGACAGTCGTAAGTGGAAGGGAAGATATTATTGAGGCTTCAGCCAACATATCCTCAGTGGTTTCGCCAGGCAGCCCAAAAATAAAATGAGCTCCCGTATTTATACCATATTCTGCAGTTCTTTCAAGAGCTTCAACAGCTTCTTCAAAACTATGTCCCCTGTTGATCCTTTTAAGGGTTCGGTTGTAGCATGATTCAATTCCGTATTCGAGTGTTATATGGAAATTTTCAGAAAGTTCTCTGAAATATTCAAGTTTTTTATCATCTATGCAATCCGGCCTGGTCCCGATTGTCAGACCAATAACTCCGGGGTAATCAAGCGCTTCCTTGTACAGCTTCTTAAGATACTCCAAAGGCGCATAAGTATTTGTAAAAGGCTGAAAATATGCCAGATAAGATACAGCTTTTCGATATCTCCATTTATGAAACCGAATACCCTCCTCAATCTGTTGTGTTATTGATTTCACAGGTTCACAGTATGAGGGATTGAATGCGTCATTGTCACAATAAGTGCAACCACCTGTTCCTCTGTTACCATCCCGGTTAGGACACGTAAATCCTGCATTTATTGAAACTTTCTGAACTCTCCTTCCATAAAATTTCCGGAAATAGTTTGAATAGGCATTGAACCTTCGTTCATGCCCCCAGGGATATACCTTGTTTGTATTAGTTTTCTCCTGCATCAGATTTCTACAATCTTTTTTCTGTCGACATACCATAGAAAAGCTTCAGTTTTCTTGTATCCCATCAATTCAAGTAAACTACGATACAGACTTATCTGTTCCGCATGCATTGGACTCTCTTCACCAAATTTAAAGTCAATTATTATGGCATTTTCTTCTCTTAAAATAATACGGTCGGGGCGTCTTATGGCGCCGGAAGGCAGCAGAATTCCAACTTCCTTCATAACAACGTTTCCCGGATCAAACCACTTCGATACCTTTTCATCCGAGATGAGTTCAATTAACCTTTGAATAATTATATTTGATTTATTAGAGTCTATTTTGCCTTCAAGCACCAATCTCCACACTGAATCCGGAATATCTTTCCTGCAGGAAATTCCTGCGAATACTTCATGCATTAATGTTCCATAGCCTGTCATATCTTTTTTAAGTTCTGCGTTGGTGCCAAAATAATTTTCCGCATTAAGCTTAAGTCTTAAAGATTCCGGTTGTTTATTGACTTTGTATAAATTCAGCGTCAGATACTGGTAAGTTTCTCTTTTGTCTTCCTTTACTGGTATCTCCCCTAGCTCAAATACCTTTCTGTTGGTGTTGAACAAATGGCTGAGGTTCACACCTGATTTCCCGGCCGGATTAATATCATGTTGCACTGCCTCCTTTATGATTTTTGCAATTCCATTCAAAGGCCCGGGTTCGTCAGGTATAAATCCGTATATTGCATCAACGGCTCGGGTCATTGCGACGTAAAGCAGATTAACATTATCCAGAAAAGAATGAAAGCGTTCCTCATTATAATCAGAGGCAAAAATCGTTTCAGACAATTCGGAACTGTATTTTACGGGGATAATTCCGAGATCATTAAATGGTGGGGATTTTGGCTTTGTCCAGATCACAGGGCGTTTTGAAGGACGGTGGTCAAGATTCCATGAAAGGAAGGGAAGAATTACAACCGGGAATTCCAATCCCTTTGATTTATGAATTGTCAACACTTTAATTGCATCAAGGCCTGAAGGAAGAATTACTGATTTTGACTCCCCGGAAAGCTCCCACCATTCGATAAAAGATCTGAAGTCAGTATTTTTGTTTTTTGAATATTCCAGGATAATATCCATGAAAGCAATGATGTAGGGGACATTCCAGGAATATTTTCCAACCTCAAAAAAATCAATTATCGATTCTACTGCATTAAAAAGGTTCATTTTTTCAGCCTTTTCAAGGAATTTATCATAACCTTCCGGCAAATATTTTCCTGATTCTGAGATCAGGTCCTCTCTGAACAGTGTCATCATTTCAGCCCCTGGTGTTTCCTTTGCATAAAAGTAATACCTGAGCATAACAGCTCTGCTGATATAGTCTTGAGGGTCAATAATGACTTTAATTACAGAAATAATAAATGTAATGACGTTTGATTTGGAAAAAAGCAGCGAATCGTTTGATACAATATTGTATTTATGTACATTGTTATTTTCAGTGATTCTGCCGGAGTATTCGATGACTGCATTCATAACTTCCGCACCTTCACGTCCATCCCTTACCAGAATGCCAATATCTGAAGCACTGTAACCTTTATTAAGAAAAGTCTCAATTACAACAGGGATGCTTTGCAGAACTTTTACTCTCCATCCGGTAGCTGTTCTGTTTTTCAGATCTGCTTCATTCAGAGGTGAATTATCAGACTCCTCAGGTTTCACTGCATCATCATCCTTGATGAAATCGAGTCTCACATATCCGCCTGCAGACCGACCCGGATCATGTTGAATAGCTTCTTTATAAAGTTTCCTGAAGCTCATACCAACAGGGCTGTCGGGGAAGTACTGGTCAATCAGTTCCGGTATTACTGTAAAAAATGAATTGTTGAATGAAATGATATTTGAGCGACTCCTGTAGTTATTATTGAGTGATTCTACTTTGATTCTTTTATGATCAACATCTTTTTCCAGCATATTTCCCAGGATCTTCCAGTCACTGTTTCTGAATCTGTAGATAGATTGTTTTACATCTCCAACTACCATGCTATCATTGCCTTCAGCCATGCTATTGTTAAGCAGCGGATGAAAATTGTTCCATTGCAGAATCGATGTATCCTGAAATTCGTCAATCATATAGTTTTCATACTTGGATCCAATTTTTTCATAAATAAACGGAGTTTGATCGCCTTTTGTAATAAGATTAATAAGTTCACCGGCGTCAGAAATCAGGAATAGATTTTCTTCAGTGGTAACTTCATGGACTTTTCTTAAGACGTCAGAAAGGATTCCCAGTGCATACAGATTCTGAAGTATGGAATTTGCTGTATTATAATTTACTATATTATCATCATACAGTTTAATAGCTTCTCTTAAAGTACTGTCCAGTCCCTCATTAACTGCCTTTTGCAACATGGGGTGTGGATTCCCTGTAGCCCATCGTGGAGGATCGCTTAAAATGGCCCTCACCTTATCAAGGGGTTTTGTAATTTTTCCTTCTGCCAACGACCTTATATAACCTGGAACTCCCCTGCTCTTATTGAAGAACATTTCATCAGTAAGATTATATTCCGAGCATATCCTGACCGCATTTTTTCCAAGATGGATCATCTTTTCTTCAAAAGATGACTTTATTGATTGAAGTTTTTCGATATACCTGAGCAAGAAATCTTTGTTCTTAAGGTTATCTATTTCATCAGATGATAATATTTTGAATTTCTCCCTGAAAAGTTCTTCCGAAAGCCTGACTATAGAATCTTTTATATTCCAGCTTTTTTCCTCGTCAAGGTTTGCAAGGACATAACGCAGGAGCCAGTTCTTAAGATTTTGGTCTTCGGCTGATGATGCAATCATCTCATCTACTGCAGTGTTCAGAACAATGCTATGGTCAATTTCCACGCTGAATCCGGAATTAAGTCCGCATTCCAGGGTGAAAGCACGGATAATCTTTTGAAAGAAAGTATCAATAGTACATACAGAAAATCTCGAATAATCATGCAATATTGAAAAGAGGATCTCTTTTGCTTCAGATCTGATTATTTGTTCTGACTTGCCAGTTTCTGATAAAAGCTCCTTCATATATTTTGAATCTCTGCCGGATGCCAGCATATTAAGCTGGTCGAGTATCCTTCTTTTCATCTCGGCTGTTGCTTTGTTAGTGAAAGTCACAGCCAGAATTTTACGGTAATGGTACTTTGATCTGAACAGAGATAGAAGATAATTTCCCGCAAGCCTGAAAGTCTTGCCTGATCCTGCCGAAGCGCTGTAAATTGTTAATGTTCCTGCTCCCATAACAGGATAAAGTTATCAATTTAAAGCCTTTTAATTAACTTTGACGCATGAAAAATAAGGTTGTCGTTGGATTATCGGGCGGTGTTGACTCGAGTGTGGCTGCATGGGTTCTGAAAAAAGAAGGCTTCGATGTAGCGGCACTTTTTATGCGTAATTGGAATGATACCACAGGACTTCTTATAAGTGACTGCCATTGGGAAGATGATTTCATGTTCGCCGAGATGGTTGCAAAAAAACTCGAAATCCCATTTCATTTTGTTGATTTAAGTGAATCTTACAGTAAACGAGTGGTGGATTACATGTTTAAGGAATATAAAAATGGGCGTACTCCAAATCCAGACGTATTATGCAACAGGGAAATAAAATTTGATTCATTTGCAAAGGAAGCCCGAAAATTGGGAGCTGATTACATTGCCACGGGGCATTATTGCCGAAAAGAGGTGATAAATAGAGGAGAAAAGAAAATCTACCGGTTGCTGTCCGGAAAAGATCTCAACAAAGACCAGAGTTATTTCCTTTGCCAGATCGGCCAGGAGCAGTTGGCAACGGCGTTGTTCCCCATAGGCCACATGAGCAAGCCTCAGGTCCGTAAAATAGCTGCTGATCTTGGGCTTCCGACGGCCACTAGGAAAGACTCCCAGGGTATATGCTTTATTGGCAAGGTTCATCTGCCAACTTTTCTTAAGCAGAAGCTTGAGCCGATAAATGGTTCCATTATCAGTATACCATCTGATAAATGTAATAAGAAATGGCTACAGGGAATCCCCGGCCCCGGTCTTACCTTTGATGATTTAGTAGTGAATTCCAAGTCACCGGTTTATACTAGGGAAATGGGTACTGAGGTAGGAATCCATGAAGGAGCCCATTTCTTTACAATTGGACAAAGAAAAGGATTGAATGTAGGAGGCTTGAAGGAGCCGCTTTTTGTTATTGGTACGGATACACATGATAACATAGTATATGTAGGAGAAGGGGCAACACATCCTGGGCTTTACAGAAAGGGTCTGAAAATCAGGAAAGATGAGATACACTGGATAAGGGATGATCTTGAACTCAGGGATAATGAATCAAGGGTATATGAGGTGAGGATAAGGTACCGACAACCTTTGCAGAAAGCAAGATTATTCAAAAAGTATGGGGAGATTTATATTCTTTTCGACAAGTTACAACGCGGTATAACTGCCGGACAGTTTGCAGCCTGGTATGATGGTGATGAGCTTCTGGGGTCAGGAGTTATTGACATGTAAAGAATCAGGTATTATCTCACGACAACCTGTCCTTGTAATCTCTATAACTGAATTCCCTGAGCAGGTTAAATTTGTTATCCATGGTCCATACACCAATTCCAGGGTGTGGAACTCCGTTGAAAGTAGTGGTTTTTACCATGGTATAATGAATCATATCAAGGAATACGATTCTGTCGCCAGGTCTTAATTCCTTTTCAAATGACCACTCCCCCATCACATCCCCTGATAAACATGAGTTTCCTCCGAGCCTGTAGGCTGGTTTTCCGGGAACAGGTTCCACTGCTCCCAAAATTTTTGGTTTATACGGCATTTCAAGGCAGTCAGGCATGTGGGCTGTAAACGAAACATCAAGAATTGCAGTCCTGATACCATGATTCTCAACCACATCCTCTACAGTGGCCACAAGTTCACCAGTTTCCCATGCAAAGGCGCTTCCCGGTTCAAGAATTATGTGCAAACCATTTCTTTCCCTGAACTCCTTTAGAATCTTAACAAGGTGAGCAGAATCGTAATTCTTACCCGTAATAAGATGGCCTCCTCCCATATTTATCCATTTTAATTTCGGAAAGAACTTTCCGAACTTTGACTCCACAACTTCCAAAACTTTTGCAAGGGCATAGGAATCCGATTCGAACAGGACATGAAAATGGAATCCTTCAATTCCTTCCGGCAGGTTCCCTTCCAGCTGGCCGGCGGTAACTCCAAGCCTTGAGCCCTGGGAGCATGGATTATATATCCCATGGCTAATTTCTGAGAATTCAGGATTTATCCTCAAACCCGGTGAAATCTTCCGTGAGTATCCCTTTAGCGTTTTAATATATTTGCTATACTGTGCCAATGAATTAAAAGTAATATGTGAGCTTAGTTCCAGGACCGATTCAAACTCCGAACTTTTATACACTGGAGCATAGGTATGGGCAAAGGTTCCCATTTCTTCTTTGCACAGACGGGCTTCATTCAAAGAGCTTGCAGAAGCCCCATTGATATATTCCCTGATAATTGGAAACACTCCCCACATTGCAAATCCCTTGAAAGCCAGAATTATCTCAGCACCTGATTCTTCTGAGACATGCCTGATAAGTGACAGATTTTTCCGGAGACGTTTTTCTTCAATAACGTAGCATGGGGAAGGGATGATTTCATAGTTGATATTCAAGGTCACCTTTTTCTCTGTTTAACTTCCCGATTGGTTTAAGTATATAATGTTTGTTGCGCAATTATCATCCGACCGTACTTATTTTTCAGGTATTTGTTTTAAAGTTCAAGATCTACATCATGCAATTCGACCCATGGCAATCCAAGTAGGTTCAGCTGTTGCATAAATGGATCAGGGTCAAATTCCTCGACATTGTAAACTCCCGGTTTCTTCCATACGCCGGTAAGAAACATCATCGCGCCTATGGCAGCGGGCACTCCTGTTGTGTAGCTTACTCCCTGGGCACCAGTCTCCTTGTATGCTGCTTCATGACTACAATTATTATATATGTAATAAGTCTTTTCCTTGTCATTCCTGATACCTCTAATCCGGCACCCAATAGATGTCTGGCCCTTGTAGTTTTCGCCAAGTTCGCCAGGATCAGGGAGTACTGCTTTAAGAAACTGGATTGGTATTATCTCGCGTCCATCAAACATTACAGGTTCTATACCGGCCATCCCAATATTTTGAATAACGCGCAGATGAGTAAGATACTCCTGTCCGAATGTCATCCAGAAGCGTGCCCGTTTCAGTGAAGGGAAGTTTTTAACCAGCGATTCAAGCTCTTCATGATAGATCAGATATGATTCTTTCGGACCTATATCAGGATATGTTAACGGTTTATGTATTTCGTGAGGTTTTGTGTATATCCATTTTCCGTCTTCCCAGTACTTTCCTTTTTGTGTAACCTCACGTATATTGATTTCCGGATTGAAATTCGTAGCAAAAGGTTTACCATGGTCGCCTGCATTACAGTCAACAATGTCGAGGTAGAGTAATTCATCAAAATGATGTTTGGCAGCGTAAGCAGTGAAGACCTGGGTTACTCCGGGATCAAATCCACAGCCAAGGATTGCCGTAATACCGGCTTTTTTATATCTGTCCATGTAAGCCCACTGCCATTTATATTCAAATTTTGCCTCTTCCAGAGGTTCATAATTTGCAGTATCAAGATAAGATACCCCCTCAGCAAGGCAGGCATCCATGATATGCAAGTCCTGGTAAGGAAGAGCAAGATTAACAACAATATCAGGTCCGAAGCCTTTGATCAGTTTTCTTAACGCAGGAACATTATCGGCATCAATCTGAGCAGTTTTTATCCTTTTACTACCTGTTCTTGCAGCTATTGCATCGCATTTTGACTTGGTGCGGCTTGCAAGTAAGATCTCGGTAAAAACATCAGGAAGAGATGCCATTTTATGAACTGCTACAGTTCCTACACCGCCTGCTCCTATTACGAGTACTTTTCCCATTCAACAATTTTTTAAAAGTATGACTCAAAGATATAATATTAATGTAACCACCCAACAAACTATTCTAAAACAAAAGTCAGTGGAATGATGTTCAGGCGGCATAATTTTCATGATTAATTCTGATTATATTTACCACTGATTTCACCTGACATGAAACTGATCAATCCTTTTGTTATCCTTCGGATTCTTAGCAATATTCTCCGGATAGAGTCAATTTCATTCTTATGTTGTCTTCCTGTGGCAATAGTATACAAAGAGAATCCTGGTCCATTTATATTTTCATCTATTATATCGGTTGTCTTCGCTGAAATCTTACTTATGATAGCCGGTAAAAGAACAATGGAAAAGATCTCAACCAGAGAAGGATTTATGTCGGTGACCCTCGCCTGGATTTTCCTGACTTCTTTCGGAACTCTACCGTACATTTTAAGCGGTTCAATAAGCAATTTTCCTGATGCATTTTTTGAATCCTCATCAGGATTTACAACAACGGGATCATCAATTATATCAGATGTTGAGTCGCTTCCTTATTCAATATTGTTCTGGAGAAGTTTTACCCACTGGATTGGCGGATTTGGAATAATCATGCTTGTGATAATCATTTTACCTTCGCTTGGTATGACTGCAGGTCAGCTGCTTAACCTGGAATCATCTCTAAAAAGCAAAATCCATCCCAGAACCCAGGCAGTAGGATTAAGATTGCTTTACGTCTACCTGGGCCTTACAATTTCTGAGATAATCCTTCTTAATCTTGGTGAAATGAACATGTTCGACAGCATCTGCCATTCTTTTGGCTCCGTTGCAACAGGAGGATTTTCATCGAAGAACACCAGCATTTCATCATATTCTGCCTATAGTCAGTATATAATTATGATCTTTATGTTTCTATCGGGAATAAGTTTCGTGGTTTTTTATTACCTCGTGAAGCTAAGATTCAGAAAAGTAAGGCAGGATGAGGAACTATGGTTCTATGTTCTCACAGTACTTTTTTTCGGAACACTGGTGGCTTCAATACTAATTACTTCTACAGATCAATCACTTGAACCGGCAATCAGGCAAGGTTTCTTCCAGGTCATTTCCATAATCACAACAACAGGTTATATCACCGCAGATTATCTTACTTGGCCTTCCGCAGGTTTTGTGGTCATCTTTATTCTGCTGTTTGCCGGAGCCAGTACAGGTTCAACCACAGGTAGTATTAAGATGGTAAGACATCTTCTTGTGGTGAAAAATGTAAGAAATGTTATGATAAAACTTATCCATCCTAATGTAATTACACAGATTAAGATCAACAACAAACCTTTATCCGACACTGCAAACATCTCAATACTATCATTCATTACACTTTATGTTTTTATATTTCTGGTTGGAACGATCCTGCTGGTTGTTTTTAAGATCGACCTTATAACTGCATCAAGTGCCGTGGCCTCATCTCTTGGGAATATAGGTCCGGGGCTGGGATCGGTAGGACCAATGTTCCACTATGGGAATTTACCATCACTGGTCAAATTGATCCTCAGCTTCCTCATGATTATAGGAAGGCTTGAGATTATAACTGTCTTCGTCCTTTTCTCGAAATCTTTCTGGAAAATCTAGGCAAGGAATTCTCTTACATTATCAAGGTCTTCGGGAGTACCCACATTGAACCAGTAGCCTGAGTCATGTCTGTAAGTATAGATTCTATGATATCCTGCCAACTTAAGATACAAGTCGACAACTGTATAAATGCCTTCCTTCATA
Organism: uncultured Rikenellaceae bacterium; assembly: GCA_964613785.1. Lineage (GTDB taxonomy): Bacteria > Bacteroidota > Bacteroidia > Bacteroidales > VadinHA17 > LD21. The sequence goes on from CAZTJT010000036.1 coordinate 27,249, forward strand.
TAATGAAAAATACTGGGATCAACAATCTGGACTGATGAAAATCCTATTTCAATAAGTCCTGTACCAGGATCACCGGCAAGTATTTTTTCTCCCGTCGCGATATTGCACCATCCTTTGAGAATTCCTTCATTGTTGATAAGCAGAAAGCGGTTTCCAGGCCGTTTTCTAACAGCCAGGGTTGCCAATCCTTGTTTTTCCACGTGATAATTATAGAGAGCTATCAGATCAAGGTCTGTCACAATATCAGCATTGTATACCAGGAAAGGATTATCATCGAAGAACCCCCTGGCCTTGAAGAGCCCTCCTCCGTTTTCAAGAAGCATCTCCCTTTCATCAGACACCGATAGTCTGAATCCCATCTCTCTTAAACGATATATTTCATCTTCAACGAGGTCGGCAAAATGATGTACATTAATTATAATATCATCAAAACCGGAGGCAGTACATTTTTCAACAGCTCTCTGAAGAAGACTTTTTCCGTTGATGTCAACAAGTACCTTGGGAATTGTCTTTGTTATTGTTCCAAGTCTGGTACCTTTTCCTGCCGACATAATCATTGCTTTCATCAGGTGTCTATATTTTTCTTGTCTCTGAAAGTTTTATGAACAAATCTGATTGTGGTATGGATTTAATAGTTGCAAACAATTCAGGAAGTTTTATATGCTCCTCTGCACGCGTAATGATCTGGCTCAGGATTTTTACTCCTGGTACAATGCTGTCGGTAAAAGTAGGTTTCTTTTCATATAATCCCCTGAAACCAAAAGCTCCCAGAGCCTGCATCAGTCTTATCATACTGAATCCGCTATAGTGTCCCTTGAATCTGTGCTTTTCTTGTTCGGATTCGGAACAAAATCTTTCAATATAATATTCCAGAAGTTCTTCACGGTTCTGTTCAGGCATAGGTATTTTTGCATCATAAAGTAATGAAGCAACATCATACTGGGGGGCACCTTTCCTCCCGCCCTGGTAATCAATGAACCATGGTTCACCTTCTACAACCATGACGTTTGCTGTCTGAAAATCACGATAAAGAAAATAATCCTGTCCCGTTTCCAGTAAATAGTCAGCGAGTGTCTCAAAATCGTTTTCCAAGCGGCGTTCATTGAATGGAACTGCAAGAAGCTTTAAGAACATATATTTAAAATAATTCATATCCCACATCATCGATTGCCTGTCAAAACTTTTGTGCGGATAACATAGGTCCAGATTTAATCCGTCGATGCCGCGAGTCTGAAATAGTATGAGATTATCAAGAATTTTCCTGTACAGGATCATGGTTTCTTCATCAAAGAATGCTGCGGGGGATTTTTTATGAAGCCATGTATAAAGATTATCATCGCCAAGATCCTGTTGATAATATACATATTCATCGGGCAGATATCCATAAATCTCCGGAACAGGCAGTTTTCTGAACCTGAAATGCCTTGAAAAGCCTATGAAGGCTTCATTTTCTTCATGATTGGCATTATAGGTACCAATAACACTTTTACCCGGCAGGTTAATTCTGAAATATCTTCTGTCGGATCCTGACTGGGGCAAAGCGACAATTTCTTTTTCTATGGTACCAAACAAATTGTCATACCCGCATGAAATAATATTTATTATCTCAATATCTTCCATTTTCAAAATTGTATTCAGCCTGAAGTTATGGATCGGTAATTATACTTTAATAAATATTTTCTTTCTGTAGAGTAGAAATACAAGAAGCCATATAAAAAGCATCTGGATCAATGCGAAAAGCAGGCTGCCATTCATATTGCCTGCAAGCGGTACACATAATTTCTCATAAAGCCAATTATATAGGCTGATACTCTTATCTCCAGAGGGTACCTTAATAACATATAGCATAAGCTTGGTCCAGATTCCTGCCATGAAATAAGCAAAAAGGGCATTTGTCCCGAATATCCTGAAAAAGGTACCCCACTTCTGCCATTTGAGAACGTCACTGAAAAAATATATAAACGTCAGAGTAACCATAGCCAGACCTGAAGTATACAGAACATAGGAACTTGTCCATAAAGGCTTGTTAATAGGGAAAAACTCATTCCAGAGCAGTCCCAGTCCTGAAAGTGAAACTCCAATAAGCAGAAGCTTAAGTACTGATCGTGTACCTTTTTTGCTTTTACCGACAATTTCTCCGGTATAAAAACCGATAATTACTGTACATATTGAAGGTATGGTACTTAAAAGGCCTTCGGGTTCGAAAGGGATGCCGAAACCTTTGTACATATGGTTTTTACCAAGTAAGGCCTCATCGACTTTAAGGGCAAAATTACCTTCCAGGCTATAGGGATCAGAGCCTCCTAGAAATGCTAGCAAGCCCCAGTAAAGTAATAATATCACAGCCGTTACTATCCAAAGATAATTCCTGTTGACCAACATACATATCAAAGCACCGAATCCATAGGCGAGTGCAATCCTTTGCAATACCCCCATTATTCGAAAAGTGGAATAATCCCGCAGAAAGTATGGGAATATTGCAAGCAGCACGCCAAGTGCAAAAATTGAAGCTGTTCGTCTAAGTATCCTTACGATAGATGGTCCGTTGAGCTCGTGGCCATATTTTTTTAATGAAAACCAGATTGAAACACCCACAATGAAAAGGAAAAAGGGGTAAACAAGATCAGTAGGTGTACATCCGTGCCATTCCGCATGCCTCAAGGGGGAATAGACATAATTCCAGCTGCCCGGAGTGTTAACAATTATCATGAATGCCACGGTCATCCCTCTGAAAATGTCGAGAGAAAGCAATCTTCCAGCTTTTGCCATTATAGATTTCCTATTTCTGCAAGAAAATAATTCTGCAATTTAATAATTTGGCTGCTCAACTAATGTACTGATTGAATTTATTTGAATTTATTTATCCTGGCAGTTATACAACATCCAATTGACTGGAGTGCCGGTGGGCAAAAAATTTGTAAATTTGGTCGCGGCTAACACTTTTCTATTCATATAATATTTAATCAGCATCAACTCCTATGAAAAAGGCAATAATCAAATCATTTTTACTAATCATATACATAAATACATCCCTTGGTCTGTTTGCACAGAAGAATGAGCCTCCTTTTCTCCTGTTCCTGAATCATCCATGGGTAGACTCTGTCATGAAAAGCCTTACAATGGAACAAAAGATTGCTCAATGTATCTGGATTGCGGGTTATTCGAACAAAAATGTGTCACATGAAGTAGAAATTACTGATTTAATTAGAAATTACGGGATTGGAGGGATCGTTTTTTTTCAGGGAACTCCTGAAAAACAGGCAGAACTAACTAATTATTATCAGGGTATTTCCAAAGTACCGCTATTAATTTCGATGGATGCTGAGTGGGGATTAGGAATGAGGCTTGACAACGTTGAAAAATTTCCCTTCCAGATGACTCTTGGAGCAATAAATGATGATTCCCTTATCTTCAGGATGGGAGAATCTGTAGCAAAACAGATGAAAAGGATGGGAGTGCACGTAAATCTTGCTCCGGTGGCAGACATAAATAGCAATCCTTTAAATCCGGTAATAAATTACAGGTCATTTGGTGAAATAAAAGAAAATGTTACATCCAAGTCGATAATGTATATGAAGGGGATGCAGAGCAATGGAGTTCTTGCTTGCGTAAAACATTTCCCAGGGCATGGGGATACACAAACAGACTCGCACCTAGACCTTCCCGTAATTACTCACTCCAGAGCAAGACTAGAAAGCATTGAGATGTTCCCTTTTCTAAACCTCATCAATTCAGGGGCAGGATGCATAATGACTGCACATCTTAATCTTCCTTCCCTTGATTCCCGGTCAGGGTTGCCATCTACTCTTTCTCGGGTAATAATCAATAGCCTCTTAAAAACCGAAATGAATTTCAGAGGGCTTGTCATTACAGATGCGATGAACATGAAAGGAGTTACCAAGTACTATGAAAATGGAATAGCTGAGGCAAAAGCTCTTGCCGCGGGTAATGATGTGGTTGAATTTGTCACCGATGTCAATGCCACAATAAGGGAAACAATGAAACTGATCGAACTTAAAGAAATTTCTAAAGCTGATATTGACAATAAATGCCGGAAGATCCTTGCTGCAAAGTATTGGGCAGGACTTACCAAACTGCGTCAGATACCAGAAGAAAACCTTTCAAAAGACCTATCGGATCCTTCTGTTAAGGCCCTCATCAGGGATCTTTATGCCAGTTCCATTACAGTATTGAATAATGAAAAAGAGATAATCCCTGTAAGAGATCTGGATAGAATTAAAATCGCAACTCTTGCTATAAACAGTGACAGGATCACAGAATTTCAGAAGGTGCTTAAGAATTACCATCCATCTGATGCTTATGTAGTAGAGACGTCTGATCAAGAAAAGTCAGCAGAACTCATAAATGAATTATCAGGATATGATCTTATAATAGCAGGTATATTCAGAACAGATCAGAGGCCCTACAATAATTACGGTATCGATAAGTACCTGAATCATTTTCTTGAAAAGCTGACGGAAAATAACAGAACCATAGTTGTCTATTTCGGTAATCCATATGCTCTTAATAAGCTCGAAGCACTTAAGAAATCTGAAGGACTTATACTTGCATATCAGGAAAACAGTTACACCGAAGATCTTTCAGCCCAGATAATTTACGGCGGAATTGGCGGCAGAGGTCGACTGCCTGTAACGATAAACACCGGATGGCCTGCAGGGTTTGGATTAAATACTCCCGGTGGACTGCGGCTTGAATATGCTTTCCCTGAAAATGCAGGTTTGTCATCTACCATTTTAACGAGAAGGATAGATTCCATAGCAAATTCGGGATTAAATATAAAGGCATACCCGGGTTGTGAAGTAATGGTTGCCAGAAAAGGGAAAGTCATATTTCATAAAACTTATGGTTTTCATACCTATGAGAACCGGACTCCTGTGTCAACAGATGATCTTTTTGACCTGGCTTCAGTTACAAAAATATCTTCAACACTGGCCGGTTTGCTATTGCTTAATACACGGGGCTTGTTCTCCCCTGAAAAATCACTGGGGGATTATCTTCCATATTTCAGAGGATCAAACAAAGCTGATCTTTCAATGAAAGACCTCCTGGCACACCAGGCAGGACTCGTTCCCTTTATGCTTTTCTGGAAAGAAACAATGAAAACCGATACAACTTATAAAAGGAGGTTTATCAGTCATGAATTCTCATCAAAGCATCCCCTGAAAGTTGCTGATAATCTTTATATAAATGACAAATTCAAAAAAAGAATGTTTGCCGAAATCAGGAAGAGCCCTCTAGGAGAAAAAAAATATGTATACTCCGACCTGACATTTATAATTTCACCACAGATTATTGAGCAACAGACTGGTGAAAAGTGGTATGAATATGTCACAAAGAATATTTATCACAAGCTTGGTGCTTTTGACATAGGTTTTAACCCTTACCTGAAATATCCACTTGAGAGGATAATCCCTACTGAATATGACTCTGTTTTCAGAAGGCAGCAGTTACTTGGAACGGTTCATGATGAGGCAGCTGCGCTCCAGGGAGGGATATCAGGACATGCAGGATTATTTGCCACAGCAAACGATCTCATGAAACTGATGGAGCTTTACAGAAGGATGGGGCAGTATGGAGGTGAACAGATTTTAGCTGAAGAGGTGATGAGGGAATACACAAGGGTACAATTCCCTGAAAACAACAACAGAAGAGGATTGGGATTCGACAAGCCTCTCCTGAATAACTCTGAACTTAAGCAGGAAGATGCTTACCCCACAAAGGGAGCGTCGCCGGAGAGCTTCGGCCATTCAGGATATACCGGACCCTTTGTATGGATAGATCCGGTTCATGAAATAAGCTATGTTTTCCTGGCAAACAGGGTATACCCTACACGAAACAATAACAAGATCTCTGAGAATAATATAAGAACGAATATTCTGCAGGCGGTTTATGATTCGATTACAGATTAACTCTGCCAATTACTTCTTCAGCTCTACCAGATGCATTGTTGACTGCACTTTACCACTCTTATCATATGATTCAGATTTTACCAATCCTATTCCTTTGGCATACCATTCCATGCTTTTTGACTTTGCCGTCATTCCCATAACAGTGGCACTGACATCGCTGGAGAATTTATGGCACTTGAATGTACCAGCAGGAACTGTAATATCTTCAATTGCTTCTACCTTTCTGTTGGTCAAATCAGCAGCCATTTTCATATTGACAAATCCCATCTTCAGGGCCATTGATACTGAAGCATCAGGCAGCAATGTTCCAGGCTGAGCATTCACTGGTATTTCCATATTATTACCCGTTATCTCAACCTCTGCCGGGATCTCTCCATTCTGCTGAAAGGCAGCTTTGTTTATCAAATTGCTCATATCCATATACAATTTGTCACCTCTCTGCTGTATCGTTATTTCCTCCTTGTACAGGAGTGATTCCTTGGGATCAATAGACTCAACAAGATAAGTAATGTCCAGGTCATTTCCGCTGGCATTCACCTTAGTGATTGTGTATTTTACAGTGCCAGTTTCCTTAGATTTCTTATCTAATGATTTATAGACAAGAACAGTACCTTCCTTGGTTGGAAAAAAAGTTTCCTGACTAAATCCGGTCAGCATAAAACATGCTAGCCCTGTCAGTATTAAAATCCTTTTCATAATGTAATGTTTTAAACTAAACTAATTTATAAGAAAAATTTGAAATAACTGTTAACTGAAATGAAGTAGTAAAGTACGGCTTTTTCGCAGATTAATTTATTCCGGATTAACTGAAAACACTAATATTTCACTGATTAAGCTATGATGAACGGAAATCAGGAACACTGAATCATATGTACATGGCCCCTGATATTATTTTTTTGGTGCCCAGAACAAGACTCGAACTTGCACACCGTAACCGGCACCAGCCCCTCAA
>CAZTJT010000037.1:0-33415 GCA_964613785.1 uncultured Rikenellaceae bacterium
TGCAACTGGGCCTGTGTCAAACGCGGTGAAACTGTTATTATGACCGTATTGCTGAATACTGGTGCACACTCTCCACTAAACACTGTTCGTCTGTAATATGTACTTGTTGTCAGTAAGGGTGGGGAATAACCCATTGTAGTTGCGCCGTCAATATTAGCCCAGGAAGAATTATCCAGTGAACTCTGCCATTGATAGGTGTAGGTTCCATTCCCTCCCGTTGCCGGGGTAAGCTGAATTATATCTGTGGGTTTCTCATTGTAAATATGGTTTGGGAATTCCCAATTACACCAGGATCAAATCTTGGGTATACTGCAACTAAAACGGAATTAGAACTCAGAGTACCATAAGAACCGCTTGTAACATTTCGTCTGTACCAAGTATTTGTTCTTATTACTGGAGGTGTGTAATTCAGGTCGGTAGCACGTGATATATTCTTCCACTTCCTATTATCACTGGAACTCTGCCATTGGAATGTGTAATATCCTGTTCCTCCAGAAGGACTTGTAAGTTCAATCAGCGTTTCAGGCCTTGAACCATTGCATATTGTCTGGTTATAACCGATCGTTCCGGGGTTGAATTGAGCTATAACCGACGGTAAATATAAGAGGGAAGTTACTAGTAGTAAGAGCTTTAATCTAACATTAAGATTAAGCAACTTACAAAACCAATTTAATAAAGGCACGTTTAAACCTTTAGTTTTAAACTTGTAATTTAATCATTTTTTCTGATTTAGAAAATTAATTTATCTCAATTTGTTTCAGTTTAATTGAGATATATATTATTCTTATCTAATTTAGTCTCAATGGATGACTAGGATAAAGAATTAAATTATTGAGATAGCCTCAGAACCCACTACAAAGTATACTTTATTTAATTAATTTTGCAGGTCAAGTGCCGGCTTTAGCCATTTAGTGTACAGTTCACTGATTACAAATCATTTAGCAATGAAAAAGAAACATAATAAGAAACTGTTTATTATTGACACTAATGTTCTTCTTCACGATTATAAATGTATTTACAATTTCGAGGAAAATGATGTAATAATACCGATTGTTGTGCTGGAAGAACTTGATAAGTTCAAGCGGGGAAATGATCTTATTAACTTTCATGCAAGAGAATTTACAAGGGAGCTCGACAAACTTTCGGGGGATATGCTTCTCACCGCTAATATACCTCTTGGTGAGAATCTGGGTAATCTGCATATTGAAACCGGGAAGGATTTTTCAGAGAAGGTGAATGAATCCTTTCCAGAGAGGAATGCCGATCACCGGATACTCGCTATTGCAGAATATGTATGCAATTCCAACAAAGACAAGACTGTAGTTCTGATAACAAAGGATATAAATCTGAGAATGAAAGCCAAATCCCTGGGAATCATTGCGCAGGATTATCAGAACGACAAGGTTGCTAATATTGATGATTTGTACAAAGGTATTCAGGTGCTTGATGGGGTTGATCATGCCCTTATTAACAAGCTCTATGAGGTTCCTGATGGTGTTAACGCTGCTGAATTTAATATTGATCCCAATCTCAAGGGTCACCAGTTCTTTATCATGAAAAACAGCGGATCAAGTGCCCTGGCCCATTATAATCCCGCAAGCAAGTTGCTTAACAGGGTAATTAAGCAAACAACCTACGGCATAGATCCACGTAACGCAGAACAGACATTTGCACTTGATGCTCTCTTGAATCCGGAGATTCAGCTGGTATCACTTACAGGGAAGGCTGGTACCGGCAAGACCCTTCTTGCCCTTGCAGCTGCACTTCAACAATATAAAAGATATAAGCAAATCTTTCTTGCGAGGCCAATCGTTCCTCTGGCAAACCGTGATCTTGGTTTTCTGCCCGGCGATGTGAAAGAGAAAATGGAACCATACATGCAACCTTTGTACGACAATCTGACTGTCATCAAACACAAATTCAGCCATCAAAGCCCCGAATTTATAAGGATTAATGATATGATGAAGGAAGAAAAACTGGTGATAACACCACTGGCATACATAAGGGGCAGAAGCCTTTCAAGCATATTCTTTATCGTCGATGAAGCACAGAATCTTACTCCACACGAGATTAAAACAATAATAACACGCGCAGGAGAAGGTACTAAAATGGTCTTTACCGGGGACATTGAACAGATTGATTCTCCATATCTGGACACTGCTTCAAATGGGCTTAGCTACCTGTCTGACAAAATGAAAGATCAGGAGATATTTGCTCATGTCAACCTGGTAAAAGGGGAACGGAGTTTCCTGGCTGAACTTGCAAGCAAGCTCCTCTGATTTTTCTATCTTTTTTGTATTTTCAAAAAAAATTGCAAAATAATAATCATGAGAAACAAGACGCTAAATTTTATTGCGGTAATTTTATTACTTATTACCACAGCATCATCCGGAATCCTGGCACAAACAAGACAGAAGAGTTTAAAAAGCCAAAAGCCCAGAAGGACTCCGAACATTGAGAATATTCAGCTTTTCAACGGCAAAGACCTGTCGGGGTGGGTATTTTATCTTAAAGACAAATCAGTTGACCCTGCAGAAGTATTTACAGTAAGAGATGGCGTGATTCATATTACAGGATCTCCATTCGGTTACATGAGGACAAAGGATACATACTCGGATTATACTCTCCATCTGGAATGGCGATGGCCCATCGAAGCCACGAACAGCGGAGTCTTTATCCATTCACAACCTCCCGACACAATATGGCTTAAAACTATTGAATGCCAGCTGGCTGCTGGCAATGCCGGTGATTTCATCTGCATGAGCGGAACAGACATGAATGAACGCAAAGATAAGTCAACAATAGTTGTGAAGAAACAAAACCCATCCACAGAAAAAGCTGTGGGTGAATGGAACACCATGAAAGTTGTGTGTAAGTCGAACACAATTGATGTATACGTGAACGGAGTGCTTCAGAACAAGGCCACCGGGGTAAACGTTAGCAGCGGGCATATTTGTCTCCAGAGTGAAGGCAAGGACATTCAGTTTAGAAATGTCTATCTTATAAAAGACAAGAAAGCCATCCGCAGGTAAATAAAAAATTCAGCATTTTGAAATCAGAAGCTATCAGCAATAAAAATGAAACCAGCAACTCCAGGAGGAAAGTGGCTTTTTTCACCCTTGGTTGCAAACTTAATTTTGCTGAAACCTCAACAATTTCAAGATCATTCCCGGTCGAGCAGTTTGAAAGGGTATCCCCAAACTCGAGAGCAGATGTTTACGTGATAAACACCTGCACCGTTACAGACACAGCTGACAGAAAATGCAGACAAGCCATCAGGAAATTTATTCAACGATCTCCTGAGGCGATAATTGCTGTTGTAGGATGTTATGCCCAACTCCGACCTGAGGTCATTTCTTCAATACCGGGAGTTGATCTTATACTGGGGAATAATGAGAAATTCGATGTTGTCAAATATCTTGAAACACGGGGAAAAAGTGAAAAACCTGTTATTCATACATGCGGTTCACTATCCCCGGATCAATTCTTTTCATCCTTCTCAGTCGGTGACAGAACGCGTTCATTTCTTAAAATACAGGACGGCTGTGATTACAACTGTGCCTACTGCACAATTCCAATTGCAAGGGGACCAAGCAGAAATGAGGAGATTGAGGTTCTCTTACGTGAAGCTGAAAATATAGCTGCCTCAGGAACCAGGGAGATTGTGCTTACAGGAGTAAACATAGGTGATTTCGGCAAATCATCAGGAGAATCTCTGAGCGGACTGCTTGAACAACTTGTGAAAATCCGCGGAATAGAAAGGGTGAGATTATCCTCAATCGAGCCCAATCTTATAACCAAAGATATTATAAGGCTTGCTGCAACAGAAGAAAAGATACTTCCTCATTTCCATATTCCTCTTCAGAGCGGATCGGACCGTGTGCTTAAACTTATGAAAAGGAGGTACAGTAGAGATTTATTCGAATCCAGGGTTTTAGAGATACGGGAAGCAATTCCACTTGCAGGTATCGGAGCTGACGTTATTGTCGGATTTCCCGGTGAGACTGAGAATGATTCCGAAGACACCTATAATTTCCTTAGTAATCTTCCTCTTTCATATCTTCATGTTTTCAACTTTTCGGAACGCCCCGGCACTCCTGCCATTAAGATGGAAGGGAAGGTGCCTTTTTACGCAAGGGATCAGCGAAGCAAAAAGCTGATCTCTCTTTCAAAGGAAAAGCAATCATGGTTCTCCAGATTAAATATCGGAACCAGGTCAAGAGTACTCTTTGAAGGGAATAGAAAGAACGGAATGATAAGTGGTTTTACAGAGAACTACCTGAAAGTGGAATATCCATGGGATGTAAGGCTCTCAGGGACTATAAGAACCATAAATATTACAGGAATAGATAAAAATGATAATTTAATAATTGAGCTAACTGACTGAATAAATATGGATCTGGGAAAAATGTGCCTTGAAATTGAGGATGCCGCAAAAAAAGCCGCCGAATTCATTATAGGAGAATCGGGTAAGTTCAACATAGGAAGGGTCGAACTAAAAGGTCTGAATAATTTTGTATCCTACGTTGACAGGGAGTCGGAGCAAATGCTAATTAACAGCCTGGGGAAAATACTTCCCGAAGCGGGTTTTATAGCAGAAGAGGGGACCTCTGACAACAGGGGAGAAAGATTTAACTGGGTTATAGATCCTCTTGACGGCACAACAAATTTCCTTCATAATCTAAGGCCATACGCAATAAGCATTGCTCTTATGGATCATGAAGATGTAATCGCGGGAGTTGTTCATGAGGTCGGAGGCCATGAAACTTTTGCTGCATGGAAAGATGGAGGAGCATGGCTTAATGGAAAAAGGATCCATGTTTCTGAAACAAGTTCGCTGGCAGACTCTCTGGTTGCGACGGGTTTCCCATACAATCTTTTCGACAGACTCACACCATATATGGATCTGCTCACTTACCTGGTAAAGTGTACACACGGAGTACGAAGACTTGGATCTGCTTCAATTGACCTGGCCTATGTGGCATGCGGGAGATTTGACCTTTTCTTTGAATATGATCTTAAATTGTGGGATATTGCAGCAGGCATGCTTATTGTACGCGAAGCGGGAGGAATTTTCAGCGATTTTTCCGGCGGAATGAAGGATTTAACAGGAGATGAAACTGTTGCAACCAATAAACTTATCTATCCGGAAACCATTGAAATAATTAACAAATTTATGAAAAATGGAGCGGGATGATAAATGAATAATTTTGTTTTCTATATTTTTTACGGCGTCAACTGGATTATTACTCTTTTACCTCTGAAAGTTCTTTATCTGTTTTCGGATCTTTTATACATTTTGTTTTACTATTTCCCTACTTACCGTAAGGAAGTAGTATTAAATAATCTCACCAAATCTTTTCCCGAAAAATCTGCAGATGAAAGGATAAGAATTGCAAAGAAATTTTACAGACATCTGGCAGATCTTTTTATCGAGACCCTGAAGCTTACTCACATGAGTAATCAGGAGCTAAAAAAAAGATTTTCAGTAATTAACCCTGAATTGCTAGAACACCTGTATAAATCAGGACACGACCTGATAGTGGTTCATAGTCATTACAATAACTGGGAATGGCTGGTTTGTCTGCCACTATATACTGATTACAAAGTAGTATCGGTCTATAAACCTCTGCAAAGCAGAAATTTCAACATGTTTGTTAATAGGTTGAGGTCAAGAAATAATGTGGTCTTAACTCCAATGAGTCACGTCATAAGGGATATCGTACAAAACAGAGCGAAAGATACACGTACAATGTATGGATTCATTGCAGATCAGACCCCTGCGAAACCTGATATAAGGTATTATACAATATTTCTCAACCAGGAAACACCGGTATACCTTGGCATCGAAAAGATCGCGGAACACTATAATATGCCGGTTGTTTTTTTTAATGTACAGAAAATAAAAAGAGGTCATTACACCCTTAAAGTGGAATTGCTTTTTGAGAACCCGGCAGGACAGCCAAAGCATTTGATCACGGAAACTCATGTAAAAAGGCTTGAAGAGCTTATCAGGGAAAAACCTGAGTACTGGCTATGGACTCATCGCAGATGGAAATATAAAAGGCAGGATTTGAATGGTTAAAACAGCTGTTGTAATACTGAACTGGAACGGGATCGGATGGCTGGAGAAATTTCTCAGGCAAACGGTTATGCTTACTGCTGACAGCAATACCATTGTTTATGTTGCTGATAATGGTTCGACTGATGGCTCAGTTGAATGGATCTCCAGAAATTCGCCTGATGTTAGAATTATCAGTCTTAAGAAAAACCATGGCTTTGCAGACGGATATAATCTGGCTTTGGGTCAGATAGAAGCAGAGTATTATGTATTACTGAACTCTGATATTGAAGTTACCAGAAACTGGCTCATCCCACTTACCAGTTTTTTGGACAATAATCCTGATGTTGCATCATGTCAGCCAAAGATTAAGTCGTACTCTGAAAAGAATAAATTTGAATATGCAGGAGCAGCCGGAGGATTTATTGACAAATATGGTTACACTTTCTGCAGGGGCAGAATTTTCGATTATGTTGAATCCGACAATGGCCAGTATAATGATACTACTGATATATTCTGGTCAAGCGGAGCATGCATGGTTGTTCGATCGGAATACTGGAGAAGATGCGGAGGTTTTGATGAAGATTTTTTTGCTCATATGGAGGAAGTCGATCTTTGCTGGAGATTCCATAGAGCCGGATTCCGCGTTTCATACATACCGACATCTGAGGTTTTTCATGTTGGCGGAGGTGCCCTACCTTATAATTCTGAGTTAAAGACCTATCTCAATTTCAGGAATAATCTTTTCTTGTTGTATAAAAACCTTCCGGAAAAAGAATTTATAAGCACAATGTTAATAAGGGTGTTTCTTGATGGCATCGCTTCATTTTTCTTCATTTTTAAAGGTAAATTCAGGAGTTTCAGGGCTGTTATGAAAGCGCACAGGGATTTCTATCTGAATCTTAAAGAATTGCGGACAAAAAGAAACCTGGTAATGAGACTTGGAAAGAATGATAATATTGACACCATTTTGAACAAGAGCATAATATTCCTGTTCTACTTCAAAAAAAGAAAAGAATTTAATGACATTTTTTTACACTGCCGATGAAGATATCCCAGATGGCGATTTTTTTTACCGTTGTATTTACAATTTATTTCACAGGAAACCTTTATATATATCTGAAAGGATATAATTCAATTGAAACATTCAGGAACCACAGGATAATATATTTAATATCATTTTTGTTACTGGCACTGACTTTTATTGCAGCTAAAATAATTGAGTCGCGAAATTCTTCAGTTTTTTCTGATATCCTCAATATAATAGGCGGTTTTTGGATGGCCTTCCTGCTCTACGGTTTCATTTTCCTTCTTCTTTCAGATATTGTTTCCCTTCCCTTTAAAATTGCTGGGATACTGAATGAAGGCAATATTCAATCTTACAAGAAATGGTCATTTACTGGTACACTTATCTTAACTTCTTTCCTTATTGTTGTAGGATTTATTAATGCAATATCACCCGTTGTTAAAGAGTACCAAATAACGATTAACAAAAATGCAGGAGACATTAAAGAATTGAGAATTGCGGCTGTTTCCGATATTCATCTCGGCAGTATTATAAGAAAAAGAAGCATTAAAAAGCTTTCGGAGATGTTAAAATCTATTAAACCCGATCTGGTTTTGCTGCTTGGGGATATTGTTGACGGGGAAATGGGGCCAGTTCTAAGAGATGACCTGCTAGAGTATTTCAGCTGTCCCGGTTGCAGATACGGACTGTATGCAATTACTGGTAACCATGAATACATTGGTGGTGCTCAGAGGACCATCCCCTATATCGAAAGCAAAGGAATAAGAATCCTTAAGGATGAAACTATTACGATCCCGGGAGACATTCAGATTATAGGAAGGCTCGACAGAGATTCAAAGCGTTTTTCAGGCACTGAGCGTACCCCTATTAAAGAACTAATGAATGGCATTGACACAGCAAAGCCTGTAATACTGCTTGATCACCAGCCTTTTAATCTAAAAGAAGCAAAGGACAATGGTGTTGACCTTCAACTTTCCGGACATACTCATAATGGACAGATGTGGCCTCTGAACCTGTTGACAAAAAAGATATATGAGGCCAGCTACGGTTACCTTAAAAAAGGCGCTACACAGTACATTATTTCGTCGGGTTTTGGTATATGGGGGCCGAGGGTAAGATTAGGAAGCAGATCGGAAATACTTTTTATTAAAATCAGATTCGAAGGTCAGGTTCCAAATCTTGCTGAAGACTGACTCTACAGCAAACTATAAAGCTTCTCCAGCATCATTCTTCTCGAACCCTTTATAAGTACCAGTTTATTTCTGATTTCATTCACCCTTAAATAAGAGGAAAGGGTTTCAGTATCTGGAAATGACATGTAACCGGTATCCTCTGCAACTTTGCTAAAGCAGGGTCCCACCAGATAAACTTCTTCAAAATCAAGGGATTTAATAAGCTTAAGAATTTTCAGATGTTCTTCATCACTTTTTTCCCCCAGCTCAAGCATGTCTGCAATGATTAGCACCTTATCACTGCCTCTAAGATCGGAGAATGATTCTATTGCGAAAGCCATGCTTGTAGGGTTTGCATTATATGAATCGCATATAATAGTATTCTTTCCGGTATCTCTTACTTCTGACCTGTTATTACCGGGGCAGTAGTTTTCAACTGCTTCCACTGCCTTTTCGATATCAACTCCGAAAAACAGTCCAATAGCAATCGCAGCTCTTATATTCTCAAGGTTATAGCTTCCAAATAGCATTGTGGAAATATTGAAAACCTTTTTTTGATATTTAACTCTAACCTTAAGATTCAAATCAGAAGCAAGATGCAAGATTTTAAGTTCAATACCAGCAGGATTCGAAAAAGGAACTGATCTAATACCAGTTATGGAAATTTTTCCACTTAGAACAATATCATTGTCATTGTAAAATGCCACCCCATTTGTTTTTTCAAGATATTCATAGAGCTCCGTTTTAGCTTTAACGACTCCTTCGGGCGAGCCGAAACCCTCAATATGTGCGGTCCCTACATTTGTTATCATTCCGTAGTCAGGCATTGCAATATTGCACAGGGCTTTTATTTCCCCGATATGGTTTGCCCCCATCTCGATAACCAATATTTGTGTGCTTAACGGCGCAGACAGGATAGTCAACGGTACGCCTATTTCGTTATTGAGGTTCCCCTTTGTATGGTGCACTTTGAATTTTCTGGCCAGAACAGCTGAGATGAGTTCTTTTGTTGTTGTCTTTCCGTTTGTGCCTGTAATTGCCAACACTTTGGCATTTATAATTTTTCGGTGATAGGATGCAAGAGCCTGCAATTCAGAAAGACAGTTATCAACCAGAATTGTTTTTTCAACACTATATACGGGATCATCTATTACAGCCCATGAGGCACCTTTAGCCAGAGCATCGCCGGCATATCGGTTTCCGTTATGATTTTGTCCGCATAGGGCAAAGAAGATCTGGCCTTCTGTCACGGTTCTTGAATCGATGGATATCCCTTTTGACTCCTCACGGAAAATTCTGTAAATCTGTTCTGTCTTCATATAATCAAATAGGCATTAGGAGGTATTAAAATTAATAAAAACGCTTGTATATACTGACCGTACAAACAAAAAGGGCTCCCATACCGGAAGCCCCTTAGCGGATAATATCATAGAATTTAAAGTCCTGAAGGACTTCCAACCCTTATCATTGCACATCTGAAGCCAATATCATCCCGGGAACTCTCCTGATCAAGGAATCTTCTTGTTGAGGGATTAAGCCAGTAAGCCCTGTCTTTCCAGGATCCACCTTTATAGACACGGGCTTTGTCATTGATTAATGTAAAATAGTCATTTGTATCCTGGGCATACATTCTTGTTGATCCGGGTTTATTATCTTCAGTGGTCCAGTCGGCTCCTCCGGAAATTGACGACTGAAGGTCACCATCTCTGTAATTCCTGTAATCTCCCTTCTGGTAATTATACCTGTTAGCCACATCCTTGTCCTGAACAGTATCAATATAAAGTCTTCCCAACTTATCTTTTGCAACAATTTGGCCATTGGCATCTCTTCTAAGATCAGTAAAAACGTTGCCTCTGAAGGGATTGAATCCATCCACATCTTGTGATGAAAGAGGACGATACACGTCGCTCACCCACTCATTAACATTTCCAGCCATGCAATAAAGTCCATAATCATTCGGCCAGTAGGATTTAACGTCTGTTGTAATGCTGCCGTTGTCATTAAGACTTCCTGCTACACCCATCATATCTCCCCTGCCACGAACAAAATTAGCCATCATCTGACCACGGTATTTCTTTGCAGCATTTCTTACATTATGTCCATCCCATGGATAAATACGTCTCTCATAAATCCTCTCCTCAAATGTATTACCGCGAAGGGCATACGCAGCAAACTCCCATTCAGCTTCTGTTGGGAGTCTGTACGCCGGAAGTAGAAGTCCATCCTCAAAATTGGTACGTCTCTCAGTCTGGTTCGGGTTGAGGCTCTGACGAAGCTGATTCACTACTCCCTCATACTGTCCGGCAAGATATGCTTCAGTATTGAAATTCTTTTCATTGAGCTGGTTTGGATCAGGATTAAGTTCGCCTTCATCGATAAGAAGCTGCTCATTTACCCTGTCTGTCCGCCATAGACAATAATCATTTGCTTTTACCCAGCTAACACCAACAACGGGATAGTTGTTGTAAGCCGGATGACGGAAATAGTACTGAACATATGGATCATTGAATCCCATAGGGCTTCTCCATACAAGAGTGTCGGGCAGGGCCCTTCTGAAAACTTCAGGGTAATCCCTGTAAACTCTTTTAAGCCAGAAAAGATATTCACGGTAATCAACATTCCTGACTTCGGTCTCATCCATATAAAATGATGACACTGTAACTGTCCTCGGTTGATTGTTCCAGTCAAACATAACATCCTGCTGAACACGGCCCATGGTAAAACGTCCACCTTCTATCAATACCAGACCAGGACCAGTTTTCTGTTCCGCACCCAAAGCTACCTCAAATCCTCCATTGTCAGGATCGTTATATCTCCACCCGGTAGTGGAAGAAACATTATCACCCCTCTTTCCGCTTTTACATGAAAAGAGAAACAGTGCTGCAAGAAGTATAGCCGACAAGGCTCTGAACTTATACATAACTCCTTAATTTTTACGTCTTTTACAAAATTTCTTTTCTGAAAAAATTTTTAAACCTCAAATATAACTACAATGAGGGGAAATTTATTGTCCTGACTTTAATTCTTTTTTCAACACTGTTTAAACTGTAAGCAAGACCTACCTGATGAGAAAGAGAAAAAGGAAGCAGTGTATTGCCGGATTTAAGATTAAACCGGTAATTATAAATCAGCTTTAGTTGCTCTCTCCTTAGAGCAAAACCTGTCTGTATATCCAGGTTACCGTTATTGTTAAAGATTAATAGTGAACTGGCTGAAAAAAACCTGGCGTCCACAACTGCTCCCGCGCTGGCTGAAATATACAATCCCTGCAGTTCAGCAGACAGAAGTGGTATCAAATTTAAATTTCTGCGTTTGTCGATATTATAATCTGCGGCGAGATGAATGAAATACTTTCTCTTAAGCTTATCCTCATCTGCTTTGGAGGTTCCAAGATCAGGCTGAGTAAGATGCAATATTGAGAATCCACCATAGTATCTTCCACTTATAAATACAACACCGGTACCAATATCAAATAATGTTCTACTCTCATTAATCAATGTTTCAGAGGAAGGAAGCGATACTCCTCCCAACGGGTCA
This sequence comes from uncultured Rikenellaceae bacterium, assembly GCA_964613785.1. Lineage (GTDB taxonomy): Bacteria > Bacteroidota > Bacteroidia > Bacteroidales > VadinHA17 > LD21. Next base: position 11,798 of record CAZTJT010000037.1, read on the forward strand.
ATCTGATCAGGCAAAACAGCATTAGCGAAATTGAATCCCCGATGGAAAAACGAAGCTGACAGACCGGCATTAATATAAAGGTTCTTTTCTGCCTGAAGAAAATAGGAATAAGATAATCCTCCCCTGAGGTCATTAACGATTCCTCCAATATAGTCGTTTGAAAGATATATTCCTGCACCTCCATGGATACGTGGCACATAGGTATCAAAAGAAGTAAAAATCGAATGAAAATTATAATTGTGCCCAGGATAGAAATTTAGATATGTCATTCTGAAAATCCCCGGTCCTGAATTTCCTGTCAACCCCGGATTATTCATTACCATTGTCTGATAACCAGAACCATAGCCTGTTTCCTGAGAATATGCAGAAAATGTTGCCAGGATAATGAACAAACCGCTAAATATTAAGGAATTTCTTGACATATAACTTCTTTTCTGCATTTTGATACTGTAAACGCCCTTAAATAGCAAGAGTGATGATTGTAAATGCAAATTAAGTCAAAAAACGGTTGTACATTTCTATCTTTACAAAAATAATGGAAAAGGGATTCATTCAAATATTATTCTTGCTTTGCTTAATAACCTCTGAACTACATAGTCAGGAGATAAAAGGCCAGTATTGTACTTCATCTGTGCTTGGTGAAGGCAAATGGTTTAAAATCGCCATAACTGAAAACGGAGTATACAGGATCGATTTTGCAATGTTAAAAAAAATTGGTCTTGCAAATCCTTCATTACCAAGACTGTATGGAAACAACAATGGTCAGCTGCCTTATTATAACGGGATAAGGGAATCGGACGATCTCAGGGAAATATCAATTTTTCTTGAGAAAGGAAATGATGGAGTTTTCAACGAAGGTGATTTCATGTTGTTTTATGGAGAAAATACCAGCCGGTGGATCTTTGACTATAATCATGGCCAATACAATTTTCTAAAGCATAATTATTCCGATACAGCCTTCTATTTTCTGACATCCGGCAACAGCGTAGGGAAAATCATACAAAACACTCTGAATCCTGAAGGGACAGTGAATTATTTCTCATCAGAATCGGATGCTCTCTATAATTATGAGAAAGAACAGGTAAACCTTATTAAGTCAGGAAGGGAATGGTTTCAACCCCTTTCATATGCAACCGAAAAAGAAATCGATCCTATGTTTGAAGAAATCATCGCCGGAGAAGCTGTAAAATTTGAAATCAGGGTGATTGCACGTGCGCCCGTTCCTGTTGATTTCAGCCTGCTTGAGAGTGAATCTATGATTGGAACAATTTCAGTACCTGCAGTCAATCTATCGTCAAATACTGGGGCTTATGCACAGTCAGCAACTTTGTCGGCAGAATCACTTCCTCTCTCCGCATCTCCAAAGTATAAGATAAGATTCATCAACAAGGGTGATATTTCGGCAAAGGGATGGCTTGATTATGTCAGGATACAAGGCAGGAAACGCAATGTATTCAAAAGCGAAGTAAACTTATATACCGATTCACGTTCGGTATTACCGGGGAACATTACTGAATTTCAGATTGAGAGCTCAGCCGGACAGGAAGTTGTATGGGATGTCACTGATCCTTACAATATAAAGAACATGTCATTTGAGAAATCTGGCAATTGTATCAGATTTCGGGCAAAGACCGATAGTCTGAAAACTTTTATCTGCTTTTCGAAAAACAGGGTTAAAATTCCGGCTATCAATTATAAACCAATACCCAACCAAAACCTGCACGCGTCAGAGTTCGCAGATATGATAATTCTGACACATCCCCTTTTCATAAAACAGGCTGCCAGACTGGCAGACTTTCACTTCAGGAAAAGCGGAATCGTATCACTTATCACCACTCCTCAGGAAGTATATAATGAATTTTCAGGAGGTATACCTGATATTGTTGCAATAAGAAATTTCGTTAGAATGAAGCATTCCATTCAGAAAGGCAGTAGCCGCCCCCTGATGTATTTGCTGCTTTTCGGAGACGGATCCTTTGAAAACAGGACACCGGCACCTGCAAATCCCAATTATATTCCGACATATCAATCAGAAAATTCCACCGTTTTCGTTTCCTCTTTTACTTCTGATGATTTTTACGGACTATTAGAAGATGGAGAGGGAGAAGAGACAGGAACACTTGATGTAGGAATAGGAAGGCTTCCGGTATCAGATACCATTCAGGCAGGAACTATAGTGTCAAAAATAACAAATTATGCTTCCCCTTCAAACTACGGCGACTGGAAAAACTCTATTTGTCTTGTTGCAGATGACGAAGATGGCAATACACATTTAACAGATGCTGAAGGACTCTCAAGTATTCTTTCTGAAAATGCACCATGGATAAACACCTCCAAAATATATTTCGACGCTTTCAGGCAGGTCACATCCCCTGTCGGTCAGTCATACCCGGAAGTAAATCAGGCAATCAATGAAGCTATAAACAAAGGAGTATTAATTTTCAATTATACCGGACATGGGAATGAAATGAGCCTCGCTCATGAAAGAGTATTAACCTCAGAAAGCATAAATAAATGGAAAAACGGATCAAAATTACCCCTGTTCATCACGGCAACATGTGAATTCAGCCGCTTTGACAATATTGATATTAATACAGTAACCGGTGAAATTTCCAACATAAGCTCAGGTGGTGAAAAAATACTGCTCAGCAGTTATGGAGGGGGAATTGCTGTGATGTCAACCACAAGGCTGGCATATTCGGCACCAAACTATACTCTTAATAAAAATATTATGGCCCTCGCTTTCTACCGCGATGGTGAAGGGAATGCACTCAGACTTGGAGATATCATCAGACTGGCCAAGAATAATTCGGGCAATAGTACCAGTAAGCGCAATTTTCACCTTCTTGGCGATCCTGCGACAAGGCTTGCCTATCCATGGCATGGAAAGATTGTTACTGATTCACTTTACAATTCCAGGGTAAATAAAACCACTGATACTCTCAGGGCACTTTCCCTGATTACGGTATCAGGACATGTTGAAGATCAAAGGGGAAATATGATGGACAATTTCAGCGGAATGGTTTCAGCAAGGGTCTATGGTAAAGAATCCATCTTAAACACACTTGCCAATGACGGTGGTGAGAAGGTTGAATTCAGGCAGCAAAAAGACATACTTTTCAGTGGTCAGACCAGTGCTAATGATGGCCGGTTCAGCTTTTCTTTCATGGTTCCACGGGATATTGATTACGATTACGGTAAGGGAAAAATAAGTTACTATGCATGGGACAAAAATCTGGATATGACAGGTTATTTTGACCAGATTACAATAGGGTCATTTGATACCTCCGCAAAGGCTGATACAAACGGACCCGTAATTAAGCTATTCATAAACGATACCCTTTTCCGTGATGGAGGTATTACTGACCCCTATCCCAGATTATACGCAATTCTGGAAGACAAAGATGGTATTAACATTTCAGGAACAGGTATAGGTCATGATCTGATCTGCTGGCTCGATGAAGACCGGAGCAAATATTTCATCCTGAACAGCTTTTTTGAAAATGATAATGAAACATACGGCAAAGGGACAGTAAACTATATGTTTTCAAAGCTTGACAAAGGAAAGCATACCATTACTTTAAGAGCGTGGGATAATTTCAATAATTCTTCGCAGAAAACGCTGACATTCCATGTGGAAGATGATAACAAATTCATTTTGAATAATCTGCTGAATTTCCCCAACCCATTCTTTTCTGATACCAGGATCACTGTATGCCATAACAGGCCCGACACAGAAATTGAGATAACTGTAAATATTTTTGATATTTCGGGAAGGCTTGTAAGATCGATCCGTAAACTGTCCAAAACAACAGGGTATGTAACCGAACCTGTTGAATGGGACGGGACATTAAACAATGGAAACAGGGCTGGCAGAGGTATTTATCCTTACAGGATGACATTAAGGACAGTCAGCGGCGAAACTGCCACATTATCAGGCAAGATGATCATTTTATAAAAGACATACAATAACTCCCTGAAAAATTAGTTTTATATTTGCGAAATATTAATCAAACAATTCAGATGAAACAAAACTTACCCGGACTTGTTTTAATATCTCTATTTTTTTCAATTACGGCAGAGCTGTATTCTCAGGAGCTAAATGCTATTCAGACGGTTGTCCCATTTCTGACTATTGCCCCTGATTCCAGGGCTGGCGGTATGGGCGATGCAGGTGTTGCAACAAGCCCTGATGTATACAGCAATCATTGGAATCCTGCAAAATTTGCTTTTATTGACGGGAAGGGAGGAGTCGGGATATCCTATTCACCATGGCTAAGGAATCTAGTGTCTGACATAAATATTGCCTACCTGTCGGGATATTACAGAATAGACAGAAAACAGGTGGCCAGTGCGAGCCTGCTTTATTCATCACTGGGTGATGTCCCTTTTACTGATGACTGGGGAAATTATCAACGTACTTTCAAACCTAATGAACTGGCTTTTGATCTGGGATATTCAAGGATCTTTGCAGATCATTTCTCGGGAGGCATCGCATTCAGGTTCATTTACTCTAACCTGACAGGAGGTGCCTATTCGGGAGGAACTGTAACCAGCCCCGGAATTTCTTTCGCTGCAGACATCGGAGGTTACTATCACAATGACATTTCCCTGTTCAGCAAGGATGGCGAGATTGGGCTTGGATTCAACTTCTCCAATATCGGATCAAAAATGAGTTACTCCGATGGTCAGACATCCGACTTCATTCCGATGAATTTACGTTTGGGTGCAGCCGGTACCATCAACTTCGACGATTTCAACAAAATGACCCTCACAGTGGACCTGAACAAGTTGCTGGTCCCTACTCCTCCAAAATATGATGGGACAGAAATCATAGCCGGTAAAGACCCCAATGTATCAGTCCCTATTGCATTATTCCAATCTTTCTATGATGCCCCGGATGGTTTCAGTGAGGAGCTTCATGAGATAACTTACTCATTAGGTGCCGAATACTGGTACAATAATCAGTTTGCAATAAGAGGAGGTTATTTTCATGAGCATGAATCAAAAGGTAACAGGAAATATTTCACGGCAGGAGCAGGATTCCGGTTAAAGGGTTTTACAATTGACTTCTCATATCTTATGCCTACTGTCTCCAATCATCCCCTTGCCCGCACACTGCGCTTTTCACTTTCGTTTGATTCAAATACCCTCAGAAAAGCCGGCATATCCCAATAATGAGAACCAGAATCGGCCAGGGCATTGATTTTCATCGCCTTGAAGAAGGCCGTGAATTATGGCTGGGAGGAGTGAAAATTCCTTCGGTAAAAGGATGCGTGGCACACTCCGACGGAGATGTAATATTACATGCCCTTTGTGATGCCATGCTAGGAGCAGCCGGACTCAGGGATATCGGATATTACTTCCCGGATTCAAGCAGTGAATTAAAAGGTATTGACAGTAAAATACTATTGCAACGTACATTCTCAATTATCAGTGAAAAAGGATTTTCAATTGAAAATGCTGACTGTACCGTGTGTATAGAGAAACCAAGGATTTCCACCTATGTGTCTGATATGAAACAAGCTATAAGCGAAATCCTGAAAATACCCGGGGAAAACATTTCGATAAAGGCCACGACAACAGAAAAACTAGGGTTCATTGGAAGGGAGGAGGGTATTTTTGCCATTGCAGTTGTTCTGCTGAAATATCTATGTGAATAGATTAAGCCCAAAAGTCAGGAGTATTCAATACCGGTTGCAAAAAGATCATTTATCAGATTTTCATCAGCTTCATGTGGTAAGGTTACTACAAGTAAACTGTTTCTTTGCATTTCCTGTTTCAGAGTCGACATTGCTCCTTTGCTCCGTGCCCAACTCCTGCGCGCAATCCCGTTATTTACATCCCAGTGGATCATCATTTCAATTTTTCTATCAGTCTCTTCCTTGCCGTCCAGAAGCATCCCGAAACCGCCGTTTATCACCTCTCCCCATCCCACTCCGCCACCGTTATGGAGTGAAACCCATGTGGCACCCCGGAACGAATCGCCGATGACATTGTGGACTGACATATCGGCAGTGAATTTTGATCCGTCATATATATTAGATGTCTCCCTGTAGGGGGAATCCGTACCCGAAACATCATGATGATCTCTCCCGATAACAACGGGAGCTGATATAATTCCTTTTGAGATTGCAGAATTAAATGCCTTGGCAATTTCTATCCTCCCGCTGCAATCAGCATATAAAATACGTGCCTGGGAACCTACAACCAGGTTGTTCTTTCCGGCTTCTTTTATCCAATGAATATTATCTTCAAGCTGTTGCCTTATTTCATCTGATGAATCCGGATAAATCTTCTCCAGGACATCACACGCAATCATATCTGTTATTTTGAGATCACCCGGGTCATTAGAGCAGCATACCCACCTGAACGGGCCAAAACCGTAATCAAAACAAACAGGGCCCATAATATCCTGTACATAGGAAGGATATCTGAATTCACCTTCGGGTGTAAGGATGTCTGCGCCGGCCCGGGAAGCTTCCAGCAGAAATGCGTTACCATAATCGAAGAAGTACATACCCTGGGCTGCATGAAAATTTATCGCATCAACCTGCCTTCGGAGAGAAGCCTGAACCCTGTCTCTGAAATCTTCAGGATCTTCTGAAATCATACGGTTTGAATCTTCAAATGAAAGCCCGGCAGGATAATAACCCCCTGCCCATGGATTATGAAGTGATGTCTGGTCAGATCCTATATCAACGCTTATTCCTTTTTCTGCAAATTGTTCCCAGACTTCAACTATATTCCCCAGGTAAGCCAATGAAACGGGCTCCTTATTCTTTCTGGCCTTAATTACTCTTGATACGAGTTTATTCATATCAGAATAAACCTCATTAACCCAACCCTGATCATATCGGATTTTTACAGCCTTGGGATTTACCTCTGCAATTACCGAAATTAGGCCTGCAATTTCCGCTGCTTTGGGTTGTGCTCCCGACATTCCCCCCAAACCGGATGAAACAAAAAGCCTGATACCTTTTCTTTCACTATCTGATGAAATCATCCGGCTTGCATTCATGATGGTGATCGTTGTGCCGTGAACAATTCCCTGTGGGCCAATATACATATATGAACCTGCTGTCATCTGTCCATACTGTGATACACCGAGTGCATTGAAGCGCTCCAGGTCGTCAGGAGCAGAATAATTGGGAACAACCATACCATTCGTAACAACGACCCTTGGGGCATCCTTATGCGAGGGAAAAAGACCAAGCGGATGACCTGAATATATCACCAGTGTTTGCTGATCAGTCATTTCCGACAGATATTTCATTGTAAGCCGGTACTGTGCCCAGTTCTGGAATACAGCTCCATTGCCTCCGTATGTAATCAACTCATGAGGATGCTGGGCAACGGAAGGGTCAAGATTGTTTGAGATCATAAGCATAATTGCTCCTGCAGCTTCTGTTCTGAACGGATAATCGTAAATGTGACGGGCCCTGATCTCATAATCTGGCATGAATCTATACATATATATTCTGCCATAATCATTCAACTCTTTCAGGAATTCTGAAGCAAGTAACTTGTGAAATCGCGAAGGAAAGTACCTGAGAGCGTTTCTGACTGCAAGTTTTTTTTCTTTAACCGAAAGCAAATCCTTTCTTTTGGGTGCATGATTGATTGTGGTATCGTAAGGCTTAATTTCGGGTAAGGTTTCGGGTATGCCTTCGGCAATGCTTCGTTTGAATTCTGAGGAATCCATAATTATAATTATGAAAATGATTGGTATAAAGTTAAAAAATAAAAAACGCATTAAAGCCTGCGCTTTAATACGTTTGATACTTCGCTTTACTTTGCCTGAAGCAAATATTTAAAAGCCTTAAAATCAATACTGTGATTTTCTCAGATATGGCTATCTTTTATTATTTCATCGTCAACAAGTATACGACCGCAATATTCGCAAACGATTATCTTTTTCCTTGATTTTATGTCAAGCTGCCTCTGAGGTGGTATCTGGTTAAAACATCCACCGCAGGCATCGCGCTGAACCGGGACAACTGCAAGTCCATTCCTTGCATTGGAACGTATTCTTTTATATGCTGTTAAAAGACGCTCTTCAATAACCTGTTGTATTTTTTCCGATTTCTGATACAATGTCTCTTCTTCTTTCTGAGTATCGGAAATGATTTCATCCAGCTCTTTCTTCTTATTATCAAGGTCAGATTTTCTCTCGGCAAGGGTTGCTTCAGATTCAGATATTACAGTTTTTTTCTCTTCAATCTGAGCGTTGAACTCTCTTATCTTCTTATTGAAGAGCTCAATTTCAAGGCTTTGAAATTCAATCTCCTTCGAAAGGGAATCAAACTCTCTGTTGTTCCTTACATTTTTCTGTTGTTCCTCATATTTTCTTATCAGTGCTTCAGCTTCAGATATTTCAATATTCTTTTTTGAAACCGCTTTCTCAAGGTTTACCACTTCTTCCCTCAAATTTCCAAGGCGTGTCTCAAGACCAGCAATCTCATCTTCCAGATCCTGTACCTCAAGAGGTAACTCTCCACGCAGTGTCTTTATTTTATCAATTTCTGAATCAACAAGTTGAAGTCCATACAATGCTCTAAGCCTCTCCTCAACGGAAATCTCGGCTTCATGCGTTTTGATTTTATCCATATTTAAAATAATTTATAGGATTGGTATTTGTTTTTGAAAACCGGACTGCAAATTTAGGGAATTTTTTTATAATTAGTTCAGCTAATATTTCGGCCGAAAACTTTTCAGTCTCGTAATGGCCACAATCAACCAATAAGATCTTTCTGTCAGCGGCTTGAAAAGTATGATATTTAACGTCTCCCGTAACAAACGAATCGGCTCCGGATATCAGAGCATTACCAAGAAGATGTGAACCTGAGCCTCCACAAAGTGCTACTCTTGATATTTTCCCGTCATAGCCCGAATAGCGAATACCTCGAGAATCAAAGGTGTCGGCAAGAAGTTTAATAAATTCATTCACCGTTAATGGTTCATCGAGTTCCCCTATGCATCCCGATCCGGCATTTATATTGTCGTTTTCAAGAGAATATATATCATAAGCAACCTCTTCATAGGGGTGTGCCGATAAAAGGGCTTTTATTACATCATCTTTTAGATGAGACCAGAAAACAGTTTCCAGTCTTATCTCAGGTTCAAGGTGCAACGAGTGTTTCTTACCAATGAAGGGATTTGTGTCAATGCCTGCCCTGAAGCTTCCGGTACCATCAACCGAAAAGCTGCACTGATCATAATTGCCAATAACTCCTGCCCCGGCGTCAAACAACGACTGTCTTACTTCTGTAAAATGTGCATTGGGTACAAATGTAACAAGTTTCATCAGCCTGCCTTTAAGAGGAGAAAGAACCGTGGTGTTCCTAAGACCAAGCTTTTGAGCCATTCTGGTGCTTACTCCTCCCATGATTGAGTCGAGATTGGTATGAGCCGAATATATAGCAACGTTCTTGCTTATGGCACTTAATAATACTCTTTCAGTCAGTGTGCTGCCTGTAATTTTCTTTATACCGTCGAAGATTACAGGATGATGCGATACAATCAGATTGCAATTCTCACTGACAGCTTCGTCTATGACATTTTCCGTCACATCGAGAGTGATCAGGGCCGATTTGATCTCCATATCAGGAAACCCGACCTGCAGACCCGAGTTATCATATCTTTCCTGAAATGCAAGAGGAACCTCAGAATTAAGAAAGTCACATATCTCCTTGAGTTTCATATTGTGCTATTTAGATTGAAATTCTAAAGTGACCTTTATTGCAAAAATAACCGGGATTTAATTCATCTTGTCAAAAACAATCCCGATCATGAAATTCTGATGGCTGAGGAAACCAGATTAAATATTGTCTCTCAGATCAAGAAGCAGATTCCTGATCTTTTGCAGTGAATCATTAATCGCATAAATCTTATCGGCTTCATCCCATTTTATTCCCATTTTTTTTCTTACCCCCTGTATGGTCATTCCTTCATCTTTTAAAAGCCGGTGGATTATCTGCAGGTTTCTCAGATCGGTGGCTGTGAACATCCTGTTACCTTTCTTGTTTTTCATTGGTTTCAGAATGTCAAACTCATTCTCCCAGAATCTGACCGTCGAAACAGGAACGCCAAGAAGTCTGGAAACCTCTCCTATTGAATAATATAGCTTTTCGACATTTTTCTCCTTATATGGCATGACGTGTAATTTTTAGAGATGTTTCCAAAAGAGCATTTCAGATCAGATATCTCAATCGAAAGATTGTCCGGTACGTGATGCAACTTCAATCATTGCCTCATATTGTTCTGCGGTCAGGTCGTTGAAAAAATAATTCACAGGGTCAACGTTTATGCCATTTAGTTCAATCTCATAATGAAGATGTGGTGCAACAGACATTCCTGTATTTCCTACAAACCCTATTATGTCACCGCGGCGTACCTTCTGACCAGGCCTTACATTGAAATTATCGAGGTGTGCATAAACTGAACTATACCCGAATCCATGATTAATAATAATACAATTCCCCATGCCTCTTCTTGATCTTGAAGCTGATTCAACCACACCATCACCGGTAGCATAAATTTCGGTTCCGAGGGGAGCTGTAAAGTCCATTCCGGCATGGAACTTGGAGATCTTATAAACCGGATGTATCCTCAGGCCAAAGCCTGAAGCAATCCTTGTGAGATCAACTACTGAAATCGGAAGTATTGCAGGAATGGAACGTAACATATCCTCTTTTTCAGTTGCAAGCTTGATAAGATCATCATATGATTTTGACTGAACATATACTTTCTTTCTTAATGCATCCAGCCTCTGAGCTGTTGCTATTATTAAATTTGAATTATTATATCCCTCGAGTTCCTTGAAACGGTTCACACCTCCCACACCACCCTGTCGCAGTGTGGCCTGCAGAGGCTCTGCCCCGAAAATGGTCCTGTACAAGTTATCATCCGTTTCCTGCAGATGCCCCAGCACTTTTTCAATGTCATCCATTTCCCTGTTTACCATATCATATTGAAGTTTCAACTGGGAAAGCTCACGTTTGAGTGCCTTCTCCTCAGGCGAATCAAAAATAACACTGAATATCAGTCCGTATATTGCGGCAATGATCAGCGAGCCAACAAAATATGCAAATGATCTCAGAAGAATAGCCTTGAGACCGAGACTTATTTTGTCGAAGCTAAGTGAATCGGGATTGAATTTGTATTTTGGTTTTGCCATAACAGGGCAAAGATACTGAAATCATTCCTTAAAATAAAACCACGAGAGACTACAGCTGTAAAAATCGCTGTTCCTTACAAGTATCTGATTATTAACGGTATTTCGACTGCACAGACAGGGTCTGGATCATCTCAAAATACTCATCTTCAGTCAGATCGTTATTAAAATAATATAATGGATTCTTATGTTGTCCGAAAAGGTCTATCTGATAATGCAGATGTGGCCCGGTTGATGTTCCGCTGCTTCCTGTAAGACCTATCAAGTCTCCGCGTTTCACATTCAGTCCTACACTAACTTTTATATTGCTCAGGTGGCCGTAAGTTGACTGATATCCGTATCCGTGATCAATGACTATGCAATTTCCCAGTCCACCTTTCCATCCTGCTTCGATAACCCGTCCTGAACCCGTTGCATAAACCTCAGTTCCGTAAGGTGTGCTGAAATCCTGGCCATGATGCCACTGCGGGGTTCCCAGAACAGGATGGATTTCCCTGAACCTGACTCCGTCTCCAAGTCTGTAAGCTACATTAACAGGGCTTATCATCGGAAGATACTCCATTTCACGCTTCCATTCATTCTTTCTTTCCTCAATTGCCCTGAATGATTCATACTGCACTGTACTCCTGTTTCTAAGATTCTCGACCTTTTTGACGTAAGAGATCATCAGTCCTGTATTTTCATAGCCTTCCAGCTCCTCATACCTGTTTACACCACCAATACCCATTCTCCTTACAGAACCAGGGATTGAGTCCATGTCCAGTACAGGCCTGTAACAATTACCATCTGAAAGCTCGAGATAATCGAGTATCTTCTCCGAATTGTCAATGTTTCTGCCAAGGAGTGAATAGTTTAGTTTTATATCTTCTATCTCCTGCCTGAGAAGTTTCTCTTTCGGAGATCCGAAATGCTTGAAGAATATTGCGTTGTAAAAAACTGAAAGGATAACTGATCCTGCGAGCCCAAAAAACAAACGAATTAGCCTCTCTTTCCACGGGCGGCGAACCCTTTTGAACTGAAGATCATGTAAGTCAAGAAAGTATTTATGCTTATGCATTAGCGACTTTCGTTATTTCGGTTTTTAAATAGCAGACACCAAATCTAAGACAAAAAAGTTAATTTTACAAACTCATATACGTCTCAATTATTGTATTAAGATATGTTAAATTCATTAACTGCAAACGAAATAAGAGAACTTTTTTTCAGATTTTTCAGAGAAAAAGGGCATGTAATAGTGCCCTCAGCACCAATGGTGATTAAGAATGATCCCACACTGATGTTTACTAATGCCGGGATGAATCAGTTCAAGGATATTTTCCTTGGGCACCAGTTACCCGGTCCAAGAAGGATCGCAAATTCACAGAAGTGTCTGCGGGTGTCTGGTAAGCATAATGATTTGGAAGAAGTGGGGCACGATACTTATCATCACACTATGTTTGAAATGCTGGGAAACTGGTCTTTTGGCGACTATTTTAAAAGAGAGGCTATCCTGTGGGGATGGGAGTTCCTTACCAGGTTTCTGGGTATTCCGGAGGATCGATTATATACTACATTTTATGAAGGTGATGAAGACGAGAATATCCCGGCTGATATCGAAGCATTGGAATGCTGGAAGAAGTGTTTTTCAGATCCTGAAAACAGAATAATCCCTGGATCAAAAAAAGACAATTTCTGGGAAATGGGTGAGTCAGGACCCTGTGGTCCATGCTCAGAAATTCATGTCGACATAAGGAATAATGAGGAAAGAAAAGCCATACCCGGATATGAACTTGTAAATAAAGGACATCCACTTGTCCTGGAAATATGGAACCTTGTTTTCATTCAATATAACAGGAAGACTGATGGTAAACTTGATCAGCTTCCTGAAAAGCATGTAGATACAGGAATGGGTTTTGAAAGGTTATGCATGGTTGTGCAGGGAAAGCAATCAAACTATGACACTGACATTTTTAAACCCCTGATAAAAAAAATCTCTTCTCTATGCGGTAAAGAATACGGTAAAAATGAAACTACAGATGTAGCCCACCGGGTGATTGCTGATCATCTGCGTGCGGTAGCTTTTTCAATTGCCGACGGACAGCTACCATCAAATGTCAAGGCAGGCTATGTGATCAGAAGGATTTTAAGACGGGCAGTAAGATATGGTTTTACAAACCTTGGGATGGAAGAACCGTTTATTTTCAAACTGGTGCCGGTTTTAGCCGATGAAATGGGGAAAATCTACCCTGAGCTCGTTGCTGGGAAGGACCATATCGCAAGGATAATCCGTGAAGAAGAATCCTCATTTCTTAAAACTCTTGGTAAAGGATTGAAAATGATCGAAAAAATGATCGAAGAACTTCACAAGGAAAACAAGAAAAAATTCTCTGGCAAGGTCGCTTTTGAGTTATACGACACCTACGGATTTCCTGTCGACCTGACACAATTGATCCTTAAGGAAAACAATATGGAGCTGGATTTACCGGAATTTGAAGATGAGATGAAGAACCAGAAAGAAAGGTCAAGGGAAGATGCATCTGTTGAAGCCGGTGACTGGAAAATTGTAAGGGATGCTGAAGGAACAGTTTTTACAGGATATGATACTACAGAAGATGAGGTTCTTGTGACCCGTTATCGTATAATCAGGGTAAAGGGAAAGGAGTCTCTTCAGCTTGTTTTTGACAAAACTCCGTTTTATGCAGAATCGGGAGGACAGGTGGGTGATACTGGATACATAGAATCAGAAACTGAAAGGATATCTATTAACGATACAATTAAGGAAAACAACCTGATCATTCACGTAGGAAACGGCAGAATTCTGGATCCATTTGCCAGGTTCCATGCACGGGTGGATTTGGAAAAAAGGCGGATGACCGCAGCTAACCACTCAGCCACTCACCTTATTCACTATGCATTAAGGAAGGTATTGGGCACCCATGTTGAACAGAAAGGTTCGCTTGTTACTGCCGACAAACTGCGTTTCGACTTCAGCCATTTTACCAGGCCAACAAGGGAGGAACTCATTAGGGTTGAAATGATGGTCAACAAAATTGTAAGGGAAAATGTGAACCGCCGGGTAATTGAGGGATTAACAATGGATCAGGCAAAAGAAATGGGAGCCATTGCACTTTTCGGAGAAAAGTACGGAGATACGGTCAGAGTTGTAACCTTTGGCGACTCTGTTGAGCTTTGCGGCGGAACGCATATAGAAAATACAGGAAGCATAGGAATATTAAAAATTATCTCCGAAGGGGCAATAGCAGCAGGGATACGCAGAATCGAAGCAGTCACAGCGTTAAGGGCGGAGGAGTATATTAACGAAAAACTTGGAAATGCGGAAGAAGCTGCTGCCCTTCTCAAAATAACGGGAGACCTTAAGGAAGGTGTCAGCAAACTGATTGACGAGAATATAACTCTGAAGAAAAGCCTTGAAAAATACCGGGCTCAGATGGCATTGGTAAAAGTTACCGAACTTGAAAAAACTCATAAAGTCATAAATAATTTCAGATTGTTTTCAGGTCAGTTGGAATCAGTATCACCGGAAACACTTAAAACAATTGCCTATCACATACGTAATAAATACGAAGATTGCGCCATATTGCTCGGAGCAGAATCTGAAGGAAAGGCAAACATCCTGATCATGCTCAGCGATTCACTTGTCAAAGGGAAAAAAATAAACGCTGTAACAGTGATAAAGGAGATCGCAGGTGATATCAGTGGAGGAGGCGGAGGTCAACCATTCTTTGCCACAGCAGGTGGAAAAAATCCCATGGGGATTTCCTCAGCCCTGCAAAAGGCAGAGGAGATTATCATTCGAATGATCTGAAATGTTTTTAGCAGTCGCTGCAATCATTTATCATATTATTACTTTTTATTACTTCCGGTCGTAAGTATCTCTATTTTTTTATGCAGGAAGAGTTTTTATACTATTCTGCAAACTACAAGGTAATTATTTTGGCATGTAAATGTCTGAATGCGGTCTCAATCGCATCCAGAATTACCGAAATTGTCAGTGGGTAAACCATTGCAATACAAATCAACATTTAATTTTCGTATTTTTGAAGCTTTCAATCAATAATGATGAAAAAGAGATGGATCATATTATTCCTTTTTTTCCTGATTTCTGAATGGTTTTTAAACTCATGCGCTCCTGAAGCATGCCTGGAAGAAACAGAATCGAAACTTAAAGCAACTCTTTTCAATAATACCACAAAAAAGAAAGCCTCACCTGACAGTCTTACATTATACGGCCTCAATCATCCAGATGAAAAGATCTATGACAGATCGAAGGGAATCCAGCAGGCTGTTTTTCCATTGGATGCCTCCTCTGATAACTGCACTTTCATAATAAGGATCAACGGTATAAGTGACACTATCAAATTCAGGTACACTTCCAATCCACGACTTATTTCAAAGGAATGCGGATATACCGTTAACTTCAACCTTATTGATACTGCATTTTATACCCGGAATGCTATAGATTACATATATACAGCTAAAAGGAAAATAACAACCTACAATGAGGAGAACCTGCGTATTTTTTATTAATCTTCTGTTTTTTCTTAATCCTGTGATTGTCAACTCTCAGGATACAATACTTTTTCCTCTTAAAATAAGAGCAGGCGCGGATATTACCGGTCCGGCAATATATATGTTGGAAAAGGACAGGATGAGCATTGAGGGATTTTTCTCACTCGACAGGAATGAAAAAATGGCTTATGTTATTGAAGGCGGATACGTTAATTACAAATATTCACAATATAACTATGATTTCCATACCAATGGAATGTTCCTGCGGGCCGGCGTAAATTTTAATCTACTAAAACCAGAGATGTCAGCCGGTAAATACTGGGCGGGTATAGGTTTCAGATATGGATTGAGTTTATTCAGTTCCGAAGTTCCTTCATTCAGTATTGAAAATTATTGGGGTACATACAACTCATCAATACCAGCGAGAACAAGCAATGGACACTTCATTGAAGTTTCCCCCGGAGTGAGAACAGAGCTTTTCAAAAACCTCAGTATAGGATGGTCAATAAGGCTGAGACTGCTTATTTCAGGAGGCGGAAATAAAGATCTCCGTCCTGTTTATCTTCCTGGATTTGGCAATAGCGGGAAAATAACAAATGCAGGAATAAACTATTATATAGTATGGGATATCCCATTTAAAACAAAAAAGGTCATAACGATACCTGAAGTTGAGGAAGAGGAAATTCCTGAAGAAGATATCTCCCGTGAAGGAGTACAGCAGAATAATTTTCCTTATTAAAAACAATCGAACGGATTATAAATAAATCACTTCTCATTCTAATGTCTTCATGACTCTGACGCTTCAATAGGTCGGCTGAAAATAAGTAGTCCGACAAAAGTCAGGAATCCATTAACCAGCAGAATCTCAAATCCAAATTTGTAACCATTAAACAACTCCTCAGAAAACATACTGAGGAAATAGCAAATTACCGGGCAAAGAACAGCTATGACAGGCGTTGCTCTGTCAATTACTTTCCTTGGAACGAAAAGTCCAAAGGTATAAAGCCCCAGGAGGGGCCCGTAAGTATATCCGGCAATTGTAAAAAGTTTATCAATCACAGCCTTGTCGTTTAATGCCCTGAATATCAATATACAAATCAGAAAAACAACCGCAATTGTAATATGGATGGCATATCTTATCCTTGTAAGGGATGCTTCAGAGAAATCCTTTCTCCTGTCCAGTCTTAGAAAATCTATGCTTACTGAAGTTGTAAGTGCAGTAAGGGCTCCTCCCAGACTTGGGAAAGAGGCTGAAATCAGACCTATAAGGAAGACTATTCCGGCAACTGTTCCTAAATATTTGAAAGCAATAGTGGGAAAAAGTTCATCAGTAAATGCCACAGTTATTCCCCTGGCCTGCGAGTATAACAGCAACATGGCACCAAGAACAAGGAAAAGAAAATTAACAAATATCAATATAACACTGAAAAAATACATATTCTTCTGTGCGTCCTTAATGTTCGGACAGCTGAGATTCTTCTGCATCATCTCCTGATCCAGACCGGTCATGACTATTGTAATGAACATTCCGCTAAAGAATTGTTTCAGAAAATATCTTTCATTGTGCCAGTCGGTAATAAACATTCTCGACATTTCGCTCTGATTGATTTGCGCTAAAAGCTTACCAAGAGGAACTCCAAGGTCCCTGCTAATGTAAAGAACCGAAAGAATCACTGCAAGCAGCATGAATGTTGTCTGTAGCGTGTCGGTCCAGACAATGGTCTTGATGCCTCCCTTCATGGTATAAAGAATGACCAGAAGCATAAATACTGACACATTCACCCAGAAAGGAATGTTCCATGCATCAAAAACAAAAATCTGAAGCACATTTATTACAAGGAATGTGCGCAGGGATGCACCGAGAACCCGTGAAATAATAAAAAAACCTGCTCCGGTCTTGTACGACCAGAATCCGAAACGTTGTTCCAGATATGTATATATTGATGTAAGCTTAAGCCGGTAATAAAGTGGAAGCAGTACCAGGGCAATAATAAGATAACCTACGAGATAGCCGAGAACTACAAGCATATAGCTGAACTGGGTATCCTTTACCCATCCCGGAACAGACATAAATGTCACTCCTGAGAGGGAAGCCCCTATCATGCCATAAGCAACAACTATCCATGGTGACTTTTTATTTCCTATGTAGTAGGATTGATTGTCTGATTTTCTTACCGTCAGCCAGGTGACTGCAAAAAGCATTATAATATAGATAACGAAAATAATGAGAATCAGGCCAGGTGTCATCTTTTTAAAATTTACCAGCAAGAATAGCAAAAAGTTGGCAGGGAAAAAATATTTATTATCCTTAGTTTTAAAGATGATATTAAATTAATTTTGCTTTAAAGCTTTGTTATGGGTTTTTCCGGATTTAGTTCCAGTCTTCTTGAGAATGCTGTAGATGAGTTTGCATCCCTTCCCGGTATCGGAAGAAAAACTGCATTCAGAATGGTCATGAACCTTCTTAAAAGAGACCCTGAAGAGGTTAAGCGGTTCGGGGAAACCATTTCAAGGCTCCACAACGAGATTCATTACTGCAAATTCTGTCACAGTATTTCAGATACAGAAATATGCTCAATATGCAATGATTCAAAAAGAGATCATTCTGTTATCTGTGTGGTGGAGAACATCCAGGATGTAATGGCAGTTGAAAATACAGGTCAATATAATGGAATTTATCATGTTCTTGGTGGCATAATCTCACCGGTTGATGGAGTTGGTCCTGCCGATCTTAAAATTGATTCCCTTGAAGAAAAAGTTAAATCCGGCAGCACGTCTGAAATCATTCTTGCTCTGAGCACCACAATGGAAGGGGATACAACCAACTTTTATATTTTCAAACGACTTAGCAAATATAACGTATTCATATCAACCCTCGCAAGAGGCGTCGCTATCGGTGATGAACTTGAATATACCGATGAAATTACACTAGGCCGTGCCATAAAAAACAGAAATCCCTATCAGCAATGATTAATTCTATTGACAGGTTTCTCTCACATTCCGGAAAGAACGTGAGACGTTCAGCAATACGGGAGATCCTTAAACTGCTGCAGAGACCGGATATGATCTCATTTGCAGGGGGATTACCCGCCCCTGAAACATTTCCAGTTGAAGAACTGAGGAAAATAGCATATGAAGTTCTTGAACAAAGCGGCCCGGAGTGCCTGCAGTACGGAACAACCGAAGGAGATATGTACCTGAGAAATGTGCTGGTGGAAAAATCCAGAAAATCCGGTTTCGACATAGGAATTGAAAATCTGATTATTACCACGGGGTCACAACAAACAATCGACCTTATTGCCAAAATATTCATCGACCCCGGTGACTATATAATGTGCGGACTGCCCTCCTATCTGGGAGCTATTAACACCTTTCTGGTTTATGGAGCAAACCTAAAAGGGATCTCACTCGACAGCGATGGAATGAATCCGTCAGAGCTTGAAGAAACCTTAGCCCGCCTGAAAGGATATGGACGCAGAATAAAATTCATCTACATCATACCCGATTTTCAAAATCCGTCAGGAATAACTATGTCCGAAAGCAGAAGGCACAGAATAATTGAAATCGCTGAAAAATATGATCTCCTTTTAATTGAAGACAGTCCATATCGTGATGTGAGGTTCGAAGGAGAAACACAGAGAACAATGTTCGAACTCGACAATACAGGAAGAGTAATCTCTCTGTTTACATTTTCAAAAATACTTGCTCCCGGTTTCAGGGTAGGCTGGGTAGTCGGCAATCCCGTACTGCTTGATAGAATTGTGATGGCAAAACAGACCTCAGACCTGTGCACTTCTCCATTTGTTCAAAGGATAATAGCCAGATATATTGAAAAAGGATTGCTTGAAAAGAATTTAAGGAAAACCATAGAACTATATCATGCCAGAAGGGATATAATGCTCGAAGCTCTGAGAAAGAACATGCCGGAATCGGTAAAATGGACCGAACCACAGGGAGGACTTTTTCTGTTCCTGTCACTGCCTGAGAAATTCAATACAGAAATGATTCTCAGAAAATCGATAGAAAAGAATGTTGCATTTGTGTCTGGATCAACATTTTTCTGTAATAATTCAGGAAGAAATACGATGCGACTAAATTTTTCTTTTTCAAACAAATATGAGATAGAAGAAGGAATACGCAGATTGGCAGATGTAATCAGGTCTGAGATGAATCAACATTGAGTAATCATTCAACCCATTGCCATGAGATTTAATTTAACCAAACCGCAAACTAATTTGAGTTCCGGTTGTTTATTGGTTGTGAACATTTAAATGATTAAAAACATTTTCGTTCATGCTGATATCCGGCATATTGCCTTTAATCGAGCAGAGCGAATTAAAACAGAATCTAAAGTATGACGCGGATGAAAATAGTCCTTCCCGCCATGGGCGAAGGAGTAATCGAAGCAACAATTAACAAATGGCTTGTCAGCAAAGGAAGCAAAGTAAATGAGGATGATCCTCTTGTTGAAGTAGCTACCGACAAGGTAGACTCTGAAGTCCATTCACCAGGGTCGGGAATCATTTCGGAACTTGTTGCCGCAGAGGGGAGCATTGTCAGGGTTGGTGAGGTTATTGCCATGCTTGATTCTGAACCCGAATCCCGCCCTGATGATGCTGTAAAAGTAGAAAATGAGGTAAAAAGAATACGGGAAACCATCAATGAAATAAGGGAAGAGAAGAAAACAGAGATAAATGTAGCGCGTGAACTAAAAAGCCGGACTCCCTCCGGGAAATTCCTTTCACCCTTGGTAAGGAACATTGCAGCCCGTGAAGGGATTAGTTATCAGGACCTTGACAAACTGAACGGGACAGGAATGGATGGCAGAATTACCAAAGATGATGTTCTAAATCTCATTGAAAACAGCAAAAGAAAAACTACAGAGAAAACATCGCAGGAAAAAACCATAACTAATGAAGGAAAATCAGCCCCTGATACATCAGATTCTTCAGATGAGGTAATTGAGATGGACAGGGTCAGGAAACTTATCGCTGAACACATGGTTATGTCGAAAAGGACATCCCCGCATGTTACCTCATTCATAGATGCAGACGTAACCCGGATTGTAAACTGGAGAAATAAGATAAAAGATAACTTTCTGGCTAGAGAAGGCCAGAAACTAACACTTACACCGATTTTCATAGATGCAGTAGCAGGAGCCCTTTACGAGTATCCCATGCTGAATATCTCAGTCGATGGCGACCGTATAATCAAAAAGAAGAAAATAAATATTGGTGTGGCAACAGCTCTGCCTGACGGGAACCTGATTGTACCGGTCATAAAGAACGCAAATGAAAAAAATCTTACAGGGATTGCCAGGGCTCTTAATGATCTTGCAGAAAGAGCAAGAAGCAATAAACTTAAGCCCGATGAGATCATGGGAGGAACATTTACCGTAACAAACTTCGGTAGCTACAACAATCTTTCCGGAACCCCAATAATCAATCAACCTCAGGTAGCAATTTTGGGTACAGGAGCAGTCAGAAAAATGCCCGCAGTTGTTGAAACTCCCGAAGGCGACGTAATAGCTATAAGGCATATAATGATTTTGTCACTCAGCTATGATCACAGAGTAATAGATGGAGCTCTTGCAGGAAAATTCCTTAACAAGGTAAAAGAATTGCTTGAAAATTATCCTACTGACGCCTTCCTGCCATAATCTTCCGGATATCATAAAAATCTATGTTAATAAATCCGGTCCTTCCGCAAGCTTATGGTTTATAAATAAGCAAATCAGCCATAAGTAGTTTGGTAAATTTTAATAATTTTGACTATTAAAATTTGCCACACAGGCAATTATTACATTTACAGAGAAAGCAGTGATGGAGGTAATAAGGATATCTATGCCGATAAAAATTCGTAAAAAAAAAATTTAACCTTAAATTTTGTTTTTAAAAATTTATTTTTTTTTTTTTTTTTTTAAAAAAAGGCAA
>CAZTJT010000038.1:0-32361 GCA_964613785.1 uncultured Rikenellaceae bacterium
ATAATTAATTAATAAACTAAAAACACTAGTATGAAAACAAAAATTAAAACGTTAAAATTCTTTGCCTTTCTGGCCCTGTTGCTTGGATTAATAACATCCTGTGAGAAAGATGTAAAAATCACGGCAATAGATCTTAATCAGACGAATGCAACCGTAATGGTCGGATCAAATCTGAATCTGGCAGTCATTTTCACTCCGCTCGATGCCACCAATAAAAACGTCAGCTGGTTGTCAAGTAATCCTGGAGTGGCAACTGTATCTGATGGTGTTGTTACAGGAGTAGCGCTTGGAACAGTGACAATAACAGCTACATCCCAGGGAAATCCGGCATTACAAGCCACTTGCGATATAACTGTTATCCCTTCAAATGGTCAGCAGATAACTGTAAGTGGTGATATTACCAGCGATACACGATGGTATGCAAATGCAAGATATTTCCTTTCAGGTTTTGTCTACGTGAAAAATAATGCTGTGCTTACAATTGAACCTGGTACAATCATTAAAGGCGTTTCAGGCACAAAAGGAGCATTGATCATTGAAAGAGGTTCAAAGATTATGGCTCAGGGTACTGAGGCTAAACCGATCATTTTCACCTCTGACAAGCCAAAAGGTCAGCGCGGCTATGGCGACTGGGGTGGACTGGTAATATGCGGCAAAGCTCCTACTAATAAGCACGATAATGGTACAGGAGTAGGAATTGCCGAGGGTGGAATAGGATCTAATTATGGTGGTACTGATCCTTCAGATAATTCAGGCGTACTTCAGTTTGTCAGGATCGAGTTCACAGGTATTCCTCTTACTTCTACTGCCAATAGTGAAATCAACGGACTTACTCTTTATTCTGTGGGTTCGGGAACTACGATCGATCATATTCAGGTTTCATATTGCGGCGACGATTCATATGAATGGTTTGGTGGATCTGTAAATGCAAAATACCTGGTTGCTTTCAGGGGATGGGACGATGATTTTGATACCGACAATGGTTTTACAGGTAAAGTACAATTCTTTCTGAGCCTGCGTGATCCTGCAAGTGCTGATCAGTCACAGTCGAACGGATTTGAATCAGATAACGACGCCGATGGTTCTGTCCTCACACCCGTAACCGCACCGGTGTTTTCAAACGGGAGCATTTTTGGACCACTTGCTACTTCTTCCACTACTATCAATTCACTTTACAGGCAGGCTATGCATCTCCGTCGAGGGACACGTCTTTCCGTTTATAATTCTGTATTTGCGGGTTGGCCCACAGGACTTTTTATTGACGGTGCCAAAGGCGATTCTCCTGCGCAGGCAACTGCAAATGTCCTTCAGATTGAAAACTGCATATTAGCAGGAATGACTAATAATTTCAATACCACATATCTCGCGGATGCTGAGAGTTGGTTTAATGATATCTCAAGAAATAATGAGGTTCTCGCAACAAATGATCTTCTGCAGATTTCTGATCCGTTTAATCTGACAGATCCCAATTTCATGCCTGCTGCCGGTTCTCCGCTTCTCAGCGGTGCAGCATTTACCAATTCAAGGCTGGCAGATGCTTTTTTCACTCCGGTGACATACCGCGGAGCTTTTGGTGCAACAAACTGGACATCAGGATGGTGTAATTTCGATCCTCAAAATACTGATTATTAAAATCCAGACAACCTTGAACCACTGATCTTTCAAATATCTCCGCCATTTAGAAACAAGGTTGTTTCCTGACTCTGTGTCTTCAGTGTGTCCTCAGTGATGCGTTTTGAAAATAAAGCATCTGCGTATATAGTCATAAGGGATTTCCAGTGAGACACAGAGTTTTTTATCTATGATTAGTAATTTCCGGTCAGAATCTTTATTTCAGAATAGACCATCCTGAGATTCAGCCGTGCAGCAAGCAAATCAGCTTCAGCTTTGGCCATCTCTGCCTGAGCTTCCAGCAGATCCTGCTCAAGGTTTAGTCCAGCCTTTCTTTTATCGCTCTGTATTTTAAGATCTTCTCGTCTGTATTCAACCACTTTTTCTGCGACAGATATCAGTTCCGCCGACTGCCTGAGTTTGCGCATTGTCTTCTGAATATCTTTGCGGATCTCTTCCTTCCTGTATACCAGATTCTCCTCAGCCTGCCTTTTAAGGAAAAACCGCTGCTGTTGAACACTTCTGTTGGTCAGCATATCCTGGAGGTTCCATTTCAGCGATGCTCCTAAGAATGTATTTGTTTTAGGGTAAATAACACTTCCTTCCTGATACGAATATCCTCCGAGTATACCAAGGTCAGGAAGATAGCTGAATTTACTGGCTCTCACCGAATAATCAGCTTTCTTTCTAGTGAGTTCGGCAAGTAAGAGGTCTCTGTTCTCACCTGTTGGAAATACAAATGAAGTATCAATAAACATAGGATCAATTATTTCAGTACCGGTGTCTACAGGTTCAAGTACGAGCTCACATTCAGGGTCAATACCCGTGATCTGCTTCAGGTCGGCTGAATAGTCGGAAAACTGTATCTTAAGCTTAAGAAGGTTCTGTTCTTCACCAGCGGCAGCAGCCAGCAAACCATACCTGCCTGATTCTGTTGTTTTACCAGCCAGCAAAGCATTCTCGGCATATCTTAGTCTTGCTCCGGCCAGATTAACCCTGATAGCAGTCTCCTCGATCTGTTTTTGAAGAATAAGTAATCCGAAATATAGTTTTTCGACATTCTGCCGCAAAAGGATATCAGCTTTTGATTCTTCAGCACGCGCTATCTGTAGTTCAGTTTTCGACACCAGAACTCCTGCATTGATCTTTCCAAATTGGGTTAATGGCTGATAGAAAGTCACACCGGCATTGTAAATATTATGATTTCCCATCTGAATTATCTCATCTGATGCAGGGAGTGGGATAATAACTCCGCCGTAAGGCAACTGTCCGAACTGGCCCTGATATATTGCAAGGCTTGGCAGATTTGTATTATACTGATAGGATCCTCCAAGGGCGACAACCGGGAGAAATTTAATCCTGTCCTCATTGACTTTTGCCTGTTTTTCTTCAACCTGAAGCCTTTTGACATTCAGCAAATGACTGTTTTTAAGCGCAAGATCAACAGCTTCATCAAGGCTCAGGGAAAGCTTCTCCTGAGCCGGCAGGCTCAGTCCCATGGCAAGAAACAGTCCGAAAACGTGCAGTAATCTATTAAATGATTCCCTATTTAACACCTGATAAATCATTTTGATTTTTTACAATATCGATTTTATCCTTTGGTTTTACAGCTACGGTATAAAGTACTGGTATTACCAGTGTTGAGATCATCATCGACCATACAACTCCGAAAGCAATTACACTTGCAAGCGGACTCCACAGCGGGGAACCTGATAATATCATAGGAAAGACTCCTATTGCGGCAGCCATGGCCGTAAGAAATATCGGCCTTAAACGTCTTTTACCGGCTTCATATGCAGCAGTGGGGATATCCAGACCTCTGGCGAGCAGCTCGTTGGTATGATCGATCAGTATAATAGCATTTCTAACCTCTATTCCCGAAAGGCTAATAATACCGCAGAAAGCAGTGAATCCAAAATCGTTACCTGTAATCCAAAGGCCGAAAAGTGCACCTAGCAGGCTCAAAGGTATTGTCAACATCACCATACCGACCTCCTTAAGATTCCTGAACT
Source organism: uncultured Rikenellaceae bacterium (assembly GCA_964613785.1). Lineage (GTDB taxonomy): Bacteria > Bacteroidota > Bacteroidia > Bacteroidales > VadinHA17 > LD21. The sequence continues at coordinate 3,624 of CAZTJT010000038.1, forward strand.
GGAAAAGAAGAACCAGGAATATGACAATAAGGCTTATTGCAAGAGCAACAAGCATGTACCTGTACGTCTCCTGCTGATTGGCATATTCGCCTCCATACCAGATCCTGTAGCCCTCTGGCAGACTAATTCCGGCAATCTGAGGTTTCACAGCTTTCAGGAGCTCTGATGGCAGCAGACCTCTCGTTGTTTCACTCTGGATTGTAAGGGTTCGCAATCCATTCCTTCTTATTATCCTTCCCGGCTGCCATTTGTAATTCAGATCGGCAATCTGCTTTAGTGGAACTGAGGCTCCTGTAACAGGAGACCGTAAATAAATGTTTTTAAGGTCTTCCGTTTCATCACGCAACTCCTCTTTAAGGCGTAATACGATATCAAGTGCATTTCCACCTTCATATAATTTTGTTGCAGCATAACCTTCAAGTCCAGCATAGATCATTTGTGAAATTGCTGATCTTGTAAAACCCAGCCGGATTGCTTCATTCCTGATTTTTATGTTTATTCCATAGACTTCTTCTTTAAAGTCTGATCGAACCAGGTGGCTTCCGGGGACTTTTTTGAATATAGCCTGTACTTCCGATCCAATTTGCTTTAATCTTGATATATCCTCACCTGAAATTCTAACTTCAACATGTGCATTCATAGGTTGTCCCTGCTGCATGAGCTTAACATGGGTTTCTCCTTCGGGGACCAGGAAATCCACTTTTTCTGAAAGCTCCCGATAAAGAGATTCCGTAGCTTTCTTGTCGACCGTATTTATGAGTATCTGAGCAAAGTTTCTTTCCGGCATCTCAGGTGAGTAATTGTAATAAAACCTCGGTGCGCTTATCCCGATAAAGGTAGCATATGACCTGATCCTTTTGTCTCCATCGAGGGTGTTCTGAATCCTCAGGATCGCTTCTTGGGTTTTTGTGAGTCTGGTTCCGGAAGGCATCCACAATTCAACAATAAACTGGTCTCGTTCAGCCTCAGGGAAAAATTTCTGCTTTATTCCCGTTTTAAAAAGAATTAAGGCCAATACAATAGTTAACAAGCTTGCTGTTATTGTAAAATTTTTATGATTAAAGCACCAGTCAATTGATTTGTTGTATACACTCTGCAGCAGATCAAGAAAAGTAGTTTTTCTGCTCTTCACTTTCCCGGCATTGAAATGGAGACCTTTTTTGATGAAAAGGTAGCAAAGAAGAGGAGTAAGAATCATTGCGACAATGAATGAAGAAGATAGCGCAATGGCTACAGTTATTGGAAGTGCTCTGATGAATTCACCGATTGCTCCGGTGAGAATTACAAGAGGGAAGAATGAGGATATTATTGTAATTGTAGCTGTAAGTACCGGTACCACAAGCTCTGTTGCACTCTGCCAGGCAGCTGTCCACCGGTCTTTTCCCCGGTCAAGAAGCTCAACATAGTTGTCGGCAATGATGACGGCATCATCGACCACGATACCAAGGACAGCTATTAGGGAGGCGAGAGACACCTGGTGGAGCTCGATTCCGAAAGTATGCAGCAGCGTTAGAGTTATTGAAACAGTCATGGGAATTGCTGCGGCGGCTACAGCAGCAATCCTAAACGGCAATAACAGGAAAACGACCAGTGTCACTGCTCCAATAGCCATAAAAAACTCACGCAGGAACTGTGAGATGTTCTTTCTTACCACCTCTGGCTGGTTTACAATAATTGTGATCTCCATCCCCGATGGGATCTGACTGGTAAACTCATTCATGTATTCCTCAACCTGTTTTCCTGCCCTTACTATATTCTCACCTTCATACATCTGTACCGCCAGTAGCAGAGCTTTTTGTCCGTTAATACTGATTTTGCTTTCGGGTTCGGCATAAATTCTGGAGATGTCAGCAATATCTTTTAGTTTTATCAAAGCACCGGTTGGGGACGATCCCACAATCTGATCCCTGATTTCATCAATTGATCTGAAATGAACATCGGCAAACAAAGGTGCAGTGTAATCGCCTGACCTGACTTCACCTGTCGGACTTATGACATTCTGCGATTGGAGGATTTTAACCACCTGAAGCAGGTCAATATTATATTGCATCAGCCTTTCAGAGCGGAAGGCAACTTCAATCTGTTCTTTCTGTTCTCCGATCCTTTTAAGCCTTGACACTGCCGGAATTGACCGAAGCTTGTTTTCGAGTAAGGAAAGTCTGTCCTTCATCCGGTTGTAATCAGCTGTTTTTCCGGATATGCCTATTATCATTGATTCAGTATCTCCAAAATCGGAGTTAACAACCGGACCTATCACTCCCTGTGGAAGATCAACGGCTTTTATTACCATCAGTTGATGACGGAGCTTGCTCCAGAAGATATCAGGTTTCCTAACATTATCCCTGAGCCATACATGTATCTCGGTAAATCCTTCAGTGGTAATAGAATATGTCTTGTCTTTTCTGACCTCCTCGAACTGAAAAAGGTATTCCTCAATCTTTGAAGTTACCTGATCTTCAACCTGGGTTATATCAGCTCCCGGGAAATAAGCTACCACAAGACCGGCAGGAATCGTTATTTTAGGGTCCTCACGGCGCGGCATTGTTATGAGCGAGTAGATCCCGAATGCAAACATTAACAGGAATACCGTTAAAGTAACCTGCCTGTTTTTGAGCGAAGCCTTAACAAAGTTCATTGCAGGTCATTTGTTAAATGAGACAGGAGATCCGTCAACCAGCTTCCGGTTTCCCCCTTTAACAATAATATCGTTCATTTCAATTCCCGAGATCACCTCCGCCCTGTCATTGAAAATTTCTCCGGTAATGATATCTTTTCTGAATGCTTTCATCTTAGCAGTGTCAATTGCAAAGACATAAGTAACTTCGTTCAGATCCCTTAGTAAGGCCTCCACCGGAAGTGTGGTTATCTCCTTTTTATTTCCAGTATGAATTTTTACTTCAGCTGTCATGCCGGGGCGGATGATCATTCCGGGATTTTCAACTTCAATCCTTACGGAAAATGCCCGGGAGGCAGGATCAGCATAGGTTCCGGTCTCAATAACCCTGCCTTCAAATATTTTATCAAGTGAAGGAATAATCACTTCTGCAGTTTGACCTACGTTCACACCGGAGATTTCGGTCTCAGGAATATATACATTTATCTTAATCTTATGGATATCTGAAATCACCAGAACAGGAATGCCGACTCCTGTTATCTCACCAACTTCAGCAAGTTTTTTAATAACCACACCATCGATTGGGGAAAACAGTTTTGTTTCCTCAAGGTTGCGGGAATGAAGCCTGAACTGGGCTTTAGCTTGTTGCAATCCAAAGTTGATTTTGCTGAAGTCGCTTTCGCTGATGCTTTTATTGTCATGCATGAGTTTGAGCCTGTCATATTCATCCTGTGTCTGATTTACCTGGATCTCTGCAAGTTCCCTGGCTATTTGGTAGCTGGCAGAATCGAGGCTTGCCACGAGTTTATTCTTTGATACCCATTCCCCTTCTCCTGCGGCAATGTAGTTTATCCTCCCGGCAACCAGGAAACCAATCTTAATTGTTCTGAAACCTTCTGCATTACCACCTGCCTTGATATCCTTGGGTATGGACAAGGTTGCCGGCCTGCAGGTGGTCACCGGTAACGGTTTGTTAAATTTATTGTCTGAATTCTGATTTCTGCACCCGGCCATCAGCAGGAAAGGTGTCAGCATAAACAAAATCTTTATCCGGGTCATTTCGGTAGGTTTTGCTTCATTTAATTGCCATGTAAATTACCGAAATTCTGATTTAAAAAAGATGATTGGCATCAAAAAACCATGGTTGGTAAATAAAAAAAAGGTGCCATGATCAGTGGCACCCTTATAGGATTCGTATTCTTGTTTTAGAAACTGAAATCAAGGCCAATCCCGAGGACGAGAGCTTTTTTCTTATAGGTTTCTTTTGGCTGCAGATCTATTCCACCAAGGTAGTGGCTAACAGTTTTGCTGTCGTCCATATACTTGGTATAAGATGCACCGAGGTTGATTTTAATTTTATCAGTTATTGAATATGCACCGCCTGCCCCAAAAATATGGGTTGCCAGTCCGTATGTCAGATCACTCTGGTACAGACTGTTTACGCCCTTATTGGCATACACATAGCCTGCACTTACAAGGATCTTATCTGACAAGCCGAGTTCGGCACCTGCCTGCAGTGACATTCCGTTATTTTCAATTATCTCACTGTTACTTATAGGCACAAGATAATCTGTTGAATTTGCAGGGGTAGCATCTATAAAATGTCCGTAATCAGCAGACTTGTCAAAATAGTAGTTGCCGCCAGCTGTTACTTTAATTTTTGACACTTTCAATTCTGCTCCGATAGCAAGCATCGCCGGCATATCATTTCTTACCTTTGCGCCATTTGGGAACCTTGTTATAGGTGAGGCGGGATTCTCATTCAGGAAACCCGTTGTAAGATCTTTTGTTGTTTGGTTCTCAAGTTCGAGTTTTGTTGCCATTTCATACTTAATGGCGATGTTTATGTTTTCGGAAGGTGAGATATTAACGCTAATAAAGGGGGCTATTCCCGATCCGGTTTGTTCTGCCTCAACCTCCTGATCCGATAAAAGTGTTGCTTTATTGTTAAATACTACTGCAGCACCTTTAAACACAGCATCCGCCTGAGCAATTGTGACCGTAGTGGGAGATCCGAATCCGGCGAGGGCTCCTTCAAGTTGCAGCCTCTGAGCAGTGGTAATGATAGTTGCCTGTTCAGCCTGCAACAATGTATATGCACCAGCTCCGGCATTTACGAGAGCAGTAGTACTACCCGCTGCAGTTGTTGCCTGGTTTGCAATGCCAGCCATTATATTGGATGCAGGTAACCATCCCATACCTGTATTAACCCTGACATTCTTCAGGTAGCCTTCGTAAGTGTTTTTGGCACTCACATATCTGGCCCCGACAGATGCTGAGAGCCAGTCTGTAATCTTATATGAAACGGCAGCCTGATATCCAAAGAATATTGAGCTGCCCTTAAAATACACATCCATGTCGTAGGCTGTTGCTCCCATTGACGCACTTAGCGAAGGTACAAGGTCGGATTGTCCCATCTCAAATGATGGCAGGCCTTTTTCATAAGTTGCTCCGCCACCACCACCAACAGGGACAAATCCTGCTGAAATAGCAAATTTGTTAAGTTTAAAGACGGCATAAACTGATGGGAAAACAGGTGCTGTTACTTTACCTTCATAAGTACCTGAATTCAGATATGGGTATGTACTTTCAACCGTTCTTGTTTGAAATATTGTCTGGTTGTTAAGCGAAAAATGGAATCCATTATCCAGTTTAGTTAATCCAGCCGGATTGTAATATGTTGCATCTATTTCTGTCGATGCATTCCGGGATGGCATACGGACCCAGGAGGCACTCTGGTTGGTGTTGGTTACCAGTCCACCGGCAAACAAACTGCCGGTAATAAAAATTGCTGAAATTAAAGTAAATAGTTTTCTCATTGGATCTTTTTTAAGTTAATACTTTAAAGGAACAGACGATTTAAAGTAAAAGGCTGCTATTCAATTGGTTTTTAAAATGATTATTTTAAGTTTCAAAGAACAAAAGCAGGGCAAATGTAGAAAAATATTTGAATTATGCAAATAAGTCTAAAATACTATATTGATATTAAGTCATTTGTAGTTCCGTTTACATATCGTTCGAAAAATATCATAGTCATGTAAGCCTTTTAAGTAATACAAGTCATGCAGGTCGTGCATGACCTGCATGACCTGCATGACCTGCACGTAATAAGATTTTAATTAGTTTGCATTAAAACAAACTCCTCCATCAGCCCATAATCAAGCAGCTGGTATTCATTACCGGGAGGATAGGATTTCACGTTCCTCCAGTGCCATGGTCCTGTCAAGCCAGGCGCAGGGTTATTGAAATGCGGTCCGAGAAGATTCTTGAGGCTTCCGATCACTTTTACATCAATAATATTGACTCCGGGTCGGAGAAGGTCTGTTATATCAGATCTATAAGGAGGAAATGCTAATAAGGGAGCTTTCATGCCATTGACACTGACTTCAGCTACTGTTCCGTTCCATTTGCCGGGGGCAATAAAATACTTCCCTTCAGGTTTTTCAATGTTATATTCTTTTCGGTATGTTATCCCCCATGAATAGAATGGCAATCCCTGATCCTTCCAGCTCCCGGTTGTTAAATTATTAACAGGAGCTTCAAGGAACCATCCCTTTACTGCCGGTCTGACAGAGAAGTCTCCAATAAGGTAGACTGGTTCAATTTCAGCATGCACTTTCATTGGATGAGCCGACAAGGTTATCGTATTCTCGCCCTTTCTGATCAGAGTCCCTATTCTGAAAACACCAAATGATCTATCAAGCCACCACCGGTCTTCTTCAGGGGTTACTTCCGAACCATTCACATCAACTTTCCACAGGTGTGGCCTTTCAACTACAGCCATCACTGAGGAAAAATCGAAAACTTCCTTTACATTAAAATGGTAAATGGCTTTGAATCCTGAAATGGTTCTAAAAGTGTCCCTGTCGATGATATTTGTTTTGAATTGAACTGATGTATTCCATGGATTTCCATTTATAAAACCATGAATCTTGTAAACTTTGTCTGCCGCATCGAACGTATTGAGATCTTCAGCCGTGATATCGCCTGCAATAATGTCGCAAAACTCTATGGGGTATGCATTATTTTCATCCCTGATGATCTTCATATGTGAATCTGTCGCAATAGTTACAAAATTTCCAGTAGGTGTGGTCGCAGAGAAGCCGTCGGGTTTTGCAGATGAAACAAAAACAAGGAGGCTGCCTGCAGGAGGAATATTGAACGACAGTCTTATCTGTCCTCCATCTTCTGTATAAGGATAACCGGATATTTCACCAGAGAGGGTGTTGAATTCTATCGAGGCCGCTCCCTTAATTTTCACTGAACCGGTCGTTGGTTCAACCAGACTTGAGTTTGCCAGGAAGACAAGCTGTCCATCGGCAAGGACTCTTCTATGGTGGTAAATATCACCTCCTGAAACATTAATAAATGACATTTCAGGATTTGAAAAATGAGTTTTAATTATCTCACGATTGAGGACTTTCTCAACAGATATTTTATCTGTTTGAGAAAAAAATGCTGTGAGTTCGTCATTCACTGATCCGTCAATCAGGGTTGGAACTGAGAAAGCGACTAATTTGCCCCCATTTAAAACATATTTCTTCAGTATCCTGAAAGTTGCACGATTCAGATTTTCCATCATCGGTGGTATCACGACCAATGAATAGGTGCGATGACCGATTACCAATTTTGAACTTTTAACAGAACCGAGATTTTTTATTATGTTTTCAGACCCCAAATCATATTCAACCTGTGCTTTTTCAAGACTTGTTATAAAAGTCTGGAATGATTGCCCGATTTCTCCGGTTTTTGGATTTTTATTGGTATAGGAATCATAAAGCCAGGCAGATGTTGTAGGTTCAAGAATCAGGATATCATTTAATTGTTGTCCCGACGAAAGTGCAAGGGATAATCTTGCGAAGTGGTCATTTATGAATTTGTAATTATCCCACCATGGTTCATGGTGAAAGTAGGCGGGTAATCGTGTTTCCTTGCTCCTGCCAGGGTTATATGGGAGAGATGCTGGTTCATAAAATTAACTCCCAGCGCATACTCCCAGTCTCCCAGTCTTTTCATGTCGGTGAAGGTGATATCCCAGCCGGCGCCGCCGTAAGTCTCGCTAAGTTTCCTTTGTCTGCCGGTTTGGTTTGCAGCGCTTGCCAGTTCTTTTACTGATCTGACATTGCCGAACTGAGCTCTTGGCGTTGAATCGTTCCACTGATTGAACAACATGTCAATTGCAGGTACCTGATGCCAGGCATACATTGCCATATTATCTCCGCCGTTATTCATATTCGGCCATTCATGTTCCCAGTAATGCCCGGTAAACTTCAGGTTATTCTTTTCACAGTACCGAAAGTATGGTTTTGCCCAGCGGTCAATAAAAAGGTTTAAAAGGGTCTGTGTATAATTGTGCCGTACCTTTTTCCAGTCTCCCGTTTCTTCAAAAAGTGAGGGCAGATTTATGACAAGATCATATTTCCACTGTTTTTCAAACTCCTCGAACAGATCTGGTGTCCACCTTATCCCGCCGGGAGATTCAATCTGAGGTTCATCGGTAAAGATTCCTGGAACAATTTCACCGAACTCATTGCCAAGATGTTTTTCATATCCTGACAGTGTAATTTCGAGAAATTTCTCCGTCACTCCCGGATATAGAAGATCTACATAGGAGAAGCCGCCATACCAGTCGCTTTTTCTGTTGTATGTTTTGCTGAACAGCATATAATTACCGGTTTTGTCCTTTTCATTACTCAGGAAGGATGTTATATTTTTAATCTGACCTGATTCCTCTTTCAGGCACAGAAAAAACCTATCGGCCGTATCTGGAAGGCTTGTGCACCTTGTCATGGTCAGTCCCTGTCCCTGATTGAATGATTCGGGCATCTGGTCGGGAACATGTCCACCGGCAAAACCACTGGGGTAAGAGTTTTCATCATAGATCCAGACTTTCATCCCCAGCTCCCTGGCTTTGTCGACACTATACCGATAGAGTTCAAACCATTCATCGGAAAGGTACTCTGTTACCAACCCGGGCCGTGGATGGATAAATACCTGCCTGCTGCCCTGTTTTTTGAATTCATCAAGATATCTGTCGATCTCATCTTTGGTGATCTTGTAGTTCCAGACAAAGAAAGGTGCCGTCGTATATTCTGCAGAAGGTTCCCTGAATTCTTTTGAAAGAGAAGCAAAGTCATTGATTGTTATTTCATTAACAGTGTCCTTTTTGCAGGAATTAAGACCCAGGAGGGTGCCTGAAAGGAGAAGGATAACCAGGTTAAAGGATTTAAATTTCATTACGAATTTAATTTTTTGATTAACTAAAATACTCATATACTGATGTTTATCACAAGGTTACACGGAGTTTAAAGGAGTAACACGGTTTTTCTTTCTAACTGAATTTTATTGAATTTCAATTTACCTATCGCCCGATGAATGTCGCCTGTTGCCTGCTGCCCTCAGCATATCTTCACCACCTCAATTCCCAGAAGTTGCCCCAGTTTTTCAATTTTTGAAGCTATATGCCCGACTCCTGAAGCACAATGATGAGCAGGTCCGTGACTATTCCAGGCGTTAACAAAATTCTTTACTCCAAGTGGGAATCTGTATCTGCTGTTAGTATTTCCGATCTCAAGTATCGGGCCGGGCACAGACTCTCCCTCAGCCACCAGAAGCTTCAGTTTGCCTCCTGGATTTTCAACCACTGAGAGTATGGTTATTTCTCCATGCCTGACAGACATCTCGACTGAAAGCCCTCTTCCAACCTTTCCATGATACACATCCAGTGGTTTTACCTTTGTTTTACCCTGGGCAATTGCAATGTGCCCCGGACCATCATGTCCCATAAGTACTACATCATCATTGAAATCCAGAGCATAGAATTCTGTAAATGAACCACCGGCGCCAAAGCAATCCATAATCTTCATTGCCTGAACGTTTTTGATTTCATATTCACCTGCCACAGGAATACCCCGGGAGGTCAGCAATGAATTTGCAAGAATAATTGTACTGATTGATTCTTCATTTTCCATAAGACCTGATCCGCTGTAAAAATATGCCAGTGAACCAAGATCATGGTCATGGACTATCTTTTCGAGGGCCATGGAAGTTCGGGCGGCATTTCTCAGATCCTCCTCAGAGCATCCTTTGTCGATGTCGAACTCTCTATGAAACATCCTGATCCTCTCATTGATTTCATTGTCTGAAACCTGTTTACGCAAGGCAGCAAGTTCATCGGTTTCGAGCATTTCGATATGACCTCCGAAGGTAGCGAGCTGCAGAGTAAGATCAGTGTAAACATCCAGCATACCTCCATAATAGTGACCCATGCATCCGAGCCGGTTATGGGCCATGGTGTTTGCCACAGAGGCTGCTTCGACCCATTCCCCTATTTCCTTCCATACCTCATCATCACCATGAAGAACTCCTGTTACCTGGTGGAATCTTATATCTGACCGGCGGAACACGTTTGCAATTTCCGGCACAGGGCAGGCAGACACATTTGCCAGCCACTCACCTGTCATTTTTGTGCGATCGCCGAGTTTGTTGAATGCAGCATAATCGATAGCTTTTTCGGGTGAAAGGTTCAGTATTATTACAGGCACTTTTGCCCTTCTTACAACCGGAAGCACGGTTGATGACAAAGCGTAAGTGGTGACATAAAGGAAGATAATATCAACATCAGCCTTTCGAAAATCATGGCCGGCACGCAGTGCATCAGCGGGATTATCAATCAATCCGAGGTTAATTATATTACCATCAAACTTCTGAAGACCGGAAGCAACTTCTGACAGATAACTCTCCAACCTTTCTTTAAGGCCTTTGAATTGTGGCCAGTAAGCATCAAGACCAATTCCAAAAAGGCCGATCTTCAGCCTGTAAATATCTTTCATTCTTCAGTAATTAATTAAAAAGTCAGGGTTCATATTTATAAAAAACTTCTATTCTGATGGGGCGACAACCATTTTATTCCCGAACAAATTTTATTTGGCATCAGGATAGCTTTTTGGATAGAGACAATAAAGTTAAAATAAAAAATAAATTATCAGTAATTTCCCGACAGTCTTAAACTGAAATACCTATGCGGTTGTATGTCCCCCGGGCGTCCCATATACTCAGTATTTGTGAAATTCTTAACAACAAATGAGACGTTAAGGTGTCCGGATATCCGGTATCCGAGGTTTCCGTCAAGCGAGATATATCCTTTGTTATTCTGCTGCCAGTAGTCATAAAAACCGGGCAGTATCATCTCTCTTGTTAAAGCATTGACAAAAACATCGTCAATGTTCAGTATTTTCGATTTAGCATAAAGACTCAATCCAATATTATATTTTTTCCATGAAGTTGAGACATTCAAATTGCCAGAATGTTTTCTTCTGTACTTAAGGTACTCACCTGTGGCTTTTTTTGTGTTTTCATTGTACTCGACCGGGGAAATAAATGTATAACCGCCACTTAAGGATGTATTGGTTATCCCGGCGATCATATTCAAGAGGAATTCAATCTCAAATCCAAGGATTCTTGATTGTTCGACATTGGTTGCCATAAAACCAAAATCGGGAATTCCGGTTACAGGATCGGGATAAATAGCAAAAACATACTCAATAAGTTTGTTATTTCTTGTAAGAAAAGCGGCAAGGTCAGCCTGGCCGTTGATTTTTCCAAATTTAAATCCCTGTTTGATCCCTATTTCTGAGTTCCATCCGGTTTCGGACTGTACATCAGGATTCGGAAAAATCTTTACAGAACCAATTGTTGTTGAGGCAAACTTTTCTGCAATTGAAGGGTACCGGTAGCCCTGTCCAAATGACATTCTCAAAAAGGTAAAATCGGCTGCCTGATAGTTTAGTCCTGTTCGTAAGACGGGAATCAGTTTATCTTCATTGCCATCGAGAAAATATTTCTCCAGTCTTAAGCCTGCAGTTGTCTTAAGGCGGCTTACAGGTTTATATTCGGCCTGTGCATATCCTGCCAGATTGAGGCTTGAATGATCTCCATAGAAATTTGAGTTGATTCTGCCGTATGATTCACAGATACCAACAGTAATCGTTGCCCTTTTACCAATTTTCTGCGATGTTTGGTATTCTGAATAAATGGAAACCGCATCACTGTTGTTTTTTTCACTTTCGGGAAACCTGTTCCTCGTTGACTGCACTCTCATTTTCAGGTCGTGACGGGCACGGTCAGTCCTGCCAAAGGAAATATAAGGATCTATTGTGAGGAAATCACCATGAAGCAATAAAGCTGTTGATTCACTTTGTTTAAGTGCACCAGTATTCCCGTTCTCCCAAAGAACGAAATCCTGTTTTTCAGTAAAACCGGAATTAAGGTTTACGCCGTAATTTAATCCTTTCACCCTGGCGCTGGTGCGTTTTAACCGGATGCCTACCCGTGCGAGTTTTTCATCGTTAAGGCGTCTATACCCATTATCATATAGGAGTGATGTACTAAGGCCAATGCTTGTATTTCCGAATTTTTTAAGGTGGGACAAAGAAGCACTCGAAGAGACTCTTGGAGAGTTCCACCATTTCCAGTTCCTGTTTTTTGGGTTGTCGTAAATACCTGCCTCAGCGTAAAACCTTGTTTCGGGTATGTTGGAAGCATCCTGCTGTCGGAAGTTTATTATCCCATTGAGTGCTGATGAGCCATAAAGAACGGATGAAGCTCCTTTGATTATTTCAACCTGGCTTATATTCTCAAGAGGAAGGAACTGCCATTTTATATTTCCCGCATCAGCGGACACCATTGGCAGACCGTCGATTAATGCAAGCACCCGGCTGCCGGCGCCGTAGCTGAATCCGCTTCCGCCCCTGACCGATGCCTGTCCATCCATTACCTCAATGCCAGGAGTCTTGTTGAGGATCTCCTGGGCATCAGTAATATGATTGGATGATATAAAGGAGGGTTTGACGACATCCATTGAAACTGTAATTTCAGCAATCTTCTGTTCAAATTTGCTTGCGCTTACCACGATCTGGTTGATCTCCGTGATTTTAGTTTCTAGGTTGATATCAAGGGTTATTGTATCTCCCCGCGAAAAAGAGATCTCTCTTGTTAAAGATTCATAGCCAATAAGCTGAAATACAAGGGTAAGTTTTTCAGACTGGACGGAAATCAGATATAAACCGTTTTCATTGCTGATAGTTCCCAGGTTTTTGCCGTAAATGACATAAACTCCCTGCAATGGTTCACCTGTATTTTTATCGGTTATTTTTCCTTTTACAACACCATTGGAGACGGCACCATCAACAGCAGATGCAGCTGAAAGGATAATTGCCGTAATGATGCACCTGATCATTTTGCCTTGAATGTCATTCTGATTTTGTGAGGATTCAGAAGATCCTGCTGATTTGGCAGGACAGTTGTAAGCTTGAGAGAAATGCTGGTAAGCTCCTTAATATCTGCTATTACCGGAATTGCAAGAGAGGCAGATTTGATTACCAGTTGGGTCTCATTACTGCTGAAGTTCCACTCCCCTGTGTAATTCCCAAAACTACCTGTTCCATCCTTATTGAACTTTGCTTCACCTTTGAAATCGGCAAGCAGCTGTCCGGGTTGGCTTGCATCCTGTCCGTTTGCAATCAGGCTGTCAGTTACCCAGGTTACGCCTGTAAGGAAGCTAAATCGTTCAGACTCTTTTTCCTTGCAGGAAAAGGTTGCAAGGCAGCCTGAAAATATTAGAAGCAGGAGGAAATTTCTCATAGCATCTTGTTTTTAACGATTAATTGAAAAGTTCGTCAGACTTAAGATCCTTCGGTTCATCGTATAACTGGTTCCAAAACCAAAGTTAATAAAAAAAACAATCCGTTATTTTAAGTTCATCAGGTCGGATCGTCTCATTATCACCTGATTTACTGCTTTGATTCAATCCTTCAACCTCTTTACCTTTCAACCCTATCTAATTTCCCTGATCTTAATATTTCTGAATCCAACTTCATGTCCGTGATCCTGAAGTAGTATTCTTCCTTCGGGATTCTCCCCGAATCCTGTGAAATTTTTATACTTGCTTTTTGACACAAGAGCTCTCCATTCCGGTGTTCCCCGTTCGTATTCAACCGTTTTTATGCCATTAAGAAAGTGCTGAACTTTACTGCCATTCACTATTATTGTAGCTTTGTTCCACTCTCCCGGTCCGTTGTCCCTTACATCTTTTGGCGGGATCAGGTCATAAAGCGCTGCCAGGGTATGGTTTCCGGCTATTCCTGCCTTTGCATCCTCGTTCAGTCTGTCGTCGAGTATCTGGTATTCGCAGCCAATTGATGCCAGATCGCCGTTGTCTTTTTCTATATCGACAAAATATTTAATGCCGCTGTTTGCTCCGGGGGTATATTTGAATTCCAGTGAAAATTCAAAATTGCCGAACTTTTTTATAGTTACTATATCTCCACCGCCGGTATTGCTTTTTCCTTGCGGATCAATAAAGAGAACTCCGTCTTCAATTTTCCAGCCGTCTGGAGGGAACTGGCCGGATTTAGCGTTCATCCAGCCTGCATTTGTCCTGCCGTCGAATAAAAGCTGCCATCCCTCTGCGATTTCTTTATCGGAAAGGATATTGCAAGCCTGAGGTTGTGAACCTGTTTGCTGATTTTCGTTTGTACCTTTGTCCTTTTGGTGGTGCATGCATTGGTTAAAAATCAGAGATGAAAGAACTATCAGGATGAATAGTACTGTTGAATCAGAATATTTGTTTTTCATTATATTTAAATTAATTTATATTAAAATAGTCATATATAAAAAGATCGGTATATATTGCAATCATATATAATAAATAAATATAATAAATAAAAAACAGTATATATAATATTATTATATATATAAATCACTTGCATATTTCTTTTTTCATTTGAATGTAATATATGGTTTTAATTTGATTTATCCTTCTTAATTAAAACCAGAATTTCCCCTGGTTGCTGAAATACCACCCCTATAACCACTGTCTTTTCTTGTTTTCTTATTAGAATATACCCACTCCCAAATTATCTTTGATCTTTTATTAAGTTTCACAGGATTATTTTGTGACATTTCATCTTATAGTTTTATTTTTATAACACTTAGCGCATCATTAACCATATTTATTTAAAGTATGAAGAATGTGTTTGCAGTACTGCCGAAATATATCATGTGGATGATATTCCTCGCTTCCTTACTGTGGCAAAACACTTTCTCCCAAACCGTTATTGGCTTGGATAACTGGTTCAACCGCGAAATTCATCCACTGACAGGAGAACCTTTTCATTATCTGTGGACCGACAAAGAAATGTCAGGATATTCAAAATGGGGTGATATCTTCATTTCCAGGGGTGCCGTTCTTAAAACCATCGGCAAACCTTTTTCATCTGTACTTAAGAACCTTGACGTTTACATCATTGTTGATCCCGATTCAACAACCGAATCTCTTTCCCCCAACTTTATTCTTCCCTATGATATTAAAACCATTAAAAAATGGGTAAAAAAGGGAGGTGTTCTTGCAATTCTTGCAAATGATGCTCCGAACTGTGAATTTACTCATCTTAATATGCTGGCATCTTCCTTCGGCATGAGATTTAATCATGTGACTCGTCACTCCGTTCAGGGTACCGACTGGGAAATGGGTGCCAGTACTAATCTGCCCGATCATGCTCTCTTTAAAGGAGTTAGGAAAATATATATAAAAGATGTATCGGATATAAATCTTTCAGGAAAAGCTTCAGCCATCCTCGAAGAAAATGGGAAGGTGCTGATAGCTGAGACCTGTTATGGTAGAGGATACGTCTTTGCTATAGGTGATCCGTGGATATACAATGAATATATCGACCACGATTTACTCCCTGAAAGCTTTGATAACAAAAAGGCAGCCGAAAATCTGACAGATTTGCTTCTGAGTTTTATTAAAAAATAAATTACGTTATTACTAAATTACAGAATAATGAAAAAGAATTATTTTCTCATAACCGTTTCCTTTTTTCTGATTTTATCATGTTCCTGCTCAAAACCTAAAGATCTTAGAGTCGGATCTCCCTTGTCTGAGAAGTTTTCCGAAGAAAGGCTGAACCGGATTGATGTAATGATACAACAAGCAGTTGACAGCGAATGGATTGCAGGTGCTTCAGGCCTGATAGTCAGAAATGGAAGGATAGTCTACAACAGGGCCTTTGGCGTTAGCGATCCTGAAACCGGAACCCCCTTGCGGACAGACGATATATTCAGGATAGCATCACAAACGAAGGCAATTGTAAGCACTGCTGTAATGATGCTTTTTGAAGAGGGTAAATTCCTTCTTGATGATCCTTTGTCAAAATATATCCCTGAATTCGCAAATCCAAAGGTGCTCGACAAGTATAATGAAAAGGATACCTCCTATACAACCATACCGGCTTTGCGGGAAATAACAATAAGAAACCTCCTGACCCACACTTCGGGAATTGATTATGCAGGTATCGGATCCGATCCAATCAAGGCAATCTATGCCAAAGGTGGTATTTCCCCTGATTTTGGAAGCGATAAGGAAATTTTGAGCGAAGAGATGAAAGCTCTGGGAAAAATGCCACTGGTGCACCATCCTGGAGAAAAATGGACCTATGGAATGAATGTAGATATTCTCGGTTATCTCGTTGAAGTGTTATCTGGTGAAACTCTCGAGCAGTATCTTGGAAAACACATTTTTGAACCATTAGGCATGAATGACACTTACTTTTACATTCCATCCTCTAAACATACCAGGCTCGTAAAAGTTAATACGGAGAATGACAACCACAGAGTAAAACCTTCACACCTTGAGAAATTTGATTACCCGGTACTGGAAGGTACATATTTTTCAGGTGGCGCAGGCTTAAGTTCTACTACAAGAGACTATGCCGTTTTTCTTCAGATGCTGCTAAATAAAGGTGAATATAAAGGGAGACGCCTTCTTTCTAGACGGACTGTTGAACTCATGACTTCAAATCAGATAGGAGACCTGAATGTTGGCTCAAATAAGTTTGGACTTGGTTTTGAAATAACAACAACAAATGGGCAGACCGAGTTGGGTATGTCTGAGGGATCATTCTCCTGGGGCGGCTATTTTGGAACTACCTACTGGGCTGATCCGAAAGAAAAGCTCATCGGCTTGCTTTTCATGCAACAATCTCCATTGAGTCATCCTGAAATTCAATCCAAATTTAAAGCAATGGTCTATCAGGCTCTGAACGATTGAAATCGTCATTATAGCAAAACAAACAATCAAGGTCGGTATTCCTTTCAGTATTTTCTGATAAGATCAAGAAGCTTTCTGTCAAGTTTATGCCCATACCAGTCGGCATAGCTGATGTCAGTCCTTCCGGAATCAAGTATTCCGAAAGCCCCCCTGAAGTTCCATAATGCGAATCCGATTCCGTGCGAGGTAAGTATGTCGATCACATCGGTGAACCATGCAAGAAAAACCTTATGCGGTGTTTTGCTGTAACATCCACACTCTCCACAATGCACTCCGACTCCTTTGTCAAGAAGTTCGATCCATGGCTTGTAAAAGTCTTCAAGGGTCTGGCGCCCGAATTCCTTGCCGTCGATTATCCCGGGCCAGACGGGGTTCGGAGCCGCTGAAGGATCTTTCCACACCCACGAAGCCTGGTAGTGTGAAATATAGTGTGGATAATACCCACGGCAGCTCTGGGCTAGATCGAGATCAATGAGCTCAGGTGTAACAAGGCTCCCCCCTCCATTGCCATCGGCAACGATAAGCCTGCCTGGATCAATAGCTCTTATTGCATCAGATGCTCCCTTGGCAATTTCTTTGTAAAGTTCGCCCGGAAGAGGATGACTTTTTGAGTACTGATCATTCATATCCTCCCTGTATGTCGGCTCATTGAGGAGATCAAAACTCAGTTTTTCAGATGATATACCCTTATATCTCTTTGCCCACATTCCCCAGTGAAAATTAAAAGCATCCTGAGCCTCCTTATCCTTCCACAGGTTAAACGGTTCATGAAAGCCGGCATTTATGCAAAATCCCGGTCCACGGTGGAGGTTGAGACTGACATGCATATTGTACTTATGGGCAGTAAAAATGATGCTGTCAATTTCTTCCAGTACTTTTTCATCAAACTTGTAAACCTCATCTTTAGTTATGTCTCTTGTCCTGTCAAAAACGACATACCTCGGATATGCCATTGGTATCCTGACAAAATTAAATCCCCAGTCGGCCATCCACTTTAGGTCCTCCTCTGTAGTCTTGCTGCTGTCGGGTCTGTTTGGAGGATTCGGAGAGAAAATATCCAGCAGGTTGAATCCTTTCCATTTTGGCAGTTTATTCTTTGCGGGTTTGATCCCGGCCGAAAACGTATTCTTCCCTGCAACGGTTAATCCGGCAGCCGTAATAGCTGTGTTCCTGATGAACATCCGGCGATTGATTTTTCTTTTGCTCATTTTCTGATGAATTAATGAAAAGTGCGTATTTTTTGTTAGTTAAGACTCCTCCCAAATTAATAATTATTTGATAATTTCATGGTCAAATGACGAATCGATTTATCATGAACTCAAGGGAAAGACTT
The DNA here is from genome assembly GCA_964613785.1 of uncultured Rikenellaceae bacterium. GTDB lineage: Bacteria > Bacteroidota > Bacteroidia > Bacteroidales > VadinHA17 > LD21. Next base: position 21,681 of record CAZTJT010000038.1, read on the forward strand.
GAAGCAGCAATATCTCACAGGCAGCCCGACCGGATTCCGGTTGACCTGGGGGCCACCCCAAGTTCAGGAATATCAGCTGTCGCATACCATAATCTGATCCGACACCTGAAGCTTGACCTGGAAAATCGCGTTTATGATGTTATTCAGGAAGTCACTCAGCCTGAAATGGAACTGCTCGAGCTTTTCAGGGTTGATGTTCTTGATGCCGGCAGGTTCTTTAATACCCATGAAAACTACTGGCACAGGCTCGAACTGATCAATGGTATCCCCGGCCTCTATCCGAAATGGTTCAATCCTCAGCGTCAACAGGATGGAAGCTGGCTTGCACCCGGACCCACTGGTGAATTCATAGGGAAAATGCCTGTCGGGGCCACCTTCTTCGACCAGATTATTTTTCCTTATCTGGATGGGTATCCTGTCAACTTTAAAAATCTGAGCCATGATATGACCAGAGTAAGCTGGGGTGGTTTCGGTTTTCCGCCTTTTGACCGGATAAACGAAGATGATTTCTGGGAAAAGCTCAGAACTACACTAGTTAAGAAAAGAAACGAAACTGACAAGGCCCTAATAATAGGAGTGGGTTGCAACCTTTTTGAATGGGGTACATTTCTGAGAAGAATAGATAATTTCCTTACCGATCTTTATCTTGACCCGGTCAATGTTAATAAACTCCTGGATGCACTTATGGAAAGGCATATGGACTTCCTGGAAAAGGTGTGCAGATCAATTGGAGATACAGTGGATATAATTAAATTCGGCGATGATCTGGGTACCAATACAGGTCCGTTTATGCCTCCGGAAATCTATACCAGGTTCTTTGAACCGAGACATAAAATGCTGTGTGATTATGTAAAAACTAACAGTTCAGCTCATACAATGCTTCACTGCTGCGGAGGGATCTATGAGCTTATGCCCCGACTTATTAATGCCGGTTTTGATATAATTAATCCGGTTCAGATAAGTGCATATGGAATGGACCCCGGGCGCCTGAAAAATGAATTTGGGAATCATATAACATTCTGGGGAGGCGGAGTGAATACACAGTCTGTCCTAAACAGGAGTACTCCAGAGGAGGTCAGGGATCATGTCCGCAGAAATATTGAAATTTTTTCCAAAGGCGGCGGTTTCGTCTTTGCAACGGTTCATAATATCCTGCCTGATGTTCCTCCTGAAAACATTATGGCAATGCTTGAAGCGATAAAGGAATTTGATTAATATATTTCAATCACCGGCAATCTGTTTTAGCCGCATAACAACCAGAACCTCTATAACAATTTTCATAACAATGCTATAGAAGATCATGAAAAGAAGTACAATCTTATTTGCATTTTTCTTAATACTCGGGTTACTGTCTGCATCATTATACGGACAGAAGAAGAAACCAGTAAAGCTTAACGGCCAGTCATCGGATACTATCCATGTTGTTGGTCATGCACATATGGATATGAATTGGTTATGGACATATTCAGAAACTATGCAGATGTGCAACGACAATCTAAGGCAGGTAGTTGCATTCATGAAAGAATTTCCTGATTTCACAATGATTCAGAGCCAGGCTTCAGTATATAATTTTGTCGAAATGGTTGATCCGCCATTGTTTGAGGAGATAAAAAAATACGTAAAAGAAGGACGGCTTGAACTGGCAGGTGGAATGTGGACAGAAGGTGATATGAACCTTTCATCTGGTGAAGCTATTACCCGTTCATTCCTTCTTGGTCAACGATTTTTCCAGACCCGTTTCGGCAAAATGGCAAATATAGGTTGGCTCCCTGACAATTTCGGACATATTTCACAAATGCCTCAGATATTGAAGCTTGCAGGCTGCGATTATTTTTATTTTCACCGTACCAAACCATATACAGGAACATTCTGGTGGATAGCACCCGATTCATCAAAAGTTCTTTGTTACGCCAACGATACATATAATGGTGCAATTACTCCCGACCTGAAAAATGATGTTCAGAAATTCTCACCCGACAAACGCAGGATTCTGCATATAACAGGTGTGGGTGATCATGGAGGAGGACCCACGAGAGCGAATATTGAACTTATCCACCAGCTTGATAAAACACCCGGCTATCCTTCTGTCAAATTCACCACGGCAGGAGAATTCTTTAAAAAAGCTTCTCGTGAAATGCAGGGACGGCCAACCCACAGAGGAGAGATGCAGTTTATTTTTGAAGGATGCTACACAAATGTCGCTGATATCAAAGAGGGAAACAGAAACAGTGAAAATGCTCTTTTTTCAGCCGAGTTTTTCAATACCCTTCGCTGGCTTAATGGCGATAAATACCCGGATACCGAACTTAACGATCTGTGGCGAACCGTAGCATTTAACCAGTTTCACGACATACTCCCGGGTTCAGCTATAAATGAGGCAAATAAAGAGGCAATATCCAGGTATAGTGAGGTCCTGAGAAAAACAATGGAATTACGTAATACAGCATTCCGAAAGATTGCTGATGAGGTAAAATTCACTCAAGGGATAGGACATCCAGTGGTAGCCTTTAATCTTCAGCCTTGCAAAAGAAAGTCACTGGTGGAAGCAACCATCTTCTCAAATGAAGAACCTTCCACTGCAAAGCTTGCATCGTGGGGTAACTATTATGGTTCGTCAGATATAACACCTGTAGATATAGGGCAGGGTAACGTTGCTTCTGTTTATGTAAGAGATAAATCGGGAAAATCATATCCGGCCCAGGTAGTGTGGGGTAAATCAACCCCGCCGGGATATACATTGAAGGTTCAGTTTGTGGTTGATGATATGCCCGCAGGTGGATACAAAACATTTTATGTTGATCTGAAAAAACCTGCAGAATTCAATGATAAAATGATGACAGGAGATAATACTTTCGAGACTGATTTTTATAAGTTAAGATTTGATATGAAGACGGGATGCATAACTAGTTTGTTCGATAAACGATTAGGGAAGGAATTTGTAAGAGAGGGAGAACAGTTGAACAGACTCAGGATCTATCTTGAAGACAGAAAGGGAGGAATGAAATCATGGACAATCAATAAGATAGTAAAGCAGGAAGATGTAACCAATGTTGCAGGTGTAAGAGTTGTAGAAAACGGACCTGTGAGAGCCTGCATCGAATCAGTGAAGACTTGGGGTAAATCAAGATTTATTACACGAACTTATCTATACCGTTCATACCCCAGGATAGACTTCGATATGGAGGTCCACTGGCTGGAAACAGGAAGCGACACTACAGACTCTCCGATGCTCAGGGCAATCTTTCCGGTTTCAATTAACAACGGCAGATTCTATTCACAGGTCCCTTTTAATGTTGTGGAAAGACCTGTCGACGGGAAAATTTTCGGAAAAGATGCCCCCGTATACTTAAAGCATGCCGACGCTTACGGTATAAGTGCAGAGTCAGATGACGGCCAGGAGGTTCCCGCTCAGAAATGGGTCGATATTACAGATGGAACCAACGGCATAGCATTACTGAACAAAACAAAATACGGGCATTCCTATACAAGAGGTGACCTTAGACTGACCCTCATGCGATCAGGTGGTGAACCTGACATTTATCCAAATCTCGGTAAATTCAAAATCAGTTATTCATTATTTCCTCATTCCGGAGACTGGAAGAATCGAGTCTGGAACGAAGGCGAAGACTTCAATATACCTGTTTATGCAGCAGAACCTCCTTCGATGGCACTGGTCAGATCACATGCATCAAAACCTGAAGAGGGATCATTTTTTGAGGTCGATAAACCGGGTATCGTAATTACCGGAATCAAAAGATCTGAAGAGGGTGAAGAAATTATAATAAGATTGTTAGAAATATATGGCCATGAAGAAGTTGTAAACCTTACATTACCAGTAAATATCAGTCTTGCAAGAAGACTTAATATAATTGAACTGCCACTAGGTACTGAAGATGTACCGATTATTAATGGTAATAAAATCCAGCTCAGGATCAAACCTAATGAAATAGCCACCTTGGGTTTAACACCTGAACGGTAAATATATTTAAGGAGTCTGATATCATGGTCTAATCAGTCATCGATCTTACGTGAAAAATACTCCGTTCTTCCCCGATTATACCAACCTTCTTGATGTTTTGAATAACAGAAGGCCATCAAGGCTGCCTCTATATGAACATCATATAGATGCACCATTCATTTCAAAAGTACTGGGTGAAGAACTAAATGCTTCAGGGCTCAAACCAGCAGATCTTGAAGAATACTACAGGAAAGTGATTGGTTTCTGGAAAGACATGACTTATGATGGTTTTGATTTTGAAGCTGCAATCTGTGACATTCTCCCGGGTCACGGAGCTATTATGGGAGGAATGACAGGACCGATTCAGACAAGAGAAGACTTTGAAAAGTATCCATGGAAAGATATCCCGTTGATTTTCAGAGAGACGTATACTCCTCATTTTGACGCAATAAGGAAAGTCCTTCCTCAGGGGATGAAAGCTTTCGGAGGATGCGGATACGGAATATTTGAAGCAAGCCAGGACCTCGTTGGTTTTGAACCGCTTTGCATTATGCAATATATGGACCCTGACCTTTTCAGCGATATCTTCGTGAGGATCGGAGACCTGTGGATCGAATTATGGACGTGGGTTATAAATAATTACAGCGATTTGTTTGTCTTTTTCAGAATGGGTGACGACCTGGGATACAAAACATCAACGATGCTCGATCCCGACACAATTGCCCTGCATATCCTGCCTCAGTATAAAAGGATTATAGACCTTGTCCATTCATCGGGGAAGAAATTCCTTCTTCACAGTTGCGGTAATATTTTCCCCATAATGGAAAAAATAATCGGCCTGGGAATAGATGCCAAGCACTCCAATGAGGATCAGATCGCACCTTTTTCCCAATGGATCGAAAAGTATTCATCAAGGATCGGACTGTTCGGAGGATTTGATCTTAACCTGTTAATCCTCAGCGATCCTGATAATGTGTTTAAGACTGTACTGGAACAGGGAACCGAATTCAGGAAGAATGCAAAAGGTTACGGACTGGGATCAGGCAATTCAATACCGGGTTATATACCGGTAGAAGGATATCTGGCAATGGTCGCGGCTGCCAGTGAAATAAGGCGAAGAGAAGGAAGCTGAATTATTGTCGGATTTGTAGCTTTATATTTTAAGGAAGATCTTCTTCTTATAGAGAAAGTACAGGAACAGCCAACCGACGGTTGTCAATCCGATTCCACCTATCAATCCGCTCCACGACTCAGGAAGTATCTTTGCAAATCCGCCAAAGAGGAAATCTGAGGCATGACGGAAGTTAATGATCCTGTTTGCAAGATAGATAGTAATTGGATTGAGGCCTATGACAACAAAGAAGAAGGCCCATTTTCTAAAGTTCCATACATCAATTACAAAATAAAATATCGCGAAGAGCATCAGGCTTAATCCTCCTGCAAAGCAGACGAATGAACTGCTCCAGATATTCTTGTTTATGGGGAATGCAAGATCCCATATTTTACCCAGTACCATCAGCAAAACCGAAACAAAGACCATGAAGATCGATTTTCTGAACTGATTGCCACTCAGGTATTTTGATCTCATGAAGTCGCCGGTAAACATTCCAAGTAACGCTGTAGCGACAGCCGGAACGGTGCTGAATAATCCTTCAGGATCGTGATTGCCAAGGTAAAGCTTCCCAGGCATCATCAGACGGTCAATATAACTGGCAAGATTACCGGTTTGCGAGAAAGGATCAGTTGATCCCAGGTCATGAGCAGGGAATATCAGCAGCAATAGCCAATATCCGATGAGGATTGACCAGAACCATACCAGACGGAAAGTCAGGTTAGTGTTCATGTAAATGATCGCAGCAAACATCCATGCGAGCCCAATCCGGCCAAGGACACTGCCATATCTCAGCTCATCAAAATTGAACCTTACCCCGTTATTGTATATGATTCCTAGGAAGACCAGCATCAGACCTCGGAAAATTATATGTTTGTAGATTGATTTTCTGGTATCATTCAATTCCATACGTTTCGAAAGTGAGTAGGGAAATGAAATTCCGGCTATATAAAGAAAAAGCGGGAAGATCATATCGTAGAATTTGAATCCGTGCCATTCCACATGTTCAAGCTGCCCTGCCCACCAGTTAAGGGGAGCCCAGTTTGTGACAGATGCCAGACCGGTGAATATCCCTGCACCGCCCATGATCCAGAACATATCGAATCCGCGTAATGCATCAAGCGAGTAAAGTCTTTTAACAGGAGCCCTTTTATCTTTTTCCATATTGGTTTTTTATGAATGAGACATTTCATTTCACCCGAAGGTGAACAGGAAGCAAAGGAAATAATAAATTCTATTTGTTAAATATTGTCAGGACCTCAAAAGAATATTATGAAAAGAAAAATTAACTTTGGATCTGAGCCTTACCTGCAACCATTCGAAGGATCATTACTGAATAGAGATTCAGGGAATGAGATTTATGATCCGGTGATACTTAAATTCTGCAGGGGATTGGCTTATATAGTTCAACTTTCATGTAGTTAATCTTAAAATCAATTATTTATGCCTGGACCTGGTGCTTATTGGTTTGGAAAGGAGGAAACCGATGCTGTAATGGAAGTAATGAAAAGCGGCTATCTGTTCCGATATGGTAATGAAAGTGATCCTTCATTTCTGCATAAGGTGTCAACCCTTGAGAAGGAATTTGCGAAATACAGCAGGGCGGATTATGCTCTCGCAACCTCGTCAGGAACTTCATCACTTCTGGCGTCTCTGATGGCCTCCGGATTAAAGCCTGGAGATGAAATAATTGTTCCTGCCTATACATTTGTTGCGAGTTATTCTTCAGTGATCTTTGCGGGCCTGATTCCAGTATTGGCTGAAATAGATGAAAGCCTTACCCTTGATCCCGGGGATATAGAACGCAGAATTACCTCGCGGACAAAGGCAATAATGCCTGTTCATATGCTGGGTAATCCCTGCGATATGGATGCACTAATGGAGATTGCAGAGAAGCATGGCTTATTTGTACTTGAAGATTGCTGCCAGGCCGCCGGTGCCTCTTACAAAGGAAAGAAAATTGGTACAATAGGCAATATCGGAGCTTTTTCACTGAATATTTTTAAAACCATAAACAGCGGCGATGGCGGACTGCTAATAACAAATGACAGAGATCTCTATGAGAATGCTTTTGCGGTCCACGACCAGGGCCATAAACCCATGAGGTTCGGAGTGGAAGTGGGATCAAGAAATATCCTGGGGCTCAACTTCCGCATGAATGAGCTTACGGCTGCAGTTGGCCTTGCACAGCTTCAAAAAATTGACAGGATCATTTCCACCCTCAGGGAGAAACGGGATAAATTCAAAAAACTAATCTCTCCTGCAAAAGGATTCAGGTTCAGAATGCTTAATGATCCGGAAGGTGACTGTGCAACATTATGCAGTGTGATTTTTGATAGAAAAGAAAAGGCATCTGATGTTGCCAGATCTCTGGGATCAAAGACCGTTGATCAGAGCGGATGGCACGTATATTCAAACATGGAACATGTTCTTAGTCATCTTAAAAGCATAGGACAACCCCATACCAGAGGCGCATATCCGGCAACAGATGATATCTTAAGCCGGACTATCAACATAAGTATCGGAGTTGTTGATGGCGGCCTTGGCGCCGGATGGGGCATCAATATAAATTCATCTGACGATCAGATAGAAATGGCGGCAAACCAGTTTCTGGCTGCCTGTGAAAAATAAAATACCCATATCATGAATACTACAAAAAAATATTTGAAATTCGGTCATTTATTGCCTGTATACACCCTTCTTTTCTTAATTCTTGCCAGTTGCTCAGGATCAGAAGGAACGGTTATAGAAGTATATTCCTCGTCAATTGATGGCGACAGGCTTTCAAAGCTTGAGAATGCCAGGTTTGCAAATGATAATTCTTCCTCGCCTGCCGATATTACAGTTGATGAAAAAATTCTCCATCAGAAAATAGACGGATTTGGGGCATCTTTTAATGAAGCCGGTATGATTTGCCTGAACTCTCTTGGAGAAGAGGCAAAAAACAATGTCGTGAAAATGCTTTTTGATACTGTTTCAGGAGCCGGATTCACTATTATGAAATCACCTATTGCCGCCTGCGATTTTGCCTCCGCAGGACCATGGTACTCATACAATGATACCCCCGGCGATGTGGAGATGAAAAATTTCACAATTGAAAGGGATCTTCGACCTGAAGGTCTGATTACTTTCATAAAGAAAGCCCGTGAATTCGGATCGTTTGAGATAGAAACAACTATGGACTTCGCCCCCGACTGGATGTATTTTAGTCTTAAACCTGGAGAAAAACATATCAGACCGGAATATTACCCAGCACTTGCAAAATATTATTCGAAATACCTGCAGGCCTATGCTGAAAACGGAATAGACATAAAATACCTGAACCTTTTCAATGAGGCAGAAAATCACTGGTATTCAAATGTTACATATAAAGCTATTGGGGAAATGATCAGGGATCACGTTGCATCCCGGCTGAAATCTGACGGACTTACAACAAAAATTCAGATGGGTGAATCATGCAACCGGCCGGAAGGAATAGAAAAATTCCCTTCTGCAATGGATGATCCGGATGTAAGAAAACATATAACTACAATGACTGTTCATGGTTACGACTGGGATAAGTATTCATCGCTCGATGAGCTGCATGAGAGATATCCCGACATACCAATCTGGCAAACAGAGGTATGTTATGCAAAAGTAGATGACAAGCCGACAAATGTCCCGCCCGGAGCTCCTGAAAAGATGCCTGTTTATGAATTTTCAGATGGCGAGTTCTGGGGCAATATGATTATGAATGATATGAAACACCATGTTTCAGCATGGATTTACTGGAACATGATCCTGGATCAGAACGGAGGTCCATGGCTTATCTCCCTGGAACATGGCAATCCTGATAATAACCGCCAGCATTCTGTTGTGATAATCAACAGAAATACAGGGGAAGTTACTTACACCGGTTTGTATTATTATCTTGCCCATTTCAGCAGGTTCATCAGGCCGGAAGCCTTTCGTGTCGAGACCAGCGGAGGCTGTCCACAGCTCAATTACGCTGCTTTTCTGAATAAGGATAATTCCATGGTACTTAACATAATTAACAACGGTGAAGGAACAAAATGTAAAATCAAATGGAAAGATAAAACAGTCATCAGAGACCTTAAACCTCACTCAATAACAACTCTGAGATGGAACTCTAATGGCAAGGTATGATATTAATCAGGGTGTTGTGTTTTAGAACTCTGGATTTTGTGATATCTTGTGTTAGTTTTTACGTAAGATAGGTTTCATGGCATTAACAAATGTACATTCAGATTTATTATGACAACACGCAGATTATTTATTCAAAAAGCTTCTTTGGGTGCAGCATCGATTGTGTTCAGTGCAAAGAGCTATTCCCGCATTGTTGGGGCAAATGACAGAGTAAGAGTAGGTATTGTGGGTTATTCCGACCGGTTCAGAGGGGCACTTTCTCCATCTTTCCTGAGCCTTTCAAAAGAAATGAATTTTGAATTTACTGCATTATCTGATATCTGGAGGCTCAGAAGGGAGGAAGCGGATGCTTTTTATAAAGCAGCCGGTATAAACCTTCGCCTGGCCCGCAATAACCAGGAGCTGTATGAAAAAAACGATACGGATGCAGTTATTATAAGCACCGCTGATTTTCAGCATGCTCTGCATTGTGCCGAAGCTGTTGAAGCCGGCAGGGATGCTTATGTTGAGAAACCTTTTGCCGAAACTATGGCAGATGCCCGTACTGCCCTGAAAGCTGTTCAGAGAACAGGTAAGATAGTGCAGATTGGTTCCCAGAGAAGAAGCGCCCCCAATTACATTGCAGCCAATGAATATATTAATTCCGGCAAGTTCGGTAAGATCGTTATGGTTGAGATGACATGGAACGTCAATCAGCCTGGGAGATGGAGGAGACCTAACGTTGTACCTCTGCTGAAGGAGACTGATACCGACTGGAAAAGGTATCTTATGAATCGGCCCGCAGCACCGTTTGATCCTCGAAAATATCTTGAATTCAGACTATTCTGGCCATATTCATCAGGGATCCCGGGTCAGTGGATGGCCCATCAGATTGACACTGTTCACTGGTTCACAAAGCTGGGTCATCCAAGAAGCGTTGCCGCAAACGGAGGAATATATCTGTGGAAAGACGGCCGGACTAATTTTGATACGATGACTGCTGTATTTGATTACGGCAATGATGCTGATCCGGATTCTGGATTCCAGGTTGTATATTCATCAAGATTCACAAACTCTGCAGGTGGTGTTAAGGAACTATATTTTTCCAACGGCGGGATGCTGAATCTCGATACCAACAAAATCACTCCCGAGGGAGGCTTGCAGGAAGATGAAGCAAAAGTAATGAATTTGAAGGCAAATCTCCTGGAACCATTTGATCTGCCCTCGGCAACCATCGAAACCAGCGCAAATACCGGAGGAGATCCGATGACCACCGCCCACATGAAAAACTGGATGGAGTGTGTTAGAAGCCGCAAAAATCCAAACGCTGACGTTATTGCTGGTTATAATCATTCAATTGCAAACATAATGTGCACTGCAAGCCTGCGAACCGGAGAAAAGGCCACATTCGATGAGAAAAACCAGGAAGTGCTTGCAGGAGGCAGGGTTTTCCAGTATTAATAAGCGTATAAATAAATATAAATTGT
>CAZTJT010000039.1:0-32229 GCA_964613785.1 uncultured Rikenellaceae bacterium
CCGGCTGCTGATCTTAAGCAGAAGGCCATGAAGGTTCTGCCGGGCTTATATGTCAAGCTTGCATCAAAAGCGCTAAGTGAAAAGAAACCATCAACCGAAATAATTAAAGCTGCCAGAAATGCAACCGCGGCAGCAGAAAAATACGGAAGCACTACATCAAAGGAGAATGCGGGAAAATTGCTTGTTCAGGGTTATTATTTGATGGGAACGGAATATTTTACAAAGAAGGAATATGATAATGCCCTTCTGGCTTTTGATTCACTTCTTCAGATAAATCCTGATTACGCTGCTGCCATCTATAACAAGGCTTTGGTTTACAGAGCTCAGAATAACTCAGCCGCTTTTGAGGAAACAATTGATTCTTATCTGGGAAAGCTGGAAGCCGGCAAGGATGATGAAAGGAAGAAACAAGCCTCCGTTCTGGCGCTCGAGTATTTCCGCGCTGCGGGATCACAGGCAAACCAGGGAAATAATCTGGATGAGGCTCTGGGCCTGCTTAACAAAGCGGCCAAATATGGCGACGACAAGGACCTTTTCTACTTTTTTGCCGATGTTTATAATAAGCAGAAGAACTTCAACAGCGGAGCTGAATATGCACAGAAGGGACTCGACCTTGAAACAGGTGCGGCAGAGGCAAAGGCAAAATATTATTTCCAGCTTGGACTCGCACTTTCAGGAAAAGGCCAGACCGCTGAAGCCTGCGAAGCATTTAAAAACTCCCAGTTCGGAGCTTTTACAGAAGCTTCAAAAGCTGAAAGAAAGAATCTGAAATGCCAGTAGGACATTAAGATCTTCAAATAATATACTTTTTTTTACCACGGAGAAGTAATACATCCAGAAAAATCACAAATCACAACTCTCAGATCGGCTATTCCTGAAAAGAGGCCTGAAAGATCCTGTCTGCAGTGAAACTATTTCATGAAAACTCGGGAATGAAATTTTTTGTTTAACTTTTATGGCATTATCATTTAGATTTTAAAACCATAATAACAATGAAAGCAAGAATTGCATTAATTGTACTGTTCCTGGCCCTGGTATCAAATTCTTTTAGCCAGACTTCCGGGAACTGCGTTACCGACATACTTCTTACCGGATACTCGGAAAGATCTTATACGACTGAACCGGTTACTGATCAGCAGCTTGATATCATACTCAGATCGGGCATAAAGGCGCCCAGTGCCAGAAATATGCAGCCATGGAAATTCACAGTTATACGCGATACCTCAGCAATGAGGGCGATAATAAGTAATGTGGTTCCCGGTAACATACTGATAATTGTTTCAGGTGCTGAATCTGAAACAGGGTCAACACCCGATTTCGACTGCGGACTGGCTACTGAAAGCATGTTTCTGGCGGCACACGGTCTGGGTCTTGGAGCGAGAATATACACCGGCCCCATAGGTAACGTTAATTCAAAAGGGGAGGCATTTCAGATCCCTGCAGGATACAAGGCTGTTGCTCTCCTGAGGGTAGGCAACACAGACAAAAGTGTTGATGCAGTTACCTCGGCAACTCCCAGGAAAAACCCGGAAGAGATCATTAATTACTACATACAGTCTCCGGTACAATAGTATTGAAAAAACCTGAAGGCTCAAGATTTTTTCATAATACTATGCGATAAGCTTATCACTGACAGCAGGAAGATTGTTGAGGTATCATATTCAGTATCCATATTGTTCAACTTCACATTGCTTTAAAGGTATAGTTTCCCCAAGGATCTTTTCTATTGTTGCGGAATCTGAAAATTCATTTACACTCTGGAATTTAAGCGGCCTGATAATGGAATCCTTAAACAACGGATCTTCTGCAAGTTTTAGGGAAATTCAAATTTCCTTATTGATGGCATTGAATAATTTCCGGGAAAAAGGGTTCACACAAATTAAAATTCAACCCTGTCTCCGTTATTTTTTAGATAAAATTCAGTAACGCGCTCTTTACCGGATTTGTCTTTCCAGATCAGCCGGTAACGACCTTTGAAACCGCGGAATTTTATTATCCCGCTTTTATCGGATTTAATGCAAAGATTAGTTCTCCATTCGTGGTTAATCAGGTTATCAAGTACATAGTAAACAGGTTTGAGATTCATTTCCCTATCATATAATCCGGAAATTGACGGCTCTCCGTCGGCGGCACCTCCATCAACCACATTCCACCAGGTAATACCCATTACTGAAGGATAACTGAACCACAGGCGATACAGGTTCCTGGTTATTTCTGCCTGGATTTTCAAGCCTCTGACAGATTCATCAGGCGCACTTATTGTAACTTCACTTATATGAATTGGTTTTTCGGCACCCCTGAGGCAATCAAGAACAGCGTAGTTTTTATCTGCTGTCAGAATATCAGCTCCTTCTGCGATTTTCCTTGATTCTTCAGGATTGAATATGTGCATCTGAATTCCCACATTGTCAATTCTGATACCACGATCGCAAAGATCGCGGATTATCTCCACATATCTCATGGAAGGGCCCCAATGGATATCACAATCATTAATATTAAACTGAACTGAATCAGGAAAATATTTCATCGCCCATCTGAAAGTTTTATAAGTGTAATCATCAGGCATAATACCACGGTTAGCCTGATCGATTGGTTCATTGACAACATCCCACCTATGAATACGACCCTTATACCGGGTTGCAAGTTCTCTGACGTGTGCTTCAAAAAGTGGTTCCATTTCCTTGCGGTTGTCAGGCATCCATGATGGATGCCCCCAGCGTCTCATTCCATATATGATCGCATGTCCATTCATATTGATGCCTCTGGATTCACAGAATGCAGTAACAGGATCAGTAGGGGGCCGCCTGTATTCATATGAACTATCCTCATTATACCTCGGTTTACCTTTTACCGGTTCCAGAGTCTTCCAGTAAAATGGAATGGTGGCAGCATTGAACAGAGAGCCGAAAGTGTTCTCATATCTTTCGTTCATCTCCTTGCTTTTCATGTCACCAAAAAGAAAAATATTACCTCCGAACAAGAAAAGATGATCTATCTGTTCAACAATAATCCTGGTGCCTGACTTTATATTATTTATCTGAATTTCAGCATCAGCCTTCCGATATTGGTCAATATTCTGATCGATCTTTGACTGAACCTCACGATTCCATAATGCAAAATATTCTTTGCTCATTATATTAGTGTCTTCCGGTACTTTGATTTTTTGTTCCTGTTGTCGTGGTCCGACAGATTTAGCTTGTTGTACACCAAGTAACAACAAGACCAACAGGTAAACAGATATCCTTAGTCTTATCATAATGTTTATTTCTTAATACCATCGCCGTCCTGTCTGAGATAGAATTCCTCAGACTTCTCCTTTCCTGTTTTGTCTGTCCAGCTGAGCCTGTATCTTCCTTTAAAACCACGGAATTTTACTATTCCGTCTTTATCGGTGTTAACTGTTAAATTGGTTTTCCATTCATGATTTATCAACAGATCTAAAGCATAATATGAAGGTTTTGGTTCCATATTCCTTGTAAAGAGACCGGATGTTGTCGGTTCTCCGGGAGCTCCGCAATCATCTACAACATTCCACCATGTAATTCCCATCATGGGTTCTATACTGAACCATAACCTGTACAGATTACGTGCGATAACTGCCTGTATATTACGCCCCCTTTCATCATCTCCAGGGGCAGTAATAGTAATTTCGCTAAGATGAATTGGTAATCCGGCTTTGTAAATTGTGGACATCTTATCCCATACCTGTTGTGGCGACTCGATGAGTTTTCCTTCAGCAATGTCAAGGCATTGCTGGGGATTGAACAGATGCATCTGTGATCCCATAATATCTATTCGACACCCATGTCCCAGCAGGTCTTTGACCTGATTGGCATAATTATCATTGTTCATATAGTCATTGATATTTATTTTGACACTTTTGGGAAACACCTGATCAGCTGTTTTGAATGCCTGATAAATGTAGTCCCCCGGCATCAATCCATATGAACTTTTACATACAGGATCACCGGTTACAGAATTCCCTTTAAAATCGATAGAGCTTTCATTCACTACATCCCAACTTTGAAGGCGCCCTCCATAATAATTCGCCAGATCTGTCACCCGTTTTTCAAAAAGCCGTTTCATCTCCTTAAAAAATACGGGTGCAAGTTCTTCAATCTGTTCAGGTGTAAGCTTTTCAAGGACTTTTTTATTCAGGCAACCTATATTTTCCTTTTCTTCAGGTGGGCAGAATTGTTCATATATCCATTCAGGATGCTGCCATGATCTGATTCCCCAGATTATTGTATGGCCATGAAGACGAATACCTTTACTTTCGCAAAATTCAACGATCGGGTCAGATGCCGGACGTCGCCAGTGAGGTTCTTTTTTAGGTTCCTTAACATTATTCCAGAATTCTTCTTTGTCCCAGTATTCTTCCCTGAAACGTAACCGGCCAGGCTGCATTTCAAACTTCTTCCAATAAAAAGGGATAGTTGCTGAATTGAAAAGGGTCCCATAAAGCTCCTTATATTTCCTGTTCCTCTCAGGCGTTCCCAACTGGTTGAAATTGAATATATGAGCACCAAAAATAAAATCATGGGAAATCTGTTCAACTAATACCTTTGTGTCCGCAGATACTTCTTTCAGCACACATAGCGCATCAGCTTTGCGATTTAGATCAATATCATTATCTATTTTTGCCTGAACTTCAGGATTCCAGAGTTTCAGGTAAGCTTCACTCATAACTTTGCCCTCTACATCCATTTGCGATGACGAGGGGTGTTGTTTCTGTTGCCTTATAGATTGTGCCAGTAATGAACCAGTAAAATACAACATAATAAACAATACAAGAAGTTTTAATTTCATAATGTTTATATTAAGATTAATAATTTACTTCCTTAGGCTTAATTAACAAAGCGGTATAAATAATGATCCGGCCTGTGCAAATCCTGAGTTCCATGATAATATAATCGTTTATATAATAATTGTTCCAGAAAAAAGACATCAATGGTGAATTCAGATAATTAAAGCGTGAATGAATCTATATTTTCTCCTATAATCGTCTCTCCAGCAATCTCAGTTACCATATTGTAATGTTTCGGCAGACAAATATGTATGGTTGTTAAAGCTAAGAATAGTATAATTCTAATCAAACGTCAGTGATTTATATACTGAAATAGAATAATATTATATTGTATATTAATAAATATTTATTGTATTTCAATCTCGTACCAAACAGTTTTATAGTCAGGTTTTAAAACAATTTTCGAACCTCCGCCTCTGGCTTTTCCAACAGGAACTTCTTCTTTGCGGTTTCCTCCCGGATCAAGTGAATAACACTTTGTTTCAGCCGGGTCTGAAGGTATAATTACAGTAGCAGGTATTCCTTCCACATATACTGGACCTTCTCCCCAGTTGCTTAATTTTATCTTGTCATTTTCAAAAAATTCAATATTCATATCTTTGTTTTGTGAGATCCCGGTAGCAGCAAGAAGGATACTGGATGGATTACCTGACTCACCAAAGCCTGTTGCGTGGCGGGATACAAGAGAAACAGTTGCCCAATCCAGACGCGTTTTTCCGATCGTGAGGGTAACCTTGTCAAGAGTGATAGTTCTATTATTCGGAAATCCTGTGAATAATTTTGTGTTTGGGGTGTTTATCGTGAAATATCCTTTATCAGGTTGTTCTATATTCCATGTCAGTTCATCGGTATCACTAATATATACTTTTTGATCAGCAGGAATTTTTCCCACATAAGTTGTATCGGTTCCGGATTTACCGGTCAGATCGACTGCAGTTTTATGCAGCATTGTTTGCCGCATATCAAAACCGGCTGTTTTTATATTTACGCCGACCTGGTTAGTCTTAACAAGATTATCGAAATATCCCGGATAATCCATTGGTGCTGAAATTGTTGATTTTCCTTCCTGTACATCACCACGGAGAAATATAGCTGCGCAGGCTTGCATGTGAGCGAGAACATCGGTCCTTGCTATAATGCTGAAAAAGTAGTTATTGTCCACAGGTTCGAAATCTGACTGATGGTTATATGTGTATTCGAACACTCCATCCCATCCCTGGAACCGGCCGTAAGCACGAAGCATTGGTTGACCTTCAGCACCATACAGGTTAGGGAAGGGGTGGTTATATTCGCTGACTGTATATGGTTTGTCAAGAATTCGCTGGGCTGCCAATCCCTGGATACAAGTCATTGAATTAACCATAGATTTATTTACAATTCTCCAGTCAGAATTTACCGGACTTGGATGACACCAATAAGAATGGCTGTCAATATAATCAAGTTCTGCCTGAACTGACGGTGGACTGTAGCCAAGTTGAGTACCCGAAATAATAGATTTGACTTTAATATTTCTTTTGAGAAATTCATACATTCCGAACCAGTAGGCATGTTCCGTATCAATCATAAACTGATAGAAATCTTTTTTTACCTGAGCTGGTGCAATGCTTCCTGCTTTCAGGGTTGGGATAGTGCCGTTTTCCAGACGATTATTTTCCTCCAGTAAAAATCTTGTGGGATTAGTCTCTTTTGAGGCGGTTTTATTGCCTGACAGTGTTGTGTCTGAATTCCATGTCTTATTAAGTTCATCTGTCGATCTGTATTTTTTTTTCAACCAGGTGTTCCACTGTTTGCGAAACTCTGCAGCATATGGATCGGGAAGTTTGTTAATACTGCCGTTATGATACTGATTGAAAAGCGCATTTTCATTATTTATTTCCACTAATGCCACGCACGGATCATCTTTGTATGCCAGGCCTGTATAAGGATTTATATGTGTCAGGAGTTTACGTGCATACTCTTTCTGCAACTCAATCATCCGTGGTTCGAAATTATCCAGCCCTTTATCAAAATTAGGCCTTTTTTCCTTGCCGGGAAAACCATCACGATCATCCCACCACCTGGCTACATGGAGGTTCATATCTATATATATTCCATGCTTTTTAAAAACTGATACCAGGTAATCAAGCTTGTCAAGCTGATCCGGATCAAGATTGCGTTGTGTCTTTGTATCTTCAGCAATTATACACGGCTCTTCTTTATGCAAGAAATTCCCATATGGAGAATCCATGTAATGCAACCTGACACAATTAATTCCGAACCGTATGAGCCTCAATACCAGGCTATCCGCCTGGCCATGGGTTGGAAAGTTAGCCGGCCCCGTAAGATTAGTTGCGTTAAGCCTGACCGGACCTGCATCATTGACAAATCTGCCATTTTCCACCCTGATAAAACCATTTTTCCCGGCGGGAGCATCGATCAGATGCGACATGCTTGTGGCATTATCAGGTCCATCATACGATACAAGAAAAGGAAAAAGGGGAGGAGTGGAATCATTTCCGGATTGACCACATCCGGTTAAAAACAGGCTAAAAACAACCAGGCATGCAGATTGCCAGGCTAGTTGTTTTAATTTATTTTCTCTTCTGAGAAAATTCCTGTTGCTAAATAGAAGTTTATTTGCTGAGCTCTTTTTCATATTTATTGATTTTTCTCTTTACCTACCCAGAAGCCATATGGTTGAATCACGAAACCTTTTCTAATGTCACCCTTGATATCTTCTTTTATAAGTGGTTTATATGATACGGTTTTAATTCCCGGAAACTTATTTACACTTATCTGCTTATCAGACAGATTCACAACTGTCAGGATCTTTTCACCTTCAAGCTCCCTCATGAATGAGACCACGGTATTGGGTTCACTGTTTTCAATCCACCTTAGTGTACCCCGGATTAATGAAGGTTCGGCAAGACGCATTTTAATCAGCCTTTTTAATAGAACAATCCGTGCCTTACCGGCCGGAGCATCTCTGCCTTCCCAATTGATCGGCAGCCGGCCAAAAATACTGTGACGGGCTGTATCTGCTGCTTCCTGCCCATTATATATAAATGGTACACCATCAAGGGTGAAGGTCATTACCAGAGCGGCATTAACCCCTTTTGTTCCCCAGGCTTTTTCAATACGGATATGATAAGCATCATTGGCAATATCATGGTTGTCTGTATAGCGGATGAATCTTGAGCCTTTTGGATTTGCGTTTGCCATATTCTTCCAGGTCATGGGAAGAGTTGAGGCAGATTCACCTTTTTCCATGACCCGACGGAGTGCATTGAACCAGGTGAAACTGTAATTAAGGTCGAAAGCCTTAAGCTGATCAACGATTCTTTCGCTTTCTGCAAGCATTCCTATATCCGGACGTATTTTTTCCAGCCGGTCGCGCGATTCTTCCCAAAAATCAATTGGTATTCCGCTTGCCACATCGCACCGGAAACCGTCAACATCAAAATCTTTTACCCAATATTCCATATTCTTATATAAATACTCCCGGAGTTCAGAATTGGCAAAGTTCAGTGCCGGAAACGCCCAGGCAGCATTAACTGGCTTACCTTCATTATCTCGTTTAATAAAATCGGGATGATCCTTTATAAATATGGCTGTAGGACCACAATGAAGGTAAACCATATCAAGCATTACGCGCATACCCAGCTTATGAGCCTCCGTTACAAAATCCTTTAGATCATTATCAGTTCCATACTCGGGATCAACGTGATAATAATCTTTCATCCTGTAAGGATTGCGGGGGTTATTCATCCCTGATGCTTTCTGACGCGGACTCCAGAACCTCATATCCATGTCATCATCGGCTACGAACACCGGGCACAGATAGACTATATTAATTCCAAGCCGGGCTAAATCAGGCAACAGTAATGCAGCCGACTTTAAAGTGCCATCCTCAGTGAAAGCACGCGGGTTAATCTGATAAATTATTCCCCGGGTTATCCATTCAGGCACTTTTTTCGCCTGCTGATTATTTACCTGTGATTTTTCTGAAGTATTTTGACAATATGCAGAAAAACCAAACTGCCACAATAGTATGAATAATACTAAAAATGAAAGGTTAATTTTTTTATGAAACATAGTCACTCCGGTTAAGTTGTAATTATTGGTATTCCGATTTTATTTTTCGCTATTAAAAATAATATATATTTATAATATAAAATATAAATTTATAATGTAAATTTACTGTTAATTAAAAAATAATTCCCTGAATATTTTATTTATTTCTATTTCTGCATAATAGAAAGATAATCATTTAAGAATAATATAATTAAACTTAATAATTAACATTTATTATCTTCTTCATGATTAATTTATAATTTTATAATATAAAACATATCTTTGTATTGGTGATTTTATGACTTCAGAATTTCTCTTTCAAATATGATACAGGTTTTAAACAGGGCATTCGATATTCTTGAGTTTTTAGCCAGAGAAAAGGACAGGAAATTCAGTCTGGCTGAAATAGCCGACAGTTTTGGACTAAATCACGGTACATGTGCAAACATTATCAAGACTATGGTCTCGAGGGAGTATATTGAAAAACAGGGTAAAAGGGATGGTTATAAGTTTGGCTCCAAAGCATATTACCTCACAGGTGATTTTTTATTTAAGAAGGAACTCCTGAATGCTTCAGTCGGACTGATGAAGGAACTCTGTTCAACATTAAATGAGGGAGTCATTCTTGCAATAATACAGAACAACAAACGTATTCTGTTGCATGAAGAACTGAGTACGCATGAATTGCAGGTGGTTAATCTTAAAGAAAAAGATATTTATAAGACCTCTACAGGAAGAATGATTCTGGCTTGTATGAATAAATCGGACCAGCGCGCTTTCGTTGAAAAATATGGTCTCCCTGATCTTGACAGCTGGGAAGGAATTGAAGACGAAGAAGATTTTTTCAGTGAACTTAAAAGGATAAGGAAGAAGCAGATCGCCATACATCTGGCAAAATCTGATATTGTCGGAATTGCTGTTCCTGTTTATATAAAAAACAGAATTGTGGCAAGTCTCGGGGTTTACCTGCCAAAGACCAGGTTTACCGAAGAAATGCAGGAGAATATTTTTAAATATCTGCCACTCACTGCTGACCAGATAAATAAACGGCTTAATATAGCCCAATCCGAAAACAATGACAAATGAAACCACTATGCCATTTGAACATATTATCTGAATGTGAACCAGTCTTCCGGAGGAATATATTGGTCACGCGGCCCGGCAAATATTTCATTGATACCCTGTTGCAGTTTATACTATCCGGCTTATTAATAATGATAAATATCTTAACAATTTAAAATAATGCGAGTTTAATTCATATAACTTATTGTCATGAAGATAATTGATTTAAAAGCCCGTACAGTTGCAATTCCTCTGAATGCACAACTTCGGCACAATACGGGGGTGCATCCCGGGTATTTCCTTCGTACCATTATTGAAATTTTTACTGATGAGGGGATTGTGGGATTAGGTGAAGTAGGAGGGGGAGATCAGAGAGCTGCATTTGCAAAATTAAAACCAAGGATTCTGGGTCTTGACCCGTTTCACCTGGAGATTATCAAACAAAAAGTATTGCGAAGCATCTATTATCTTTCCAATGCACGCTTGTATGCTGCAATAGAAATTGCCTGCCTCGATATCCAGGGGAAAGTACTGAACCGCCCTTTGAGTGATCTTCTTGGTGGAAGTGTACGGAATAGAATTCCTTTTATAGCTTATCTTTTCTGGCGTTACGATCGTCCGGGAGGCGGCCACGACGAATGTGCAGAAGATATGGCTCAACTTTGTGTTCAGCTTCATGAAGAACTTGGTGTAAATTCAATGAAACTGAAGGCTGGGGTTAAGGATCCCAGGGAAGAGGTTAAAATACTCGAACTTTGCAGGAAATATCTTGGCGAGGATTTTGGCCTGCGAATTGATCCTAACGGAGTCTGGTCAGTTTCAACAGCCGTCAGAATGGGGAAAATTATGGAAGATCTTAACATAGAATATTTTGAAGATCCTTCATGGGGACTTGAGGGAAATGCAGCCGTAAGAAAACAAATCAGAATTCCCATTGCTACAAATATGTATCCCAATAAATTTGATGACCTTGGTCCGGCGATCCGGATGGGAGCTGTTGATATTGTTCTTACGGATCTCCATTATTGGGAGGGTCCGAAAGGAGTGAAGGATCTGGTAGCCGTTTGCAGAACTTTCAATCTTGATGTTGCAATGCACAGCGGTGCCGAATTTGGAATAGAACTGGCGGCAATGATACACACAGCTTCCACAATCCCCATGATGAAATTTGCAGGTGATGCACATTACCATTATCTGGTTGATGATATTATCAAAGGGGGGCTGATGAAATATGAAAATGGTTGTATAAAAGTACCTGAGGGACCTGGTTTGGGTGTTGAGCTTGATGAAGAAAAAATGGAGAAATATCAGAAGTATTATGAAGGAAAAGGTGACTATTATGCCCGTTTTCATCAGGATGAATACCGGCCAGACTGGTTCCCTATTGTAGGGAGTATTTAAATTTTTTTCAAAAATTTTACTGGCCTGTTTTTATTTTAAATAGTAAAAATTCTTTTAATCATGGGTCTTACGGAATTATTCAACCTTAAAGGAAGAACAGCATTGATAACGGGCTCCAGTCAGGGTATCGGAAGAGAAATAGCCCTGGGTCTGGCAGAGATGGGGGCAGATATAATTGTGCATTACCGCACAGAAAAAGATTTTGCAGATCTTACAGTTTCCGAAATAAAAAATTTCAATGTCAGTTCCATTTCAATTCAGGCTGATTTATCTGACCTCTGTTCCGCTGACAAAATATTCGAAGAAAGCAGAAAGTTACCCGGGCCAGTTGATATACTGGTACTGAATGCATCGGTTCAGATCCGGAAAAAATGGCAGGACATTACACCTGAAGAATTTCACCTGCAGATAAATGTCAATTTACGGTCAAATCTTATGCTGATGCAAAAGTTCATCCCTTTTATGCAACAACAGGGATGGGGCAAAATACTCACTATTGGAAGTGTGCAGCAAAAGAGGCCACATCCTGATATGCTGGTTTATTCGGCCAGCAAATCAGCAATGGCCAATATGGTCAAAAGTCTTGCATTACAGCTTGCTCCGTTCGGGATAAACATTAATAATCTGGCCCCTGGGATCATAGGTACAATCAGGAATAGAGATGTACTTAATGATCCTGTTTACCTTGAAAAGGCAAAATCAAAGATCCCTTTCGGATACATAGCAGATGCCGGCGAATGTGTAGGTCTTGCGGTTTTACTCTGTACTGACGCTGGCAAATATATTACAGGAGAAGATATTTATGTTGATGGTGGAATGAATATTCCATTTTAAAATAACCTAATTAGAAAAAAAATGAGTGAATTTAGTGTTTCAATGAAGCTGGACAATCTTAAGGAAAAACTTGATAATGTGTCGATGTGTGAACTTACAATTCCGGAGAAGGAGATTTGTGAAAGATTTGAAAAGCTTTATACCGGGGCGGTAAACGATGTTCTACGGGAAGAAATATACATGGACCAGGCGCTGCCCTGTAATATTATGCCCTTGAAGCTTGAGATGAAATGTTGCGGAGTCGCTTTCACAATACGGAGCAATCCCGATCCTACCGTAGAGGGAGAAATGAATATCAGGGCTGATATGCTGGATGCTATGCCTTCAGGATGCATGGTTGTATGGGATGCCGGTGACGAAACCGAAGCATCACATTGGGGAGAGGTAATGACTGCATCAGCAATCGCCCGTGGGGCAAGAGGTGTGGTATTAAATGGAGGACTCCGCGATACAATTCAGGTTTTGGAACAAAAATTCCCGGTATATTACCGTTACAGAACTTCAAATGGTTCGCTCGGAAGAACGAAGATTACAAGCTTTAATAAACCTCTCAGGATTGGTAAAGCATATATCAAACCGGGCGATTTTATTTTTGGCGATATCGACGGGGTTGTTGTAATTCCAAGAAATATTGCAGAAAAAGTATTAATCCGGGCCGAAGAAATAAAAAACAGTGAAAAAGAAATCAGAAGCTGGGTAAAGGAAGGTTTTTCAGCCAAAGGAATTGTAAAAGATGGCGGATATTTTTAAACCTTTTTAACCAATCTGATGATTCCCTGTGTCGTTAAAGAAAGATACTAACCCTTTCGAAAAAATTTAAACTCTGTCTTTTTTATAAAAGAAGATTAAAGCTATTGATATAAAAACAACACCAAGTATAAAACTGACTGACAAAAATGCCAATCCATTCGACAGACCGAATATCGGCTTAAGAATACCCAGTATATAAGGCGATGCCGATCCTACTATAAACGCAAACATAAGCATTAATCCTGTGGCAGTCGACCTGTAAGGCATCTCAATAACGTCATAGAGGGCGGCAAAGATGTTTGAGTCATATATGCCTCGGCAAAAACCAAAAAATGCCAGAGCAAAATAAATTATGACAAGCGAGTCGCTTTTACTCATCATTATGATGAAAGGTGTCCCTGCCAATAATCCGGCCATCTGAATAAATCCCCTTACCCGGCTGTATTTTGGTGCCAGTTTATCAGTGATCCTTGCACCAGCCATTACACCGAAGAATGCTGCTACAAAATGATAGAATGTCGAGTCAAATCCTGCACGTGCCAATGAGAAACTGAACTTTTCATGCAAAAATGTGGGCATCCAGGTAAGAAATCCGACCCCGGCAAACTGGAAACTTGCAAATGCCAGGGCCAGCAGGATTGCAGTCGGCTTTCTGAAGAATACTCCGATAACTTCACCGACACTTCTTCTATTATCGGGAATTATGGATTCTTTCAGCAGAACCTTCGAGTCTTTGATCCTAAAATAGAAGATTGCAGCAAGAATGATTCCGAATCCTCCAAATAGATAGAAAGACATCCGCCACCCCAGGGAATCAGCAATAAAACCCGTCAGGTAGCCACTTCCTATTATACCAACATACAGTGCAGTCTGATGTATTGATATAGCTGTGGCACGTGTATTTTGATGATGCTCACAGATAAGGGAATTTGCCGAAGGAGCATAAAAGGCTTCTCCTCCTCCCAGCGCTATGCTTCTTAATATTATTAACTGTATGAGATTAAAACTTGATCCGGTGAACAATGTAGCTGTGCTCCAGACTAATAAACTGATTATTAAAATGAATTTTTTATTAAAACGGTCTCCCAGTACCCCGCCGACAGGAACCATAAGTCCATAGAACAAAGTAAAGATTGAGGCTACCAATCCCATATTGGCGTCTGACAATCCCAGATCATCACGCAGAGATGGAAGTACAATATTAAAGATCTGGCGGTCGGCCTGATTGAAGAAAAAAGCTAACCAGAGCAGAATCACAAGCTCCCATTTGTACAGGATACTGAACTTTTTCATTGTCCGTTTTTTGTTGTTTTGTTAGTTTTGGCTAAGGTGTATATTATCGAAGAAATTATTAGTCAGACTTTCAGGAATATCTTCTTTTTATAAAGAAAGTACAGGAATACCCAACCTACAACAGTAAGCCCGATTCCATTAACAAGATGTGTCCAGTCCTCAGGCAGAATGGCCGAAATACCGCCAAAGAAAAAATCTGTTGCCTGCCTGAAGTTTATTATTCTGTTGGCAAGATAGATAGTAAGAGGATTCAGGCCTATCACTATAAAAAAGAAGGCCCATTTCCTGTATTCCCAGATATCGATGACCAGATAAAAAACTGCAAACAGAAGAAGACTCAATCCACCTGCCCAGCAAACATAGGAACTCGACCATAGCATTTTGTTTATCGGGAAATTAAGATCCCAGATCTTCCCGATTATCATCAAACCTATTGAAGTCAGAACCATATACAATACCTTTTTTGATGGTTTGTCATTCATATATTTAGATAAAATGAACTCCCCGGTTAACATTCCGAGTAAAGCAGTCCCGGTCGATGACATACTTGTGAAAAATCCGCTTGGATCGAAAACTCCCAGGTATAATTTACCTGGTGTGAACAGACGGTCCAAATAACCCGGCAGGTTCCCTTCCAGGGAAAACGGATCAGTGGATCCAAGATCATGCGCCGGAAAGACAAGAAGCAAAATCCAGTATCCTATGAGCAATCCCCAGAACCAGATAACACGTGTAATTGTTTTTGTATTCATGAATATAAGGGCTGCAAACATCCAGGCAATACCAATGTGACCGAGAACACTGCCATATCGCAGCTCGGAGAAATTGAATCTGACTGCGTTGTTGTACAAAAAACCAAGGAAGACCAGAACTACTCCGCGCGTTATAACATGACTGTATATTGACCTTCGTTCTGTATTCTTGGCAAGGCGTTTTGCCAGAGAAAATGGGAATGATATTCCTGCTATAAAGAGAAACAAAGGAAAGATCATATCATAAAAATGAAAACCATTCCAGGGAACATGTGTAAGTTGTTCTGCACACCAGTTAAAAACGGACCAACCGGTGAGAGTTGCCAGCCCGACAAAAATCCCTTCACCTCCCATGATCCAGAACATATCAAATCCCCGTAAAGCATCCAGGGATTGTAATCTCCTGACCTCAATCTTATTTTCTGACTCCACGATTTGGATTTATTTTAGGTTCTTTTTTAGGATTTACACCGTACCGCTATTTGTGATTTTCCTCAAACCAACTCTTTGCCTCACCTGCCAGTTCAACACCTTTCAGGATCCGTTCACGATTTTCTTCAATTGTCGGTTTCCAGAATGTCTGTAAAAATCCCAGCAATCTCTTTTCTTCAATATTTTTTTCACAGAACTGTACCGTATTCATAAAGCTTCTCTCATTCTCCGCGTGATAACTGCCCGTAGGGATCTGATCGTATCCATGACTTTCAAGATCAAGATAAGCTTTTACATATTTATCATTTACATCAAATGATTCTCCATAATACCAGTTACTCTGGATCACCGATTTCGGCATCCTTTCAAAGAACTGATCAGGGAAACTCCATAACATGTAATCAGACCATATCCAGGCACGTGAATTATTCTTTTCTACCTCCCCGACAAGGAAATAGAAATCTTTCCACCATGCATCATCCTGTCTTACCATAATATACTTATAATGACTCTGATGACTTGCATTTTCTTCGTCCATTCCAAGGTGAAAAAAACGAGGCTTGTCAAACAGGATGCAGACTTCATTGATCAGGTCCGTGCAGACTCTGTAGTATTTTTCTGTTGAAACCATCCTGGAATATTCTCCCAGCCAGGTATCATGTCCTGTTGAAAAATTGAGCTTTGGAATCGGTTCCAGTCCCATCTTCCTGATCCTTTTAAGTTCTTTCTGCAATTGTGAGGCTGTCCATGCATTTTTGACTGCAATCTCCGGATGACTCTCATATCTGACTGCATTCCCTAAATCAATCACAACCATGTTCATCTTTTCTGACTCCATCCTTGCCAGAGCGTCGTTCCATAATGGTTCGCTCAACCTCATATTTGGATCATAACCGCGAAAAGGCCTGTGTGGCGAAACATACTCTTCCCACATATTGAAACTTAAATGCAGAAGAGATGCCCAGATTTTGTCATTTGATGGTTTGATATCTGGAAATAAACTATCCGGAACAGTACTAATAATTCCTGCAGCAGATATCAGCTTAATAAAATCCCTCCGGTTTGTCATGTGAAAATTTTTTATTTTTTGTTTTAACCCTGTAATATTATAGATCAGATATGAACCACATTGCCTGATGAGATACTTTCATAACAAGCATTTACAAACTCAACAGTCTTCCGGTGCCATTTCAAATTGATCTTAGGCGTTTTCCTGTTACGGATACAATCTACAAACTCATCCATAAGGCCAATCCATTCATCGAAATAGGTGTATTGCACCGTATAACGGTCATTTGGAAGACCGTTATGATAGACATTCGGGCCAAAACAGTCTGCCAGCAGAACTCCATTTTCACCACTGATGGTTACATTTACTTCCATACGTTTCGGGTAGATCTCCCAACCTGGACCAGGAACCGTCAATCGCTCTTCCAACCTTGACCATGAAGGATCGAACAGAAAGCTGATCCCATTTTTCATTTTACCGTTAATAACAAGGTTGTCTTCAACTTCAATATCCTGCCTGAAATTTGGTCCTGCTTCAGCATAGGCATAATCAAAATCGCTTCCGGTGATCCAACGGATCAGATCGAAAACGTGGGGATGGTCGCACAGAGCACCGCCCCTGAAACGTTTATCTCCGGGGCTCAGAGGGATACGCTTCCCGTAGCTCTCTTCCGGTACACCCTGCCAGGGGAAAGCCCAGATGGGTGAAAGAGTAATATTTGTAGCATTTATTGCACTTATCTTACCCAGTTCATCGTTAGCTGCCAGTTCATACAGCCTGGTAACAACAGGATTATAGTGCATTTCAAGTTCAATCTGGCACACGATGCCTGATTTTTCTACGATTTCTTCAATTTCTGTATACTCATCCATGCTGAATGTAGGTATCTTCATACAAAGAACGTTGATACCTCTTTTGGTACATTCCCGGAATTGCAGGATGTGTTTACTGTTTGCCGACGCCATTACCACAGCTTCAATATCAGGATGTTTATCAAACATCTCTTTTTCATCCATGTAACAGGGAACTTTATACCCATATTTAAGAAAGTTTTTCTTAACTGTTTCTGTTTCTGCATGAACGGCAACCCATTCAAGTTTCGGATTATCATTTAATGTCTGATAATATTTTCTGGTATGCCCGTGAGTAAGCGACAACATTGCGATTTTTACAGGTTTCATTATTTCCCTCCACTATTTTATATTTATTTTTCCGCGTTTACTGTCCGATTCAAAAACCGCCTGAACTAACTTAACGAGATGATTATGCTGTTCCAGCCACTGGTTAGCTAATTCAGGATCCTTAAATACCTGGAAGGCTGAACGGATCTGATCAACCTGTAAATCATCAAAACCATACAATTCCATATCAACATCTGTATACCTTTTTTCACCCTTTCTTGTATAGCTGTATATTGAACTCTGTGGAACCTGGGTGTCCACAACAAGATCACTTGTTACTCCTCTTTGTGCTATTATTTCATGTCTGTCAACCAGTGGTGTGTCACCTGGCATCTGTATACTTACTTCAATGCTGCATAACGCTCCGTTATCCAATCGAACGATTGCATTACCTGCTTCATTATCACTTATAACTGCCTGAACTGAAATTATTTTACCATTCCCTATGTACTCAAACAGATCCAGCTCACGGTAAAAAAGTTCAGATATTTCCCATTTATCTTTACTGCCCATACAACAAAACCTGAACAGACATACTTTTTCAATTACCGAGTCTGACACTATTTTTTTCAGTTCGATAAACTTCCTTTTAACCCTCCACGTAAGAAGGGGTATTTGATTCTTTCCGGGAGCCGAACCAATGAAAAAATATCCCGGTAACAGACTAGGCGCATTACTATAATCTTCCTTACTTAAATGAAAGGTTTCAGGGGAGGTAATACTGTATTTTTCGAGCAGCCCTGTCAGAGCTTTTTCAATATCCTTATCGTCTTTCTTTCTATTCATTTCTTTCATGCAATAGTATTCTTCTACAAGTATTTTACCCGGGGCAGATATTTTTCCACATATTTTGCATTTATCTCATCACCTCCAGGTGCATTTGCGCTTGACCAGACCGGCGGTTTTATTCCTCTTTCGATACATTTTTTTATTGCTTCAATTTCAAGACGGTGGGCTATATAAAAATCAATGACATTTGAGATCGGAGCAATTGGCGTATCAAGCCCGGGTATTTTAACAACTGCATCACCTACCGGATTATAGTCATCGATACAGACATCTGCCAGATCAAACAGATTCTTTTTATTTGGATGACGTATGAAATGTTCTTTAGGCATCTCATTCTGCCAGAATGATGAACTGACTGCAATAATTCTTGCACCATTCTCTTTAGCCTCCATTGCTGCATCGATAGTCGCGGGATTTATACCGATGTTATGAAAGATGATCAGAACCTCACCTTTCTTTATACGGAAGTATTTTACGATACTTCTGCCATAATTAACTGTTCTTTCCAGTTCAAGATACTTTAATGCCTGATTAAATACTGAAAGACCTGGTTCCATGATTGGATTTATATTTGCAAGCCCTCCGGCTCTGAAAAACATTTCACCCATAACGAGGGTTGTATGACCGCCTCCCCCGTAAACATGAATCAGTTGATCTTTCTCTATTGCATCGGCCATTAATTCTGCTCCTTTATCAATATTATCCGATTGTTGTTCTTCAACTTTCTTCAATAAGTTGATTACCTGATCTAAATAACCTGAGTCATTACTTTTCATAATTATTTCCTCCCTTTTTTATTTATTGAGTATTTTTTATCCAGAACTTCACCATATGCTTCTCCCAGCATGTTCCACATCTCTAATGCATGAGGAGCTGCCAGGACTGTTCCATGCCCTCCGCGATATGTCCAGGCAAAAAGGCTTTCAACTCCCATATCAGAATATAAATGAGCAACTTCCTTTATTTCTTCGAGATTGTCAGGCTCCTGGTAGTAATTCATAAGCCAGCGCTGGGATACCTTACCGTATTTCCTGGCTATATCTACTGTCTGCTGAGTAATTGATTTAAAGAAACTTCTTGGCAGTTTATAACTCAGAATTGTTGTGCTGAATACATCGAAAACATCAATTTTCCCTACTTTATCCCAATCATCATACCCGCGGTTTTCTTTAACATAGTAGGTATTTATGGTGGCATGAACACAGCATACAATTTTCATATTTGGTTTAATGGCTTTAATCCTTCCCGAAGCTGTCTCTAATATTTCCAAAGCGTTTCTCTGCCTGAAGGAAATTACCTCTTTAGTCATCAGACGTGGCATCTCATATCCATATTGCTGCTCAAATTCTCTCTGGCAATATGTACAACGGCACGACCAGTCATCGCCCGCCCCGCCTGTTATTGAAGCGTAGCTTTTTGGCAATGCATAATGAGGTTCGTCCCAGAAAAATCCATCTGCATCAACCTCTGTGGCAAGTTTTTCACAAATCCCGTAGAAATATTCCCTGAAAGCCTTTGTGTTGAAGCATACCGCGGGTAATTGCTCATTGGAAAAGGCAGAAACCTGCCGGTTCCCGGGATTGTTTGTAAGAAATAGACTGGGTGGTTCACCGCCGAACCATTTACCAATTCCCCATGTGTCGAGGTAAACCTTCATTCCAAGGTCCTTTGCGACTTTTGTAATTCTTACGATATTTGGGAACCAGAAGTCAATATCGAACTCCGACAGAGCCAATATAACAGCGTTGCAGTTGTGTTCAATCATTTCTCTGAAATCCTTTTCAGCATGTTCAGAATAACTTATCCCATAGTAGCTTACTCCAGTTTCTTTTACACTCATATCTTTTATTTTTAGTTAATCTCTCAATTTAAATAGAAATTCATTTATCTGATTCATCTACCAATCTGGTTACAAGCTCTTCAAGGTGTATCAAAGTACCCGAAATAGTCCTGACATCACGGGCACTAACCGGAGCCATTTTTACCAATGGGGTATCATAGAACCTGTCAACGATGATTTTTTCCTGTTCTCCGAATTCTTCCGGACGTTTCCATTCTGAACGATCACCTGATTTTATTTTTCTGAATACATATTTCCAGTAAAAGGTTAACTCCGGACGATAAACGTATTGAAGTAATTCGTATTGATGGCTTCGACAATATCCGTTTTCGGCATTTCCTTTTAATGTCTGCTCTGAATGTGGATTTACCATGGGTTTTACTCCGTTAATTTCTTTTGCGTCAGACAGCTTTCTTAAGCTTGCATACATTGAAAAATCATCCGATAACGCCAGGACATCTCCAAGAATTGCAAGCAACTCCTGGCTCAATTTTGCCAGGTTCCGTATTTCAGCCTGACCGGCTTTTCCCTGTCTCCAGAGTTCCATCTTTAAGGCTCCCTGCGCCAATGATGCAAAATATGCCCTGCTCGCTATGGTTCTGGCCATATCAATTGCATCACGGCGCCACAACTGATCATCAAATTTCTTATCTGCAATACCTGCCAGTCCCTTTAATACATAGGGTACATATTTTAAACCAGGGTAGATGCGCTTATAATCAATTTCAAGCTTTTTAACGGTTTCAGGCGTGAGATTAATTAAGGAACCACTTGTAAGAATCCTGAACTGAGGCTCATCAAACAGGATTCCGTTAAAACCCCAATGCAAACTTTGAGACAATTTAAGAAAAGAGTTCCAAAGTGGTTTCATCTCTTCTGCTGTTTCTGCTGAATAACGCGTATTGCAGTAATGTTCAGTTGCCAGAGCAATATCTGTCCTCGCGGGTTGCCAGCTATTATCGGCAAGATATTCGAGGAGATAGGTGTCGCTATGAGAGATTTCAGACCATGTAATCAATCCTATACACTGCTTGTCTCCAACTGCTTCATTGAGTCTGGGAGTAAGTATGTTATAATCCTCATGGATATCGCTGTTTTTCTCAAGAGAATGAAAAATGCCAAAGATCCACGGAAATTTTTGATATAGATCCCAGTCGCGGTATGTGACTTTATCGTCTTTGTCAGAGGTATAATCAAGAATTATTGTACGCTTAGGATCAAATTCCTTCACCAGATTCTGTACATCTTTATCCTTCCACCGCCATCCGATAAAATCCCAGCTGGCAATAAGCAGAGGAGCATCGGGATAATGTTCACGAATCATTTGCTGGGTCTTACGGTATACGTAAAGTTTACTCTGCAGGTTTTCTCTTTCGGTGTTGCCAAAAGTTCGTTCAGCCATTCCTATTGTGTGAAACATACGTGGAGAACCTCCGCCATATTCCCGGATATGGGTCTCAGTCAGTTTCCAGTAAGCATCCCACGATCTTTGTGATTCTATATCCCATATAGCTTGTGTAGGACGGGAGTACCCTGTCTTCTGATCTTTAATAACAGGGAAATCAGGATAGCTTCTATAAAAAGAACCAGGAGTATGGGAGTACCAGTGGGTAATGGTTCCTGCATCTTCAGGGTGAATCAATCCTCTGTCCCTTGCATATTTTAAAACTTCTTTGCGCAACTCACCGCGATATTTAAGCTGCCAGAAAGAGGTTCTGTCATCGTAACTCCTCGGAGCTGCATCGGGGTCCTGAGCATCAACAGGCGGATATGGCACCTCACCGGGGAATGCACGTTGGAAAAGATCATCAATGCCTGTCCGAAGCATGAACAGATTAAACCGTTTTTTCATAAGCCAGTCAATCTCTTTTTTCCAGTCTTCAAGATCCCAGTGTTCGGCCTGGAAACGTGCCAGACTCCTGTGGGCAAAATAGCGTAAACCACGATATTCGAACCTTGGTTGTTCACGTATATCAATTCCGGCCAGCTGAATCTGATCACGATGGGGAATAACGTCGCCATCCCAGAAATATTCGGCTCCTGCCTGCTTACGGAAAAAGTCGTAAACTGCATAAATTGTAGAGAGCCCACTTCCGCCGGCAATAATAAGACATGTCCTTCCATTTTTGTCGATTGCCAGCATACGATAATTATCACCACCATAAATAATGTCAAGACTTTCTATTGTCCCTGAACGGATAAGACTGTGAACCAGTGGATTAACTGCGTCAGAGCCAATGAGTACAACATCCCCGGCAGGCAATTTAAGGTTTACTGATTCAATGGTAGTAATGACCGGCCGCTGACCTGTAACTTTTTCCCATAGATCAGTGAATACGGTTCCGGCTATTCCGTAAGCTTTTTCTCCTACCGGAGGGATGAGTACTGTAACCTGTTTTACCCCAGGTCCTCTTACATCGGGTAATGACATATCTTTACCGAATGAATTTTGCAGAATTATAAATAGTAAAAAGAGGAAAGACGTAAATGATGAAAGAAGCTTTCTGTTCATGATGTAATTAATTGTTTTTATTTACTTAAACGCATTTGATAAAAATGTCTGGTCGTTCGATAATCTACATACTGGTTTTATATTCCAGGAACATAATAGACTAATTTCCGATTGGGAATGACAATCCTCACCTCTGAAAAGAGGTATAGAACTTTTCAGACAGTTTTATATTTTAATTCAAACCGTAAAGACCGCTTTTTTAAACTCTAATACCCTGGATTTTGATCATTAACAGGATCAATAGCTGTATTGTAATCCATTTCATTGACCGGAATAGGCCAAAACATATGTTTATCAGCCACAACTTTTCCGGTTGCCTGATTTATCCTCTCTTTTGCTAATCCAAGACGTTTCAGATCCAGCCACCTTTTCGATTCGCCCACCGTTTCATATCCCCTTTCCTGAAGTACCAGGTCAATGAAAGCCTGAGAATCAGAATAATCTGCAAGCAGATAATCAACATCAGAAGGTGTCAGGGGATTCTTTCCGTACGCACGCCGGTGAACCATATTAAGCATTTCCATGGCTTCGGCTGTGGGCCCGTTATTTACCCTGCACGCCGCTTCTGAGTAAAGCAAAAGAAGGTCACCATAACGATAAAACGGATAATCATTTCCGGCCGCTCCCGTGGTGGTGGCATTATCATGAAATTTACTCGATAACAATGTTCTTGGTCCCCAGCCTATATTCCACCAGTACCATAGTTTTCTCCTCAGATCAGCTTTATCCTGGTTCTGATAAAATGCACAGGAAGTTGAATCCGGCATATAGTGAGCAAAGAGACCTGTATTAGCGTGATCATATGGATCATCGGGATGATGGAAGAATACTACCTCTGACCATCCGTATCCGGGTTCGCGTGAATATTTGAAATAGAATATTTCTTCAGTTGTTGTAACAACGTTCCCCCCGAATATTTTCTGGAAATCTCCTGAATTGCTTATCTCAACAAGAGAATATTTTTTTGAATCAATAACTTCCTTTGCTTTATTCATGGCATTTTCATGTTGTCCCTGATAAAAATAGACGTCAGCCAAAACAGTCTTTGCCGACCACTTCGATGGATGTCCTGAAACAGAAGGTTCATCAGGAAGATTCTCCTCTGCGTATTTTAGATCCTGAAGGATCAATGCATAAACATCAGCTGCATTGCTTAAAGGAACGTTCTGCTCGGTCATATTTTCTTCTGTTCTGAGAACAACCTTGTTCCAGTTACGGACCATTACAAAATAGACCAGTGCACGCATAAACTTAGCCTCTCCGATAAATTTGGCTTTGTCAGCTTCATTTATATTTGTCCCTTTAGGCGTATTGGCTATTACAATGTTTGCATTTCTTATTCCAAGATAAAACTGGGTCCACATTGACCCGATTCGCGTTATATTAGTACTATTAAGCCCCTGGAATTCGCTCAGCGGTGCATAACTCCCCCGGCCTACAAAATATTCACCATCATAGGTATTCAGCTGTGCCGGATAAAGGAATCCGAAACCATTATAAGATGTGAGAGGCGAGTAGATAGCATTTACCGCAGTTTGTACTTCTCCTGCTGTGTTATAAAAAACTTCCATCGCAATCGATTTGGGTTGTTCTTTGAGAACATCCTCACACGATACCAGGAAAAGAATCAATATTATAGGAATTAATTTTTTCATACTTTTTAAAGATTAAGGATTTAAAAACCAAGACGTATGCCCATAGTAACTGATTTAGCTGTCGGGTAAGTATTAAAATCAATACCCTGAGTAATTGAACTCGATCCTCCAGCTGAATTTACTTCAGGATCCCACCACGAGTAATTTGTCAGAGTCAGTATATTCTGGGCACTGACATAAATCTGAGCATTTCTCAGGAAATTGATCTTGAGTTTTTCGCTTGGCAATGTGTATGACAACTGAACGTTTCTCAATCTCAGGTAAGATCCGTCTTCTACAAAACGATTTGACACTTTTACATTCTGCTGACTGGTAATTTTAGGATATTTGGCATCTGTATTGTTAACAGTCCAGTGATCATCATAAGCTTCTTTCAGAGTATTTAATCCAAATCCATAGTCAAGTGTTATGGAAGGTGAACTTAAGTTGCAGATCTGGTTACCCTGTGTCCCCTGGAGGAAAATAGTAAGGTCAAAGTTCTTATAGGTTATGGTTGAATTCAGCCCATATATAAAATCAGGATTTGGATTT
Source organism: uncultured Rikenellaceae bacterium (assembly GCA_964613785.1). Taxonomy (GTDB): domain Bacteria; phylum Bacteroidota; class Bacteroidia; order Bacteroidales; family VadinHA17; genus LD21. The sequence continues at coordinate 24,902 of CAZTJT010000039.1, forward strand.
CCTATTATAGTCTTGTCAGATGCATTAATAATGCCATCATTATTCTGATCAACATACTGGATAATACCCTGGTCATTATATCCTGCTTCTGAGTACCCATAAAAGACGGCAAATTCTTCTCCCTCTCGCAGTAAATTAAAATAATCATCCAGGATCGACAGATTAAAAGATCCTCCGTATATGTCCTTTCCTCCATACAGTTTCGTCACCATGGTCTTATTGAAGGCAATATTTCCATCAATACTCCATGAAAAACCATTGTTAGAAAATATGTTAGCGCCTATTTCAAACTCCACACCACTGTTTCGGATGGACCCTATATTTTTGATAGTACTTGTATACCCTAACGAAGAGGGTAATGTAACCGAGTTCAAAAGATCGACGGTATTTTTGATATAGTAATCTGCCGTAAAACGGATACGATTGTCAAAAAATCCGGCGTCAAATCCGATATTAGTCTGTTTTGTGCTTTCCCATCTCAGGTCTCCTGGCAATTGGGTTCCGGGAGCAAAAGTGGTATATAAAGCATCACCAAATATCGTCTTACCTGAATATAGCTGATTTAGTGTTGCATAAGCGCTGATGGCCTGACTTCCGGTGATTCCCCAACTTCCACGAAGCTTAAGATCGGAAAGTATCTCTACATATTTCAGGAAATCTTCATTTTTAATCCTCCAGGCTAATGCTGCAGATGGGAAGTATCCCCATTTATTACCTTCACTATATTTTGAGGACCCATCGCTTCTGAAAGTTACAGTGGCAAGGTATTTATTGTCATAGTTATAATTGACGCGCCCGATAACTGATAGAAGAACTGACTTTGAATAGCTTGAACCTGGTACACCGGGAGAACTTGCTGAACCAAGATTGTATGTTTCCGTAATATCACTTAAGAACCCTGATCCGGAAGCACCTAGATATGTGTAATTGAAGTTCTGAAAGGTAAATCCTGCGACAGCTGAAACAGAATGCTTGCCAAACGTATCATTATATGATACTGTATTTTCATTCAGCAGACTGGTGGACTGACTTGTGCCTATGGAGGCTGAACCTGTAGACGATATGAATTTAAGTGTCTGATAATAATCAGATCTGTAATCAGAATTTTCAATACCTCCCATGATACGTATGGCTACTGTGGGAATTGGTTTAAATGTAATAGCAGCATTTGTCAACACTCTATTATCCCTTCCCAAAGATTTTATTTCATTAAGATAGTTTATAGGATTCTTAAGTTCGGTGCCCCATGGATATTTGGAACCCAGTACTGTATAAGTACCATCTTCATTGTATGGAGTACATGTAGGATAGGCTCCTAATGTGCCTGAGATAAGAGAAAGCCCCCTTGTTCCAACACCACTGTTCTGATAACGCTCCTGGATCTTTGTCAGAAGGGTACTATAGCTGAAGCTGAACTTTTTGCTTATGTTATGATTCAGATTAGCCCTGAACGAGTACCTCTTATGATAACTGTTCTTTATAATTCCGTCCTGATCAAATATACTGCCCGAAATTGAAAATTGGGTTTTTTCATTTCCCCCGCTTACCGTAACATCATGGTTTTGAATCAATGCTTTCCTGAAAACAAAATCCTGCCAGTCGAATCCTTCTCCAAAAGTGGCAATTTCAGAATCAGAAAAGTAAGGTTCATTGCCGTCATTCACAAGCATTTCGTTATAGATCTGGGCATATTCTGTTGCATTAGTCAGTTCCAGTTTTCGTCTGAGAGACTGAATACCGAAACTTGATTCGTAATCAACCCTGGTCTGTCCCGCTTTGCCGCTTTTAGTTGTGACCATCACCACCCCGTTGGCACCTCTTGAACCATAAATTGCAGTACCTGAAGCGTCCTTCAGTATCTCTATTGATTCTATTTCTGAGTTATTTATGAAATTAAGAGAACTTCCACTGACAGGGAATCCGTCAATTACATATAAAGGTTCATTACTGCCTTTGATCGAGTTGGTTCCTCTGATCCTGACACTTATGGAAGCTCCGGGAGCCCCGGTATTCTGTTTTATCTGCACACCGGCTGCACGTCCGCTTAAGGCCTGTACCACATTAGTTGTCGGGAAAGCTGACAGCTCAACAGGCTTTATCGAGGCAACAGCCCCGGTAAGGTCAGATTTTTTGACAGTTCCATAACCTATAACAACAACCTCTTCAAGACCAATTGCCGATTCCGCAAGAGTAACATCTATCTGATTTGAAACCCCGATAGGGATAACCTGCGATTCCATACCTATGAATGAGAAAGTCAGACTTTGTGCTCCCTGGGTAATATCAATAGTATACTTTCCATCATTGTCTGTGATTGTCCCCTGTGTAAGTCCGGTAACAACAACATTAACCCCGGGCATGGGATTACCGCTGTTATCCCTTACAACACCGCTGATTTTACGTTGCTGAATGTTTACTTCTGTTGTCAGATAATCGGGTGCGAGAATGATCTTTCTGTCAATAATCGAGTATTTAATATCAGTACCTGCAAATAATTCGTCGAGAATAGCATTTATTGACTGATTGTCTTCATTAATATTAACTTTCCGGTCTATATCAAGAAGTTTCTCGTTATAGAGAAAAAAGAACTCGCTCTCCTGTTCAATTTTATCCAGTACAGCAACAAGTTCAACCTCTGACATGTTTAATGAAAGTCTCGTTTTCTGCGAATATGCGTCTGTTGCATTTACCTGCAGGATTCCGAGAATCAATAAAATAGTTGCATAACGCATAATTAGTAATGTTTTTTTCAGGAATACGTAAAATTCTTCCCCGAAAGGTTTTAGTTTTTTCATAAATTTGAATGGTTTTAAGTTAAAAAATATCGGTTCGATGTTTTTTGGGGAGATCGTTGACGCGATTTCCCTTTTTTCATTTTTGTCAGGGTCCTTTGGTTACTTTCATATAGTTAGGTTTAAATGCTTAGTAAAAGGAGTATATCATACCTTCAATTTATAGATGGTCATCTCTTCCTTTGTATAAGTGCTATCGGGCATTAAAGTCCGGGGAGTAATTTTATAGCATATTGGCGATGTCAGTGCCAGGAACCTTAGCACTTCTTCAATGGAATCATCCTGAAAAGTTCCACGGAATGAGTATTTTTCCAGTTCCCTGTCAGCTATAATGATTTTTACATTATACCACCTTTCAATGCGACGTGCAACTTCTGCCATGGGATCCCCTCTGAAAACAAGCTTGCCTTCGGTCCAAGCATAATATTTTGACGGCTCCACATTCAGCTTTGTTATCTTATCAGACTGGCATACCAGTCTTTCCGACGGATTAATAATAACTTTTTCTCCACTATTACCATCACCGAACTCCACTTTACCTTCTACAAGAACTACTTCAACATAGCTCTCTGCCGGATAGGCGCTAATGTTGAAAGCAGTACCCAAAACCTTCACATACGATTTACCGGTGTTGATCTCAAATGGATGCTGTTCATCCTTATTCACATTAAACCATGCTTCCCCTTCCAGCTCAACATGCCTGCTGCCGGCGAAAGGCAAAAAATAACTTAAATGAGAACCACTGTTAAGCATGCCTGTGGTACTGTCAGGAAGAATGAATGAAACCCTTGAACCCATTGGGGCATAAATTGTTGTGGCTGCCTGACGGTCGCTAATAGGTTTTCCCATGTTAAGAAAATATCCTATAAGAAGACCTCCGGCAATCAGCATCGGTAGTACCAGAATGGCTGCTGCCCTGATATATATACTTATAAGCCTCCTGATTGGCTTTTTCCTGATCTGACTCTCTTTTTTTCGTATTTCATGGTGAATTCTGTCAAGAGTTTTCTCTAAATCGACATCTTCTTTTATTTTTCCCTTTGAAATTTCTTCCCAGTCTTCCCTGATCAGCTTCTTTAAAATATAGTTTTCCTCACCCTTATTTTCAAAAAGTGATTCAACATAGCTTCTTTCATTCTCATCAGATTCTCCCTTAATGTAACGCTCTATCTTTTCAATCTCCGGAATCTTTGACATTTTCTTACCTGATATATTAAATCATAAATCTACTGTGCCTTTATATCTATATCCATAACTAAGCCGGATCTCATATGAAACCTCCATGTATTTTCATACACAAACACAATAATATAATAATCAACTACATGGAGGTTCCATCATACCATTAAAATAAATTATTGGAGGAATTAAAATCCCATATGAAAAAGACCACACCAGGTATAGAGTAATTTTATAATAAACTCATTCTCCTTCCAAGAATAATATTCTATCACCCGAAGATATCAATCAGAATAGAAAAAGAAAATAGAACAGGAGCATTGCCACATCTTCACTTTTTAGCCTGTTCCTTATAAATCTTAGCGCTTCTGAGATATAATTGTCGACTGTTCCGGCCGTCAGACCGAGTTCGGCTGCAATCTCTTTTGTTGATCTACCCTCTTCACGACTTTTGACGAAAATTGTCTTTTGCCTTTCGGGCAACATGTTTATTATTTGTTGTAGCCTATCAAGAACTGATTGAAACTCAATTTTATCTTCAATCCTGTGCGATAGCTCGGGGTTCTCAACAAGTGTTTCCGATATGAATTTTTGAATGTATTTCTTTCTTCTGAAAAACTTACAGATATCATTGTAAGCTATTGTGAAAAGGAAAGAACTGAATGACAGCTCTTTCCTGAGCTTTTTATGTCCTTCCCAGACTTTCAAGAATACCGACTGAACAAGTTCCTCAGCTTCATCTGCTGACCGCAGGTATTTAAATCCGAATCTATAAAGCTTCCCGGAATATTTCGAATATATTAAATCGAAAGCCTCTACATCACCCTTCTGGAGTCTTTCAATAAGTTCAATATTTTCGGGAAAGAATTCCAATTATAAGCCGGTTAATTGCATGTAAAGTTATAAATTCCATAACTGAATTAATAATGAAATTACAGTTGCCAGATCATTAAAAAAAATGGAAAGGTTGAATGATTATAAAAATATTTGTGAATTCAAAATCCACAAATTAGCTGGCCAGACTGGAATAGACCTGTTTTATTGTTGTTTGAAATGTTCTTTCTATCGACATCAGATTCAGTATTTGGTAAAGGCTCTGATGAAAATAACTTTCACAGGGAGATCAGGAATGCCAACTATACTTAGGTTTGGTATACATAGACAGCCCAGTTGCTATTGATTGTAACAAAAAAAATCGCACAGGTAAAGAAAGCTTCCTAAGTGGTAGTGTCATTGGTTCGGATACATTTAATAAGTTTGTAGGATGTAAATGGGTTGCTACGGAATACAAAAAGAAAATTTAAGAACAAACTAATCCAGCCAGGTTTGCAATTATCCTTTAAGATAGAGGAGATCAATTGATTTATAGAGGATATGGTAATTGATAATCAATTATTTGCAAGATCTTAATACGGATCTGAATGATTAATGGGAGGATTGTGATTTACTATATGAAGAATATTCAGCGCCGGCCATATAAAATTCACAAATTATGGAACGAAGGAAATTCATTCAAATAGCTTTCTTTGGTGCTTTTGCGATGCACTCAGGATCTGTTTCAGGCGAGAAACTGAAAACGGTTACTGTAAAAAATTCTTTTTTTAAAGATAGAAAGGATACAATTTTAACCTGGCTGGGCATGGCAGGTGCGCTTATCAATTGTCGCGGTACTATTATTTTCATAGACCCACTTATCAGCTATGGCGCCGATGACAAAACCTGCGAGACAGGCGACCGTTTGCTGGTACCCCTGCCGGTCACTGCAGACAGGGTTCCCAGGGCAGATGTTATCTGTTACACACATGCCGACAGTGATCATTTCGCAGAAAAAACCGCAGACATCCTCAACTCCCGTCTGTCACCGGTATTCATTAGTCCTGCTCCTGTATTTCAAAAACTCAGGGGATTGGGCATACCTGATGACAGATTGATAAAAATCAGGGACTATGCTTCATATTCCTTCGGCAGTGCGGAAATATCCGTAACCCCTGCTTTGCACGACTGGCAGAAGGTAGATCCATGGAAAAGGGAAGATTGCTGCGGGTATCTTGTCAAGACCCCTGATGGTTCAATCTGGCATCCGGGCGATACCAGGCTTATTCCCGAACTTGAAAAGATAAAGGATGTTGACATACTCTTTTTTGATGTGGCTGCAGTCGACTCACACCTCGGCCCGGAAGGTTCTGCCAGAATTGCGGTAACTTCAGGAGCGAAAGCTATGATAGCATATCATTATGGCACCTTTGATCTTCCTCCCGGTTCCTACGGGGGATGCGATCCGGATGATTCACTGCCGTATGTCAAAAACATAAAAGCTGATTTTCTAAGGCCTGATCCGGGAGAGATAATCAGGCTTCCTTACAGGTTATAATTACATGAAAAACTTTCACTGAGATCCACTAAGTCCCGAGTTATCGGGATCATAGAGGCCCACAGGGTTAGGTTGAATTTACTCAGTGAAACTCCGGTTAAGCCCGTAAAACTCCGTGGTAAAAAAATCCTGAAAGTGATCCTAAGGTTTTTAAAGATCGGGAACTCTGTGGTCAGGGATTTCTACCTGAGCGTCCTGATGAATTCAAGATAATCATTTCGCAGCTGGGCTGCAGTGTCGCCATGCGGCCCGGAAGGAGACATATTACTGTAGTACTGGAATGAAACCGCCCTGGAAATGTTCGGCGTTGACATCTCCTCCTGAAGCTGCCTTTTGATACGGTCGATGGTGACCGGGCCCTGCGGGGCAAAACTGAAAGTCTCGAGGTCAGTCCAGAATTCTCCCCTGTAACCGGTATTCTCAAATAATCCGCGGTCGGCTTCACGGTAATAAAGCCCTACATCATCAAGTGAAACATGGTTCACGCCTACCCCGTCCTGCAGCATTATGATCTGCAGGTTGCTTTTGCACAGCTCACTCATGAAATCCCTTAACTGTTCAGGGGAAGTAAGCTCACAATTGAAAAATGCTGCAATGGATACAGGCTTTGAATCAAAACCGTGCAGAATATCCGATATCCTGTTTATCATATTTTCATTGAATGAAGCGGTAAGCTCTCTTGAATGATAGGCATTGGGCTCAGGCTCATGGGGTATATACCATCCTTTGAAAGCTGGATCTTTTCCGTATTGTTCATGTATTTCCCTTGCTATGAAAATACACCTGTCGGCATGAAGGCGCAACCATTCAACATTGGTTTGATTCTGCCAGTATTCATTGTCAAAATAGAGTCCTATGAATATTCCCATCTGCTTGTTGTTTGCGGCTGCCAGGAGGTTTGTCAGGGCATCAGGATACTTTGTGCCGGTAAAGGTATTGGCCGAGTTGAACCAGGCGATATCACCAAATGACGTGAATTGAATTAT
>CAZTJT010000040.1:0-32211 GCA_964613785.1 uncultured Rikenellaceae bacterium
ATAAGGTTCCATTTACACGATACAGATGACTTTGTTTATTTCTTATTATACCATTGATATAGGAAAACAGTTGCTCAGCATTTTCATTGTTAAGGGAAGGAATGCTGTTCTTTGTCCTGAATACAACATGATACAGCAGTTGACGATAACCTGACATAGCTTAAAAGATTTGGTTAATAATACAACGAGACATAAGCGAGACAGGCAATCTTTCAGATATTTACAAGTTGTATCGCCCCTGCAGGGCTTAAGGTCTAATTAGGCATGCCCATCCCGGTGCCAACCGGGATTATTAACATTCAGATACTTACGTATCTGTTTTGTGGAATCCTTTGCAGGATTCACTACCTAATAATGGGTCTTAACTTCCGGTCAGCAAAGAATCAGCCATTAAAGAATCACTTTTATGTGACTGTCACATTGAAATCCTCCAGGACTTCGATTAACAACCTGGCAATGGCAAGAAAACTTGCAGAAATCTATTGGCTAGTCATGGTAAAAGGTTTGCAGTATGTAGAATCAGGCATGAAAAAATACGAGGAACAATTGCTTCAAAGAAAGAGACAAAGCTTTATAAGACTGGCAAAAGAACTAAATTATCAAGTTGTTGCAAATGCGCCTGTTGGATAGACTTGTCATTGGTATCACGCCTTAGCGTGAGAGGGATCTCTTCAGACATACCGACATTTCACTCCTGAGGAATTAGTTTTAAGGGAGTCCAGTTATGGACACTATGTTTGTAAACTATGATCATAAACATAAAAATGAACCCCGGCTTGGCGACATGTATTTCAATATCTTTAAAATAAGTGCATTAGTTCAAAATCATACAATTTGATTTGACACTAATAAATACTAAATTAAAAATATGTGATTCTTTATATCGTTTTAGGTAAAATAATTATTGAAAATCAATAAATGAGGTATTGTATTACAATAAATATTCTGTCAATATTAACCTTGGCGGAAACCTGACTGCTGTTACGGGTTGCATCAACTTTGTTCCAGTATAAATTCTCTTAGTGCAACAGCATTGTTGTATTTTTCCTCCTTTGAAGAATAGAGCAAAGTCAATGTACCATACTTTTCTTCAAGCCCTTTATTCTTTTCAATTCATCTTGCTTCAGGCCTGACGATTATTCCTTTTACAGTCTTTATTTATTGAAACCCACATGATTGATTAAAATCACAAACACGTATAAATATAATTTTCAACCGGGCTTGCGAGCTCTGCGGAGCCAATCATGTGCGGTTCCATCATACCATTGAAATCAAATTTATATTATGATGAAACAAGGAAATTTCAACAATACTTATAAAGAATTCTCTTTTCCTGATAATATACCTTTGCAGGTGCGAGCCCTCAATAATTACAGAACCTGTTTCCCTGCATTTACACTTGTTGTTTTTTTGACATTAACTTTCCCGTTACAGAGTCCAATGCTGCTTTCATTTTGCCGATAGCATCATTCAGGGCTTTCTCTTTGGTATTGCTTTTGCCCGTTACCACAATTGGATGAATATCCTTTATCCTTGCTTCAATTTTGCATTGTACGTCATCGTGACTGGCCTTGTGCGCATTCTGGTCTGAAAGATGTATTTCTAGACGGGTAATTTTACCGGTAAATCGTTTAAGGGAACGGTTAATTTTTCCTGAAATAAAAGTCTCAAATTTCTCTGTACCCTGGATATTCTTGTCGTAGTTAAACTGAATTATCATAACCAATTATTTTATGGAATAACTATCATTTCATGCTGTTTTAATTTCGATCATTCCGGAAACTCGTTCATATTTATTACTCTGCCTTTTTGCAAATTTAAATAATCTCAGTAACAGTATCGTTATCGTTTCAAATAACAATGTATAAAGACTTATAAGAGCAACAGGTTCTCCCGGCATTTTGTTCGGTCAAATTCAATGTATTTATTTAACAGAATTCTTCCGGACTCTCTGAAAATGTTATCGATGGTAACCGAAGGCTTCATCGGCGAAAACATGAAATGTAAATATCACCTTTAATAGGTTGGTTACAGAATCATGGTGTTTGCTGTTATTATACTGGAGTATTCAATGAGGCAATCGATTCCTTTAATACCGAGGCTGACTGATGCAACAACCTCTTTTCATTTTCTGAGAGAGGACCGTCCACAATTCTGACAATTCCTGTATCGGACACAACTGCCGGAAGACTCAAACAGACATCACTGATTCCATATTCACCCCGTAACAGGGTCGAAACAGTGAGTACGGAATTTTGTCTCCTCAATACTGATGCAGTTATCTTTACCAAGGCAAGACCGACTGCAAAATGTGTTGAACCTTTCGCATTTATAATATGATAAGCCGATTCCCGGACTTTCTGTTCTATACCTTTTCTTTCTTCTTTCCAGCCGCTGCATCCGCCGCAAAGAGGACAATACCTGTCAATCGGTATACCGCCGATATGTGTCATCGACCATGCCGCCACTTCACTGTCGCCATGTTCCCCGAGTATATAGGCGTGTACATTATGAACATCCACATCACAATGCCTCGCTATAAAATGCCTGAAACGCGCACTGTCGAGAACCGTTCCCGAACCAATCACACGGCCTGGATCCCACCCCGAACTTTTTAGCGCAATCCAGGTAAGAACATCAACTGGGTTGCTGACAATAAGCATCACTCCGTTTGAATTGCATGCTGCAATTTCTTCAGCAATGCTGCCAACAATGAAAGCATTCTTTTTAAGCAGATCAAGCCTTGTCTCTCCGGGTTTCTGAGCAGAACCTGCAGTTATAACAATCAGGTTTGCATCACTGTAGTCATTTGCAGATCCCTGGCGAATATTGACCGTGGGAAAGAAAGGTTGCCCGTGTACCAGATCTGAAACCTGCCCTTCAGCAAGATCGGCATTTATGTCAATAATCACTATTTCGTCGGCCAGACCACTCTGCGCCAATGCATAAGAATATGTTGCACCCACTGCGCCTGCTCCAACCACAACCACTTTCCTCCTGTTTATAGAATTTTCCGGTTTCATTTCTTTGTTTGGTTAATCATGTTAATAAATTAACAATCCGTTTTTTCTGTTGTTCATTCTTAAACTAACCTTACAATGAATACTTGCGCCAGAAAATATGATCAGTCCAGTGAATATCAAATAATTCTAATACTGTGTTATTGAAAGTCAATTCTATATATTGATATTAAACCTTCCCTGGGATAAATTGTTTTACATTTTAAAACCTCTAAAAAGTTTTACCATGGATAGAAAAGCTTTTTTATTCGGTCTGACTGCAGCAGGTTTTGTCCCGTTTGCAGATTCATTAGCCCTGAATCCTGGAAAATTATCAGGTGAAAACTCCCCAAGGATGGTTATCCCTGAGCTTAAGAACTCATACTGGTATATCGGACATCTTATGAGTTTCCTTATCACAAGTAAAGACACGAATGGATCCTTTGCCCTACTTCACGGGATAGAAATCAAAGGCCTTGAGCCGCCCCCACATATCCATACCAGGGAAGATGAATCCTTCTATCTGCTTGACGGGGCGGTCAATTATAGTGTCGGTAATGAGGTTTTTAAAGCTAAAAGAGGCAATTGGGTATTCCTTCCAAGGAATATTCTTCACTCTTTTCAGGTACAGTCCGAACAGGCTGAGGTACTGATCCATCTGTCTCCCGGGGGATTTGAGGAATACTTCAGAGAAATGAGCGAACCGGCAAAGTCGTTTAGTGTCCCGCCCCGTCCCCAGGGCCCGCCCGATGTGAAAAGGATTGTGGAAACAGCTTCCAGATACGGAATAAAATTCCCGGGATTAGGGTAGTTCAGCTGTTTCCTGACATTTCCTGAAAGGGATTTATTAATTGTAAAAATGTCTCTCGGCTTTTTGTCTTTTGATGCTTCTTCTTTTTTCAGGGCGATTTGAAGGCCTTTTGCCACGGAATTCACCTGAGTTTTCTTTTTTTTCCGATTTTTCCTGTGCCTTCTGAAGGACAAGCCGGTTATTCATATATTGTTTATTATGAAGCGTCCTGATCAGTATATCTGCATGGTCAGATCCGACTTCAAAAAATGAAAAATTCTTCATAAGATCTATCTTCCCGATAGGTATCTGTGTACCTTTTGTATTCTGGTTTATCAGATCTATTAACTGTTCGGGATAGAACCCGTCCAATTTCCCACGATTTATGAACAGCCTGGTATAGTCTCCATTAAAACGGTCACGTGATCTTTTCCCATTTTTCCCTTCAGAGCTGTAGTCTTTTTCAGGTACCGGAGCGATAATATCATTACCATACCGGTAATCATCAAGGAACCTTTCGAATTCGAGGGTAACAACTCTTCTGAGCAGCTCTTCCCTGTCGAGATTTTCAAGCCTCTCCTTGATTCCGGGAATATATTTTTCTATCTCCCTGTGACCTGTTGCGACATTTTCAATCTTTCCAACCCAGTTGAAAAGCTGTTTTTCACAGATCTCCGTTCCTGTAGGTATGGGAAGCAGCTTGAATGCCTTTTTAATAAGACGTTCAATTTTGATGAGGTTGTTCTTTTCCTTCAGATGGACAAGGGCTATCGATATTCCTGTTTTTCCTGCCCTTCCTGTGCGGCCCGACCGGTGGGTATAAACCTCGGCATCATCAGGCAGGCTGTAGTTGATCACATGTGTCAGATCGTCAACATCCAGACCACGGGCTGCCACATCAGTCGCAACAAGTATCTGGAGGTTCTTCTGACGGAATTTCTGCATCACCGCGTCGCGCTGGGCCTGCGACAGATCTCCGTGAAGGGCATCTGCATCGTAGCCGTCGTCAATCAGTTTTGATGCAACTTCCTGGGTTTCTTTGCGGGTACGGCAGAAAACAATGCCGTAAATACCTGGTTCAAAATCAGCAATGCGTTTCAGCACTTTGTATTTGTCCTTTGCATGCACCAGGTAATAATTGTGGCTTACATTTTCCGCTGATGAGTTTCTGGTTCCGATTGTTATCTCTGACGGACTGTTCATATATTTTCTGGCGATCGATCCTATTTCCGGCGACATGGTAGCTGAAAAGAGAAGCGTTCTCCTGCCTTCAGGAACTTCCTCAAGGATCTCATTTATACTTTCGAGGAAACCCATATTGAGCATTTCATCTGCTTCATCAAGCACAACAGTATGAACATTGTTCAGTCTGGCGGCCCTTCTGCCGATCAGGTCGATCAGACGGCCCGGGGTTGCTACTATGATATGCACACCCTTCTTCAGTTCCCTTATCTGGTTATCTATGCTTGATCCGCCATATATTGCCAGTATCCTCAGGTCGCCTGTATGCCTTGAGTAATCGGCAAGATCACCGGTGATCTGGATACAGAGTTCCCTTGTGGGACATAGTATCAGTGCCTGCGTCGAATTTTCTTCAGGATCAGTCGAAAGAACAAGCGGAAGACCAAACGCCGCAGTCTTTCCGGTACCTGTCTGTGCGAGTGCTATTATGTCATTTTCTGTTCCAAGCATCATGGGAATAACTTTCTCCTGCACGGGCATAGGATGTTCAAAACCAAGTTCCTTAATGGCTTTAAGGATGCCGGGAGTAAATCCCATTTCTTCAAATTGTATCATTTAGTATTTTATAATGTGGCTCCGGGAGCGATCGATTTATTATCCCGGCTGAAATGAACTCAAGTGCAGACTGGGCTAAATGCGTGGTAACGCTACGTGGAAATCACTATGTTAATAAGGCCGCAAAAGTAATCAAAAAATCCTGATTTTAAAGTTTTTTGTAATTGTGTATAGTAAGAAGAATTAAATTTTAACGAAATTTGTTCGCGGAGGACTGATTTTTTATGAGGATTGGGATCATAACCGATATTCACGAGAATGTGAAAATGCTTCAGAGAGCACTTGATGTGGCCTCGAAGAACAAATGTGATGAACTGGCATGTCTTGGCGACATTACAGGATATGACCGCCGTTTTTATCGATACAACTTTTCTCGCAGTGCTTCAGAATGCATTAAGCTGATTAAAGAGAATTTCAGATGGATCGTAGCGGGGAACCATGATCTTTTTTCTGCTTGCAGGATTCCTTCATGGACCGATGGTTTTCAATTTCCTGACGGATGGTTCAGGATGGATCCGTCAGAAAGGAAACTCAGGGCGGCTGGAAGGGTATGGTGTTATGAGGGTGATGCCGAATCAGATATAGACAGTGAGGAGATTGCCTTTCTGCATTCACTTCCTGAGTTTATTGTGACCGATTCACCCGGTGTCACCTGTCTCTTCTCTCACTATCTTTTCCCCGACCTAACAGGATCAACCACCCGTTATGCCGAGAGGGGAAAGCATCTTACAGGTCATTGGAACTTCATGGATACCAATGAAGTATTTTACTCCTTTTCCGGACATACTCACAGTCATTTCACAGGCTTTGCGTACAGAGATGCAGGATCTTTTTTCAGGGCATTTCAGAATCTCCCTAATGATTCATTCCGGCTTGGAAAGGAAAAGACATTAATAACAGTTCCTCCTCTTTCAGGTGAAAAAGGAAGAACCGGATTCTCTGTTTTTGATTCTGATCTCAGACAGCTGTCAGTAATCCATTTTGTACAGTAAGAGTGAGAAATTATGATCTGGTTTAAAAACTTAGTAAAGAATAAAATTATTTGGCTGAAGATTGATCTCCCGGCTTTTATTGCGTTTGTTTTCTTTGCAGGCCTTATCTTTTTTTACCTGATTCCCGGCTTTGAAAAGGTTATGATGGACAGAAAAAGAACAATGCTCGAGGAAATAACATCATCTGTCTATTCCCTTCTTGACCATTATTACAGGATGGAATCAGATGGAAAGCTTACACATTCAGAAGCGCAGGATCTTGCAAGGTCATCAATAGGTAATATCAGGTACGGATCAAACCTCAAGGATTATTTCTGGATAACTGATATGTATCCTGTAATGATTGAACATCCATATAGGAGAGACCTGAACGGTAAAGACCTTTCTGATTTCCGCGATTCGAGGGGAAAGCTAGTATTTGTCGAATTTGTAAAGGCTGTATCAGCCTCCGGCCAGAGTTATGTTGATTATATGTGGCAATGGAATGACGATTCTACACGTATAGTACCGAAATTATCGTATGTAAGACTTTTCAAGCCTTGGGGGTGGATAATTGGCACCGGAATATATATAGAGGACGTGAGAATGGAAATAAAAAGGATTGAAAACCGTGCACTCATGATATCCGGTATCATAGCGACCATTATTATCCTGCTTCTCACAGTGATAACCAGGCAAAGCCACAGGATAGAGCAAAAACGAAAAAGTACGGAGAATGATCTTATCAGGTCCAGGGAACTTTACAGAACACTTGCTGAAGCAGCCTCCGAGGGTGTTCTTATATGGTCAACCGACGGGATTCATGCAAATAAAACCCTTCTGTCGCTGCTTGATTATAAGGAAGGGGAAATAAATGACAGGTATCTTAATGAGCTTCTTTTATCAAATGAAATAGAAATACCCGACAATTTCGAAGTATTCTATGAAAATCTTCAGAATAGGCTATATGGAGAATGTGACCTTATAAAAAGAGACGGAAATTCCATTAAGGTTCATTCAGATTTCTCAAGGATGGTTATAGATGAGAAAAAAGCTGTCATGGTCGTAATCCGGCCTGTGGTAATTACATCACACAACATGTTCTTTTCTCCAACTTCGGAAATCATTGATTCAATCAGAACAGGATTCTTCAGGATAACATACGGACGGAAAAACAGGTTCTTGCTTGCCTCCAGGCCACTCCTTAAGATGCTGGGCTATGAAACCGTGGATGAATTATCAGCGGTAAGTATTGAATCTCTTTTTGTATCGGATGATCAGTATCAGTTGCTGAGAAGGAGCCTTGCCCAAAAAAAGCCTGTCATTAATCTGACAGCAGATCTGAGGAAAAAATACGGAATTCCTTTTAAGGCAATAATAAATGTGGTGGTAGAAGAAAGTTCCTATCCTGAAATATGGTGTGAAGGTACAATAGAATACCTTGGACCGGCTGAAGCCGGCATTACTGACAGTCTCCCTGATCCCTGGAGCGGCATTTCTTCCCTGATATCGTCGGCCACCACAACCTCAGAATTAAGGGATATCTTCCTTACAATGAACGGGAATGCGGTTTCAATGGCCCACTTCAGGGTGGATCCTCTGACAATAACCTCCTATATCTCGTCTGTTTCGGACAGGATCTGTGAGAAGGCAATAAAGATCTGCTTATCAGAATCAGGTGCCCCTCCCTGCCGGTTTGCCTTTATCCAGACCGGCAGTGCCGGAAGAATGGAGCAGACTTTGCTGACAGACCAGGATAATGGCATAATTTTCGAGGATTGCGATGGTGAACTTCTCCGGCAGGCGGAAGAATATTTCACAACAACCGGCAGGAGAATAAATGAGATGCTGAACAAAATCGGGTTCAATCTTTGCAAGGGAGGCAATATGGCTGGCAATCCCCAGTGGTGCCAGCCACTCAGAGTCTGGAAGAAGTATTTCTCTGAATGGATAAGGATACCGGAGCCTGCAAATCTTCTTGAAATAAGTATCTTCTTCGATTTCAGACACTGTTACGGAGATCTGACCCTCACGGATCATCTCAGGGAATACATCACAAATGACCTTACTGCCAATGATATTTTTTTCTATCACATGGCTGCCGTCTGGAAAGAGTTTAATCCATCCGACGATATTTTCAGAAGAGACAGTATCGATATCAAGAGGATAATGATGCCTCTTACCGGGCTTGTAAGACTCTACAGCTTAAAACATGCTGTCAGAGTTAATTCAACAACCTGCAGACTGACAGGGCTTTATGAAAGTAAACATCTTGACCTGGCTTTTGTGAGGGATATGCTGAATTCATTAAAAGACCTTATGCAAATAAGACTGACTGTTCAGGCAAATAATATCACCCTGGGGCAGGAACCTGAAAACAGTCTTATCAGCACTTCAGCCGGGCCGGATGAACTTTACAGGATATCGCAGGCAGTTAAGGTCATCAACGATCTGATGCTTAAAGCCGGGAGTGAATTTTATGTTACTACTATTTAAAACCTGTATATTGAACACAGAAGGACCCTTAAGTTGGTGACATTTTCAGTATTGGTGACTTTTCCGCTGGACTGTGTTTCACCGTATGCTGCAGTTGTACTTTCAACCTCAGCGCCAAAGCTCAGCCTGCCCGAGGTGAAAATTATCCTGGGGGATACTCTGAACAGGTGATCAATGTTGCTGCCACGTCCGTAAATATTTCCTTTTATCTCATCCGAAGCTCCTAGATTCTTACTGAAGCCTGTGAATAATCCTGCTGTAAAATTGCTGCCGTTTGTGGTAATGTCCATCCATATACTTCCGGTATTGATATTTGCATATTCTCTTGTCTGCCGGACCAGGCTGGTGGTCTCCGAAACAGCATAGCCGCCCAGCATAAGGATATCGAACGAGTTCTGGGCATATATGCCCATCATCGAAGCGGTAAAAGGTTCGGTCTTAAACCTTAGTGTGGTAAAGAAGGTAAAACTTCCGAGAGATGCATCTGTTCCAAAATTGGTTGCTGTCTTCAGTTCCGGGCGGAGCCTTTTGTAGTCAACTCCGGCCCATCCTGTAAATACATCTCCCACCGGCAGCTTCATCTGCAGATTGAAGCCTGGTACTCCACTGTTTCTCATATATTTATTGCTGTTACCATCAGGTCCGGTTGATGTGAAGTCGCGCTGCGAATAGGTAGTCAGTGAAAAACCGGCATCCCCCGTTCTGACCGTCAGACGAACCTGCGGGTTACGGCTGAACGGCAGAAAAGGTGCGCCGGTGTTAAAGCTCAGTGTTCCCGGGAAACTCTCTGCAGGGAACAGAGGGTGCCAGTTCTGGCCCACCATCAGGGACACTTTATCCCAGTCGAGCCTTACATAGGCATGACGCAGCCTGAAGCCGTTCAAATCGGATTCACTTGTCCCGAAAAACTCGGCTTCAATGGCTCCCGATGTCTTTGCCCCGAATGCATCAGGTCCGGAAATGTCGCCTCTCAGCCTTGTCTGGATATTCAGCAGGTGGAATGAGGGATTGGCATTTATGTCTTTGCCCTCAAGGTCGGTAAGGACATTATCAGGGAAGAGATAGAAATGTCCTTCCCTGATACCGTTGGATGCCGATGTCTGCCTTGTATCGTAAAAAAAGTCGGTCTTGACAAATCCTGAAAATTTAATACCCGGTGATGGAGATGGTTCCTGGGAAGATGTCAATATTGCTATCTTCAGAGATACAATAACGAAAATTGCTTTTTTCATTTTTTCAGTATTTTGGATTTCTATTACTAATATCAGGATTATTTACTAACTGTTTTTCTGCCAAAGTGTTTCAAGAAACTGAGTAACGTTGCAGCGTTCCTGAGGTTTGCTGCGTATAAGATAAGTAGAAAAAACAGGAGAATAGAATTTTTAACTTATAATCGTATGAAACCCGCAAGTATTGCTTACACAAACACGTATAAATATAATTGCGGGTTCCATCATACCATTAAAATCAAAATTATATTATGATGAAAAACAATGTAATTATATTATTAGCAGGAATGGCTGTTGTTTTACTCGACGGCTCATGCTCAAAGAATGACAACATTGAGCCGGATTTGACGCCAAAGAACATTACTCTGACTGCCGTAACACCCCAGGCTATTCAAAGCAGCAATGAATTCGGCATCGGACTGTTCACAAAGGTTGCAGAAGAAGAAAACAAGAACCTTATGCTTTCTCCGCTCAGCGCAAGCACTGCTCTTACAATGCTGCTTAACGGCTGCCGCGGCGATACCTACACACAGCTGCAGGGAACACTTAAATATCCGGATGGAATGACCATCAGCGATATCAACGAAGCATATAAAAGCCTTGTCGGACAGTTGCTGCAAGCTGATCCTAAGGTTAAGCTCGCGCTTGCAAATGCAATATTTTACAGGAATGGATTCAATATAAAAGCGCCATTCCTTGCAACAATGAGCAATGACTACAAGTCAACCGTTGACGGACTGGATTTTACAGCCCCCTCAGCTCTTGCAACCATTAATAAGTGGGCAAACGATAATACCAATGGCAAAATACCTAAGGTATTAAATGAGATCAGCCCGGATGCTGTTATGTTTATCATGAACGCACTTTACTTCAATGGTGACTGGAGCTATCAGTTTGATAAATCGCTGACACAGGAACGTCCTTTTTATCCCGATGGTGGTAATCCGGTAAATGTAAGTACAATGAACGGAGAGGTTGGTTCAAAGGTTATTTACGGTAATGGCTTTAAGGCTATTGAAATGCCCTACGGCCGCACAAACTTCACCATGATTGTAATAGTCCCGGATGGAACCCTCAGCGCTTTTTACACTTCCTTCACGCACCAGTCGTGGAACCAGCTTACAACAGAATTTGACGGGAAGGCTGAGTTCGGTAAAATAATAGTCTATATGCCAAAATTCAGATTCTCTTACGAAAAGTATCTGAATGACCAATTGCAGAGCATGGGTATGGTTGATGCATTCATCCCCTTCCAGGCGAATCTTTCAGGGATCTCCGACCAGTCGATATTTGTAAGTTTTGTGAAGCAGAACACTTTTGTCGAGGTTGATGAAGAGGGAACAGAAGCTGCGGCAGTAACAACAATAGGTATAGAGTTGACGAGCATGCCTCCGCAGCCTCAGCAGTTTATCATTGACAAGTCATTCATTTTTGCAATACGCGAAAGGACAACAAATACTCTTCTTTTTATCGGACAGGTGGTGAATCCTCAATAACAGGGCTCATATCAGTAAGCTCAGAACGAGACAGATAAAACCTCACGAAAAAATTTTTCCAGTCAATAATTACCGGTTACTTTCTGAAAATTAAGAATTAATATTTACAAAAAAATAAACAGTGACAAACCATAAAATTATGAAACCCACATGTTTTGCAAACACAAACACTCATAAATATATTTTTATAAAACATGTGTGGTTCCATCATACCTTTAAAATCAAAATTATATTATGATGAAAACTTCATTAAGAACATTACTTGTGCTGCTGGTATTGGCAGCATCACTGCCCGGTTGTATGGACAGGACCGTGGAGCGGATCACATACAAGGCAAACGTGCCGGTATACATGTCATTCAGGGAATTCCGGGGCAGTTTCAGCAAGAGTGAAGCAATTGAGATCTCCTCCCCGGGGAAGATCTATTTCAAGGATAATTATCTTTTTGTTAATGAGGTGGGCAAAGGAATACATGTCATAGATAACTCCGACCCGGCTAATCCCCAGATGGTCTGTTTTTATGAAATCATGGGCAATGTTGACATGGCCATAAGGGGGAATATTCTTTTTGCCGACAGCTATATCGACCTGGTCGCAATTGATATAACCAACATAGACAAGCCGGTTGAAATAAACAGGATTGAGAATGTCTTTCCTGAAGTGGTCCCCGAAGGTGATAAATGGTATCCTTATGCCATGGTTGACAAGTCGAAGGGAGTTATTGTGGACTGGGAAGTAAAGACAGTTACCGAAGAGCGTGAACCCGGAAGCAACTGGGGCGGCTGGATATACAGGGAGAAGATGACACTGATGGCGGCTACAGACGGAGGCGCGAACTGGTCAGCCGGGGCAGGAACTGCCGGCTCGATGGCCAGGTTTATGCTTAATGATAAGTATCTACATCTTATTGCACATCCCTGGATGCTGAAAACTGTTGATGTTGAAGTACCCGAAAAGATGAGCATCGTCGACAGCATATATGTTACCCGTAATATGGAAACACTTTTCCTGCTCGGAGAGAAAATGTTTGTCGGAACAACTACAGGTATGCTTATATATGATGTTTCAGATGCGACGAAGCCAATACAAATTTCACAATATGATCATATTACTGCATGCGACCCGGTAGTGGCTGACGGCTACTATGCATATGTTACCCTCCGCACAGGTACCAGGTGTGCCAACGGACAAAATCTCCTCGAGGTTATTGATATATCATCAATTGCAAATCCCTTCCTGGTGAAATCCTATCCCATGTACAACCCCCACGGACTAGGGATTGACGGTGATCTGCTTTTTATATGCGATGGTACAGCCGGACTAAAAATATATGACAAATCCGATCCGCTTAACATTATTAACAACAAGCTGGCTCATTATCCCGATTTCTACACCTTTGATGTTATACCCATGGGTGGAATACTTATGCTTGTTGGAGAAGAAGGAATATACCAGTACAATTATTCTGATCCAAAGAATATTGTACAGATAAGTCACATTCCAATAATCCGTGAAACAAAGTAAAATATGAAGGCAGCCAGGATCTCCACGGTGATTATTCTGTTTGCGTTAACAGTCACTTTGTCTGCGCAGAGGCGGGAAAAACAGACAATCGTGCTTAATGGAGGGTCCCGGTTAACAGGTACCCTACTGGTCGATTCTTCCGATTATCTGAAGCTGAGAATAACTTCCCCGCAGATAATTAAACTGAAAAAATCAGAGATATCGTTTACCGCACCCGCACAAAATATCGAAAAACCTGTTTTCAACAGGCATGGATATTCAATAATGCTTTCCTCTTCGGTGCTGGCAGGTCGTAATAATGAAGGGAATACCCGGAACCTGAGCTTTCACCTCTCAAACGGCTACCAGTTCCGGAACGGTTTGAGTGTCGGTTTCGGAACCGGTTATGAGGAACTTGACGTTGCTCTTCTGCCTGTATATACAGAACTGAGATATCATCCATTCAAATCACGCTTGTCTCCATTTGTATGGACAAAGAACGGCTGGTCATTTACAATTGACGACCCGGATGACAGACAATATTATAATTATGGGTATTACTCCAGGTCGAAAGGAGGATTCATGTTCAACGCCGGAACAGGCGTTGAACTCGCTTCCTGGCGAAGGAATGCCGTAAACATAGGCATTGGTTATCGCTATCAGAAAATCACTTTCAAGCGCTTGAACTATTGGGTTGAGGAAACTACCAATGAGCTTGTTACAAGTTATAACCGGATTGAGGTACAGTTCGGTTTTATTTTCAGGTAAAGCAGAAATATGAATATTTAAGTCATAAATTTATCCGGATTAAGTTATTTTGATAAAGCTTAATCTGGATTTTAAGAATGAGAAGAAGTGAGGAAGATGAACGGACATTATCAGACCTGGATCTTATCAGGCGTTGTTCGGAAGGGGAGCCCCGCGCCCAGGAACTTCTCTACAAAAGGTATTTCTCATTCGCCATGTCGGTATGCATCAGGTATACGAGAGACCAATATGAGGCCATGGAGATCGTTAACGATAGTTATATGAAGGTGTTGGGCAGCATAGAGGAATTCGATACTTCCAGATCTTTCAGATCATGGTACGGCAGAATCCTTGTAAATTCGGCTATAGATAATTACCGGAAGAATGCAAAACACACATCTTATCTGGAACTTAGCAGTCTGGAAGCAACGGAGGAACAGGAACCCCAGGTAAGCGCTGAACTGTCAGCGAGTGAAATTATCTCTCTCTTCAACCAGCTGCCGGATAATTACAGGATTACCTTCAACCTGTATGAGATTGAAGGTTATTCTCATGAGGAAATAGGGCAGATGCTTGATATCAGTGCATCATCATCGAGGTCGAATCTTGCCCGGGCAAAGAAGATTCTCCGTAAGCTGTATAATAAAAATTTCAACCCTGAAGCCAGGAATAATGAAACAATTTGACGACATATTCAGGGAAAATGTGAATAAGGCTTTCAGCAACTTCAATGCCGATCATCTTGCCGATGAGGGATGGAAGTCATTTGTTGAAAAGAGAAAAGAACGGAGAAGGCCTGCAGTAGTGATCCCGGTTTGGGTTCGCGCAGCATCCATAGTGCTGTTGATTGGTCTTGGTGCTTTAATTACCTACAGGTTATCCACACCGCATATCGATGAGGTAATCATTTCCGGGACTGAAACTGGTGAAAAGAAGGATAAAGAAACTGCTTTACCTAAAGTAACTTCGAAAACGATCACTCCGGTTGTTGTGCCGGCGAAAGAAACTGAATACAAGGGAAAAAGTATTAAAGAGCGGGCGGGAGATAAGCTGCAAGCTTATACAGACGGGAATTCACTTTCACAGCAGAGACCGCTCAACAGTGAAAATATACTTCTTCCTGTGGTCACAGAAAGCAGGATATTAATTCCGGATGTTTATCCGGATCTACCTGCACCCGGAACGTTAATAGAATTGCGCAAAAAATTAACAGCTGATAACACGATATTAGTTACCCCGGCATCTGAAGAGCATATACCTGTTAAAGAAACACATGATGAGGAAAAACATTACAGGGGGAGGACGCTCCTGGCAGGTTTATCAGGATTAATTGCAAAGAGCGGCAGGAATTCTTCTCCGGCTTCCGGTTTAACCGCGGGGATTTATCTCGACCAGAAGATCACGAGGAAACTCTCAGTGCGCCCGGGCCTTGCACTCGCCGGGCAGTCATTCCGACTTGAAAACAACAGCAGTACCGCCGGATTCAATTATCCCGTATCGCTTAATGACGGAACAATTGGGAGACCATACTCATACAACGGGCAATTAAGCATGCTGGCTATGGAACTGCCTTTGAACATTGTTATAAGGATCATTGACAAGGAGCGTTCCGGGATTTATGTTTCCGCCGGGGCCTCGACCATGATCTATATCAGCCAGCAGTTTGCTGCCGATTTCGTTAATGAATATACAAAGGAAAGTTTCAATACCACGACCGGCATGTATTCTTCTGAAACCCGCTACTCAACTGTGAAAGTCAAAAACAACTACAGTGCTTTCAGCCGTGCCGACTTTTTCGGGCTCGCCAACTTCTCGGCCGGATACTCTTTTCCATACAGCAAAACAGGCACAATGCTCATTGAACCATATCTGCAGCTGCCCGTCAGCGACCTTACCAGTCTTAACCTTAGAATAAGATACGGCGGGATCTCCATGAAGCTGCGGTTCGGAAAGCAGGAAGCAGGTAAATAAAGATCTGAATACTTTCGACGACATTGTCTATCACTCTACGTAAGTTCAGGCTGGTTTAATAAACTGAATCCTATTCTTTGTAAATCCATTTTATCATATTGTAGATCTATAATTGCTTACAATTCTGTGATTTTGTAAATTAGAGTATTATAATATAACTCTCTATGAAAACATTGGGAAAAATTGCAGTTATAATGATATGGGCCTTGATGGGTACTGAATTGCTCTTCGGACAGGACACAGCTGTCAGGGACACATCGGGCAATTACTCAGCTGTGAAGAGTGCCATTGAGCAATCAATAGGGTGGGCTGTTGAAAAGGATTTCGAGGCTATGTACAAATTATGGGCAGATGATTTATTTCATTTCTGGCTTTTTTCCGACAGCAAAGTAGTAGGGCTTGAAGACTTTAAAAAATATTCTGGAGCCTGGAAGGATCCTGATTTCCGGGGAACATTTTTTGAATTCAGGGATCTGCGCATTGTATTCTCCCGCTCAGGGGATGTTGCATGGTACTCATGCTATCTTGATGATTGCAGTTCTTATAAATGTGAAGAATCATGTCTGAAGGATGTTTTCCAGACAGGTGTTCTTGAAAAGAGAGACGGACAATGGGTTCATGTTCTTATGCATGGATCATTCCCTGTCGACAGGATACCGGAGAATTATGTGAAAAGATTCTATTCCGATACAATGCATTGAGATAATAAAAGATATAACCATTTTTCGGGATTGTTTACAGATCAGCGTGACTGCCAGGAAAGAAATAAAAAAAACATCATGGAAAGAAAAAGTGAAATGTCAAATACGGAGAGATCGGCCCTGATCAGGAAAATTATAATCAGATTTTCTTTTGTGCCTCTTTTCATCGGTATCTGTACCCTGCTTCCCGCAGGTACTTTCGATTACTGGCAGGTATATCTCTATTTTTCCGTGGTGGTCATCCCAATGATATTCGTGTTGTTCTATTTTCTGAAAAAAGACCCCAGGTTCCTTGAACGGCGGATGCGGGGAACTGAAAAGGAGAGAGAACAGAAACTCATTCAGCTCATTAACCTGGCGATACTTATGGCAGCATTTATTGTTCCGGGGCTTGACAGGCGGTACGGATGGTCAGCCGTTCCTGTGGAAGGCATCATTATTACAGATGCTGTTATCCTGGTCGGCTATCTTATCATCTTCCTGGTATTCAGGGAAAACAGTTATGCTTCAAGGATTGTTGAGGTTGATCAGGAACAAAAGGTTATCACCACAGGGCTCTACAGTATAGTACGGCATCCGATGTATCTTGGAGTACTGATAATGTATCTCCCGACACCCCTGGCGCTTGGATCATATTACGGATTGATACCTATGGCTTTTCTACCTGCAGCACTTGTATTCAGGATACTGAATGAGGAAAAGGTTTTAAGGGAGAACCTGGATGGTTACGAGGAATACTGTAGAAAAACAAGGTATAGACTTATTCCGTTTATCTGGTAACTTAATAACGGAGGAATTAAAAAACCTTCCGGCTTTTATGACATATGTGCGATGTTAAGAATCACTCTTAAAAAAAATTCCTTTGGCTTTGAAGCTTTTCATGAACAAACCCTTTCCCAAGGTAATAAATTGAAAGAATCAATTATTCAGCCGGCTTAATCAGAAAAGCCATTTATAAGACAGAAACATAAAATGATCGTCAGCTTCTTCCGTTCATAAAGACTTTGACCAGTTCGATCCCGTCCCCTGTGCCAAGGTTTTTTGAATACTGCTTGTCCACCGGGTTGTTCCAGTGTTCATGGACTCCTATGCTTTTCGGCATTGGTATGCCGTCGCCATTTGGCGTGTATATAACCCCTGCCGGCCAGTTTTCTGAATCAGCGGCCTGATGCAGATAATCATCCACCCCCGCCTCGATGATGTATGGAACAGTATGCTCAGGATGGGAGAACTCTGTTCTGAGGAAATCATAAGCTACAGACTCAATTGCCACAGGGTCCATTGAAAAGAACAATGAAGAGCACCAGTGGTTGTTGAACGGAGGCATAAGGAATTTAACCGGGAGTCCGTTCCAGTTATCACCTGACCATAGCGCGTCAAGTACATAGAAAAGATTTCTGTCACCGGTGAATTTGTTTCCCATGAAATCGACAAGTACCCTGTAGTGACCATATCCCGGCCTTTTGCTGTTGAGCCCGGGGTGGAGATGAGCGGCACTGCGCCGGGCCTGGGTGCCGAAATGATTTTTTGCGAAAAGGGTTATACCTGAGATCCCATGCCCCTTCATCGACGGAATGTTGATAAGGTATTCGGAGTCTTCAAGCACTTTATAGATTTTATCTGATCCACCTTCTTTCATTACAGATTTATTGTCGGAATAGAAGATCATCTCCCGGCTGCTTTCAATGCAAAGAATTCTGCCATGAGTGGATCCTGAACTTGAAAGATAGTTTACCTCAGGGAACTCGGCATAATACTTTATGTATTCATCCTGATAGATATTTCTCATGGCATCGCCCACGTAGATGCAATTCTGCGGCACACCTGCAACGTTAACAAGCTGCCGCAGCATGGAAATGACTATCTGCGGTGATGTTTCGCATGCCAGTGGAAGGGCTTTGTCTTCAAGCCTTCGGTATTCGGAGTCCATGCCTCCTGAGGCGGTGGTCCTGTTAAGCTTAACATATATCTTTTCGCCTTTCTTGTAAGGGACATTCCCTTTTCCTCGCTTCTGATTGTGATACCTGAAAACGGCATCCCAGGCATCGGCAGTACTCTCCTTCCCAGACATTGAACAAAGGCCCGCAACCAGCATTTTATCAACTATTTCCTGATTTGTATTTTTGTCCATGAACCAGGCATCGTACTTATCAGATGGGTTATCCTTGGTTACGGGTTTATTGGCACAATCAGGATTGGTGGATTTCGGATCCCATACCCAGCTTACCCTTCCGGGCACAATACCCTGAGCTTTTCCAACAGGCCTGTTGGGTAAATAGATATCGTCGGTCGGGCTGAAAGAAGCGAAAGGTTTGCTTTTCCCAGGGATTACTGATTCCCCGGCAAATCCCTTTTCAGCTCCCTGAGCCTTTATTGCCGACAGGAATATGCTCCATTGAACCGGTGCCAGAATCAGCCCTTTCAGAACCTTGCGCCTGCTTATCTTTTTTACTCCAGATCTTACTGAAGAAGAAGGAACTGATATGTTTGTGACATTTTTGTTCATTTTCATCTCACGGAGTTTTAAATTGTTATTTACCTGGCTGCAAATTACAAAAAAATCCGGTATATGTTACTCAGAGGCAGGGTGGTAATGGCATTTCTCCCCGGCCATCTGGATCCATGCGAAGGAAGGATCATTGCCAGGAAATATAATATTCAGGTTGTCCTGTGGTTTATGACCCAATCTGCCGAAAGGCCACTGCGTGTGTTCAATTGATTCGCGAGAAAGGATATGAATTTTTAAATTACGTAATTAAATATGTAATTAAATACGTAATTAATTACGTATATAAATCTAAAATTGAAAAATTGCCGGAATTAATATTGTACACAACCCTTTATTCCTATCGGTATGCATTGGCTGTTCATATCGGTCATGGAAAAAATTATCCTATCCAGCCGTGAGGATTCTATACAGTGATCTCAGAGGCCGTATCAAAAGCCTTTTGAATACCTTTGTGCACCCTTTGTGTACCTTTGAGGTTAAGCATAAATTACTGAACCACAAATCCCGAATACTCGGGAACAATAGCCGGGACGCTGGTCGCCAGGATAATATTACAATTAGAAGTCCTTTGTTCTACACCCTGGCCCTGGTGTTTAAACTCCTGGTAATTTTCTGTTAAATCAGAATTCAGAATTGAATTATAGTGTAAATTTATGGTTAAGAACCAAATATTATGAAAAAACTGCTTGTTCTTTTATTATTTATTCCGGTTATGGGTTTTTCCCAGACAAAGAAAGATATTTTCAACCCTGAGACAGGTATGGTATTTTTCGGAATTGATTTTACAAAAGTGCAATTCACTAAAGCGGATGAGTTTACCAATAAGCCTGAAATTCTTAGGTTTTTTGTGGATGCAAACAATCTTATTGACCATGGATCATTAAGGAATCAGGTAAGCAGGGGACTTGACAGGAAAACGATAGGTTGGGATTTATCAAATGTCACAGATCAGAATTCAATGGTAGACTGGCAGGGAGTATATTCGGATGATATTGATTATGTTGTTCCGGATGCTGAAATAAGAAATATAGTTAAGAACCTGAAGGTTGATCAGGAAAAATACAAAGACTGCATCGGGATGGTTTTAGTTGAGGAGAATTGCTGCAAAACAAAGCCCCTTCAGACAATCAGCTGTGTTTTTTTCAAAATCAATGATCTGAGTATACTCTTTGCAAAGCGATATCAATTGAAGCCCTCAGGAATAGGTTTTATGAATTACTGGGGATTTAATAACAATATGATACTGGCCCGGATTAACAAATTAAAGAAGGAGATCGAATAATACAGGAATAAACATCCATCCTGGAATCTGCGGATTAAGAGATCTATGATCCGGATTGAACTGGCATATTTCAGTTCAGCCGTTTGATACCGACGTAATAAAGGTCGAAAAGGCCTCTTCCTCCCGGACGGTTTGACGAGAAGATCATAAGGTCATTCAGGAATCCCTCCTTTTCGGTGGAAACAAGAACCGGCCTGTATTCATCAAATTCAGTGTTTATTTCATCCCCGAAATTCACCGGAGCCGACCATTCCTGTCCGTTATAGACAGAATAATAAAGATCAAATCCTCCAAATCCTCCTTCACGGTCTGAAGTAAAAACCATTATGTTGCCGCAGATAAACGGACACTTGTCGTCGGCGCCGGTGCAGAGCCGTTCAACCCTGCCTGTTGTGACAGAAGGAGACTGTTCAATCAGCATGTTCTGTTCACTCACAGCCCGGAAGATGTCATAATTTCCATTGCGGTTTGTCATAAAATAGGCCGTCTCCTTATTTTCGGTTTCGTCATCATGAATTGTAAGGTATCCTTCTTCTGATTCAGTATTTATTGCCGCAAGTGGCCCGGCATCTCCGGCAGGAACGAAATCTCTTTCTTCACCGGTGTAATAGCAAAAGTATATGTCTCCGTTTCCTGTTATATCGGATGAATAAAAGAACCGCCTTGTCTCAGGGCCTTTTTTCCATATTTGCGGGTAATTCAGGTCGTGGGTGAAGTAGGGCCCCAGCTCATTATGCGATGTGTTTATGGCTTGGAGAATACTGTAATTCCTCGAACCTGCCGTCATATCAAACTCACCTGTAAGAAGATTGGATTCGATTCGTCCTTCAAATCCTTTCAGATCAAATTGCTGTCCGCCGGAGGCCCTGTTGGTTGAAAAGATCAGTGAGAAATATTTTGTGTTCCAGGTTATGTCGAGGTCCGAGTTAAAATCGTCATATGCCGAATTGACATCATAGAAATTAACCGGAAGGGGAGGGATTATGCCCTTGTCAAACCAAAGCCGCTGGTCGTCACAGGAAATCAGCAAACCCATCAGTAGAAACAGAAGAACTCTCTTGTTCATCAGCGTACAGATTACAGTTTCATCACCAGTCCGGCATTGATATTCATATACCTTACCGGGAGGAAGAAGGTCTTTTCAATACTGGTCTGGTCATAGAAATCCGGTCTTGTGAGATTCAGGTTATAATTCAGACCTATGCCATACTTATCCGTCAGCCAGTAATTGACTTTTAGTCCGACATTACTTACCGGATTCCAGTCGCTGTTTTTACTTACGGAGTTGATCACTCCAAGTTTCGAATTGGTAACGGTAAGATCGGGATGTACACTCCTGGCAATACCCAGATGGAGGATCAGAAGTGCTTCCGTATGCCTGGTCTCGGGGATTTTCAGGATTAACCCGACCAAACCTTTCAGCACCTGGTAATTGCCGGCTTCAACAACATTCTGCCCGTAACCGTTGAGGATACGATCATAGTGAGCCTGGTATTCATCCTTACTGAAAAATAATGATGCATATCCCGTTGTTGCGGACAGACCGAAGTACCTGCCGGTATAGCGCATGAAATCAACTTCCAGATTAAAGCCCGGAGCGGCAAAACCAGCCTGGGACTTCATTGTTTTCCATGCGAATTCCTTATAGGGAACTGAGCATCCTGAACTGATGACAAATACGCTTTTCCTGTTTTCATTCTGAGAATGGAGAAGGTTGAACCCTGCCAGAATTAAAAGGAAAGTTATAATCGCCTTTTTCATGGAACTCTCAATTTCTTCCCAATTTGTATTTTTGAATTTAGCACATTACAAAAAAACCTTTGTCCAGGAGGTTAAACTCTTTTTAAACATAAAGGATCATGCCCGAAAAGTAATCTGAGAATTCATTCAACTCCGGACTTCTTCCCTGAAAAGCCTGACATTCATTGCAGTAATTCCTTTGGGACTTTTGACTGTCTCAAAGACTACAACATTGTTTTCCTTTACAGGTTCCTGCAGATTATTGACATGAACGAATACTCTCTGATCTGATTCCATGTCCTGTATAAATCCATATCCTTTTGACTCATTGAAGAACGTGACTTTTCCTTTTCTGAGGAGATCCGTTGCAGCTTCGGTTTTGTTTTTGGTTGGATTGAGTTCGATGTCTTCCGCAAGTATTTCTGTTTTTTTACCAGGGTCGGGAGGAGAAGAAGTAATCATTCCGAATTCATCAACATAAGCGATCATATCATCGAAACTGCTCTTTTTTACCTCGCTTCTTCTCAATGCACGTTTTTGTTCCTTATCTTTCCTCTTCTTCTCTTTTTTGATTCTTACTTCCTTCTTGCCGAATGTTTCCTGAGATCTTCCCATTTTTAATCTTAAACTGGTAAATTATTAAACTAAAGCCGGTAACCAGGTCGAATGGTATGCATTTAAAGACTAAACTGGTGAATGATCAGAAACAAGTGTTTAAAATCGCGACACCGGGTACCCTGACAAAGATAGGATAAAATCCCGAGATGAAGAAACAGCCGGACAAGTGGGGAATTTTCATGCATGATGGATGACCAAGTTTCTGCCCGATTCTTGTTTGTAAGGCATTTATCTGATCACTGTTATGCACCATTGAATAGTGCTTATAACAAAAGCGATAAGCACGTAAGGCCGCCGTCCATTTTCCTGAATTCTGACATGTCGAGTCTGATGACATGCTGGCCGAGTGATTCAATTTTCATTGCTGATGCAGGAAAACCATCAGGAATAAGAATGGTACCGTTTACATTAAGGCAATTGGCTGAGTAGTTCTCATCATGATCCAGAATGATGTATTTCCCGGCTTCGCTGATTTTCGACAACGCCCCAACTGAGACAAAATTTCCATTTCCAAGGTAAGCTATTACTGATTTCAGATGAAGTCCGTCTTTCACCGTGATAAAGGAGGAAGTGTAACCATAGCCTGAAAGAATGGCTGAAAGCTGTTTGGCTCCTGCTTGATTTGTCCTGCCTGAGATCCCTATATAGAAATGATTCTCCACACGGAGCACATCCCCGCCATCAAGGGTGCCGGGAGGTAAAATTCTTTCAATAGTTCTATACCTCGACAAGACTTTGGAGACCTCAATTTCTTCGCCTGACCTGGATGGAGCTCCGGGCCTTGTGATGACAGCAACCTCACTGGTAACAACTGCCGTATCCTCGACAAAGCACCCGTCAGGATATCTTTCATCTGCATCCAGAACAATTAACTCAATACCACATCTCTTAAGTGCATCACAATATTTTAAATGCTGGCCAAGTGCTTTAGAATAATCAGGTTTGCCAAGACCTGAATTAGTGATACCCTTGAAAAAGTTTTTACCCGGAGGTCTGACAATTGCCTTCGAACAAATCATTTTTCGGTTACTTCCTGGGATATTACTGCAAATTTAAGCAATCCCTCTGTCTATTCTTTACCCCATGTAAGTACGATGACCGCACCAACCAGTGCGAAAACGGCTGTACTTACAATCGTCTCGACCAGGATAGTCACCAGACTGCTGTACATTGTCGTCATTGACCAGAATGACAGATCAATTGTTAGAGTAAAAAGAGCCCCGAAGATTGCCCCTTTTACCAGTCCGTCAACAATCCCTCTTGCTTTTGACCAGTGGAGGATAAGAGTCAGAAATAAGGCTGCGCACAGATTTGAGGCAATTATTGCCCACCAGACCATTTCACCGTCAGGTTTGTTTGCACACTGGTTGGTACAGCCCGAAAAGTAATCCATCAGGAGGATCCCGTAAACAAGCCAGCCAAGGAAGAAATAAAAGACACCGCCAAAAATTGTACCTCTTAAGATTTTCATGTTAAATATGTTTAGATTATTTACCACAATTTACGATAATTATTTCAATCATCTTCTTATCATTACTGCAGAATTGATCCTTTCGGGGCAATACCCGGACAATCATTATTAACTCGCAAAGCGGCTCTTAGATATTTATACCAGTAAGGATTAAAACAATTTTTTCCTTTTTTCGTAAATTGGCTGTAATAAAAAATGTGTCAATACCTCTTAAAAAGATCAATTATGAAACCCACATGTTTTGCAAACACAAACACTCATAAATATAATTTTATAAAACATGTGTGGTTCCATCATACCTTTAAAATCAAAATTATATTATGATGAAATACTGTTTAAGGAGCTTATTTACACTTTGGATCGCATCGCAATCCATGTTATTGTTTGCCCAGAATAAAGAATCAGGACTTGAACGGGGCAGTATTCATCCCGGATACATTATTACTCTAAAGGGCGATACGGTAAAAGGATATCTGCTTAACATAAATCTATGGTTGAATCAGAAGATGACTTTCCTGTATTCTGATCCTGAAGACAGGAAAGGAAGGATTAAGTATACACCCAAAGAGATAAAGGCCTATCAGGTCGGTAATCGTTATTATGAAAGTATTAAATACCCGTTCGTATACAGTACTCACGCTGAGAATTTTATTTTACGGAAGGTTGATGGTCCTATTAAGTACTATGTATGGTATTATGATGAAGACAGAAACAAACTAATGTCACTAGACAAACTTTCACTTGCTGATCTGGAAAAAGCGATTCTGTTTGATGAGAGCGAATTATGGACCGATGAGTTTGGTCTAAAACAAAACGAAAAGACACTTACTCCTTTCAATTTGAAGTTTATTATGAAATTCAGCAGAAACATGGCCGATTATATAAAAGATTATGCGGAACTGGCGAAGAAAATTGAAAACAAGCAGGAGGGCTATAAAAACATCAATATTGAGGCAATAATAAGAGAGTACAACGACTGGTATCTGAAGACCCATTGATATAAGGTGTATGTGCTTACTCTCGTCAAAATGCAAATATTCATTTCATAATTTTCCGGAATTAACTAACACAAGATTCAAATCCTGAAAAAACTCTAAAACCTTGGGATCAGGAAGTTGTTACAATATTGGAGACTCTGAAGGAGGCTATAGGAATATTCCTTTAACCCCGCAAGTCTTGCGGTATTGTAATATGATTTAGATACCGTACCTGCCGGAATTGCTGTTGTCGTGCCTGAATTTTGGCCACGGGGTTGAAGCATAACCTGTTCCCGATATCTTAACGGCAACAAGACTACCTTCATAGTTGCTGCCGAACATTCCTCCAATGTATAAAACTCCTTCTTTGACAATTGCTGGGGAAGACCAGTTGACTGAAACAGGCAGTTCATATTTGTAATTAAGAGTTCCGTCAGGGTTTAATACATACAGGAATCCTGTTTCTGCTGCAAAATATATCATGTTATTGTTATCGATAGATGGAGTGCTGTAAATATCATCATCTGTTACATGTACGTTTTCGATAGTATAACTCCAGATCTTTTGTCCGGCAGGTGAAATAGAAATTACTCCTGCCAGTTTGTCCAGCCCGTTTGCTTTGGTTGCAATAATTATATTACCATCCTTGTCAATAACAGGAGAAGCTCTGACAAATCTTTCACCTTCAACTTTGTATTTCCATCTAATTGACCCGTCATCAGGATTAAATGCATAGATATTAGAATAATCCGTCCCTTCATATCTGGCCTCAGCGGCAAAATAAATAATGCCATTATTGTCGATTGCCGGAGATGAAAATGACATTTCCCACTCATAAGTGAAAGAATTATGCCATTTTTCAGAGCCATCAGGATTTACTGCAACAACCAGATCCTGGCTGAAAACAGCATAAATGGTACCGTCAGGGCCGATGGATGGTGAAGCTTTTGCGCTGAGTACATCATATGCAACCCACTTCCTTGATCCATTTGAAGGATCCACCGCATGAAGTCCACAACCGTTTATATAGATTGTACCATCTGATCCTATTGCGGGACAACGCTGACCGACGTTTTCAAAATAGATATATCTGAACTGGTCATAAACCCATCTTAGTGTTCCTGATGGACTTAACGATATCAATTTGCTGTAAAAATCCTGAACATAAATGTTTCCGTCTTTACCAATAACCGGCGAGAACAATACTGTTGAATGAGTATACGACCATTTTATGGTTCCATCTGACTTTAAGGCATATAGGGTACTGTTACTCCCTGCATTCATTCCTGAGGTGAAATAAATTGTATTATCTGATCCTACGGCAGGTATTGAGTAATAAACAGGAGTGCTTGTGTTGTACCTCCAGAGCACTTTTTGTTCTGCCTCGCTTTTGAGGGTATTATCCTTTCTAATAAAAAATGATCCCTCATTGGAGATTATTTTGCCATCAAGAGTTGTAACCAGATTGATATAACCCTCCAGAGCCCTGTAACCATAATTTACAACCATACCAGTGTCATATTCATATTCACCTGGTTTTGGATAGCCCTCGACGCCAGCTCCGGATATAACGGTTAGCTTCACTTTGGGCCGTGGAGGCGGCTTATCGTCATCTTTCTTATTACAGGAAATCAGGCTCAGGCTTATTAATAATATGATTAATAAAAAATTTGATAATGAGATCAAGTATTTCCTGTGAGAAATAATGTTCGGTAACACGATGGATAATATAATGAGTTACTAAAAGATACAGTCATTTACAAAATTATGAAACCCGTATGTTATTAAATCACAAACAAACATGAAAAAAATGAATTCATGCGGTTTCCATTTGAAAGCTTAGTTTTCATCATAATATAATTTTGATTTTAGAGGTATGATGGAACCCACATGACTGAAAATTATATAAATACTTGTTTGTGCATTTGATACATGTGGGTTTCATAAGTATAAAAATACATTTTCGGAGCAGTTGTTAAAATATTCACAATGCTAACACATTTGGCCTTTTGTTATAATTTTGAAATATTATATACATTTGAAAAAAATCAACCCTGAAAACATGAAAAATTCAGCTTTCTTTTTCATCATTGTCAGCATTTTTGCAGTGTCGTGCAAAAGCGGAACAAAAAAAACCACAGATGAGAAGCAATCGTTAAGGCAGTTTACAATTTCTGAATTATGGGAAACAGATACTCTGCTAATGACCCCCGAATCGGTTATTTACGATAAGAAAAGAGATATCTTTTATGTAAGCAACCTCAATTTTGAACCCAGGAAGAAGGACGGCAACGGATTTATCTCAAAAATTGATAAGGATGGAAAAATTGTTGAGTTGAGATGGATCGAAGGCCTTAGTTCTCCAAAGGGAATGGCCATAGTGGGGGATAACCTGTTCACAGCCGATGTAGATGAAGTTATAGTTATGGATATAAATAATGGAAGAATAAATAGAAAAATACCGATAGAAGGAGCGAAAATGCTTAACGATATTACTTCCGATACTGATGGTAATCTTTATATTTCCGATACTGATGCAAATCTTATCCATTTTTACAGCAAAGGTAAAATGTCAGTCTGGTATAAAGACCAGCTTAATGGTCCTAATGGACTTTTCTGGGAACCCGGGAGAGTGCTTGTTGCTTCGCAGGGAGGACAGGACTTTGCTTCAATTGATACGGAATCAGGTTTATGGCAATTCCTTACCGGAAATATTGGAAGGGGAGACGGGATTGCCTGGACCGGCATCGCCGGCTATTATATTGTCTCTGACTGGGAAGGTGAGATTTTTATGATAGGTCCCGATAATAATGCTGTTTCCCTGCTCAGGACGAAAGACACTGGTTATAACACTGCTGATATAGAATATGTGCCGGAGATGAAACTGTTGCTGGTGCCGACATTCTTTAAAAATTCGGTGATTGCATATAAGCTGGATGAGGTAAAGAATTAACTGAATCTGATCTATTGGTAAGCCATAATAATGTCGAAACTTTTCTCACCCCTCTCCATCGGGAACATTACTTTAAAAAACAGAATTGTAATGTCGCCGATGTGTCAGTATTCGGCAACTGACGGATATGCCAATGACTGGCATTTTGCACATTACGGGAGCAGAGCTGTTGGAGGTGCAGGGCTTATAATTATGGAAGCAACCGCTGTTTCTCCGGAAGGACGCATTACTCCGGGGGATATAGGTCTGTGGCACGATGGGCACATTCCCCCGCTGGCACGCATAGCCGGGTTTATAAGTTCCAGGGGAACCGTACCGGGGATACAGCTGGCACATGCCGGCAGAAAAGCTTCCTGTGCCCTTCCCTGGGAGGGAGGAAGGCAGCTTGACTATGGACACGGAGGCTGGCAGACAATAGCACCTTCTGCTGTTCCCTTCATGCCTGGCGACAGAACACCTCAGTCAATAGATATTAACGGAATAGAAACAATAGTTACTTGTTTTGCAACAGCAGCAGGCAGGGCCGCCGCTGCCGGCTTCAAAGTGGTCGAGATACACAGCGCCCACGGATATATGCTTCAAGAATTCCTCTCTCCGATCAGCAACAAGCGTACTGATGATTATGGAGGATCTTTTGAGAACAGGATCAGGCTTTTGCTGAAGGTAGTCGGGGCTGTTAAAAAAGAATGGCCGGCCGGTAATCCGGTCTTTGTACGGATATCCTCGACCGACTGGACCGAAGGGGGATGGACACTTACTGAGAGTGTTGACCTGGCGAGGATCCTCAAGAAGCTGGGAGTGGATCTGATAGACTGCTCCTCAGGCGGGAATGTTTACGATGCATCAATTCCGTTTGGGCCGGGATACCAGGTACCTTTTTCCGAAGAAATCAGAAAAACGGGTATCCTGACAGGAACAGTGGGATTGATCACCGGGTCGTACCAGGCGGAGAAAATACTACAGGAAGAAAAAGCCGACCTGATCCTCTTTGGAAGAGAACTTCTCAGAAATCCATATTTCCCTCTTAACGCAGCCAGAGAGCTGAATTCAGAGCACGAATGGCCCGTTCAGTACCTTAGAGCCAAATAATAATCATCGGGATATTCTTTCTTATTTATAAAAGGATTAAATTTGCAGAATAATTGAACAATTGTTCATACATGCATTCAATGAAAAAGCCCGGAAAAAAACTACCTGAGATCTCCTGTGTCGAAAAAGGCAAGGTTAAATCGGTATTGAGGAGGATGAAAACAGAACGGTTTTTTCACTCTCTGGCTGAAACTTTCAAGGCTATGAGTGATCCGACAAGGACCAAAATAATATTTGCCCTTTGCCAGGAAAAGGAATTGTGCGTTCGTGATATCGCGGTCATAATAGGCACGACGAATTCGGCCATTTCTCATCAGTTAAGGACACTGAGGAACATGAAGCTGGTAAAGTACAATAAAGTGGGAAGGGTCACTTACTATTCGCTTGATGACATTCACATTAACAATCTTTTTGCTGAAGGACTCAGACATGTTGAGGAGAAGTGATTTTTTTAACGGCATTATTGAATGTTTGCGCATATATTGACATAAAAGACTTTAACATGAATGATGAAAGCGATAAATATAATCTGACAGAGTTGGACGACGGTCAAAGCGGAACAATCATTTCAGTCATGGGTGGGAAAAACCTAACAAAAAGACTTGCTGATCTTGGGCTCACAACAGGAACCGAGATCAGGGTGATAAGAAGGACCCTGTTTTCCGGCCCGGTTCAGATTGAAGCAGCTGGTTCACGTTTAGTTCTAGGTCGCGGTCTTGCTTCCAAAATAACGGTATTGTTAAATGGTGGAAAATAACCAGAAGATCAATATTGTACTGGCCGGCCAGGGAAATGCAGGAAAATCAGCAGTTTTCAATTACCTGACGGGTCTGCATCAACACATAGGCAACTGGGCCGGAAAAACCATAGAAAAACGTGAAGGGACATTATTTTACAGGGGGCATACAATTGATGTACTGGATCTGCCGGGGATATATTCCTTCACCACATATTCTGTTGAAGAGCTGATATCGAGAGAGTATATTATCGATCAGCATCCCGACTTTGTAATAAATATAATTGATTCGACGAATCTTGAACGAAACCTCATATTCACACTCCAGCTTCTTGAGCT
The DNA here is from genome assembly GCA_964613785.1 of uncultured Rikenellaceae bacterium. Lineage (GTDB taxonomy): Bacteria > Bacteroidota > Bacteroidia > Bacteroidales > VadinHA17 > LD21. The sequence goes on from CAZTJT010000040.1 coordinate 30,415, forward strand.
AGAATGTCCGGTTATTATTGCCCTGAATATGGTTGACCTGGCAAAGAAAAAGGGTGTTGAGATAAACAAGAAGAAACTCCAGGAGCAATTAGGAGTTCCTGTCATCCCAACAATTGCATCAAGAGGGGCAGGTTTAACCAGGCTGATTGACAAAGTGATCGAGCTTAAGGGAGCAAAGTCAGAGAACAGGATACCTGAATATGGAAAGGAGATTGAAAGCTGCATATCAAAACTTGCCGGTATGCTTGAAGGAATTCCGTTGCATTATCCGGTGAGATGGATTGCAATAAAACTTTTGGAAAAGGATCAGGAAATAAGCGGGCTTATTCGGAAATTGAAGCCTGAGGTAATTAAAAAGTCAGAACAGTTTTCAAAAGATCTCGAGGAAATTCATGGTCATGATTCTTCCATTGTTATAGCTGATGAAAGAAGCCATCTTGCTTCACGGATAATAAGGGACACGGTAAAAATCATCCCAAGGACAAAACTATCGTTTAATGAGAAGCTGGATTTACTGACTACACATAAGTTCACTGGCTACCTGCTGATGATTTTAATACTGGGAGGAATGTTTTTTTCGGTTTTCATGCTGGGAAACTGGATTTCGGATCTGCTCGACAGGGCATTTTCAGGCTGGCATGACTGGTGGAAAGAATCGCTGGGCACTACTTTTCTATCTTTACTCGGATGGTCGGCGATTGAAAGTATCCTTGCCCTTGCTCAGATCGCACTTCCATATATTCTTCCGTTTTACATCATTCTATATGTACTTGAGGACTGGGGTTACATCTCAAGAATATCATTTCTGATGGATAACTTAATGCACAGGATGGGGATCCATGGGAAAGGGTGTATCTCTTTTATTATAGGATTTGGATGCAATGTTCCGGGATGCCTTTCGTGCCGTATTATGGAATCGCGGCGTGAAAGGTTCATTACAGCTGTGCTTGTAACGCTTGTGCCGTGTTCGGCTGTTTCGGTTATAATTTTTGGCCTTGTAGGTAAATATGTCGGAATATGGTGGGCATTCGGTTTGTATTTTTTTGCGATGATCCTTGTTTTTCTTGCAGGTAAAATTTCATCCAAGGTTATCGGAGGTGAACCTGTGGAACTTATTATGCCAATGCCTGATTACAAGACTCCTCATCTCAGAACAATTCTTGTGCAGACCTGGGATGCCCTTAAGGAATTCGTTTATATTGCAGCTCCCATAGTGATTATTTCGGGTGTAGTGATTCAGGCCATCAATCTTGCAGGGTGGATGCCTGCGATCTCTATGTTTCTGAGCCCGATTACAGTTAGCTGGCTGGGTCTTCCGGCCATTACAGGGATCCTTCTGATTTTTGGAATCCTTCGTAAGGAACTCATACTTGTTATGTTGGCAGCCTATCTGGGAACAGCAAATTTTGGAGATGTACTGAGCCCGCAGCAAATGATTACTCTTGCAGTTGTCAGCATGTTTTATGTGCCGTGTGTTGCAACAATATCAGTACTCTGGAACGAGTACGGATGGAAAAAAGCCCTAGTTGTTTGCGTTCTTGAGATCCTTTTTGCCATAATACTGGCAGGAATAATCAAACGAATCCTTGATCTGGTTTTCTGAAAACAAGACGGAAAGTATTTGCTGGTCGGAAAGCTCCGGCCCGGGTGCAGATCTATTTTATGTAATCTGTCCCGTAAGGATGGCGCTGAGGTCTCTGCAGCATCGAATTGGCGAGGTCACTATTCATGAACTTTTCAGCTTCAGGATCCCAACTGAGTACTCCCGGGACCTTCATGGCAATGTGGCTTATCAGG
>CAZTJT010000041.1:0-30271 GCA_964613785.1 uncultured Rikenellaceae bacterium
TTTAACAATTTCTATTTGGTTTTCAACATTTTAAAGAACTGCGAAACTTGAGTAAAGTATTTACCGTTTACATCAGTGGTGGTACCGGTAGTCCTGCCCCTGATCACAACATTAACCCCTGGCATTGGTGTATTATCCTCAGCAGAGATTACCGTTCCAGTCACTCTACGTTCCTGTGCAATTGTGGGCGAATCCAGAAACACAAGCAATAAAAAGCTGATCAATAGAAACTTTATCAAACTTTTCAATGAATTTAACAAAGGATTCATTTTCATAAAAGAAGCATTTAGGATTAAGAAGAAGAATGTTTTTGAAATAATCTTGTTAATGAACTTTAACAGATGTTAACAATTATTAACAAATATATAAATATTTTTCAGAAAATGAAATTAAAAGTTAAAATTTTGTTAAATAACATAGAAAATTCCTGTCGTCCGGTATGCGCGAAATGCCGTATGCAATTTTCTATCAATGGTTTGATAAGGACGACTGTCAGAATTACAGGTCCGTAATCTTCATAATTTGGAACGAGACATATAGACAAACCTGACTCATGAATATCGAAAATGAATTAGACATTTGACCTTTTTGACAATTTCTATATGACTATTTGGACTATTTTCAGTTATCTGCCGACAATCTAAGTATAGGTTCAATGTTCTTTTTAATAGTTTTTGAGACCGGGGATTTTAAGATCTGGCGGACTTCGAAACTGATTTTCACCCGTTCATCTGAATCAATTTTTTTCCAGTTTTTCGACAAAGACTCGCTAACAGCTTTGCTCAATCTTTTAAGCTCTCTATTTTTATAAATGTCTGATTTTTTCAGTTCAATTAAAATTTTATAGATAAGCTTGGTATAGTTTTTATGAACAACGTCACTGTTGGCACTCATCAACTTTTCATCCATGTTTTCAGACATTCTTAACTTTTCTGCCAGATAGAGCATATCATTGTTGATTGCAAGTCCAAAGATGAAAATATCGATTAATTCATGGTTGTAATACCGTGGATCTTTGACCTGATAAGTATAAAGTCCGATCATGCCCTCCTGAAAACTACCAAAATGCTGGATCAAATATGCTTTGTCCATTAATGGTATATTAGTGTCATTTACAAATGAGATGTTATCAATGCTGACAAGACGTTTGAAAATAGTACCTGATTTCCGGCTGAATTTTCTGGGTAACGACATTGAACCATAAAGCTTCTGGCTTCGTAGAACTGAAAGTGCCTGGCCGTATTCGTGCTTTGACCATTTTATGCCCGGATCCGGCACTCCCATTTTTCTGTACTCTGCCAGTGTGAAAGACTCATCCTTCTCATCTGAACATTCTGTTGTTGATATGATTAGGAGGACCAGAAAGAAGGCAGCAACATAAAACCTGGAGATCAGGTAGACTAATTTTTTATAAGGGCTAATCACTTTTTTCGTTTTTAATATATAGCTTAAGCGAATCATTATTTAAAACAAATATAATCATATTGCCGCCTGAAATCAGTTTAATATCAGTTATATCCCTAACCTCACCATTAATTTTAAAGCCACTTTGCAAATCGTTGAGGGGTTTAAAATTTCCATTGCCATCGCCGAGAAGTAATATTCCATGGTTTGCATCATAACGTCCGAATTTTATCCGGCTGCCAAAAAAATTGCCTGCAAGTATGCAATCATATTTCCCATCCTTGTTATAATCAGCGCAATGAATTGCATGAACTGGTGAAAACTGTGTTGTAAGTGGTAGAGGAGTAAGAGAAAACTGATTATTGCCTTTGTTCTCAAGGTATGAGTTGGCAAAATTATATGCATAGAGTTTCACTGCATCTTTGAGTTCTTCTTCAGAAAAAATGTCGGTTAAGGTAACATTTGAATAAGACTTATAAGTCGGAAACCTCCTCGCGATGAAGGGTATCTGGTCCTGGATATCATCCTTTGAGTTATACGGAAAACTTTTACCTAAAATAGGATAGCATAAAATAGCATCCAAAGAGCCATTATTGTCAAAATCCCTGGCAAATATTGACACAGGTTCATCATCAGATGATTTTATCTGGGAATTAAGTCCGAGATTTCCAAGTATATAATCCATGTCCCCGTCACCGTCGAAATCGGCTTCTCCTATGGAATTCCACCAACCTTCTGTATTCTTCAGACCACAGTCAGCGGTTATCTCTTTAAGATTACAGCCGCTGTTAAGGAAAAACCTGATTCCCATCCATTCACCCACAATAATAAGATCAGGGCTTTTGTCTCTGTTAATATCTGTCCATACGGCATCTGTTACCATACCAGGATATAAGAGGGCTTTGCAGCAGGATTCTGTTATATCAGAAAAATGTCCCTTGCCATCATTTTCAAGAATATAACTTCGAGGAGCAAGCGGATACTCAAGAGGAATGAGCCTTCCTCCGACAAAAAGGTCCAGGTCATTGTCACCATCAATATCAGCGGCTTTTACGCAAGAACCACTTACCAGCATCTCAGGGAGGTACTGTTCGGCCCTGGAAAAGTTACCCTTGCCATCATTAAGATAAAGCCTGTCCTGTAGTTCGGGCGCATCTTTCATAAACTCATTACCTCCGCTTACAACGTAAAGATCACTGTCGTTGTCCCCGTCAGCATCAAAGAAGAGAACTCCCGCATCTTCACTGGCTTTATCATTTTCAAAACACATTTGTTTGCTTAGTTTAAATGAGCCGTTTCCGCACTGAATGAATAAATTACCCGAAAATCCCTTTGATCCGCCAATATAAATATCCTCAAGTCCATCATTATTTACATCACTTTTTGCAATATATGGTCCTTGGGTTGAGAGTAAGTGGGGAAGAAGAATCTGATCATTGAAATCAATGTATTTATTTTCTTTATGTTTAAAGTTCAGTATTTTATCACCCTTCACAGGTATATATAATGGAGATGGTATTTCAATGCGATCCGTAAAAAAAGTTTCGGCATTGCTGTGATTAAGGATAATTGTCTGATCGGCCCTGACTGAAGTAAGTATCTGTTCACGCATATCAGTCCATATTATCCTAAGCTTATCAACCCGGTCAGCTTTCCCGAGTCCGAAGATCAACTCATTCCCAATGGATGACATATAACCTCTTGATGGCATGAATTCCTGGGTAAAAGTTTTATTCTGACATGTAACGTCAATTCTTGCTCCAATACCTCCCGTGTTTAATCCTGTACCGATCAGTCGAATTTTAATGAAGTGGTTCCCTTGAGTCTTGTTGGCATTATTCCTGAGTATATGTGGATAGTTGTTGATATTACTGACTACAAGATCCATATCCCCGTCATTATCAAGATCGGCATATGCCGCACCGTTTGAAAGTGAGGGACCTTCAGTCACCCAGGCATCAGTTACATTACTAAATGTTGAATCACCGTTATTCCTGTAGAAATAGTTTTTTAGAATTGTAGCTGGAATTTTTTCAACGATACTCATCCTCGACATTGTCTCCAATCCCTTTTGTTTTTTAATAACCTGCTCAACAGCAAGCTTTATAAAATCCATGTGAGTACTATTTTTCCCATAGCCATTAGTTATGAACAGGTCTTTGTTCCCGTCATTGTCAAAGTCGCAGAATAGCGGCGACCAGCTCCAGTTCGTAGCGTATATACCAGCATATTGACCAATTTCAATGAAATAGCTGCCATGATTGTTCATTTGAAGCATATTACGGGTTGATTGATGATAAAAACCCACTGTATCCAGAATGATGAACCTGTCATAATTATCCGGTCCGGCCACCAGTTTCTGTTCATAATTGCTTTCCGGCAGCATATCCAGAGTAATAAGGTCTATGTAGCCATCATTATTAAAATCGGCAGCATCGTTCCCCATGGATGAAAGCGAAACGTGGCTGAAATATTTCGAAAGCTGTTCTGAAAAAGTGCCATCTTTCTGGTTTATATAAAAATAATCCTGTTCAAAGTAATCATTGCATACATATATGTCGGGCCAGAAATCGTTGTTGAAGTCAGCTATGGCTAAACCAAGTCCGAAATTCATAACATTTGTTATCATTCCTGCTTTTTCAGTAACATCCACATATTTCCCCTCAACATTCTCATATAATCTGTGTTGAAAACGGGGATCTTTTAAATTTTTGAATTGCGTGGAATGCAAATCAAACATGGCAAATCTGTCAAGCGAATGATTAAGGACAAAAAGATCAAGATCCCCGTCCTTGTCGTAATCAAAGAATGCACTATGCGTTGAATATGATGAATCAGCTATGCCAAATCTGGCAGCAGACTCAGTGAATGTAAGGTCGCCGTTATTAAGGAACAGTAGGTTCTTTCTGAATTTTGCCCGGCCATCAGTGGAACTGCATACATAAATATCAAGGTAACCATCCCCATTGATATCAGCCATGGTCGTACCAGTATTCCAATAGTCTGAACATGCGACTCCTGCTTTTTTGGTAATATCCTCGAATCTGAAATTTCCTTTGTTCAAATATAGCCTGTTATCTGTCATGTTGCTTGCAAAATAAATATCCTGCAAGCCGTCATTATTTATGTCGCCAATTGCAATCCCTGCTCCGTTAAACAAATAAGCATAATCGAGTATTGTAAAGTTTTCGCCTTCCTTAACCCAGTTTCTGAATTTGATTCCGGTACGATTGTGTGATAATGATGTAAACAGCTCTTTTCTGTCTCCATTACATGACACATAAGCAGTCATGACCACTATAATTATTATGATTCTGATAATTCTGTTCATAATATAATTGGTTTCCAAAATTATGGTTTTAACCGGTTTCGGCAAAAACTTTCAATCTTATTTGTTTTATACAGTATAACAGATAATGGTTTTCCGACTTTATCAATTAGTGAAATAATTCTGGTATTAACACATGATATTACATTAATCAATAAGTTATTACGATGGTCATGTCGAAAATACGGTCAGACAGAAAAATGCATATCTTATAAGTCTGAAAATTCAAAAAGCAGAGTATACTATCCAATTACAATTCTATGGATTATTTGCCTTTTTTTAATTCATTTGTGGTTTTACATTTTTTCTGGTTAGTTTTGCATCGCTGAAATTTGCCGGGTTGTTTTTGCCTTAATAGTTGCCGGAAATTTTTTGTTGCTGTAAATAATTTGGTATGAATCAAATACGGATGTATGGACACGGGATCAAATTTGAACCGGCATCAGGAGGCAAACGTATTAAGTGTTGAAGTCTGAAAAATGGATAAAATGAAATACCATGCTGGAGAACTGATAATTCTGCTTATTTTTATCACTCTTGATTCATGTTACCCTGATAAGGGCAAGTTATTTACTTCCCTGCCACCCAGTCGCACTGGCATAGAATTCCGTAACTGGATCAAGGAAGATGAAGCTTTCAATGTTCTTGACTACGGGTATCTATACAATGGGGCAGGAGTTGGAATTGGAGATATAAACAATGACGGGTTACCCGATATTTTTTTCAGTGGCAATTTTGCTCCTGCCCGACTCTATCTCAACAGAGGTAATTTCAGGTTTCGCGACATAACGCAAGAATCAGGAGTTACGGGGGGCAACAAATGGAACACAGGGGTGACAATGGCCGACATAAACGGCGACGGCTTCCTTGATATTTATATCTGTTGTTCAACCGACGGAAGATATGATCACAGAAGAAATCTTCTTTACATCAACAATGGAGATCTTACTTTTACGGAATGCGCTGCCAGATACGGCATTGACGATCCCGCATATTCCACTCACAGTGCATTTTTTGACTATGACAAGGACGGGGATCTCGATCTGTTTGTAATGAACCACTCACTCGACAAGTATGCAATGACAAATCCCAACCGGAAGAAGGAGCGGGACCCGATATTCGAACACAGGCTATATAAGAATACAGGAAAGAAATTTGTTGATGTAAGCGCTGAAGCCGGAATGATTGGCAACATTATCAATTTCGGTCTGGGCCTCGCAATAGCAGATTTCAATAATGACAGGTGGCCCGACATATATGTCTGTAACGATTATTCGGAACAGGATTACTTATACATTAATAATAAGGATGGAACCTTTACTGAAGAACTTGAAAAATACTTCGATCATATTTCATTTTCTTCAATGGGAAATGATGCTGCAGATTTCAATAATGATGGATTCATTGATCTTTTCACTCTTGACATGGAACCGGAAGACAATTATGGAAACAAGCTGGTATCCGGACCTGATAATTACGATAAGTTCATGAACCTTAAAAACTCGGGATTTTACAACCAGTCGGTCAGGAACATGCTTCAATTGAACATGCATGGAGATTATTTTACCGAGATAGGGCAGTATGCTGGCGTATTTGCAACAAACTGGAGCTGGTCGCCTCTGTTCTGCGATTTTGATAATGATGGTTTTAAGGATCTTTATATAACCAACGGGTATGGACGGAACAGTACCTACATGGATGCTGTTGTACTCGCGGTACAACATATGATAAAGCAACAGCGCGGGCAGAGTCATCTTCCAAAAATGGGTGTTATTGAGCAGATACCACCTACTGTTCTTAATAACTATCTGTACAGGAACAATGGTGATTATACTTTCACCGATGTAACCGATAGCTGGGGCGATGAGAGGGCTTCTCTATCAAACGGTGCGGCATATGCCGACCTTGACAATGACGGAGATATGGATCTCGTTGTGAGTACGATAAACGATTTTCCCCTGGTTTTTCGGAACAACTCCAGGAAAATCAACGGTAATCACTATCTGAAGATTAAACTGAACGGTTCAGGAATGAACAGGGGCGGCATAGGCGCACGTCTGGATGCTACATGCGGAAACAATACCTATACTCAGGAATTTATGCCTTCAAGGGGTTACATGTCATCCATGAACCACGAAATAATTTTTGGCCTTGGAAAATCTACAATGGTTGATACCCTCAGGATCATATGGCCTGATATGCGCGAGCAGGTGATTACTTCAATTAAAGCCAACCAGACCATCACCCTGAACAATGACGATGCAAAGGTCACAGTGCCGGAAAACAAAAGAAGACCTGACCCTCTTTTCATCCGCATTGCAAATGCCTCTGTACTTGATTACAAACACACCGAGAATGAGTATATTGATTTCAGGGACCAGATACTCCTGCCTCATTTTCTTTCAACCCAGGGACCCAGAATGGCAGCAGGAGATGTAAATAATGATGGACTTCAGGACCTATTTATTGGTGGTTCCAGTGGTACTCCCGGCCGGCTTTACATACAGTCGGTGGGAGGATCATTCAGATATGTGCCCCAGCCGTGCTTTGAAAAAGACAGTTTTTGTGAAGACATAGAATCGCTATTTTTCGATGCTGATGGAGACGGAGACCAGGATCTGTATGTGGTAAGTGGAGGCAATGAGTTCCTGAAGGATGCTGTTGAGCTCCAGGACAGGCTTTACCTGAATAACGGCAGAGGCAGCTTTTCAGCCGCGGAAGGATATCTTCCTGAGATGATCTCAAGCGGATCATGTGTTGAAAGCAGCGATATCGACGGAGATGGCGATCCCGATCTGTTTGTGGGAGGCAGACTAATCCCGTCTGAATATCCCTTTGCGCCAAGAAGCTATATACTCGAAAACAACGGTAAAGGTCATTATAAAGATGTTACCGCCCTATATAGCTCAGAGCTGCTATATCCCGGAATGGTCACTGATGCGGTATGGACCGATTTCAATACTGACGGGAAGGCGGATCTTTTTGTTGTAGGTGAATGGATGAAAATCAGGATCTTCAGGAATGAAGGCAGCAGGCTTGAAGAAATAAGTGACAAATGCGGGCTGACTGACACCGAAGGCTGGTGGAACACAATAGTTGCTGCTGATTTTGATGATGACGGGGATGATGATTATATGGTAGGTAATCTTGGAATTAACTCAAGGATAAAGGTGTCACCGGCTGAACCTTCCACCATTTATGCAAGCGATTTTGACAACAATGGGAGTATTGATGCAATAATGAGTTATTATATAAAAGGTAAAAGCTACCCTTTTTATGCAAAGGATGACCTTCAAAAACAAATGCCCTTTATTAAGAAGAAATATCCTACCTACGAATCCTATGCAAATCTTACTATCAATGACATCTTTTCCGAAGAAGAATTGAGCAGGGCACTGATATTTAAAGCCAGTACCTTTTCAAGCTGCTATATTGAGAACAAAGGAAACGAAAGGTTTGAAATCAGACCTCTTCCAAGGGAAGCACAGTATTTTCCTGTATATGGAATCTGCCCCGGGGATTATAACAATGACGGAATGCTGGATGCGATACTTGCAGGTAACTTTTTCGGAACAAGGATAAAGTTCAGTGACTATGATGCCGGCAAAGGATTATTTCTGAAAGGTGACGGAAAAGGAAATTTTTACCCTGAATCAGATCTATTCAGCGGACTATTTGTCCGGGGAGAATCCCGGGATGTTGTCGAGATAAAGTCGGCTGATGGAGGCAGTCTTATTGTTTTTGCACTGAACAATGATTCGGTGAAATTGTACAGGCACAGACTTAAATAATTGATCAATATCGGGAAAATACTGTCTGGCAGCCTGGTATTGATATAATTGATTAATGTTTAATCCCAGTATTATGATTGACAGCTACTTAATATTCAAACAATAATTTATATTTTAAAAAAATGTATCGATTCACTAAAATCTTCGTTATCCTGTTCCTTAGCTCAATGTTTTTTCCATCATGTAAAACCGAAACGACAAAAGACCTCTCACTTAGCCCTGAAGAATACAGGAAACTGGGACTACCCGACCATACAATGGTATGGAGTATTCAGGATTATATAAATTCAAATATCACATTAAGTACTTTGAAAAGCAATTACCCATACTCACTTCCTAGAAAATCTAGTAAAAAATCGGGAGCAATATTTGCTAGGATTGTAAATGCAGAAAATCTCTCATTTATATACGATAAAAATATCCCTCTGAGCACAAGGGCATATACAATTCAGCATTTTACAAGGTTTTACAGCGAGCTGCAGAGTATTTATTCAGTTGAACTGGATGAAAATAAGTATTATGGTGATGAACTTGCCGATATCAATATTTTTGGGCTCCTTGTTCATGACAGGATGCTGGAGCTTGCATTTGTGATAATGGACACTGATTCCGGAGAAGCTAAAGATCTTCAGTTCGGCATGAAGGCCGTAAAAAGGAACTACCTGAACCTTATCGAAGGATTGCTCGATGAGCAGGTAAGGACTGACGTCTATGGGGAGGAAGATCTTAATAATCTAAGTGACAAGCTTGCTGAATCGCTATCGAAGAACATTTCATGGTTCATTCATTCGGAAAGGGATTCGGTTGCAGCGGAGATAGGTAAAGCCATGGAAAGATGCCCGACCGGGCATGTAAAAGAGAATTTTAATAAAATGTTAAAACTCTTGAAAAACTATCAGAAGTGATAGAATCGGTTATTTTTTTAAACAGAAACATGTTATATTCAGTAAATTAAGCTGTCATTAATCGCCAGCGGGCGATCAGTGTGAATATTCCTTTCATTGCGACAGATGGTTCTTTTAGGCCTTGCAGATAAAAAAATGATAATTCTATTTGTTTTTAAAATTTCGAATAGCTACATTTGTTAATGTTATGTTAAAAAATAATTGAGTCCTTAATTAAGGAAACAATGGTTTTTTAATCATTTTTAACATCAACTACTATAAACTATTATTAACCTAATCTTAAACCATGAGAAAAATCGCAATTCTTCTTGCATTTCTGCTATTTGCAGGATTGCAGGGCGCTTTCGCACAAAAAACCATCACGGGTAAAGTTACCAGCGCCGAAGACGGGCTTGGTATGGCCGGTGTACCTGTTGTAGTTAAAGGGACTACAATAGGAACTGCGACTGACATCGATGGAGCCTTTACATTGTCGGTACCTGCAGATGCAGCTACCCTTGTAGTCTCCTTTATAGGGATGAAAACAGTCGAGGTTCCGATAGGTAACCAGACAAACTTTAACATCGTGCTGGAACAAAACATTCTTGCCCTTGAAGATGTAGTTGTCACGGCGTTCGGTATCTCGAGGCAGAGCAAGGCTCTTACCTATGCTGCTCAGAACGTGGCGCCGAAGGCACTTGCAGAAGCAAGGGACCTTAACCCCGTTTCGGGTCTTAGCGGCAGGGTTGCCGGTCTGTCAGTTACAACTGCCAGCACGGGTGTCGGAGCAGAGGCCAAAGTACTTATGAGGGGTAATCGTTCAATTGCAGGAAGCAGCCAGCCTCTGTATGTTATCGACGGGGTGCCTATGGGCGGCATATCCAACCTTGCCCCGGATGACATTGTTTCAATTTCAGTTCTGAAAGGTGCCAACGCTGCTGCTCTTTATGGTAGCAGGGCAAACAACGGTGTTATAATTGTTACCACAAAATCAGGTCAGGGCGGTGCAGAAGGTGTCACAGTCGACCTCGGCTTTACCTACCAGGGTTCTTCAGCAATCCTTCTTGACAAAATGCAGAATGAATACGGACAGGGTGGTAACGGTATCTATTCTCCGCTGGCTATCGTTTCATGGGGGGCAAAAATGGACGGATCACAGGTTGCGCACTGGTCACCGGATCCAAACTATCCCCTTTATGGAAAAACATATCCATATCTTCCTCAGCCCAATAACGTTAAGGATTATTTCCAGAGAGGAAACAGCATCGCAACAAACCTCCAGGTTACAATCAATACCGCCAAGACAAACACCGCTTTCTCCTATACAAATACAAATGCTTCGGGTATTGTTGAATCAAACAACCTTCACAGTCATAACCTGAACCTCAGGTTCGGCTCAAAACTAGGTGAAAAATTCACTCTCGACTCAAAAGTCACAATTATCAAGCAAAGCTTCGAAAACGTGTTCGCTACCGGTGAAGGTTTTGACAACCCGATGAGGTATCTTTATGTGCTCCCGAGGAATATCCGTACCGAAGACCTGCAGCATTTTGAGTATGTGAATCCGGCCGGACAGGTAAGACAGCACTACTGGAGATGGAATGATAATGGTACGGGGAATGCATACTGGACCAGAAAACGCGTTCTCAAACCTGAAAACAGATGGAGACCGATTGGCATGGTAAGCCTGAAATACCAGATACTGAAAGACCTGTCAATAATGGGTAGGTCAGCAGTTGATGCTACCCTTACTCAGTGGGAAAACAAATGGTACAACGATACCTATACAGTTGCAATCAATGGTGGATACGGAAAATACAATTCCTCATCCTATGGATGGAACAATGACTTCCTTATCAACTATCACAAAACCCTGGGTGACTTCGTGTTTGATGTAAATGCCGGAGGTAATAATTATATGACCGAATATCAGATGATAGGCGGCTCAGGAACAGTTTTCAACATTGAAAACCTCTTCTCACTGACAAATACAGCTAACCCAAGGCCGACAGAAAGCTACTCGAAGAAAGTTGTTAATTCATTCTACGGATTCGCTGAAATATCGTGGAAAAACGCTGTGTTCCTGAACCTTACCGGAAGGAACGACTGGAGCTCGACGCTGCCTTCAAATAACAGGTCATACTTCTATCCTTCGTTTGGTCTGACAGCAGTTTTAAGCGACCTGATTACCCTGCCGGAAGTAATTACATATCTGAAACTCCGTGGTTCTTATGCAATAGTGGGTAACGATACAAGCCCATACCAGCTTGCAAGAACAGCAACAGTCGGAACAGGCGGGATTATCACTCTCAGCAACGTTCTGCCGAATGCAAACCTCAAACCTGAAACTACCAAATCAACTGAGCTTGGTCTGGATTTCAGACTTTTGCGTGACAGGATAAGATTTGGCTTCACCTGGTACAATACCAATACATTTGACCAGCTTTTCGCAACTCCCGTTCCTGCTACGTCAGGTGTTGCAAGCATTTATCAGAATGGTGCAAATGTTCAGAACAGGGGTGTTGAGATCACACTTGGTGCTGCAGTTATTGAAGGAAAAGACTTTTCATGGGACATTGATATTAACTGGTCAAAGAATGACAGTAAAATACTTGAAATTGCTGAAGGTTTTGATGAATTAGGTGTTGCCTCTGACTTTATCAGAAGATATCTGCTGAGAGCCGGTGCACCTTTTGGCGAAGTCTATACCAAGGGATGGCTTAGAAATGAAAAGGGTGAGGTAATCATTCAGTCCAACGGAATTCCGGCCATTACCCCCGGTATGACAGTAAGAGCTGCAAACTTCAATCCTGACTGGCTTGCAGGTATTAACAACACTTTCAGGTATAAGAACTTCACTTTCAGTTCATTGATTGATTTCAGGATCGGTGGTACTTTCGTTGCGTTCACAGAAGCTATATCTGCCGGTAGCGGTATACAGGAATATACAGCAATCGGAAGGGATGGTACTCTGCTCTTCGGAAGGGATGTGTTCAAGAATGAGGTAGGAGTTACCCTTGAAGGTGCACCCAATACCAAGACCTGTACCGCTGAAGCATTCTGGAATAACGTTGGTGGAAGGAACAACCCGACCGGAGAAGCTTTCATAAGGGATGCAACAAATATACGTATGAGAGAAATGATCCTTGGTTATGACCTGCCCAAGAGCATTGTAGCCAAAACGTTCTTCCGCTCTGCAAGAGTTTCGCTTGTAGGCCGTAACCTTTTCTTCCTGATGAACAAGGCTGAATATTGTGATCCTGAGATAATGATAGGTACATCTAATGCATACGAGGGTGAAAATGCTTTCCCGCTTCCCACAATGCGTACATACGGGGTCTCACTTAATTTTGGCTTCTAAATAATAAATTGGTTAAAGCAATATATACTATGAAAAATCTATTTAAATTAATTACAATACTGCTTATTACTGTTTTAATCAGTAGTTGTACCAAGGACTTTGATGAGATTAATACAAATCCAAAGGCCCTTACACTAGCCAGCCTTAACCAGGCTTCATATGGATTTGTAGTCAAAAAGGCACTCATTGGACCAAACTATCTGGGAGATCCCGGAACCATGCAGTTGCTGCATTCCCTGTTTTTTGACATTTATGCAAACTATTGGGCAACAACTACACCAAACTTCCTGTCTGACAGATATGTTCAGGTTTCAAGCTGGCAGAATGGGGCATTCAACGACCATTATGCAAATGAAGCTCCTCAGATTAAGTATGCTGAGGATTTCGCAAGGCAAAATAATCTTCGGCCTGAACTAGCGATGATGAAGATTTGGAAAGTCTATGTATATAACAGATATACAGACTGCCTCGGTCCGATACCATATTCACAGTATGGAAACATGCAGAAAGAAGTTCCTTATGATAAACAATCAGACATTTATAAGAATTTCTTCCTTGAGCTCGACACAGCAATCACTATCCTTAAAGGATTCGCTGGACAGACATCTGCAACCCTTTCAAAGTATGATCCTATATACGCAGGCAACCTCGACAAATGGCAGAAATTCGGAAGTTCACTCCGTCTGAGGCTGGGTATGAGGGTTAAATATGTAACTCCCGATGTTGCAAAGGTGCAGTGTGAAAAGGCTATTACAGAAGGCGTTATAACCAGCAATGCTGATAATGGATGGGTTACCACAACAACCGATTTCCCGAATCCATACAACACCATCAGTCCATGGATAGAGTACAGAATGAGTGCCGACATGGAAAGTATACTCAAGGGTTATCTTGACCCCCGTGTTACCGCTTGGTTCTCACCGGCTCTTGAACCTGATCCAACTGATGATCCTGCAGGTGTTCCATTCCCCTATGAAGGAGTAAGGAACGGTCAGACAAAGAATGACAGAAGCGCTGTTGAATTTGACCGCCTGGCATCAGATCATTCAAAACCATATACAATTGTTGGCGACAAGGGCCCGAACTGGTTCGTTATGAGAGCTTCTGAAACTTATTTCCTCAGGGCAGAAGGAGTGCTCGAAGGCTGGAATATGGGTGGAGGAACTGCTGAAGAACTATATAATGAAGGCATCAAATTATCACTTGATGAAACCGGATTTACAGACCATCTGAACCTCGCCGGAGAAGATTATGTAACCAGTACCCGTGTCCCGATGACTCCGGGTATCGACAAGAGTACAGTCCTCCCGCCGGTAGCACCTCCTCCTGCTTCAACAGTTCCTATTGCATTTTTGTCGGGAGGGACAAAGGAAGAACAACTCGAACAGATCATTACACAGAAATGGATCAGCCTTTTCCCCAACAGTCAGGAAGCTTATGCAGAGAGAAGAAGAACACACTATCCAAAACTCTATGACAGGATTGAAAGTGAAAACCTCGATGTTCCCAACACTTCACTTCCTGTCAGGCTGTGCTACTGGACAAATGAGTACAACACCAACAGAAAACAGGTTGAAGCTGCAATTCAGTTGCTGAATTCGGAAAGCACAACACCGAATGGCGACAAAGCTTCCACCAAACTCTGGTGGGATAAGAAACCCTAAATCGAAACTTTTTACATCAGACTAAAAAATTATGAAGAAGGTGTTCAGAACGGACACCTTCTTTTTTGTATCTTTATGCAAACATTTGTGCTGTGGAAAGAAAATGTCTCGATTGCGGTGAAAAGATTCGCGGCCGCAGTGATAAGAAATTCTGCTCCGACCAGTGCAGAAACAATTACAATAACAGACTTAACCGTGATACAAATAATTTTGTCCGTAATGTACACGGACTTCTGAGAAAAAACAGAAGGATACTGGCTGACCTTTATTCAGAGGGCAGGCACCGGGTTCATAAGGATGCCCTGTTTGCAATGGGATACAACTTCAGCTTCTTTACGCATGTAATAGAAACTTCCCATTCGATGAAATTTCATTTCTGCTTTGAATACGGATTCAGAGAAACAGATGATGACTTTATTGAACTAAAGTATAACAGTCAGTATATCGAATATCAATAAAATGGGAAATATTCCTTAAGATTCTCTCTGGTGAGACGGGTGCCATATCCAGAATCCTGGAAGGCTTCACAATGTTTTATCGAGTTTCCTTTTTCCCTGCCATAGAGTTCTATAAGTTTATCCCGGAAAGGTTCGGCATTTGACCTGCTGCTCCAGGTTTTTCCAAGCCATTCCCGCCTTTCCCTTTCGCCTTCAGGAACATCAGCCAGAGCTCCGCGGTTATACGGCAACCATTCATACACCTGCGATGTGTGTTGATGATACATGTCTATCTTCTTTTCGATCACATCATCAATGTCAACACATACATCAGCCTTGAATGGTTCAGGGTGTACAAATCCGTCGCTCATGAAGAGGAACATCGGATTTTTGTCGAGGTGGGGAACATCAGGAAGTATCCTGGGAACAGTTACCATATATGCAGCATCCAGTACCAGTGTGCCTGTATAGCGATGATCGGGATGGTAGTCATAAGGGCGTGGGAAAATTACTACATCAGCTTTATGTTCCCTTATCAGCCTTATAACCTGAAGCCTGTTCTTGTATGTCGGCATCAGCTGTCCGTCGTGATTGTTTAGTGTAATATACCTTACACCAATAACTTCACCGGCTCTGCGGGCTTCCTCTCTCCTGATCTTTGCCAGTTTTGCAGGTTTAATTGACTGATGGCCTGCATCACCGTTGGTAAGAGAAACCATCATTACATCATGACCCATACTGGCCCATTTATAGGCAGTGCCTCCCACCTTGTCTGGATCATCCGGATGTGCACCAATAATTATGATATGTAGCTTTCGCTTACTTTCTGCCTGCTGTCCCTTTAACGACAACGGAACGATGAGCAGCAGGAAAATCTGCACTAACAATGTTATTCTTTTCATCTGGATATTTATTAGTTAAGAGGGTAAGATGTTAAAAACTTTATGCAAAATATCCTATAAAGGTCATATTTTGCGATAGTGGCTATTTCAATTTAATAGTTTTTCCCGCAATTTATGTAAAAAAGCGGGAAAATCATTTCAAATTTCCCCGCTTTTAGCTTCAAACAAAACAAAGTATCTTAAACAAGAACAATTAAGTCATTTACAAGATATGATATTATTGAAGAATAAAAGATAAGAGTATCCTATCTTAACTTTTTTTAACTAATTTTTAAATAACTGAATTGCTCCCGGCCTGATCTGATCTGGATTAGAGGAAGAATCGAAAGTCAGGTCTGTATTTGTCAATTTTGTTACTCTTAGTGAAATTTAAGTCCTCAATATTTAATGTGTCGTTATGTAAATTATGGAAGTTAAGAAACTTTTTTATGTATTCATTCGTTATAAAAAGATGATTGATGTCTGTTTTCAATCTGTTATATCCTTAAATGATGTTGAACTAAAACAAGAAATGATGAAAAAAGTGTTAGCGGTTTTATTGGTTTCATGCATTTTGTTACCACTATATTCCCAGGTCAAGTTCGGACTTAAGGGAGGAGTGAGTACAACAAATTTAAAGATGGACGATTTTAAACTTAATGCAGATACCACTATCAATGCTATTAAAGGTGCAAACTTCGGGTTTCATGCCGGAGCTTTTTTAAGATTCTCGCTTTTGGGTGTTTATCTTCAACCTGAACTTCTGTTTACTTCAAGAACGGATGAATATAAAATTGAAGATTTTGAAAATCCCGCCACAATAA
Source organism: uncultured Rikenellaceae bacterium (assembly GCA_964613785.1). Lineage (GTDB taxonomy): Bacteria > Bacteroidota > Bacteroidia > Bacteroidales > VadinHA17 > LD21. The sequence goes on from CAZTJT010000041.1 coordinate 16,575, forward strand.
TCAAACAACAGTTTAATCAGCTTGATTTCCCTGTTATGCTGGGTTTCAAAGCAGGTCCTGTCAGGATTAATGCAGGTCCTTCCGCAAGACTTTTGATCAACTCCCCGAAAGATCTTATTAACGATCCTGATTATAAAACAATGTTTAACAACCTTACCTTCGGCTACCAGGCCGGACTGGGATTTGATATTGCAAAGAAAGTGACTGTTGATCTCAGGTATGAGGGAAGTCTTCAGAAGTACCAGACAAAGATTCAGAATGCCACAGGAGAAAAATTCAAGCTCGACGACAGACCTAATGCCTTTCTGCTAAGTGTGGGTTTCATGTTCTGATTTCTGTTCCTATTTTGTCAGGAGCATTCTGAATGCCACGAGCAGCAAGAGTATTCCAAAAATCTTCTTTAGCAGGCTCTGTGGTATTGTCAAGGCTAATTTTGATCCGAAATATGAGCCAATAATGAATGCTGTGGCCAGTATGAGCGCAAACTTAAGATTCACATGACCGGCCTTGTAGTAATTGTATGCGGCCAGGACTCCTATAGGAGGCAGCATTACTGCAAGGCTGGTTCCCTGTGCGCTGTGCTGACTAAAGCCCATTAAGAGAACAAGGGCCGGAATCATTATTATAGCTCCGCCAATGCCGAGCATGCCAGCCAGAACTCCTGTAACTATGCCAATTGCCAGCAGGAGCAAAAGTACGGAAGTTGTCATTTTATTTATATTTAATTTCTTAATATCTTCATTGTAAAAGTATCAATATTATTTGAAGTCTTTGTAAGTTAATTCAACACCTCCTTTATTATTGTTATAATTTTGCTTCTCCCGGAAAAATGAGATACAAAGGAATGAAATACATCATATCGGCACTGTCAGTAGCACTAATCCTTACCGGATTATTCTGCTGGCATCTGATTTTTGGAATAACGGTCAGACCTCTTGGAGGAGAGAAGCAGGTTATTTATATTCCCACCGGCAGCAGCTTTGATCAGGTAATGGATTCTCTGGTATCAAGGCTTAAAATTGACAATATCAACGTATTGAGGTGGGTGGCGGAGAAGAAAAAATACCCGGTACTCATTAAACCTGGCCGATATGTTGTAGAGAGAGGAACGAGCTGCAACGAACTGATAAATATTCTGCGAGCGGGAAAACAAGCGCCTGTTATGGTTACTTTTAATAATATCAGGACAATATATGATCTGGCAGGCATTGTAGGAGGAAGAATTGAAGCAGATTCAGCACAGATAGCTGCATTTTTGTCTGACCAGGAGAATTACAGAAGCGACGGATTCGTTCGGAACAACATAATCTCTGTTTTTATACCTGATTCATATGAATTCTACTGGAATACCGGGGCAGGTGAATTCTATTTACGGATGCTTAAGGAATACAGGAGATTCTGGAATCCTGACAGACTAAGAAAAGCACGGGAGATAAATCTTACCCCGATCGAGGTCTCTGTACTTGCATCCATTATAGATCAGGAAGCGGCCAGGACCGAGGAGAAGCCTGTGATAGCCGGTGTTTACCTTAACAGGCTTAGGAGAGGTATTCCGCTTCAGGCTGATCCGACGATCAGATTTGCATTAAATGACTTCAGTATAACCAGGGTATTATACTCGCACCTTAAGATTGATTCACCATATAATACATATAAGTATCCCGGGCTTCCGCCAGGACCAATAGGATGTCCCTCAATCAACGGGATCGATGCCGTGTTGAATGCCGAGACTCATGACTACCTGTATTTTGTTGCAAAACCTGATTTCTCGGGATATCATAATTTTTCCAGATCTCTTTCCGAACATAACAGGTATGCTGAGCTGTACCGGAGAGAGCTGAACAGAAGAAAAATTTTCAGATAGTTCAGAGAATTTCAACCTCTCTTTCGAGAGTGATGCCAAAATTTTCGAAAACAGATTGTTTTATTTCCTCGGAAAGATCTAACAGTTCTTTTCCTGTGGCTTTGCCATAATTTACCAGTACCAGAGCCTGTTTGTCGTGTACGCCTGCATCACCGATGCGTTTTCCCTTCCATCCACATCTTTCAATCAGCCATCCGGCAGGTATTTTTATAGTGCCTGAAGAATCTTTGAAGACCGGGAGCCCTGGATTTTTCTTCCTGAGTTCTTCTGCAAATGATCCGGATATGACAGGATTCTTGAAAAAGCTTCCCGCATTCCCACATATCAAAGGATCAGGGAGCTTCGACATTCTGGTATTGATCACTATTTTCCTTACGTTTCCTAATGATATTGACCCGAGCCTGCTGACTTCTTCTTTCAGTGAGCCGTATTCAAGGCTGAGTTTTGGTTTCCTGGAGAGCCTGAAATATACTTTGGTTATAAGGTATTTTCCTTTGAGTTCTCCTTTAAAAACGCTGCTGCGATAACCAAACCGGCATTCCCCGTTGGTGAATTCCCTTACAGATCCATCCTCCAGGCTAACAGCCCGTACGCGTTCGATGGAATCTTTTACTTCAACACCATAAGCTCCGATATTCTGAACAGGAGCGGCACCGACGCTCCCAGGGATAAGAGACAGATTCTCAAGCCCTCCAAGTCCGTTAGATACTGTCGATTCTACAAGCTTGTCCCAAACCACTCCTGCCCCTGCCGAAATGATAACAATATCATCCTTTCTCTCTTCCAGTGTTATGCCTTCCATTTCCGGATGAATCAGTATTCCGTGAAAATCGCCGGTAAAAAGCAGGTTACTGCCTCCGCCAATTACAAACATCTCATGATCTGATTCCCGTCGCTGCCTGAGAAAATGAATTGCATTCTCTTCATATCTGAATGTAATCATCCTGTCTGCTTTCACGTTCAGACCGAAAGTATTGTATTTCTTTAGTGAAAAGTTCTCGTAAATCATTCCATGTTTGAATGAGTCATAAAAATATAAAACGCAGTTAAATGGTAAATATGTTTATTTACTTTTATTTTGAGATAAGATGAAACAATTATTATCATTATAAAATAAAATGGAGAAGATTGAAATTATCAGAAAAACATTTCCGTTCCTTGAAAAAAACCTGGTTGAAGAGATTACCCGCGTATCAATCCTGCATAATCTCAAACATGAGGAAAGCATGCTTGGTGAAGGAGAATATATAAAATCATTTCCGATGGTACTTAAGGGATGTTTACGTGTGTTAAGGCTTTCCGAAGACGGGAATGAGCTACTTCTTTATTACCTTAATCAGGGTGAAATATGTGCCATGGCTCTAACCTGCTGCATGGGACTGCAGAAAAGCAATATTAAAATGATAGCAGAGGAAGATTCAACAGTACTCGCGATTCCTGTTGAGTATCCTGAAAAATGGATGTCTGATTACAGATCGTGGAAGGAATTCATGATGTATTCATACAGAAAAAGGTTTGACGAGCTTATCGATACGATAGATGCAATTGCTTTTATGAAACTTGACGAAAGACTGATCCGTTTTTTTGAGGAAAGATTCAGATCGACTGGTAAAACTCTGTATACCGGGACACACCAGGAGATAGCCCTTCAGCTTAATACTTCACGGGAAGTAGTTACCAGGCTTCTGAGAAACCTTGAACGAAGAAATCTGTTAATAACAGAGAGAAATTACATTGATTATTCAGCCCTATTAAAAAAATTACCAACTCTGTGACTTTAGTCACTGACCGGTGTTTGCCTTACAACGAATTTTGCAGCAAAAACCGGGAATGAAAGGTTATATAAGAAAGAATCTGTTTATTATCATTTCATCTTTAGCGGGTGCAATTGGAGGATTTCTCTACTGGCGGTACATAGGATGTCTATCTGGAACCTGCGTTATCAAATCGGTATGGTATATGAGTACTCTATACGGAACTGCACTTGGATGGATAGGGGGGAGCCTGCTCAACGATATTGTATTGAACATTAAAAAAGTAAAGAAAGATGAGTAGCAGCTTTAAAATGATTGTCAGTTCAAAGACTCCGGTTCTTGTTGACTTTTCCGCAGAATGGTGCGGTCCGTGTAAAATGATGAAACCTGTCCTTGAACAGCTCAAGCAGAAAATGAGTGACAGGATAAGGATAATCAAAATTGATGTTGACAAGAACCGAGAACTTGCGATTGAGTATAAAATAAAGAGTGTGCCGACGCTTGTACTTTTCCAGAATGGAAAAATCTTATGGTCGGGTGTCGGAGTAATGACAACAAATTATCTTGAAAATGTTATTAACAATAATTGTCCTGTCTATTCTGGTCAGGAGATTTTATAAATTCCGTGTGGAAAAAGAATTATCTTTTCCGAATTGCCGGCTATATTTACGGATCCTGCGAGGAAGACCTGCCTTGGAAGCATAACAGGCAATTATTCTCTGGAACTGGTAAAAAAAAAAAGAGGATCGCTCTGCTTTGAGTACGAATAGTACATTCGAACCATATCAGTTAACTATCAGATTGCTTATCCCGTTGACATGAACTGTCATTATGACTTTTCTACTGTTATATAAAATCTGGCCAACAATAAGATTTTTCCCATTAGCCTGGGTTTCGGAATGGCTTAAGCCTGCGAGGGATCATAGAAATGAGAAATAGCCATCTCATCATGCAGAGTGCATAAGATACTTACTGAATAAATTCCGACTTTCATTATCTGCAATCTTAAATACCCTGACCGTATTCAAAAAAAACGTAAATTCGGAAAAATTTATCATTAACTAACCTGAATAGATTTATATTATGAAACCCACATGTTTTGCAAACACAAACACTCATAAATATAATTTTATAAAACATGTGTGGTTCCATCATACCTTTAAAATCAAAATTATATTATGATGAAAACTAATCGCCGTGATTTCCTCAGAAATTCCACGCTGGCCGGAGCCGGTGCTTTTGTTGGAAGTATTCTTCAGAGTTGTTCACCGAAAGAGGCAGAGTCAAATCTGTCAGGAATAATTGAATCGGTAAAAAGATCACACACCCAGAAATTCAACATGTCTGGTTACGCTGCTCCGCCGTTACCTGTTGTCAGGATCGGGTTCATAGGCCTGGGTGACAGAGGAAGCGGAGCCGTTCAAAGGCTTTCATATATTGAAGGTGTTGAAATTAAGGCATTATGCGACAAGAGAGAGGTTGCTGTAAAATCATCACAAAAATATCTTCAGAGCATCGGACGACCACAGGCTGCTGAATTCTTCGGATCAGAAGACATCTGGAAGAAGCTTGCCGAGATGCCTGACATTGATTTAATATATCAGTGTACGCCATGGGTGATGCATACTCCTGTTTCTGTGTATGCCATGGAAAACGGAAAGCACGTTGCATGTGAGGTTCCAATAGCCCGTACCATTGATGAGGCATGGCAGCTGGTAGAAACTTCGGAAAGGACCAGAAAGCACTGTATGATGCTGGAAAACTGTTGTTATGACTTTTTTGAGCTGCTAACGCTTAATATGGCCCGGCAGGGAATGTTTGGTGAAATTGTACATGGCGAAGGCGCTTATATTCATAACCTGGTTGACATGAACTTCAGGAAGCCCGATGATTCCAGGCAAGCCGACGATGCTTATACCGACATGTGGCGACTCAAGGAAAATGCCGGCAGAAACGGGAACCTCTATCCTACACATGGCCTTGGACCTGTTTGCCAGGTTATGAATATAAACCGGGGTGACAAAATGGATTACCTTACATCAATGTCAACCAGCGATTTCACCATGGGTAACTTTGCATCAAAGCTGGCTGCCTCCGATGATTTTTACAAACCGTATGCAGGCAGGCCTTACAGGGGCAATATGAATACTTCTCTTGTAAAAACAAGCCTTGGCCGCACAATAATGATTCAGCATGATATATCTTCGGTGCGTCCTTATTCACGTCTGCATGTGATAAGCGGCACTTCGGGGGCTGCAATGAAATACCCTGAACCTGAGAGAATTGCTCTGGGACACAACTGGATCAACGACGAGGAGATGAAAAATATAGTTGAGAAGTTCACACCCGAAATCATCAGGAGAGTGGGAGAGATGGCAAAAAGAGTCGGGGGCCATGGAGGAATGGATTTTATAATGGACTGGAGGCTTATCGACTGCCTTAGAAACGGATTGCCGCTTGATCAGGATGTATATGACGGAGCACTGTGGAGTTCGATTGCTCCACTTAGTGAGTGGTCGGTTGCAAACCGCTCCCAGTCAATTGATGTCCCTGACTTTACAGGAGGATCATGGAAAACAAACATACCGCATGATATCAACCTTGAAAAGGGTGGAACCACACAGGTATTGGAAATTAAAGAATCAAAAGCTGAAATGCAGTTGAACATTAATTGACCACATAGTTCAATTATTTGCATACAATTACCACTGAGCGAAAATTTTTATATTTTTGCAGGCATTTATTATCCTCAAAAGGTTAATGAGTGCATTGATAATTTCGATTTTTGGCTTTCTTACATTTATTGTTTTTCTGGTTCCGAAAGCGGTCAAGTACAATTATGTCCTTCTGATATTGGCAGTTGCAATGGCCTTGAGTTCCATTCAGGCCGGTGCAGTCGTGTTTTCGAATCAGAACTATGTTTTCGAATCAGGATTCAAGTTCTTTTCAGGCTGGCAAAGCTTTAGTATACTTATTGATAAGCTTTCCTCCTTTTTTATTCTTGTGATAAATATTACCGTTTTTGTGGGGTTTATTTACGCAAAGGGATATCTTCGTCCCTATTTCAGAGAAAAGAATTCATTACGCTTCTCAATTCATTATTTCTCTTATATCTGGCTTTATTTTTCCATGCTGATGGTTGTAATGATAAGGGAAGCACTGCCATTCCTGATTGCCTGGGAGATAATGGCTTTATCCTCCTTCTTTCTTGTAATATTCGATGCTGAAGACACATCTGTGATGAAGACAGGGATAAACTATTTGATTCAGATGCATTTTGGTATGTTTTTTATACTTGTTGCTTTTTTGATTGCAGGTACAGATACCGGTATATATGGTTTTGAAGGGCTCAGAAGCTATTTTTCATCTCATTCCAATTTTCTGCTTTTTGTCATGTTTTTCCTTGGATTCGGGATTAAAGCAGGATTTATTCCTATTCATACCTGGCTTCCACGGGCGCATCCGGCAGCTCCTTCCCACGTTTCCGGAATAATGTCGGGAGTAATGATAAAAATGGGAATATACGGGATACTCAGGGTCCTAATGACAGTTCAGAATAATTTCATGGAGATAGGTATATTTATTCTTATCCTGTCGGCTCTTTCTGGCATTATGGGCGTAATGATGGCTGTCGTTCAGCACGATCTTAAGAAACTACTTGCCTATCACAGTATTGAGAATATCGGAATTATAGGGATCGGAATAGCCCTGGGAGTTATCGGAATGGCTACAGACAATAATGCCATGACCCTTCTGGGATTTAGTGGTGGATTGCTCCATGTGCTGAATCATTCCCTTTTCAAATCAGTTCTTTTCTTTAATGCAGGATCAGTATATCAGGCTTCCCATACACGCAATATTGAACATCTTGGAGGACTTATGAAAAAGATGCCGCATACTGCTGCACTGTTCCTTATCGGCTCACTTTCTATCTGCGGTTTACCTCCTTTCAACGGCTTCATTTCTGAATACCTGATTTACCTTGGCATGTTTAAGAGCCTCACCACCTCAAGCATATATATATCTTCAACACTCCTGATTGCCATCCTTTCTCTTGTGTTGATCGGAGGAATGGCAATTTTCTGCTTTACCAAAGCTTTCGGTATTGTATTTCTTGGTCAGGCTCGAACATCAGTTGCTTCAGAAGCACATGATCCAGAAAGGATTATGATTTGGCCTCAGTATATTTCAATTTTTTTCATTATTGCAATCGGTTTGGCTCCCGTACTGTTTCTAAAGCCTGTATTCGCTACTATAGTCAGTTCGTTTTACATGTCGGGAACAGAATCGCTTCAAATATCTTCAATTACAAACCTTTCACAGATAAGTATTGTTGCTGGTATATTTGTCCTTCTTGTGAGTGTACTTCTGGTCTACAGATTTCTTCATATAAGATCAAAAGTTATTTCATACGAACCAACTTGGGGATGCGGTTCAACTGCCACCGGACCTAAACAACAATATACCGCAACATCATTTTCATATAATTTCAACCATCTGGCAAAGCCTGTACTGCAGACGGAAAAAATAACTACAGAAATAGAGGAGAATGAGATTTTTCCTTCTGAAAGGACTTTTATTTCCCGTCACGATGATATTTTCAGGAAATACCTTATTGATATACCAGTCGACCTGATCTCAGGTATGCTTAAGAAGATTGCTGTCATGCAAACCGGAAAGATCCAGGATTATATTCTTTATGCATTTCTTTTTCTGATACTTGTGCTTGGTCTGACCTGGCTGAATGTCTTTTAATTATGATAAGTATTGCGTTGATAATACTAGCTGCCCTGATTTTTCCCGGATTAATTCTGAGGACTAAAAGCCTTGCATCAGGACGCAAAGGTCCGGGACTGATGCAGCCTGTCAGAGATGTGGGTGTCCTGTTACGGAAAGGTTCGGTTTTCAGTACTACAACGGGAATAATATTTCAGATTGCTCCGGTAATTACACTGGCATCAATAATCTGTGTTTTATCCATTATTCCTTTTGCTGATCAGGCTTCAATCCTGTCATTTGATGGTGACTTTGTTTTTTTCGCCTACATGCTAGCACTCGGCAAGTTTTTCTCAATTATTTCAGCTCTTGATACCGGAAGCAGTTTTGAAGGAATGGGAGCAAACCGGGAAGCTTTGTTTTCAATGCTTATTGAGCCTGCTTTTTTTATAATTCTTGCAACTCTGGCTTTGTTTACAGGTCATACCTCTTTTTCTGATATTTTCAGTCACTTTTTCATTACTGGCAATCATTACATATTGATAATCAGTATTATAAGTATATACGTTATCCTTCAGATTGCTCTAGTGGAAAACAGCAGATTACCTGTAGATGATCCTAAGACTCATCTTGAGCTTACGATGATACATGAGGTAATGATCCTTGACAACAGCGGGTTTGACAAGGCTCTCATTCATATCGGCACATGGCTTAAGTTCGCAATCTATGGTACTCTTATTTTCAATTTGTCAGTGCCTTTGGGGTGGAGCAACATCGTGAAAATCGCAATGTTTTTTGTGGTTCAGATACTGTTTGCAGTTGTTACAGGTCTGATTGAGTCTTTCAGGGGAAGGAACAAAATGAGCAAAACACCCAAATATATACTTACTGTTTCAGCTGTAGCCTGGATAGCCTTTCTGTTAATTTTTATGATGACTGACAATATTAATTAATTGTGTTTATGGTTATATATCTTACAGTACTTTTTGCAATAACTCTTGTCTACTTTGCATCAGCTGAACGACTAATCATTTATGTCAGGCTTATAGCATTTCAGGGTCTGCTTTTATGCGGGATCGCCATTTTTGAACTCAGTGAGGTGAATACTGCCAATCTTTTATTTATTGCTGCTGAGACCCTTGCATTCAAGGCAATACTGATACCCAGTCTGCTTAAAAAGATTATAGTTAAATCAGGGGTAACAAAAGTACATAGGCACGCAATGCCCGGATTCTACCTGTTGATCTTTTCGGTTATGTCACTTCTTGCAAGTATCATTCTGGCATTTTCTCTCCAAAATCAATATGTCAACACACTTTTTATGACAATTGCTCTCTTCTGCCTATTCACAGGTCTGCTTCTTATTGTAACCCACCGTTTAATAATTTCACATCTAATTGGATTTCTTATTATGGAAAACGCTGTTTTCATTTTCTCGCTTGCAGTGGGTAATGAAATGCCTATGCTGATCAACATCGGAATTTTGCTTGATATTTTTGTTGGTGTTCTGGTTCTGGGGTTTTTCGGAATGAGGCTCCGTCCCAATACCAATGAGCTTACAATGCTTAAGGACTGAAATGCTTATTCCATTTTTTATATTGTCATTTCTTCTGGGCGTCTCTATGGTGCTTTTCCGTAACAGGACTTATACCAAGACTGCAACATGGGTGTTTGTTTTAATGCATATCGGACTGACAGTCTATTCCTGGATAAATCAGGATAAAACCGAACTGGTCTATTTTACATTTGACGGCACAGGTGTAATACTACTCTCCATTTTATCCGTGCTGACGATCCCTACTATAATACATGGCTTCATATATGCTTCAGGGGATGATGAAAAGCGTTTTGGCATATACCATATGGCTCTGATATTGCTTATGACATTCATGTCGGGTGCATATCTTGCCAATAATATGACTGTTTTATGGATATTTGTTGAAGCCACCACTATTGCTGTCGCAGCTCTTATCTATCACGACCGCACTGAGATTGCACTTGAAGCCACCTGGAAGTATGTCTTTATATGTTCTGCCGGCATAGCCCTTGCATATCTTGGCATTTTATTCCTTGGGTTTATTTACGGACGTGAAGATGCTTCAAATCTGTCATTTGAATCATTGGCTGAAATAATCAACGACGCAAATCCCATGTATCTGAAGATTGCATTCCTCTTTGTATTGACAGGATTCAGCACGAAAATGGGATTGTTCCCAATGCATACGGTGACTATTGACGCACATTCGGTGTCGCCGCCTCCTGTTAGTGCCCTAATATCAACCACTTTAATGAATGTTGGATTTCTTGCAATCTTCAGGGTCTACTCCCTTTTCGCGTCTTCGGAAATCTATGAATTTATGAACAGTGTCCTCATACTCGCAGGAGTATTGTCAATTCTGGTTGCAGCAGGATATATGCTAAAGGCAAAACACCTTAAAAGGATGCTGGCTTACTCCAGCCTCGAAAACATGGGGCTGGTGGCAATTGCTTTGGGAACAGGAGGCACCGGATACAATGCCGCTATACTGCTAATCATCCTTCATTCATTTGCCAAATCAAGTCTTTTTTACCAGATGGGTCAACTTTCAAGGGTGCTGCATACCTTCAGACTTGATGAGTGTGGGAATTACATGAAATTGTTTCCTGCAGGCTCTCTTGTTTTGATTCTGGGACTGGTATGCATACTTGCCATCCCGCCCTCAGGACTTTTCATTGCCGAGTTTTTGATATTCAAAGGTCTGGTTGTTAAAAACAATTGGCTGGTATTAATAACTATAATGATCTTGCTTGCTTTTGTCATTTATGCCATGAGTACACGGTTCATGCATATCATTTTCTCAAATCCACGCACCCGCACTGAAATAGCTGAACCGGAAAAAGTAAATCCTTCAGAAACAATTACCCAGTTTATACTGTTATCAGTTGTGACCGTCCTGTGTTTATATCAGCCATATTTTCTTACTGAAATAATCGAAAAGGTCATAGTCATGCTTCCTAAATAGTATTAAAATGAGCACATTCTTTGCGGAAATATTCAAAAATCCGGCATCGATTGAAATCAAAGAAATCCCTGTTATCGATTATGATGAATTTCAGGTTCGGGTTTCCGGACTAATGCAAAAAGAAGATCATCATATTGTGGCCTATTTCCCTGAAAGAGTTGCAAATGGATTGCGGTTCTTTTGCATTATTGCAGATGATCAAACCTCTTCAATGCGGATATTTTCGTACTTGCTTGATAATATGTCAGTTTCGGTCAGGTCATTGACGCCGAATTGCCCTCAGTTTCATTGTTTTGAACGTGAGTTGAATGAAAATTACGGGATAATTTTTGAGGGACATCCATGGATGAAACCCGTTCGCTATTCAGCTGGAAGGAAAGGCGGACTGCCTGAACTTTCAGATTATCCTTTTTATGAAATTGACAGTGAAGAACTACATGAGGTGGGAGTTGGTCCTGTACATGCAGGCATCATTGAACCAGGTTATTTCAGATTCATTTGCAATGGTGAGAAGGTCCTGCATCTTGAAATTCAACTTGGATATCAGCACCGGGGAGTTGAAGAACTCATGATTTCAGGAAAAGATATTTTGCAAAAATGCATTCTATCGGAAAGTATTGCAGGTGATACAGCCATTGGACATTGTCTGGCTCATTCCCAGATAGTTGAATCCCTTATGGATGCAGAACCATCCGGCCCATTAATGATCGAACGCAGCATTGCACTCGAGCTTGAGAGGATAGCCATTCACATAGGTGATACTGCCGCACTTTGCGGAGATGTTGCCTATCAGCTGGGACAGGCAGTATGTGAGGCCCTGAGGACCACCGTAATCAATACAATCCAAGCCTGGTGCGGAAATCGTTTTGGCAAGGGGCTTATACGACCTGGAGGTACAAACTATCCTTTAGATGATTCCATTGCCGGTTCCATTCTTAACCTCCTTGATGGTACGGGATCGAGATATTTTGAAATAACTGACAGGATAATGTCGCTTCCAAGTGTTGTTGCACGTTTTGAGGACATTGGAAGGGTTACAGCTTCTCAGGCCCGGGCACTTGGTGCAGTAGGTATGGCAGCACGGACAACAGGGATTACCCGGGATATCAGGATTTCTCATCCATACCAGTTCTATAGAACTCTTCCTGTAAATATCCAGCTGCTGGAAGGAGGCGATGTCCTCTCACGATGCATGCTGAGAATAATGGAGGTAAAAGAATCTGTCAGATATATTCGTGAACTTATTGGGTTATGGAGTAGATCTGAAAACAGCAGTAAACGCCCTGAGTACCGCCATCGGCTTGAAAGGAACAGGTTAACCATATCTCTTGTAGAGGGGTGGAGAGGTGAGATATGCCATGCCGCTATAACAAATGAAAAAGGAGAGTTTACATTTTACAAGATAAAGGATCCCTCTTTCCATAACTGGATGGCTCTGGCCCTGGCAGTCAGGAATCAGGAGATATCTGATTTCCCGGTTTGCAATAAGAGTTTTAATCTGAGCTATTGCGGACACGATCTTTAATATCAGAAAACAAGATTATGATAAAGGAGATAAAAATACTTACGCATCACGGCAAACAATATGTTAAAGATCTGAGGAATCAGACCATATCGGAAAAATTCAGGGGCCGTCCGGAGATTGATGCCTCTATTTCCCGATCGGAAATTGAAATGATACATTCAATCTGCCCCTCATGGGCAATTGATAAAAGCACGGGATCAATAGATCTGGGGCGATGTGTTTTATGCCGGGAATGTGAATTCACATTGCCCAACAGGGTGAGGTTTAATAACGATTTTAAAATTGCGGTCAACAGGAGAGAAGATCTGATCATTAGACCCGGAGACATTAATCCGTTGAGACTGAAAGAAAATAGAATACGAAAGGAAATAAGGAAGCTTTACAGGAATTCTCTAAAGCTGAGACAGGTTTCAGCCGGAGGTGATAATTCGTGTGAAATGGAGCTAAATGCTTCCGGAAATGTAAATTTTGATTTTGGACGATATGGAGTTGAATTTGTAGCTTCACCGCGTCATGCCGATGGGATTGTGATAACAGGACCGGTTACAGCAAATATGTCTGAGGCCCTTGATATCTGCTACAGGGCAGTTCCTGATCCCAAGATCATTATTCTGGTTGGGACAGATGCAATCAGTGGAGGAATGTTCACTGGATCGCAGGCAATAGATCGAGGATTCATTGATAATCATTATATTGACCTGTATGTTCCCGGAAACCCGGCACATCCTCTAACCTTTATCAACGGAGTGATGGATCTTCTTGGTCTTTGATGAAAATAATTTCCTCAATTAACCATCTGCTGACATAAAGTATTCTTCAGGCCTAAAATCCCTTTT
>CAZTJT010000042.1:0-30087 GCA_964613785.1 uncultured Rikenellaceae bacterium
TTCATATCCGTTAAATTAAGCATTTTAGCTTAACTTACTGTCCGGATAAATATAGCAGTTCCAAATCACTGAATTCTGTATTATTATTAAACTGAACATCTGACCAGATAAAAGTGATCCGCCTTTCCGGCTTTTAAAACCGGACATCAGAAGGTAGCAACAGGTAAAATTGAACTTAATTGCAGTCAGCATAAAATACAGTCTTTTCAACTGTAATTTCGCCCTCTCCATTCCTGTGCAGGATATGCATGAGTTTCATTCCAATCAAATTGCCTCCTTTGGCTATAAATTTAAAGTTCATTGCAACAACAATCCCTTCATCGGGCCAGACATCAGGCACAGGCAACCATCCGTTTTCAATCTCATACCCCTGGGTATAATCATTGACATTGTTCCAGAATTCCCATTGTGATCCTTCCCCATTATCCATTCCTACATCTATCAGTTTATATTTCTCTCCGGTTTCGGAATCCCAGACTTCTGAATGTGAAGTTACCCAATGGACACGATCAATTTTCCCGGTCTTTTTATCAATATGGTAGGTAACATCGTAAATAAATACCCCCGATACTTCCCGCCAAAGACACCATGCCATGACATTTGTAATAGATGAGCGCAATTCCTGGTGGAATGTCTGGGCTTTCAAAGCATTCCCGCAAAGCAGGGATGCGGTAATAAAAGTCATTAAAAAAATTCTTGGAGTTCTCATAACAATAAGTTTTAGTTTGACATTCAGATCAGATTTTCTGTAAAGTTCGGTCTACAATTAGCCAGGTGCATATCATTTTTTTGATCAAGACTTTCAATTGCTTTACAATTTCTTCCACTTTTTTGGCAGGGACAGATTTTTTAAAAATCAAAAGAGGGTGCTCAAATATAACACCCCCTATATACAACTGACTTAATAAGTATATTTCAATCAAAGACCTGATTTCACGGTTTTATCATTTCAACAGTATAAACCCCGTTGGCATTTATATGAAAAATAGCAAGAAACGGCATCTTGAATATCAGTCCCTTCAATTTAATCTTGCATGACATTTCAACAGCCACCCCTTCAGAGGGCATCGGATCAGGCATATATTCATCCAGCCAGCCATCCTCAACGCTGTAATGAATACCCGGTTGAATTGCATCATTAATTGCATTCGGTGTATTGAACCATGGCCATAACACCCCCAGGTTATCGTGGCCTGAATCAATTACAATAATCTTTTCCCCGGCATCATTGCGAAGGTTAAAATTTCTTCCGTTCCAGTGAATTGACTCAAGATAGCCATCTTTGGAAAGCCTGTACATGAAATGATACTCATAAGTCCCGCTTACTTTACCGAAAGCAGGATCTAATACAGTGTAGTCATAATCTGTAATAGTCACGGTGATAACATTCTGGAACGTTTGTCCAAATCCCTTTACGCAAATAACAGTAAAAAATAGGATTGCAAAAATCTTAATAGTTCTCATAGAAGATAATTTTAGTTTGACATTCAGGCCTCATTTTTCCGCAAAGTTCGGTCTTTAGCAACCTAAACACATATCAGTATTTTGATCAAGACTTTCAATTTCTTCACAATTAATTTCACTTTTTTAGCATGTAATTGAATTTTTTCGTAAATTATACAACATTGCCTGAGAATCATAGTTTTGAATAAACCAAACTGAGGTATGAGCGGTTATCAGCTAAATGACCGGTTGTTGATTGATAAACTGACTGAAACTGTTCTCTCAAATATCAGGGATGAAAATTTCGGCTCTGTCGAACTTTCAAAGGCAGCCGGCATGAACCAGCGAAAGATAAGAGAGGTCCTTAAGTCGGAAACAGGCAAGACCATAAGCCAGTTTATAAGGGATGTACGCCTCACAAAAGCTATGGAGATGCTGTGCGAAGGCGATCTGACAGCCGCCGAGGTCGCATACAAAACCGGATTCGGCAGTCCTGCATACTTCAACACCTGCTTCCATGAATTCTTCGGATTCCCTCCCGGGGAAGTAAGGAAAAGAAGAGTTCATGATACTGATAATAACCTGATTAATAGGAAGGAAACAACCGCTACCTCATCATCTTATTCAGAAATTAAAAAAGGGATTGCCCGGAAGAAGAAATCAGCCCTTCTTCTTTCTTCATTTATTATAATCGTACTTATAGCTGCGGGATCCTTCTTTTATAATTACAATAATTCCACAACCGGTAAAAAAAAGGAAATTCCCATCGCTGTGCTTCCATTTAAAAATCTCAGCTTCAACCAGGAAAACCAGTATTTTATTGACGGTATCGTGGATGAAATACTCACCAATCTAAGCAGGATAAGCGATTTGAGGGTGGTTTCCCGTACATCAGTTGAACAGTTCCGCGAAACAATTACTCCTGCATCTGAAATAGGCAAAATGCTTGATGTCGATTACCTCCTGGAAGGCAGCGGCCAGAAATTCGACAACAAATTATTGCTTCGTGTGCAGCTTATTGCAGTAAAAAATGACAAACACATTTGGGCTGAAACCTATGAACGCGAGATCAGGGGAATAGAGGATATTATCACTATCCAGAGTGAAGTGGCTAGGAAAATCGCGGCAGCACTGAAGGTCAGCATGTCACCGCAGGCGATTCAGGCAATGGACAAGATACCTACATCCAGTCTTACTGCCTATGATTATTATCTGAAAGGATTTAATGAGTGTTACTATAATAAGAGATTTGACAGGGGTGAGGTTCTTTTCAAAAAAGCACTGGCACTCGACTCAACTTTCTCCTATGCCTACAGCGGACTCTTTATTGTTTACAAAGCCAGGCATTATTATTCGTCGTATTATTCAGCGGACTATATGGATTCTCTCCTTATCCTTTCAGACAAGTCCCTGAAGTTTGACCGCAATTACTGGCCGGGTTACCTTGGCAGAGGCGAATATTATTCCCTTACGGGAAAGCATGATAAGGCTGTTGAAGAGTGTAACAAATCACTGGAGATAAATCCGGGTTACTGGGTTACATATAATGTTCTGGCTTCAATTTATCACTGGAACAATTACTACGCCGATTACGCCAGGGCTTTAAATTTGTACGAGAAGGCGGCTGAAGTTGAACGCGGCGAACAACTTCCCACAACACTCTACTGGCTGGGTGTTGTATATGGCAATTTTGCGGGATTTCCGCAGATGGCAAAGAAATATTTCAACGAAGCTTTTGACCTTAAAAATGATTCAATAGAATTCCTTAACCATTTAGCGTATTTTGAAATGGTAAACGGCCATTTTGACAGGGCTGTTGAACTGGCAATGAACAGTTACTCAATTGATACAAATAACAGGGAGGCTCTCAGGGTACTCGGACTTTCCTACCTGTTTAAACGACAGTACCGGGAGTCATTGATCTGTTTCAGGAAGTTCACCGAAATACTGAATGCACAGGGAGAGTTCCAGACAAGCAGCATGGTCCCGGTTGGATATGCGTACAAGATGAATGGTTTTAATGAGGAAGCAGAAAGATGGTACAATGAGCAAAAAAGGCTGAGTGAAGTTTCCCTGAAGTACGGCAGATGGTATTCCGCCTGGGGATTTGCCGATCTGGATCTTGGTATTATGTATTCACTGAAGGGAGACAGGGAAAAAGCATATAAATACCTCAGAAAATTTTCAAAAATAAAAGTATGCCCCCTGTTTCTTATTACAGATATGAAATACTCTCCCATTTATGACAACCTTCGGAATGATATGGAGTTCAAAATACTCTTCCGGGATATGGAGCTGAAATATCTGGCTGAGCATGAAAGACTGAGGGGATTGATGCAATCGGAACAATAGGACTTTATAAAATTCATTGAATAGTTATTGAAATACGATAAATATTTGACGATAAACAACAAATAATTAATGATAGACAATAACTATTATTAACCCCGGATTATTAAAAACACTATTATATATCCTGGATCAATACAGAAAATTCAGTCCGATATATGTCCCGCGTATGCCGTCGCGGGGGTCTGCGGCCCATCCATAATCCATGGTGATTACAAAGTTGTCATTGATAGCAAAATGAGCCCCGCCGCCGTATGAGAGGTGCATTTTTTCCCTGTCTCCCCTGGCGAGCCACACTGCAGCCTCGGGATTTGTGGTATCGGGGAGCCTGTATTTGCCCGTGATCATTCCTGCATCCAGAAATCCTGCAAGGGCAAAATAAAAATTCTGGTTCAGTATCACGGCCCTGAAGACTTTCCACCTGAGCTCGGCATTTCCGTAAAAAAAGTCTTCACCCACGACCCTGTTCCTCAATATACCGCGCATTGTCTTTCCCCCTCCCAGTCCGCTGAGAGTGAGCTGCGGCGAAGAATTGAATACAAGAGGCAGCATATAAAAGGGCATTTCGCCCCATAGTTTGGCCTGGTAAGATACTCTTAAGGCAAGATTGACCCTTTCGGGAAGCAGGGTAAAATAATGTCGGTGAGTGAATGCCGCACGCGCATAATTATATCCGTCGCTCAGGAAACCTGGAGCCATAAGCAGCTGCAGTTCAGTCCACAGACCGGACATGGGATTAGGTTCATTATCGCGGGTATCGTATTTGACACCTATTTTAAAGATTCCGGTTTGCCCGCCGTCAGCCTGATCTTCCGGGATCAGCCCCCATCTGATGAAATCGCCGTACAATCCGCCTCCTGTATACGGCAGGAAATCAGCCGGGTCTCTTCCTTCATTGATCTTGTTGATATCGACTGTATCGAGCCTGTTATTCATGTATTCAAAACCTCCGAACCACTTCAGGGCATTGCCTTTAAGCTTTCCTATGAATTCGAGCCTTGTTTTTATCAGGCCGCGTTCCATACGGTAAAATACCGAAGACCGGTACAAAGGATCGGAGGGAGATGTAAATCCGGAATTGTAATATGCGTTGTAGCCATTGAATCCGTAAAAATCGAGTACTTTTTCGGTAAGGTAACTCGCCTCGGCCATAATGCGGATCCCTGGAAATTGTTTCCGCGTATCGTAAATAAGCTGGTTTATCCCTGATCCTTTTGTTGTACGCGACCACTCAAAATGGAAACTCTGGTCATGTGCAGGATAGCGGCTGCCGTCGCCGTAATCGAACAGCTTCAGAACCCCTCCGTACTTAACCCCTGTATTTGAATCATACCCGAATGCAGGAAAGAAGCCAAACGACCAGCCCTTTTTGGTTTTCTCCTTTTCCCTCTCAGTACCTGATGCATATTTAATAATGGATGTTATTAAAATCAGGATTATAAGTGATCTCCGCATGGCATTTAATCATGTAATTTTAAGGGTGGCAAGATAATGATATTAAAAGCATCTGATGTTGATTTATGAGTTTATCAGGTGAAGTTTCTATCAACAATGACCATCTGACACTGGCTTTATACGGGTATTGCATAGACTTTCACAGCAAATGGTGAGAGACCTGTTTATACTTGTAATAACGAAGAAAATCAGCTATTTTGCATATCAGTAAACCGGCTGCTGAATTATCGGATAAGAGATGATTTATTACCCTTGCGACAAGAAACCGGTAATGAATGGAAATATGTAGTTTGCAGATTCGAAAACAACCTAAACGGAAGAGACAACTCATGAAAAGATTCTTTTTATCATTTGTTTTGATTCTGATGGCGACGCAGGTTCATACACAGATAGAAAACGACAGACTTGATTCATTAATGGTTTCTATTTATACCGGGTATCAACCGGGTGCTGCAATAGCAGTAGTAAAAGAAGGCGATATTGTTTTCAAAGGAGCATACGGCATTGCTGATTTAAATTCGAAGCTACCGGTCTCTTCTTCAACAAATTTCAATATCTGCTCCCTGACCAAACAGTTCACAGCTTATTGCATTTTAAAACTGGCAGTTGAGAAAAAGCTGCGGTTAGAAGACAAAATAGCCAGATATTTCCCTGATTTTAACCCGAATATAGCGGGAATGATAACTATTCGTCACCTTTTAACACATAGCTCAGGTGTCATTGATCATTATGACTATGCCGATACAGCTTCAATAAGCAAATTCTGTTTCCGCGACAGGGATGTGCTTAATGCGATAAAGCCTATCGATTCTGTTTATTTTCCCCCGGGATCAGAATACAGATACAGCAACACTGCGTTCTGCCTGCTTTCCCTGATTATCGAACAGGTTTCCGGAGATCCTTTTCCGGAATATATCAGGAAGAATATTTTCATGCCTTTGAGTATGGATAAAAGTTATATAATAAATCCTGAATTTACGATTCCGGAGCGTGCTTTTGGTTACAGATTTGAAAATGGAAGTTTTACGATATCAGATTCCGCGGAAACCCCTTTTTTTTCAACGATGGGGGATGGTGGAATGTATGCTTCAGTCGATGATTACCTGAAATGGATACTGGCGAATCTGGATGGAAAGCATTTAAATCCCGGCATAATCAAGGATGCTTACAACCCTCAGTTCGTTATCGAGAAAACTAAAGGTCTTTATTATGGATACGGTTGGTTTACAGCAGGTTCAGGTGAGGGCAAAATTGTGTATCACACCGGTTCAAACGGAGGATTCCGGACGATAATATTCATGATGCCTTTAAGGAAGTATGCCGTAGTGATTTTCTCAAACCGCTCAGGGGTTGACCTGGAGGATCTTGTCCGTAAAATCAACTCTATTTATCAGATTGACGATAGTGCATATGTAAAGCTGGATTCTATAATTTCATAGCAGGATACTTTCAACACCGGAGGTGTTGAATAATGAACTCACTATACAAGGCTAATATTCAATCGTTTTAAACTCTATTTCCTTTGAATCCGCAAGATCAATCAGATTGTTTCTGTAACGCACAGCGGGAGCGGGAATACCTTTTCCTGCAATTATTTCTGCCCTTACCAGCTCATTATTATTCCATTCCAGATTGACAGTATATCCGCCTCGTGCCCTGAGACCGGTCACCTTACCGGATTTAAATTCATCGGGTAAAGCAGGCAAAAGATATATTTCTCCCATATGCGACTGAAGAAGCATTTCTGCTATACATCCAGGCAGTGAAGCTGATGCATCCAGCTGAAAATGACAAAACAGATCTCCCTCCGAATAAAAATCCTGTCTTCCCCAGTGGTAACCTATATGCTGGAAGGTTAGGCCATTCTCAAATCCCTGGTCAGTGAGAAGCTCATTCATAATTTTGATTGCCCTGTTTCCATCAAATAACCTGGTCCAGCACCACATCCTGTGAGCCCTGGCCCAGTTTCCTCCGGAGACTGATTCCTGTTCCGGGAAACGTCCGTCGCCTCTCATATTCAGGGATATTTTTGCTGCCTCAGCCAGATCGGGAGTGATTACCGGATTTATCTCCCTTCCCGGGCAGACTGCATACAAATGTGCGATATGCCGGTGATGACAATCGGGATTGTCTATGTCATCGTACCATTCCTGAAGTTGTCCATACTTCCCGATTTTTAGAGGGAGAAGTTTTTGCCGCACTTTCAAAAGGGAATCTGCAAAAAGTCTTTCTCCTGCAATTTCAGCTGCAGCTGCAGTGTTTGTAAACAGGTCCCACAGCATTTCTATATCCTGATATACTCCGGTCAGGCAATAATTGTTCCCGGTGCTTACAGAATCATGAAAAGCGGGATTCAGGCCGTCTTTGGTCATCAGGGCTCCATGTTCCGCAGATACTGTGGGAGCTGTAATGAAATATCCATTAAATGGCACAAGGTTCTCAAGCCAGAAAACCGAAGCTTCTTTCAGCAGGGGATAAGCCTGTTTTTTAAGATATTGAGTGTCGAGAGTGAATGCAAACTGCTCCCAGATATGCTGGCAATGCCATGCTGCACCCATCGGGAACATACCCCAGGGGTGACCTCCCACGGGTGCTGCATGTCCCCAGATATTCCCTGTTGTATGGCTTACCCAGCCATTAGTGCCATATACACGCTTTGCAATCTCTTTACCTGATTCCGAAAGGTCTTCTATCCAGTCAATATATGCCCGCTGACATTCGGCCAGTGCCGTGGGACCACACGACCAGTAGATCTCTTGCAGATTTATATTACTCTGATAGTTCCCGGCCCATGGCGCTGCCTTAAAAGCATTCCAGACACCCTGCAGATTGGCGGGCAATGTATTGTGACGGGATGAACTTATTATCATGTATCTGCCCAGATTGAACGCAAGTGTCTTATATCCAGGATCATGCCCTCCGGTTTTCAATCTTTCAAACCTTTCGTTGGTCGGAAGCTTTTCTGCTTCCCCGTTGCCTGCTATTGAAAGGGTTACTCTGTCATATAATGATTTGTAATCGTCTGTGTGACGCTTTTTGAGGACTTCAAAGTCACTGTTGATAACATTTTTCATTATATCCTCGGTAGTTACCGAAGGATCTGATCCGGTATAGTCAGGGTATCTCATCGCATAATTGGTTGCAACAGTAAGGTATATCTCCGCTGAATTGGAATTCCTTACCGTCAGGTATTCTCCTTCCCTGCCAACCGTCCCACCATTGTTCTTTACCTGTATCAGGACATTGAAAGGGCGAAGATTATTGTCGATATATCCTTTAACCACATACCTGTTTCCGGAAATATCAGACATTGATGAATCCTGTATTATGTCCATCTTCAGGTCAAATGATATTCCCGTTGGCGTGCCTGATGAAAATCTCATGGCGAGAACTCTGTCGGGGTATGAACAGAAATATTCTCTCCTGAATTTGATTTTATTGATTTCATATTGAACAGACCCGGTTGAGTTGGAAAGATCCAGTTCTCTTAAATACTGACCGGGTTGATTATCCTTATGCAGGAACCTGATCACCAGGTTTCCGACAGATGTGAAATTGCCGAAAAGTTCCGATGAACCGAAAACATTTTTGGTAACCAGGCTATCAGCCAGCTGGTATTCTCCATCTAATATAGCTTTTCTGATCAGCGGAAGCGCTTTCATGGCACCGGGATTCACTCCTGCTTTTTCCCAGTTTCCCCTAGCTGGACCACCGGTCCACATGCTTTTTTCGGATATTGCAAAAACCTCTTCATCTATTCCTCCGAAAAATGACACCCCGAAATAACCATTTCCCAGATGCAATGCCTGACTGTTCCAGTATTTAGCCGGATATCTGTACCACAAACGGCTGTTATTGTCGGTGGTACCTTCTTTTTCCGTGCATGAGGAAAATAATACCACCACAGTAATAGTAAAGATTGCCTTCCTCATTTCATGTTTATTTGTTGTCAGAACAGTTTATTTTTATGTCATTTAACCTTTTAAAAAGAGTTATTCTGAAGATATTGTTCAGGATGATTCACTCCATTTACCAATGCTTTCAGAATAGGTCCTGATTTCTTCAAGCGACAGGTAAAGATCGTTGGTCTTTTTGTTTTTTCTGTCGTTATGAGTTATTTCGGAAAGCCTGTATAATTCCCATCCATAACCCTTTTCAATTGTCAGGCGGTCGGTTGCCTTCTCTTCTTCAGCCCTTGAATTCCGTGAGGTCAGAAACTTTACAGTAAAGCCCAGGTATTTCAGAGTTCCCATATTAACATATCTTTCCTGATGGCAAAGCTCATGAGCAATAAGTCCTGTAATTGCAGACCTGTCAAAATGCTTTACTTTGGTGCTCAACACAATCAACCGCAGAAAAGGAGGCAGCCATACCGAAAAGGCATAAAAACTAAGCGGTGCAATACCGATGACAATTCTTTTTCCTTTCAGTAACGGAAAGGACTTATCTATCAGAAATCGTGTTATTTGCCTGTAATACCTGATCATAAGGTTCAATTGAAAGGATTTTGCAATAATAGCATAAATATGCAGAAAGTCCATTACATGTGAATAACCTGGGGAACTTCAGATATGATATTTTTATACCACAGAGTTGCTCAGATTTAAACGGAGTTGCACTGTGTATTTGAAACAGATTGGTAAACTGTGTTACTCCGTGATGAACTCTGTGTTACTCCGTGGTAAAAAAATTTTAAAAATACATTTAACCAGTGACCTGAAAGGAGCTTATCACGAGGTTCCACAGAGCAGTCCGGAATTACAATGAGTATAAAAACCTTAACTCTTTGGCGATTTGTTTGTTCTTTGTGGATCTTTGTGCAATTTCTTGTCCAATTTAAAATCTGGATAATGATGAGATTTATAAAAAACTGTCAATGAAAAATAACCCTTTTAAAGATATTGCCGTCAATAATAATTGTGACATCTTTGTGAATCCGGTCAGTTTGATCTGATTCTGAGAAACAGTTGCACGTTTGATCTGGCCATTGTGATTAATAACCAACGGCATACTTTTATGAACAAGAAGAACAACCTGTTTTGTCTGATGTTTATGATCCTTATCAGTTCCAGTTGCAACAGGGAAGAAAGGATACTGAAACCTGCCCTCGGAAGCATTACGGAAGATGATATGAAGGCCAGAATTTCAGTGCTGGCTTCGGACGAGTTTATGGGAAGGGCTCCTGCCACCGCGGGAGAGGAAAAAACTATCAGTTATCTTGAGGAGCAGTTCAGGAAGACCGGACTTGAGCCTGCAAACGGTACCAGCTATTTTCAGGAGGTACCTTTGATAGCAATTACTCCCGACCCTTCGATGAAACTGGTTATAACAGGCGGTAAAAACAGACTTGATCTGAACTTTGCAGATGATTTCGTTGGTTATACCTGCCAGACTGGTAATGATATAACGATTGAAAATTCGGAAATAATTTTCGTTGGCTATGGTATCAATGCACCGGAGTATGGGTGGAATGATTATAAGGGCCTGGACGTAAGAGGCAAGACAGTTCTGATGTTGGTTAATGACCCGGGTTATGCCACTGGCGACAGCACTCTTTTTACCGGTAAGGCGATGACAATTTACGGAAGATGGACCTGTAAGTATGAAGAGGCAGCAAGACAGGGTGCTGTTGCAGCCATTATCATACATGAAACAGGAGCTGCGGCCTATCCCTGGGATGTTGTAAGGAACAGCTGGTCGGGACGGCAGTTCCATCTTGCAGGAAATGAAATTTCAAAGTCAGATCTTAGGCTTCAAAGCTGGATCACAACGGAAAGCGCCAAAAAGCTGTTTGAATCTGCAGGAGTTGATTATAATGATATAACATCATCAGCAGCAAAGAGGGGATTCAGGCCTGTAAAAATGAAACTGAAAGCTTCAGCAGGCTGGAAGAACAAGGTGGTGTATACAAAGTCGGTCAATGTTGCTGCTCTGTGGCCGGGTTCTGACAGGAAAGATGAATATGTCATCTACACTGCTCACTGGGATCATTTTGGAGTAAATCCTACCATAAAGGGTGATTCGATATTCAATGGAGCACTCGATAATGCAACAGGTACGGCAGCACTTATAGAAATTGCCGAAGCATTTGTGAGCCTTCCTGAAAAGCAGAAGCGATCGGTTCTTTTCCTGGCGGTTACCTGTGAAGAACACGGATTGCTCGGCAGCATGTTCTATGCAGAAAATCCCCTGTTTCCCCTTAATAAAACGGCTGCGGTTATCAATATCGATGCAGTTAATATTTTTGGTAAAACCCGGGATATGACAATCGTAGGTTATGGCAATTCCCGACTTGATGATTATGCCGAATCCGTCCTGGAAAAATACAACAGGTATGCAATTCCTGATCCCGAGCCCGAAAAGGGCGGCTACTTCAGATCTGATCATCTGAGTTTTGCCCTGGCCGGAGTGCCTTCACTTTATCTTTCGGGAGGTATTGATAATATTGAATTTGGTAAAGAGTGGGCTCTTGCTGAGTCAGAAAAATGGTTAATTGCAAATTATCATAAGCCCGGAGACAACTATGAGCCGGATAAATGGAAATTTGACGGTATGATTGATGATATTAAAGTCTATTTTGAAGTGGGATATGATCTGAGCAATACAGATACTTTTCCAGAATGGAATCCGGGAACTCCCTACTTTTCTGTCAGGGAAAATATGATGAAATAACTTTTGTTGAGGGAAGAAACGGAATTAAAACTAAAGGCAGATTTTGATCAATCCTTAATGCACCTTACAGACAATCCTGAATTCTTTGAGTTTTCCGCAAAGAATATCCCCTCCAAAGACCCCTGAAAGAAAAACATTGTAGTATTTATATTTCCCTCAGCTTCAGGGACTGCCCAGAATGTGCCTGCATAACCGAGATCCCCGAAATTGATATTGTCGATATTTCTCCAGCCTCCGGGCAATGCCGTGAAGCCAGTGCTGTTCGAAACACTGGCATCAGTATTAACCCAGTGCGTATTTCCGGTTTCCCTCAGCTTGTTTGCAACTTCATAATTATTTCCGATAAAGCTGAATAGGGTTGTCCATTCATCATAACGTGGTACATGCCAGCCGTCGGGACATAATTTATCGGAACTGACAGCATACCAATTATATAGGGCACCATAGATCTTCATATATTTATCATCATTCAGGTACCAGCAATAACCAGGGGTTTGAAGGCGCTTCCATTCGTCATTAGCTGTTACGTTCGGTATATCCGAGCCGTCGGTGAGTTTAGTAGTCCTGAGATTTTCAGCCATCCATGTCTGTGTCCCTATCCTTATGGTGTTATATACATTTCCGGTAATGTCTGTTATGGTTTTATATGTCGAATCGGGATTAAAAACAATTTCTCCCGTCACGGAACCCAGTGTTGTAAAGGAAACTACCTGGCCGTACCCCGTTCCTTCGTTATTTTTTGCAAATGCCCTTGTATAGTATTTTGTGCCGGGTGTCAGATTTGCAATGTAAACACTAAAGGTGCCGGCCCCGAATCCTTCGTAATAGACCTCATCTTCCTTTATATTCGGCTCGGTAAGTATATTACTCCAGCAGATTCCGCGTCCGCTCACATAACCCCCTCCGTCGCCGTTGGCGTTGTCGCTTATAATTGCAGATGTTGATGTAATATTGGATACTATACCGGTAGTGACATCGGGTAGTTTGGCATCCTTAAAACAGCCTGATGTGATCAATAGAATTAGGCTGATTGGATATATCCCGGGCAGTTTCTTTCTGGATATTTTCATCATTTTTATTTTCCTCCTGAATAATGATTATTGAATTTTCCTAATAAGTTTCAAATTTAAATCCTTTTACCGGTAAAACTCCTTTATGAAGTTCTGATGTGACTTTTATTCCGGTATAAATAATATCTGCAATAATGACAACAGTGGCACAAATTTCATTCCATAGTCTTGTTTCTTAAGGGATCAGGACAACATTATAAATTTTTATGTATTATTAGACTGGATATTGAAGTATCACATATTTCCTTATTAACTAGCAACAAGTAACAGGTAACCAGCCACCAGCAACCTGAATTAATCAAACTACTATGGACGACAATAAAAATGATTTTCATCTTTCGCAAGGAAAAAACGAAAGCAGTAACGAAAGCAGGAGAAGTTTCCTTAAGAAAGCCTGCGCTGCTACTGTTGGAATTGCAGGATCTGATTATATGATTCCGGAATTAGTACCTGTGAACCTTCAGGATCCTGCTGGGCAATTACCCTGGTACAGGAGGATCACCCGGTGGGGACAGACGAACATTACAGAGACCGACCCAACGGAATATGATATAAAGTGGTGGCGCAGCTACTGGAAGCGTACTTGCGTCCAGGGTGTGATTATAAACGCGGGAGGGATAGTTGCTTATTATCCCAGCAAAATTCCACTTCACCGTCAGGCAGAATATCTTGGGGGCCGCGATCTTTTCGGTGAACTGTGCAGGGCGGCACATGAAGATGGCCTTGTCGTCTTTGCCCGCATGGATTCGAACCGGGCACATGGTGAGTTTTACAAGGCTCATCCCGACTGGTTCGCTGTTGACTCATCGGGTAAACCATACAAGGCAGGAGAGCTGTTCATAACCTGTGTGAATAGTCCGTACTATGATTCACATATTCCATCGGTAATAAAGGAGATAGCTGAATTGTACCATCCGGAGGGCTTTACTGACAACAGCTGGAGCGGCCTTGGCCGTGATTCGATATGCTACTGTAATAACTGCCGGAAAAGATTCAAACAAAAGTATGGGGAGGAGATCCCAACAAAAGCAGACTGGAATGACAGGGTTTACAGACATTGGATAAAATGGAACTATGAGCGCCGACTGGAAATATGGGATATTAACAACCAAGCCTCAAGATCTGCCGGCGGAAAAGATTGCATATGGTCGGGGATGAACAGCGGATCGATCAGCGGCCAGAGCAGGAGTTTCAGGGATTACAGGGAAATATGCAAAAAGGCTGAAATAATAATGCTTGACAGCCAGGCGAGGAATGATGCTGAAGGATTCCAGCAGAATGCCATAATCGGTAAACTGATTCACGGTCTTCTCGGGTGGGAAAAGCTCATTCCTGAAAGTATGGCAATGTACCAGGCCGGAAGACCTACCTTCCGCCTGTCGGCAAAACCCGTCAATGAGGCACGTATGTGGATGTACGAGGGAATTGCAGGTGGCATTCAGCCCTGGTGGCATCATGTAGGTGCCTATCATGAGGACAGGAGAGTCTACAATACCGCCGGGGCAGTCATGGAATGGCACCGTAAAAATGAGATGTTCCTTACGGGGCTGACTCCTCTTGCCTCAGTAGGTGTGGTATGGTCACAGCAGAATATGGACTTTTTTGGCCGTGATTCGGCTGAATATCGTGTTGAGCTTCCTTTCCGCGGGATAGCCCAGGCGCTTATACGTGCCGGAATTCCTTTTCTACCGGTTCATGCAGATCATATAGAAAGAGAATCGGGAAAATTACAGCTGCTGATCCTCCCCAATATTGGTTCAATGACTACGGGACAAATTGAAGCTGTCAGGAAATTTGCAGCCCGGGGGGGAAACATCCTGGCAACAGGAGCAACAAGCCTTTACGATGAATGGGGTGACCCGCTCAGTGATTTTGTGCTGGCCGATATTTTCGGGGTGCATTGCAAAGGGATAGCTACGGACATGGATGAAGACAGGAGTTCCAGGCAGGCTCCTGAAGCAGCCCATACATACCTCAGGCTGGTTCCGGAATTACGAAGCATAACTGAAGGGCCGCATAAAAAGCAGGAGCCGCCTGTTTCAGGAAAGCGGCATGAAATTCTGAAAGGATTTGAGCTGACCGATATCCTTCCTTTCGGAGGCATGCTCTATCCCCTAAAAATTGATACCGGAGCAGAGGTGCTGGCAACATTCATTCCCGCTTTCCCGATTTATCCTCCCGAGACTGCATGGATGAGGACCCCCGC
The DNA here is from genome assembly GCA_964613785.1 of uncultured Rikenellaceae bacterium. GTDB lineage: Bacteria > Bacteroidota > Bacteroidia > Bacteroidales > VadinHA17 > LD21. The sequence continues at coordinate 15,196 of CAZTJT010000042.1, forward strand.
AACCGATATTCCGGGATTGATCATCAGGACAATGCCTGAAGGCAACAGGATTGTTTTTATGCCTGCAGATATTGACAGGCAGTTTGCAAGGTATAATCTTCCTGATCATGGCAATCTTCTGAAAAACATTTTCAGATGGATGTTGAATGACAAATTACCGGTTGAGATCAACACCAGGGGATTAATAGATTGCCATCTTTACAGAAAAGGTATGAGCCTGATCTTCTTTGTTATCAACCTGACCAACAGCGCTTCATGGCGTCAGCCTGTGGATGAGCTGGTGCCTTCCGGCCCGGTTGAAATAAATATGAAGATACCGGAAGATATGTCAGCAAAAAGTGTTAAGTTGCTTGTTTCGGGGAGGGAAATTATACCTTCTGTTCATGGGAACCGGATTGGATTTGTAATAGAGGAAATCCTTGCCCATGAGGTTGCGGTAATATCATAATTCATTTCTGACGATTATAAGTTCAAATAAATTATGAAACAGATCTTCCTTCTGGCAGGCTTCATACGATGCCTCGATTTTGAAGAAGCTCGTTGATTCACGAAGATGGCACAGGTTTGTTCCCGACTATGATCACAGAACTGTTACAGAAGGTTACGGATCAAATGAATCGTATGTTGCGGCAGCCCTGGCGGATAATGGTGAAACAGCTGTCATATACATACCTTCGGGAACCAGCATCACTGTTGATCTGAAAAGGATATCGGGAAAAAGTGTAATAGCATGGTGGTTCAATCCAGGGAACGGACTGTCGCAAAAAGCAGGAGAATTCACTGAGAAAAGGGAAACAAGGTTCACTCCCCCCGATAAAAAGGACTGGGTGCTGGTAATCGATGATACGGCAGCAGGATTCGGTTCTCCCGAGAAATAACGTAAGACGATTCAAAAAAATTCATTGTGAGCCCCACGCGATATAAACACACAAACAATTATGAAAAAATCAATTCTTATTGCGGTTATTGCAGTTACTGCTTTATTGGTTATTTCATTGCCAGTCATGAAAACCTCAGAAGTTGATCAGGCAGAAGCTGCCAGAGGAGTAATCGAAAGGATACTTCCTGACTATGCTGACAGGTTTGTGTTGAAAACAATACAAAAAGAAAGTGAAAACGATGTTTTCGAAATTGTTTCAAGGGGAAGGAAGATAATAATAAAAGGATCCTCCGGAGTTGCAATGTGCAGCGGGTTCAACTATTATCTTAAACACTCTTGCAATGCAAGTTATAACTGGAGGACTGGGTGCAACCTGAATATAAAGGGCGACCTTCCTCTGAACTTTGAAAAAGTAAGGAAAGTCTCGCCATGCCTTTACAGATATATTTTTAACTATTGCACCTTCTCTTATTCAATGGCTTTCTGGGACTGGGAGCAATGGGAAAAGATGATTGACTGGATGGCCCTGAACGGGATCAATATGCCTCTTGCACCTATGGGACAGGAGCTGATCTGGCAGCGTGTTTACGAAAAGCTTGGTATTACTGCAGACGAACTCAGGGATTTTTTTGTCGGCCCCGCTTATAATGCATTTGGCAGAATGGGATGCATCGACGGTTACGGAGGACCGCTGCCACAGTCGTGGATTGATAATGAAAATAGCCTCCAGAAGAAAATCCTGAAACGGGAACGACAGCTTGGCATGACACCCGTGCTTCAGGGTTTTACAGGCCATGTGCCTGCATCACTGATAAAGAAAAATCCCGGACTGAAATATACAACCCTTAAATGGCTTGATTTTCCGGAGACATATCTGCTCGACTGGGAAGAACCGGTATTTGATGAAATAGGCAGGGATTTTATTTCGGAGCTGACCAGTGAATATGGAACTGACCATCTTTACATGATAGACCAGTTTATAGAGATGAACCCTGAAAACGGCGATACTGCTTATCTGAAGAATATGAGCAAAACCATTTTTTCTTCCATTGACAGGGCAGATCCCATAGGGAAATGGGTAATACAAACATGGCCTTTCAAAGAGCTTACATACTGGAACCGCGACAGGACAAAAGCATATTTCGACGGTGCTCCCGATGACCGTATGATAGCCCTCGAGCTTATGGGAGAATCGTGGTTTTATACAGGCTGGTACAAGCACAGTGGCTGGTACGGTAAATCATGGGTATGGTCAGTGATATCGAATTTCGGCGACAATGTCAGTATGTTCGGAGGGCTTCCACAGATTGCTGAAAATTATGCAAAAGCCCTGTCGGATCCTCAGAGGGGGAACCTCAAAGGTATGGGAATGATGAACGAGGGACTTGACTATAACCCCGTTGTTTATGAGCTTGTTTCAGACCTGATGTGGGAAGATCATGTACCTGATCTTAACCAGTGGAAAGCTGAATACCTGAACTCGCGGTATGGAGGCGCCGGCAAAACCATTACTGGCGCCTGGAATTATATATTCGATCACTATTATACACAGAGCGGGCTTTTCGAAAAGAATCCCATTACCGAAAGGCCATATATGCCGGAAAAGGATATTCTGCCTTCAGAAAGTTCAGCAAGGGGTGCCCGTCTTCTGCTTGAAGCATCTGATGAAATGAAAAATGTAGATGCTTATCAGTACGACCTGGTAAGTCTTTTCAGGCAGGTCTTCGGAAGGTATGCCGGTCATATACTGTATGAGATCTCCTTGGCTTACAGGGAAAGGGATTTATCACGGTTTGATGAATCGGTTAAAAGATTCAATGATCTTTCCCTCCGGCTTGAGAAGCTTATGTCGACCAGGGAAGAATTCCTGTTTGGAAAGTGGATTGCCGACAGCAGAAAACATGCCACCAGCCAGGCAGAAGAGCAACTTTACGAATGGAATGCAAAAGCAATCATTACTACATGGGGAGGCGAGGTACTGTACGGTTATGCGATCAAAGACTGGGCAGGGCTCTATTCCGGCTATTATCTTCTAAAGTGGCAGAAGCTGTTTGACCTGATGCGAGTTGAAATTACCGGAGGCAGAAAGCTGGATTATGAAATGTTCGTTTCTGAAATAAAAGTATGGGAGAATAACTGGATAAGTATACGGGAAGAAAATGTCATATCCAAACCATCCGGAAATCCTGTTGAACTTGCCCGGGAACTGTGGTCTGCTTATGGCGCGGAAATGCTCAGGCATCTTAACCCTGAATAATGTAAGTTTTTAATCCGCCTTCGTCTGGATCGAGTCCATAGCTGCGACGAGCGCTGAAGCTGACCAGTGCAGACTCTGTTCAGAGGTATATGCCATTTGATTATTATTTCTCTTTTTTTCTGACTAACTTGGTACATGTTATATTTAATATGACTCGGACCTTAAAACCAATTTAGCCATGACATTAATAGTACTCGGAATCATTATCCTGATTGTGGCCCTGGTTGCTGCCAGAACAGTGCCTTATCTGCGTGCGCACAAAACAAAAATTATAATTGCTGCTATCGCATTCTTTTTTATTCTGTTATCATTTGCGTCTATAGTTCAGGTGGAACCTGGTATGGTCGGAGTTCAGAAATTGTTCGGGAAAGTAAGCAACAATATACTTGAGAGCGGACTGAACGTAATAAATCCGCTGGTAAAGGTTGTGATGTTCGACATAAAGACAGAAAACTACACAATGTCGGGCGTTCATGACGAGGGGACCACCCGCAGTGATGATGCAATACGTGTCCTGTCGGCTGATGGACTGGAAGTGATTGTGGATCTGACGGTCCTCTATAAGGTTATTCCTTCCGAAGCCCCGAGGATTCTTAGGGAGATAGGGACCGACTACAGGAATGTCTTGGTACGACCTATATGCAGGACCGGAATCAGGGATAACGCTGTTTATTATGATGCAGTTTCATTGTACTCAACAAAGAGAGAAGAATTCCAGGACCGTATTTTTAAATCAATAGAATCAAATTTTAAAGAAAGAGGACTGATGCTTGAACAGCTTCTTGTCAGGAATCTTACACTTCCTGAATCAGTAAAAGCTGCCATTGAATCAAAGATCAATGCTGAACAGGAAGCGCAAAAAATGACATTTGTCCTTCAGAAAGAAAGGCAGGAGGCGGAGAGGAAAAGAGTAGAAGCACAGGGAATTGCCGATTATCAGAAAATCCTGAGCTCAGGCCTCAGCGACCGGCTGCTACAATATGAAATGATCAAGGCGATTAATAACTCTCCCAACTCCAAACTGATCATAATGACAAACGAAAAGGGACTACCGATTATGGTTGATACAAAATAATCATACGTTTAAATAGGTAATCTTCATAAATAAATAGCATTTTTGTTTGTGATTTTATATCATCTGGGTTTCATAATCAAAATAACGGCAAATGAATTTCATTGATCTTATCATAATAGTACTCCTTATTTTAGGAGCTGTAAGAGGTTTTACCGACGGGTTTATTAAAGAACTTGCTTCTTTGCTCGCACTTATCCTGGGCATATGGGGCGCAATAAAATTTTCTTCATTTACTGCTGAAAGGCTTTATGAATACTTTGATATGACCGGAAAATATGTCGGTATCCTTGCTTTCATGATAACATTTATTGTGATAGTCATTCTTATTCACTTTATAGGGTTGCTCATAGATAAATTTGTCGATGCCATAGAATTGAGTTTCCTTAACAGGCTGGCAGGCATATTGTTCGGGCTTTTCAAAACAGCACTTATACTTAGTGTGATATTTGTAATTCTGAACGCAATTCATGCTCACCGACCTTTCCTTCCTGAAGATAAGGTAGCACAGTCGAAATTTTACAATCCTATTGCAGATATTGCCCCTGCTCTTTTCCCCCTTATTGGAGAGGGTGGATTTGACAGGAGTTTCGACAGGTTTAAAAAAGAACCCGAAGGTATGCCTATATAGTCCTCTTTACTATATTTGCAGTTCGAAAATTAAAAGTAAAAATGAATTTTGTTGATGAACTGAGATGGAGGGGCATGATTCATGATATTATGCCAGGAACGGAAGAACTGCTTAACAGGGAAATGACAACCGGTTACATTGGTTTTGATCCCACAGCCGATTCGCTGCACATCGGTCATATGGTTCAGGTGATGCTTTTAATGCATTTTCAGCGTGCCGGGCATGTACCAGTTGCACTTATAGGTGGTGCCACTGGTATGATAGGCGATCCGTCGGGCAGGTCAGAAGAAAGGAATCTGCTCGATGAGGCTACCCTGAGAAAAAATGAAGCGGGTATTAAAAAGCAATTGTCAAGGTTCCTCGATTTCAGCGCCGGCATAAAGAACCGGGCAATAATGGTGAACAACTATGACTGGATGAAAGAATATTCCTTCCTTGGGTTCATACGTGATATAGGGAAGCATATTACGGTTAATTATATGATGGCAAAAGATTCCGTAAAGAAACGTCTTGGTTCTGAAGCAGGTGAAGGGCTTTCCTTCACTGAATTCAGTTATCAGCTGGTTCAGGGAACCGATTTCCTGCATCTTTATAATACTCTTGGATGCCGTCTCCAGATGGGAGGCTCTGATCAGTGGGGCAATATTGTAACGGGAACTGAGCTTATAAGAAGAAAAACAGGAGGAGAAGCTTTTGCTCTTACCTGCCCGCTTATTACCAAATCGGACGGTTCGAAATTCGGAAAAACTGAATCAGGAAATATATGGCTTGATCCGGAAAAGACATCACCTTATCATTTTTACCAGTTCTGGCTTAATATTTCGGATGAGGATGCTGCAAGGTATATTAAAATATTTACCCTGCTCGGAAGAGAAGAAATAGAAGATCTTTCGGAAAGGCATAAAGTTGCTCCCCACGAGAGAATTCTCCAGAGAAAACTTGCAGAGGAAATAACTGTGATGGTTCATTCAAGAGAAGAATATGAGAGCGTTGTCGAAGCCTCGCAGATCCTGTTCGGTAAGGGCACTACCGAATCACTTAAAAGAATGAATGAAAGCACTTTTCTTTCTGTTTTTGAAGGAGTTCCTCTCTTTGAAATAAACCGTGAACATTTAAAAAATGGAGTGAGCATTACATCTGTCTGCACTGAACTTTCGCGCGTATTTGAATCAAAGGGGGAATTGAGAAGGATGATACAGGGTGGCGGGCTGAGCATAAATAAGATCAGGATTGATAATCCTGATGCAATAATTAGTGAAGACTCACTGATCAGCAACAAATACCTGCTTATCCAGAAAGGTAAGAAGAATTATTATCTCCTGAGGGTGATCTGAAAAACCGGGAGATGGTAAGCCTATTATTTATTTGCTTTATCTGCAAACAGATCAACAGCCATAATTGAGACATCATCAAAAAGATCGGGATTAGTTAAAGGTATTCCCAGTTTCTCAAGCATGTTCTGAACATTGATTTTCACCGGATCATTATTTGAAATACTTCTAATAATCTCTTTCGTCAGGATCTCTTTGCCGTCGTCGCCCTTGAGGTCGGATAGTCCGTCGGTATAGCATACCAATTTTGAATATCCTTCTATATGAATCTTTTCTTCTTTGAAAGGGGGTATTTCCTCGAGCATCCCTATTGCCACACATTGGGAGTTCAGATGTGTGATCCTGCCGTCCGACACATTGTATAGAACCGGAGGATTATGTCCTGCATTTACATATTCCAGAGTGCCTGAGGTTTTATCATACCTGGCCAGAAATGCCGTAATGAACTTTTCCCCGGAAGCATTAGCGTTAGTAAGTTTATTAAGTTTTTCAGTTAGTAATGGTAGTGGAATGTCGGTTGTAAACAGGGCCCTGAGCGCTGCCTGGAAATTTGACATAAGTATTGCTGCCGAGATACCTTTGCCTGAAACATCAGCTATGCAAAATCCTGTCCTGGTATCTGAAAGTCTTATGCAATCGTAATAATCCCCTCCAACCTCATAATGAGGGTAATAGAATCCTGTCACCACAAGGTTGCTTTCAATGGGCATCAGGTCATTATCGGGAATCAGTTTTTGCTGCATTCTGGCAGCAAGCTCCAGCTCTTTTTTAAGGGCTTCCTGGCGGAGGCTTTCCCTGAAAAGCCTTATGTTCTCAATTGCAACCAGAATTATACTTGAGATTGTCTGCACAAAATTCAGATGTTTAATAACCGGGCTAACACCCTGACCCTCCTCTTCAATGTCGCCGATCAGGACGAATGCCAGTGGTACGGAGTTATTGAAAACAGGAATGATGATCTCTACACCTTCCATTCCATGGATTTCATCGCGAAATACGGTTTTTGTGTATCCGAGAAGATCGTTTTCAACGCTGATATCGGTACTGTAATTTTCAGGGAAACCACCATTCAGGATGCATTCCCATTTGTCGGAATGCTTGAATATCAATATTTTACCTATCTGAAGCTCATTCCTCAGGATGGATTCGTATTTTGCAAGCAGGGCTTCTGTAGGCAGGTTAGCATTTATCGACAGGGTTATATCGAGAAGAGCATCCAGCTTGAATCTGGATAATCTCAGCCTGTCTGCCGAATCCCGCCTGGTTTTCATTTGTCTGAATCTACTTGTTGATTTCGGTTTTCGGATTGGCTTCGCCGAGCTCGCCATGCGGCTCGGTTGCGGATTTGAAAAAAATCCGAAATCCGCCTTCCGAAATCCGAAATCTTCATCATCCTTTCGCCCTCTCTATATATGACCGTGTAGATGTGTCAATCTTTATCTTGTCGCCGGCGTTGATGAAAAGAGGGACCATTATAGTGCTTCCGGTTTCGATTTTTGCAGGTTTCAGAGTGTTTGTAGCCGTATCGCCTCTCAACCCGGGCTCTGTATAAGTAACTTCCATGACGACAAACTGTGGAAGTTCAACACTCAAAACAGTTTCAGTGTCGGCATGGACCACCACCTCAACATTCTGACCTTCCTTGAGGAATTCGTGATTATCTATCAATTCCTCCGCTACATGAATCTGTTCAAAAGTCTCAAGGTGCATAAAGTAATAGCCCATTTCATCATGGTAAAGATATTGATATGGACGTCTTTCCACCCTCGCCAGGTTCACCTTGGTCCCCGATGAAAAGGTATTATCTATAACGCGTCCGGTCTTAATGTTTTTAAGTTTCGTTCTGACGAATGCCGGTCCTTTCCCGGGTTTTACGTGCTGAAACTGCACAATAGTGTAAAGATCATCGTTGAACTCGATGACCAGACCATTCCTGAAATCAGCTGTGGTTGCCATAAATTTTTATTCCAAATTAATTGTAAGTTAATCTTTTTTCTTTAATCTCCAAGGGAAATTTCAATCCCTCATAGGCTGTTATTTCAGCATTAAAGGAGCCCACAAAGATATCAAAACGAACTTTAACAGGTAAAAAATTTTTATCTGCAGTGAACCAGAAGGATACATCATCTTCTGTTTTAAACAGTCTTCCTTTTTCGGTAACAGGATTGAACTTAAGGCATTTAATTTTTCCCACTTTCGTCCTTATTTCATCTGTACCCATGTACCTCAGACGTATCGGATAAAGTTCATCGGTAAACCAGGTCATGATCGTAATCATGTCTCCTTTTTTGAGATTCTGATAATTGGGTAGGTATTTGTTCCTGAAGTAATAAAAGCATGAAAGGATATCATGAATTCCCTGCTCGGTTATGTGCACTCCTGTCAGGTTGCTTGTCAGGATAGCCGAATCGGGACGTGAATAATGATCAAATTGAACCTCATTGTACCTTCTGTATCGACCTTCCTGAATATTTCTGATTGAAAAAACAGGGAGCTGGGTTACCGGATCTATATAGCTTTCATAAATATCTTTTACCTTGAAGATTGCATCAGCAACACCAGTTGTTTTTCCGATAAAGACAGAATGATAAACCTGCTTTCCCCTGAAAGTATCACATTTGATTTCAAGTGAGGCGATACCTCCCTGTACTACTCCATAATGTATTGCATATTCAATCCTTTCACCCGGCAAATATGAAAATACCTGTCCTGAGGCATATACTGATGACAAAAATGAAAATATCAAGAATTTCAGCGTCTTCATCAAAAATATTATTACTATTTGCCTTTATCCGGCAAATTACTTGCCAAGTAGGAATCTTTTTGGTGTTGTTGCAATAAAATCCTTAAGGTAAAATGGTTCGAAATATGCGACATCCTCAAATTTGCGGGCATCAAGTGATTCATAAGCAGGTTTATACATGAAAGAAGCCGACATTCTGAATCCTTCTTCAAAAAGTATGTTTTCCCTTTTCAGTATCTCTCTGCATTTAGCTGCGCCATCTCCGAAAACAAGCACTCTCACCGAATCCGGAATATCAGCAAAAGTATTTTCATCGATTACTTCTGCCGATATTTCTTTAATTCTCATGCCATCAGCGGTATATACCGAATAGTAGACCTCCATACGTCGTGCGTCAAGCATTGGTATCAACAACCAATTATTATCAACGCCATATTTTTGTCTGATATTGTCTGAGATTCCGTAAAACATTGAAAGTGTGGTTTCAACGCCGATAAGAGGTATTTCAGCGGCATAAGCCATGCCCTTAGCGACAGAAACCCCGATCCGCAGTCCGGTATATGAACCGGGGCCCTTGCTGACAGCAACTGATTCCAGCTGAGGTACTGTAATACCTGCTTCTGATAAAAGCTGTTCGATAAAAAGGGTGAGTTGAGAGGCGTGAGATTTGTTTTCAATGCTTTCTCTGAGACCTATAACTCCCTTGCTGTCGCACAAAGCCACAGAACAAACAGATGTGGAGGTTTCAAGACATATGATCATAATCCGGAAAGAGTTGAGGCTTTATTTCAATGAAAAGAGATCCTCTTTCTTAACTATTTGGACAAGGGAACTGTCAGCAAGTTTTTTGCTTATTGCACTGAAAGGGGCTGAAATAACCCTTTCCCCTTCTGAAACACCAGAAATAATTTCAATATAGCTGTTATCCTGTATCCCTGTCTTGACATCTCTTGCAAAAGCCCTTGTACCATCTGTAATGAATACTATTGTACGTATGTCCTTATCAGTCTTTTTTGTAACAATTTTTGTAGTATCAGTCCTAGTGGTCACCGATTCAATAGGCACGCTTACAACCCCGGATTTGGTTTTTGTCTGTATATCCACTGTTGCCGACATGCCGGGTCTGAGCGGATGACCTCCAGATACTCCTTCAATGTCCTGATATGATTCAGGAAGAACAAGTATTTTAACATCAAAGTTTGTTACCTGATCGGCTGATACTCCTGTAGTTTTTGCTGAATTTGCTATTTCAGTCACAACACCTTTAAACTGAAAGTCGGGATATGCATCCACTTCAATGGTAGCGGTGTCACCCAGCTTTACACTTGGAATATCATTCTCATTTACCTCAACCCTTGCTTCCATTCTTGAAAGGTCAGCAACCCTGAGCATTTCAGTCCCTGCCATCAGTCCTGTTCCTGCCACTCTTTCGCCAAGTTCCACCAGCAGCATTGACACAGTACCGGTCATTGGTGAGTATATTGAAGTCTTGATGAGGTTTTCATCAGCCTCTTTAACCGAAGCCTCAGCGCTGACAACTGAATACCTGGCTGCATCCACTTCAGCTTTTGCAACTCTGTATGATGCCTCGGCCTGTTCAAATTCTGACTTTGAAATTGTCTCTTCCCTGAAAAGCTGCTCGGTTCTTTTAAAGGTAAGCTCAGCCTGAATGAATTGAGCTTCAGCCTGCGCGAGCCTTGCCCGTGCTGAACTGATCGCTGCCAGTGCACGGTCTTTCTGGGAGATATAAACATCAGGCTTTATCCTGAGCAACAGTTGTCCCTTTTCTACCGGATAACCCTCTTTAACAGTAAGTTCCACAATTTCACCAGACACATCCGGTGTGATCTTTACTTCCTTTTCGGGTTGTATCTTACCATTGGCTGTAATTGTTTCCACAATCACTCTCCTCTCTGCCTTCTCCACTGCTACCTTTATCGAAGCCGCCTTACCGAACCATCCCATTTTCTTTCCGACAACTGCAAAGATCAGAAGTATTACCACTGAAGGGATCAGAATCTTAAGTAACTTGTTTGATTTCATCATCTATTTTTATTATAATGGTATTACAGAACCTCCAGGTAGATAATTACTGTACTATAGTTTTTGTGTATGTTAATACATGGAGGTTTCATGTATAATATGTCTGATAATATTAACTACTTATCAAGGTTAAGAGGTATTCCTCTGTAAAAATCAAGAACTTTAATCTTAAATACAAATTCATATTTTGCCTGCGCCATTTCTGACTGGGCATTGAGAAGCTGTGTTTTTGAAGCATTATAATCAATTGGCGTAACCATACCCACATTGAATTTCTGTTCGGTATACCGGAATGATTCCTCCATTGAGCTTACTGCTTTCTGGCTTGCATTGTACTTTTTCAGAGCTGCCACAGCATCGGCATAAGCCTGTTGAATATCCTTGTAAAGCTGCTTTTTTGTTCCTTCCAGGGTATAGCGGCTGTTTTCAACCGCCAGCTTCGAGTTAGCGATATTCTTATTCACCTGCCATCCGTTAAGGATCGGTATATTTATCGAGACACCAAGCCCATAGCTTTTGTTATTATTAAGTTGATCGCTGAATGGCTGAATGCCAGGGAGATCATAAATATATGAATAACGGGTTCCAAAAGTATGACTCAGAGAAACTGAAGGACTTCTGTATCCCTTTGCTATTTTCAGGTCATATTCCGATGCAGCCAGCCTTAATTCCGAACCCTTGACTTCAGGCCTCGACTGCGCTGCAAAATTGTATATTTCATCAATTGTTCCTGGTATAACGGAAATGGCTTCGACATCAATAGTGGGAACCTCAACCTCAAAACCTGCAGGAGATTCAATTTCAAGCAGCTGTGTCAGGTCTAGATAAGATAAATCGAGCATGTTCTTCATTGTTATAAGGTTCAGCTCCTCCTGAGCGGCCTGGGCCTCTATCTGCAGAAGATTTCCCCTTGCAACACTTCCTGCATCAACCATCTTCCTGGTCTTTTCTATTTGCTGAATAGTGATGTTAAGCTGATTCTCATTTGCCGAAACAAGCTCCTTGTTGAGAAGGATCTGTAGGTAAGCAATTGCAACAGCAAGTGAAACATTGTCCCTGATTTTCTGTAGATCCTGCTGACCGGCAAGCAACTCATACCTGCTTTTCTGGATATTGTTGAAATTCTGCAGACCATTGAAGAGATTTGTCCTGCCACCTATATAAAAATAATCAGACAATACAGTCTGGTTGTAGAATTCATAGGAATTCTGGTCAAGCGCTCTTCCAAAAGAATAATCGTGCGATGCAGATCCGTTAATAGTGGGGAGCAGATTCAACCTAGACTGATCATAATTGTTCTTCTGAACCTTTGTCTGAAGCATCTGCTGCTTGACCTGAATATTATGATCGACTGCATAATTAATGCATTTTTCAAGCGACCAGGGTTCCTGCTGTGCGTAAGTTTTTCCCGATCCAATAAACAATAAGGCGGTTATTAATACCAGAAACGTTTTCATTTCACAGTGGTTTGTATATATAATCTGCCGGATGGCATAAATCAATGATCCCTTTTTTTTATGAATGCTGCATAAAAATCCCTGCTCCTGTGCAGAAACCTTTTGAAAATAAGGTTACGAAGATAAACAATTAGCTTAATAAGACATCTACGTGAGCTTATTTATTGTTATTCATTATCACTGTTCCTTTCCCGGTTCTTTATGAAAATGACTCATACAAATCATTTATGGGGAAGTTTAAAAATCTTTTTGCAGCAAAAGGTAAAATAACTATCTTGGTCGTCATTTTAAAAACGATGAATTATGCTTCATTACAAAGAATTAGGATTAGTAAATTCAAGGGAACTGTTCAGGGAAGCCGTAAAGGGCGGATATGCAATTCCGGCATTCAATTTCAACAATCTTGAACAGCTGCAGGCGATAATCAGCGCGTGTGTTGAGACAAAATCACCGGTTATTCTTCAGGTTTCAAAAGGTGCCCGCAAATATGCCAATCAGACATTATTGCAGTACCTTGCAAAAGGAGCTGTTGAATATGCAAGGGAGCTTGGTTATCAAATACCTATTGTGCTTCACCTCGATCATGGAGATTCATTTGAGACATGCAAATCGTGCATTGAGACCGGTTTTTCATCGGTAATGATCGACGGATCTCATTTCCCTTATGAGGAAAATGTAAGACTTACCAAGCAGGTGGTTGATTTTGCACATCAGTATGATGTAACCGTCGAAGGGGAGCTTGGAGTGCTTGCCGGTATTGAAGATGAGGTTTCTGCCGAACATTCTTCATATACAAGACCCGAGGAAGTTGAAGATTTTGTAAAAAAAACAGGAGTAGACTCACTTGCAATTTCCATTGGCACCTCGCACGGAGCTTTTAAATTCAAGGTTCAGCCGGGCGAGCTGCCCCCACCGTTGCGGTTCGATATACTCGAAGAATGTGAAAAAAGGATACCGGGATTCCCTATTGTTCTCCATGGTGCGTCATCAGTACCTCAGGATATAGTAGACGAAATAAACAAATATGGCGGGAAAATGGAAAACACTGCCGGTGTATCTGAGGACCAGCTGCGCAGGGCTGCAAAATCAGCCGTATGCAAGATCAATATCGACAGTGACGGACGTTTAGCTATGACTGCCGCCATAAGAAGGGTATTTGTTGAAAAACCAGGCGAATTTGATCCGAGAAACTACCTTGGCCCGGCGCGAGAGAAACTGAAAGAGCTTTACAAGCATAAGATCATTAACGTTCTGGGCAGCGCCGGAAGAGCTTAAGGGTAGATTTAAGTTGTTAATATAGCAACAATCAAAAAGCCAGTCAATTACAGACTGGCTTTTGATTTTCTGTTAAAAACTATTTTAAATCGCAAATACGAAGAAGTCCGGTTTTCCTATATTAGCTGATTATTTCAGGTGTTTTTTTGAAGAGGAGCCTAAATAAGGATGACAGGTTGAAAAGAACCAGCAGGTTTTCTCTGATGCTTAACAGCAGGGAAGCCAGGGCGCTGGGTATCTATTGTTCACGCTACAGGGTGAAGAACAGATCGGAGTTCATGAGGGAAACAATAATGAAAGCCATTATTAAAAGATTTGATGATGAGCATCCCACCCTATGGGAAGAATCTGAACCAACACTCTTTAACCGTAACAACTAAGAAGACAATTCTTTTATACCCCCATTAAACTTATCATAAATTAGGCCTTTTTGAGCTGTGACAGAATAAAAACAGCAGCTATGCGTTTTTAGAGTAATGAAACATCTGCTTAAATATTCTGTTGAAGCTACAAAAAGGACTCCTGCAATATGTCTTGAACAGGGAAGAATAGTTTTTGAGGGACGGTCAATAACCGAGAACCCGGGAGATGTATATCGTCCGGTTTATGAGTGGATAAGCAGATATGTAAAGACTTGCAGGGAAGAAACGCAAATAGAGTTTTGTTTTGAGTATATAAACACCAGCTCCACCAAGTGGATTTATAATATAATCAAAGAAATTGCAAAGATGGAGGAGATAGAGAAGTATGCCAGGATTCTATGGTTCTATGAAGAGGGAGACGATGATATGTGTGAGCTTGGAATGATTCTCAGGTCTCTTACCGATTGTCCGTTTTTCATTGTTGAGACCTCCGGTCTGAAAAAGAATCCTGTCGATCCTCAGTTTCTTGATGCTGTTTAGGAGGTTGTTTGGCCAACTTTGGAATCTAAAGGATTTTAAAAAGCATCTTTGTCAGGAGGGATCTCAGCAACATTTGTCTTTACCCCCTGACCCCTAAAGGGGGTTTTCAAGTGGCAGATAATCAACAGTCTTTGTTGTACAGAAGTGGCTCAAGTCAGCTTTTGAGACATCCTCAGTTCTCCCGAATAAAAAAATTTGCTAATTTTGCAGCACCAAACAGGGATAATGACCCATGGTGTAATTGGCAACACGACGGATTTTGGTTCCGCAGAGTCCTGGTTCGAGCCCAGGTGGGTCAACA
>CAZTJT010000043.1:0-29141 GCA_964613785.1 uncultured Rikenellaceae bacterium
TTTAAAATTTATTTTTCCAACTTAAATCGCTGTCCTAAATTTGGGGTACATTATATTGTCATTCGGTTGTCATTCTATTGTCATTTGCACTGCGCGCGTCATTTGTTGTCATTCGGTTGTCATTTGTGCTGCGAACGTCATTCGGTTGTCATTCATTGATTTACGATTGATTGACTAATGAAGTTCTACTGAATGAACACTGAATGACCATTGAATGACCATTTAATGACAATCGAATGACAATCAAAGAAGTAAGAATATTAAACATTAGATTGGTTTGCCTTCTGATGGAACTGTCTGAGGTTCTCCCTGAAATCACCCATCCTTTTCCTTGAGACGGGAACCAGACTCCTGTCTGTCATGATAACTCTGGTATGATCAACAGACGATACATGACAATAATTAATTATGTATGAGACATGACATCGGAAGAAACAGGGAAGAAAAAGGAATTCTTCAAACCAGTTCAACATATGATATACTATCAGGCTGGAATCATCATCAAAATAAATAACAGAAAATTTCCTCTCTGCCTTTATGAAGAGTATATGCCTGGCGTTAACTACTTTAATGCCATGATCAGTTTTTACTTCAAATACTTGTGATGGAAAATCCTTAATCTGATCCATTGCTTCAAATCACTGTATGAATTGAAAAAGAACAAATTATAACGTCTGTCTCCTCCGCTTCAAATCAAATAAATAATTCTATATCATAATGTTAATGTACAAAATTGATACTCGCATACATGCTTGGAAACAAAATTAATCAAATTTTTAACTTCTTTTAACATTTTTTCATAAAATTTTACCCCCCCCCCCCCCATTATTTAGAATCATTCTAAATAAAGTATCTTTTGCTTCTTTGTCACTATTTCAAAACTTAGATTGTAAGATGGATAATATTAATGCATCCTGTTTGAAAAATGCTTATCATTGTATTATTACCATTATTAATAAAAGTTGATAGATCTTTCAAAGACAGATGCAATTATTCAGAATACTGATTTTCATTAATCTAACACTAAAAATATGAACAAACTGATAATAATCGTACTTTTAGTTTTACTGGCATCTTTTGCTCCCGGGAAAGACTCAAAGATCCCCTGCTATGCCTGGCTCGGCGGACCGGGGAAGGCTACCGACGC
Source organism: uncultured Rikenellaceae bacterium (assembly GCA_964613785.1). Taxonomy (GTDB): domain Bacteria; phylum Bacteroidota; class Bacteroidia; order Bacteroidales; family VadinHA17; genus LD21. The sequence goes on from CAZTJT010000043.1 coordinate 1,148, forward strand.
AGAAATAAAAGCTGAATTTGCAGATCTGAAGGAAAAAGGGGTAGACGGACTCATGTATTCAGGAGGCCGCGATCCGGAAGTTTACAAACGGGTTGGAAAGATAGCCAAAGAGGTCGGACTTGAATTCCACACCTGGATACCAACACTTACCCAGAATAATAATCCCGACATGAAACCGGAGTGGTATGCCATAAACGGTATCGGCGAATCGGCATACGATAAGCCGGCTTATGCCGATCATTATCATTTTGTATGCCCTAACCGGGAAGAAGTAATAAAATACCTTGAGGACCTGTACGGTAAAATAGCAGAAATCCCTGAAGTTGACGGTATACACCTCGACTTCATAAGGTTTCCTGATGTTATCCTTGCAAAAGGTTTATGGAAAAAGTACAACCTGGTAATGGACAGGGAGTATCCGCAGTTTGATTATTGCTACTGCGACAAATGCAAGAATGATTTCCTTATCAATACCGGTGTTGACCTGAATGATGTTGAAGATCCTTCGCAGGTTGAGAAATGGAAGCAGTTCAGATATGATCTGATAACAAATCTTGTCAACCGCCTGGCCGATGTGGTGCATTCAAAAGGGAAAGTCATAAATGCAGCCGTGTTCCCGGGGCCCAATTCAATAGCAAAAAAGATCGTAAGACAGGAATGGGACAAATGGAACATAGATGCATTCTACCCGATGAATTATAATGACTTCTACCTTGAAGGTACTGAATGGATAGGTGACATGTGCAGGGAAGGGGTGACCTCCATCAACAATTCCAGACCTCTTTACAGCGGACTGTTCATCTGCCCCGATCCGGCCAGCAAGGCAAATGAGCCTGATCCTGAAAACCATGGACTGGTGCCCGGTGAACTTGAGGCTGCAATAAGGGAATCGATGGAAAACGGTGCAGCAGGGATATGCCTTTTTACCCCAGGAAGGATGACGGAAGAACATTGGACAATATTCAAGAATGTGATCCGGACCAGGTATCAGAACAAGGTGTATCCTTTAAAATAAATTATAGGATATTTTTTTAACACGGAGTAACACGGAGAAAATCAGAGTTTCACGGAGTAAAGCTGAATATCAAATTGATCCTCTGTGATACTGATAATTAACGGGACCTGGTGGATCTCAGTGAAAGTTCTTAAAAAAATAACATAATATTGCGTGAAGTTTAAGCAAAGACCACCAGGTTAAAACTGAATTGAATGGCTCTCATAAAACGATATGGTATTTTTATCCTCCTGATTGGGCTGGCACTTATACTGCTTCTGAACAAAGTCTTTCTCTGGGGCTTTGCTGCTATGGGGGTGGGTCTTATAATCTTTGGTATACAACAGCTTATCAATCTCAACGTGCGTGTATCCCAGTTCCAGAGCAGGATAGAGGGACTTGAAGACAAGAACAAGTCACTGGCAAAACTTAACGACAAGCTCGAGGAGGAAATTGCCTACCTGAAAGAAAGGCAGTTCCAGATCACCAAGATAAGGAGTATACTTGAACTTAACTTATTTGAGGTGGATACAAACTTTAACCGGCCCGTAGTAAAAAAGGAGACAATAGCAGATGACAGGGAAATAAAGTATTTCGGGAGTCTGAATATTTCTCTTCAGGCCAAATTCGGCATTGATTGCAAAGAGCTGAGATTCAAATACCTTCCTGAGAATGATGAACTGATCGTAGCCAATATCAACCCCAGGTTCCTTTCATTTGGAAACAGAAAACTTGAATGGAGTTTTTTTGAGATATTTGAGTTCAGGAGTCAGAATGCCCTTGCCGAAAAAAGATGGATGACAACTGACAACCTATACAAATATGCCAATAAGGTAAAGGAAGAATACAGGCTTAATACCGAGAAGTCGCTTGAGAAAGGTCCGGAGGAATTTGAGTGGATCTATAAACCGATAATGCAGACTGTCATAAATACGATCAAAGGTATTTTCGGTAGTTTATGTAAAAATATAAGTATTGTCGATACAGCCGATGAGACATTCGTTCCCATTGAAAAATTAAGATTTGAATCATCACACCTGTCAGAAGATCTCAATTCAGCCGGATCTTCCCCCGCTCTCCGCGGGAGCTGGGGATAAGAGGGGGTGAGGTATTCAATAGAGCATTCTCACCCTTATTGTCCCGGGGATTGATTTAAGCTCCTGTATGATTCCTGAGTTGAGGTGGCTTTCAGTGTCAATTATAACATAGCCGATATCAGGATCAGTCTGAAGATACTCTGCGGCAATGTTTATACCTTTTGAAGTAAAAACATAGTTGATTTCTTTAAGAATCCCAGGTTCATTCTTATGGATGTGTAAAAATCTCTGCGCATTCCTGTTTGGCTGCAATGAAACCTGTACAAAATTAGTAGCTCCTATTGTGGCCCCTGTATCACTGTATTTAACAAGCTTTTCAGCAACTTCTGTGCCGATATTTTCCTGAGCTTCCATTGTGCTTCCGCCGACATGCGGAGAAAGAATCACATTTTCATACTGCTGGAGTTCCGAAACGAAAGGATCGTTGTTGGATGCAGGTTCCTCAGGGAATACGTCGAGTGCTGCACCAAGGATGTGACCAGATTTGAGGGCTTTTGATAAAGCTCTTATATTGACAACGGTTCCCCTTGACGCATTAATAAGACAGGCTCCTTTTTTCATCACTGATAATTCCCTTTCACTTATCATATTCCTTGTAAGATGTGTTTCAGGGACATGAAGTGTAACTATATGTGCAACTTTAAGAAGCTCATCAAGTGAAGAGCATGCTACAGCTTTTCCCAGACTAAGTTTTTTTACAATATCATAGTAATAAACATTCATTCCAAGCGATTCTGCAAGTATCGAAACCTGAGAGCCGATATGACCGTAACCTATTATGCCGAGGTTTTTGTCCCTCACTTCAAAACAGTTTGTTGCCGATTTCATCCATAGTCCCCTGTGAGCTGCTGCATTTTTAACGGGGATATTACGCATTAGAAGGATTGCTTCGGCTATAACAAGTTCAGCAACCGAACGGGTATTGGAAAAAGGTGCATTAAATACCGGAATTCCCATAAGTTTAGCTGCCTTACCATCAACCTGATTGGTACCAATACTGAAACAACCTATGGCAAGGAGTTTTTCAGCTGAACTCAGGATACCTTTAGTTAGTTGGGTTCGCGACCGTATACCAATAATATTCGCATTCTGTATAATTGATCTGAGTGTGTAATCATCAGGGGCGGCAGGAAAGGATTCAATGTTGGAATAACCATTAGCCTTAAAAAACCTGGCTGCACTATTATGTATTCCTTCAAGAAGAACTATCTTAATTTTATCCTTATCCAGTGAGTATTTTTTGGGCATATAAAATAAACAAATGTTAATCAGGTTGATCTTTCGGGCTACAAATATAAAACAAATCAATAGAAATTGTTTAATTTTTTAAAACAAGAGCGATCTGATAATAATTCCTGGACAAATTACGGATTTCTGACATTCAGATTAAAGATGATTTTTGATACAGCCACACTGTCGTAAGCAGGGAGTCGTCCATAGCGATCAGTATTCAGTAAATAAGGAAAGGAATACCGCGATATAATCAGGATACCAGAATAATTATAGTAAGACAACATCTGCAATCACTGCTGTCTGACAAAAAGTATGAGATTCTTTAAGTCGGACCCCTAAATGATAAAATATCAGTATCTTCCGATTACCTACATGTCGCTCCTTCGGAGCTGAATAGCCCTTGGAGAGAGCAGTACCTCCGGTTGCACCGGAGGTTATTCACATCCTTCTCCTTCAGAGAAGCAACCGGTTGAAGGATGCTCTTTCAGAGCATGTCCCTGTCAGGGTGATATCTGCCGTAGGTAATGTTCGGTTATCTCTATGGGACAGCTGCTTAGGAGCTCGACAAAGAAGTCACGTAAGTGACTGAATGTGAATAACCCCCGGTGAAACCGGGGGCCGAAGCACACCAATGATTTTAAGCCCTGAAAGGGCGATACCTGGTTGGAATTTATCATAATAATTATGTACCTTATTTGCGCTTTGCTGTATTATTAATCATGATTTAATATATGTCAGGGCAATAGTCAACCAGCTCCCCGCTAAGAGAGACAGGCTCTACATACTTTGGCTTTTGTAAGTCCCGTTAGTGACGACCTGTTCGTAGAAAACAATGACACACTGAAAAACATCTTGCTTTTTGTCTAAAAAATACTAACTTATGTCGCGCTTCCGAACAATTACTGATCCTGAAATGTCTTAATATAAGGCATAAATAACTGAACTCGCACTTTTGAAAAGAATCAGAATGAAAGAAAAAATCATGAATGAAATAAAAACAGATGAGATAAATTCAATCCATCCGTCTGACCCTTCTAATAAAATGCCGGTACTCTTCCTCGGACATGGCAGCCCGATGAATGCAATTGAGGATAATGAGTTTGTAAGAGGATGGAGTAATACCGGAAAATCCATTGCCAGACCATCTGCAATCTTATGTGTATCCGCACACTGGGAAACCCGCGGTACTTTAGTAACGGCAATGGAAAAGCCCAGGACAATACATGATTTCGGCGGATTTCCCGAAGAACTTTTAAGCTTGCCATTCCAACTGCCGAGCATTTTCTGCCATTACTATATGTTCTGGCTCTAAAGGAGGAAAACGATAATATGAAACTATTCAATGACAAGCCTTTAGCCGGCTCCCTTACGATGACTTGTTTAAAAATTGGATGAATCTAAAAAGAATCGTAAATTTACTTCATTACCATTTGTTCTGAACAATGTCCCAAAATATTAATGACAGGGAAAAGAGACCGGTTTATGATAAATATTGTCTCTATCCTGATTATTTCGCAAGGTTTTATGATCTTATATACCACCAGGTACGCGATGGAGTAGATAACAATTACTACTTAAGGAAAATCAATCAGACAAAGGGAAAAATCCTGGAGGTTGGATCCGGTACCGGCCGACTGCTGACTGAAGCCCTTAAAAATGGTGCCGACATTTATGGCATCGATATCAGTCCGGCGATGATAGATATTCTTAAAGCCAAGCTGGATGAGGATAAGAGATCCAGGATCACACTTCAGAACATAGTTGATTTCAGATTTGAATCAGAATTTGACCTGATAATTGCACCTTTCCGGGTATTTATGCATCTGACTGAAAAATCTGATCAGATCAAAGCACTCGACAATATATATGATCATCTTAATCCGGGAGGCACTTTCATTTTTGATGCTTTTGTTCCCGACCTGAAGATGCTGATTAGCGGAATGGATAACGTGACGGATTTTCAGGGAGAATTTGAACCCGGTAACCGGATGAAAAGAACTGTCTCAACCAGACCAGACTTGATGAACCAGATAATTAATGTTACTTTCAGGATTGACTGGAATGAAGGAGATTCATATTTCTCAGAAGAGTGGCATACTCCCATGAGGTATTTCTTCAGATTTGAGCTTGAGCACCTTATGGAAAGATCAAAATTCAACAATTACAGGATCTTCGGTGATTTCGATGAGAATGAACTGCTCCCGGAGTCAAGGGAATTTATAATTTCATGTCGGAAGTAGAGAATGAGATACACCGTCATAATCCCGGCATTATTAATTTGTTTAGCTATGCAAGCCCAGAATATGAGACCAGCCGACTACGGGATCCGCTTCGGAATATTAAAATCAGGCCACAACAATGCAATAACAGATGTTCCCGGAGTCAAGGTAGGACATGTTACCGTTAAGGATGATAATTTTGTAAACACGGGCGTCACAGCCATCCTGCCCCATTCAGGTAATATTTTTCAGAACAAGGTGCCTGCAGGGATCTTTATTGGCAACGGATTTGGAAAGCTCACAGGAATATCCCAGGTTGAAGAACTCGGCAATATTGAAACTCCGATTATCCTTACAAACACACTTAGCGTCCCTGTTGCTGCGGATGCGCTGATAGATTATACCCTGAGCTTCCCCGAAAACATCGGAGTAATGAGCGTCAATCCGGTTGTAGGGGAAACAAATGACGCGGGACTCAATGACATCCGAAAAAGAGCCATAACGAAGGAACATGTCCTTAATGCGATAGCTTCAGCCGACACAGGGGCAGTGGCGGAGGGTAATGTCGGAGCCGGAACAGGCACCGTCTGCTTCGGATTCAAGGGAGGAATAGGGACTTCATCGAGAATTCTGCCCGGATCAAAAGGAGGCTTTACCGTTGGCGTACTCGTTCAGACCAACTTCGGTGGTATTCTACAGATAAGCGGGGTGCCTGTGGGACTTGAACTGGGCAGGCATAAATTCATGAGGATACCGGGCGAATATAAGGAAGACGGCTCATGCATGATAGTAATAATGACTGATGCTCCCCTTGACTCCAGGAATCTGAAAAGGCTGGCGGCGAGAGCCATGGCCGGGATTGCCCGGACCGGAGGAATGACCTCTAACAGCAGTGGTGATTATGCTATAGCTGTTTCAACAGCGGAAAACCTCAGGGTTCCCTACAATCCGAAGTCAATGTACCAGGAAATGAAAGTTCTGAGGAATGAAGAGATGGACCTTCTCTTTGAAGCAGTGATAGAAGCTACTGAGGAGGCAGTTATTAATTCACTTTTTGCAGCAACCACACTCACCGGAAAATATAATTTTAAAATAGAATCCTTACCAATCGATAAGGTACTTGAGATAATGAAAAAATACAACAGGATCCATTAACCCAGGTTGCTGTTTGCAGATTGCTGATCATTAATTATCACCAATCAGCAACCAGCATCCTGCAACCAGGAACAAACACCATGTAACCAGCAACTTAGACAAAATAATATTCAACTGCGACAGTATGTACAGCAAATTCAGTTTATTAAGTCAGTCAGTAATTATTTTATTCCTTCTTGCCGCCTGTTCCGGCAAAAATCCAGACCCGGTGGATTATGTAAATCCATATATAGGGAATATAAGTCATCTACTGGTCCCGACCTACCCTACCGTTCACCTCCCGAACAGTATGCTCAGATTCTATCCTGACAGGGATAATTACACAACAAACAAGATGCCTGGATTTCCGCTGAATGTCGTATCTCACCGTTCCGGGATGGTTTTCAACATTATCCCCTTTTCGGGCAGCAGTGATAAGGCTCAGATATCAGCTCCTTTCACATACGACAACGAGACGATTACTCCTTACCGTTATTCAGTAACGCTGGATGAAAGGGGCATTGATGTTAAGTTTTCACCCGCAGCGAAAGCCGGATTTTTCAATATCCGGTTTAACGGAAGATCAGATTGCGGGGTAGTAATCAGTACCAGAAACGGGGGTGAGCTCAACTTTTCGGAAAAAACAGTCAGTGGGCATGAGGTATTCAGGGGAGTAAAGATCTATCTCTTCCTTGAATTTGACAGGAAGCCTGAATTTGAGAAAAAATCCGGGTCGATTCCGGGAACAGACATGGCTTCCGGCATACCGGGCAGCTCATCGCTGATTGCTTCCTTTAAAGGGACCGGCTTTGATCAGTTGAATATAAGGTACGGCATATCATACATCAGTGAGGAGCAGGCAGAAAAGAACCTTAATTCGGAAATAAGCGGATGGGCATTCGATAAAGCGTCAATGAAGGCTCGCAGGGCATGGGATAAAGTGCTTTCCGGTATTGAGGTCGAAGGAGGAACAGAAGATCAGAAGCATGTATTTTATACCTCGCTTTACCGTTGTTTTGAGAGGATGGTCGACGTTACCGAAGATGGCCGGTATTACAGTGTGTGGAGCAACAAAACGGAATCTGCCGGAGATACCGCATTTTATACCGACGACTGGGTGTGGGATACCTACCTTGCCCTGCATCCGCTTCAGGTTATTCTTAATCCTGACAGTCAGGATGAAAAGATCTCATCGTACATCAGGATGGCAAGGCAATCGGGATGGATGCCAACTTTTCCCACACCGACCGGAGACATGCATGCAATGAATGGCAACCATTCGGCTGCGGTTATTCTCGATGCTTGGAACAAAGGGATACGGGGCTTTGATCTTGAGGAAGCATATGAACATCTTAAAAACACGATCCTTAACGAAACGAAGCTACCGTGGATCAGGGGTAAAGCCACTTCGCTCGACAGGTTTTATGATGAAAAAGGTTACTTTCCGGGGCTTCTCAAAGGCGAGACTGAACCGTATTCGATAGTAAATTCATTCGAAAGGAGGCAGTCAGTTGCAATTACCCTTGCCTCATCGTACGATGACTGGTGCATGGCACTCTTGGCCAGGGAGCTCGGAAGGCAGGATGATTACAATTTTTTCATTAAGCGAAGCCTCAATTACAGGAACCTCTTTAATACCGAAACAGGATTTTACCATCCAAAGGATTCAACCGGCAGGTGGATCGAGCCTTTTGATTACCGGTTCGACTCAGGAACAGGGGCGCGTGACTATTATGATGAAAACAATGCCTGGACATATATATGGCAGCCATATCATGCTTTTGATGACCTTATCAGCATGATGGGAGGAAAGAACAAGCTGGAAGAGAAGCTTGACCATCTGTTCAGCGAGGGGCTGGGCAGGACCAAATGGATCTACTATTCGACTTTCCCTGATGCAACAGGAAATGTGGGGCAGTATGTAATGGGAAATGAACCATCGATGCACATCCCGTATCTGTACAATCTTGCGGGAACCCCCTGGAAAGCCCAGAAACGCCTCCGGATGCTTATGGACACCTGGTTCCGGAATGATCTGATGGGTATCCCGGGGGATGAGGACGGCGGAGGATTATCTGCTTTTTATGTCTTTTCCGCTATGGGATTCTATCCTATCTCGCCGGGGATTCCTGAATATCAGATAGGAAGTCCGTTGTTCGGCAAGGTAAGGATAAACCTTCCAAACGGAAAGACATTCAATGTGATCGCTTGGAAAAACAGCCCGGTAAACAAGTATGTGCAATCGGCCAGGCTGAACGGCAGGGAACTTAATAAAACATCTTTCACTCACGAGGATCTTGTCAAAGGAGGAACTCTACTTCTTAAAATGGGCGATAAGCCAAATTATAGCTGGGGCATTGACTAAAACTCAAACGTATATTACATGCATAAGATCTGGATAAAGGGCTGTGTGGCAGCTGCACCTTTTTTACTGATAGCATGCAGCTCATCGGATAAAAAAGAATCAGGGTCTGACCGTCCCAATATACTGATTGCGATCGGAGACGATATCTCCTATATGCACATGGGGGCATACGGATGCAGATGGGTCAAAACACCGGGATTTGACAGGGTGGCAAAAGATGGCATCCTCTTCCGGAATGCTTATACTCCCAATGCCAAATCGTCGCCGTCGAGGGCATGTCTGCTGACAGGCAGGAACAGCTGGCAGCTTGAGGAGGCAGCCAATCATGTGCCCTTTTTCCCGGCAAAGTATACGGGATTTGTTGAAGCTCTCGGCAACAATGGCTATACGACAGGATATACAGCCAAAGGATGGGCCCCTGGTGTAGCAGTCGACAGTACAGGACAGCCGAGGGAGCTTACAGGGAAAGATTTCAGTTCAAAAAGGATGTCGCCTCCAACAGACGGGATCTCCGATATTGATTATGCGGGTAATTTTGAAGAATTCCTTGATTCGAAGGATCCCGGCAGACCATTCTGTTTCTGGTACGGTTCATATGAACCCCACAGGAAGTATGATTACGGATCGGGGGTAAGAAATGGAGGTAAAAAACCCGGGGATATTGATCGTGTTCCCGGTTTCTGGCCGGACAATGAAATTGTCAGGAATGATATGCTCGATTATGCCTTCGAGATAGAGCATTTCGACAGTCACCTTGTCAGAATGCTGGAACTTCTTGAAAAAAGGAATGAACTTGAGAATACAATCGTGATTGTCACCGCCGATAACGGAATGCCTTTTCCGCGTGCCAAGGGCCATTGCTATGAGTACTCTAATCACATGCCCCTTGCAATAATGTGGGGAAAGGGGATCAGGAATCCGGGACGCGTATTGTACGATTATGTAAGTTTCATAGATATCGCTCCTACGGTTCTTGAAGTTGCAGGAATAGATGAGAACAAAAGCGGGATGCAGAAGATTGAAGGAAAAAGCCTTGCCAATATATTTCGCTCCGGGAAGAACAGGCTGGCTGACAAATCGCGTGATCATGTGTTAATAGGAAAAGAGCGGCATGATGTGGGGAGGCCTGATGATACAGGGTACCCTGTAAGAGGTATTGTCAGGGAAGGATATTTATTTCTTGTGAATTTCAAGTCCAACCGATGGCCTTCGGGTGATCCTGAGACCGGGTATATGGAGTGTGATGCAGGGCCGGTAAAATCGCTTATATTGAATCTCCGGCGCAGCGGCGAGTCAAACAAATACTGGACCCTTAGTTTCGGAAAAAGAGGAGAAGAGGAATTGTACAATATATCTTCAGATCCTGAATGCGTTGTCAATCTTGCTCCGGATCCGGGATTGTACGCAATGAAACAAAGGCTCCGAGGAGAATTGTTCAGGGAACTAAACAGCCAGGGAGATCCACGAATTTCGGGCAACGGGGATATTTTTGACAGATATCCTTATGCATCAGAAACAGTAAGAGATTTCTACAGCCGATACATCAGAGGCGAAATTTCAAGAAAAGCCGCAGGATGGGTCGATTCAACAGATTTTGAAGAAATAGTAAAATGAGTCGCGATAATATTGCTTAATTAACTGGGTAAAAACCAGATGGCATTAACGTATTGTCAGAATCTGAATCCTGCTGATAATCCGGCACCAAAATTCTTGAATGATGCTTTGTTATTTAAAATGCCTTCATATTCAGGATAGATATTTAAAAGACCCAGCTGGCCATCGATCATAAAATAGAATCCGCTGTACAGTTCATAACCAAACTGTACTCCCGCTCCTGCATCTAGGGGTTTGTAAAAAGCTCCGGCTGTTGACAGGTCAGATACAGCAACTTTGCTTTTAAATTTGATTTTATCGTTATCATCACCTGTTCGTTTGTTTCCAAAAATGCCATAGCCTGCATACGGGCCAAATCCAAGCAGCATATGACCGTTCCCTACCTGCGGCCTGAACAGAAAGTTCAGCGGGACCTCGGTGTAAAATAAATTTGTTTTAGTACTCGTACCAGAAATTATCTCCTGACTGAAACCTTTAAGCGATAGCATCAAACCGGGTTGAATATAAAAATCAGGAGCTATCGGAATATTTACATTTACTCCGGCATTAAGTCCGAAATTTAAATTATAATTCAATTCATTCCCCTCATAATCTTTACCATAAATGGTTCGAAGATTGACCCCTGCCTGAATTCCAGGATGAATTCCTGTATCGGCTTTAGGCTTTTTCTGCGAGAATGCCGGTGGAAAAACACCCAGAAAAATGACAGCAAGCAAGACCAGTTTTGTTTTCATATTATAACATTTTATTATTATTCGATCAAAAATCATTCCTAAAGACGAGGTATGATAAAACTGTCGAATCGCGAAACTCAATTTACCATTTTTTAATCCGTACAGTAATAATCCTGAACCTTAGATTCTTTAAGTATAAGACAGTCAATCTATTTTCACTCAATTTAAATAGATCAATGTGAGTGTTCTAAAATTCTTATTTTGACAATTGAAAATATTTAATTAAATTAACTGACAATTTATAGTGTTTTTACCAATTCATATGCTTTGTTATATTATTACTTTTCAAATTATAACTTAAATTATTAACATCATGGCTGTATTAAAAGTAATCGAGATCATGGCTTCCTCGGAAAAAAGCTGGGAAGATGCCGCCGCCACTGCCGTCAAAACGGCTGCTAAAACCGTCAAGGAAATCAAATCCGTCTACATACAGGATATGAGTGCCGTTGTCAATAAGAATAAGATCACTGAATTCAGGGTGAACTGCAAGATCACTTTTGAGGTATTGACCTGAACCTTTAATGATTGCGGATTGCAGTCCCGATAGCAATCGGGAGCGGATTGTGGATTGGCTTCACCTAGCTCGCTTAAAGGCTCGGTTTCGGATTTGATCAGACGATCGTGCTTACAATCTTAGTTAAAGATTATGAATTTTTAAATCCGAATTCCGAATTCCGAATTCCGAAATTTAAGAATTCACAGATATCATAATAATTAACTTAAACTACACATCATGGGACTAATTTCATTTATTAAAAATGCAGGTGACAAACTCTTCAAGTCGGAAGAAAGAAGAGAGCAGGAAAAAGCTGACTTAATTGCAGCGCACATAAAAAAGTTCGGATTTGACACAAGCGACATCAAGGTCAAGGTGGATGACGACAAGGTTATTCTTATGGGGAGTATTGATACAATCGAAAACAAGAATAAGATTATAGTCACCGCAGGTAATATTGAAGGAATTGCATCAGTTGATGACTGGATCGTAGTTAAGAATCCGCCGGTAGTAGCACCTCCGCAGCCGGAAAAGCAGTTTTACACAGTAAAGAAAGGAGACTATCTTTCGAAAATTGCAAAAGAGGTGTATGGAAATGCCAATAAGTACAACATCATCTTTGAAGCAAACAAACCTATGCTCAAAGATCCTAACCTGATATACCCCGGGCAGGTACTGGTAATTCCGCCGCTTGAAAAATAGGTTGCGAAGAATTTGTATTTAAGTCTTTGACAAGGAATTGTATAAAAATGAATTCCCTCAATTGATTGTAATTGAGGGATTCTTTTTTGTGCTGATATTATCTGATTTTTAGTTATATTTATATATCATAACCATCCTACCCGTGTTCAGGAACCTCTTGCTTGGGCTTTCTTTTCTGATTATAATTCAAAATCCGGGCCTGGCCGGGGAAATCCCCATTATCAAATCATCCAGGGATACAGTTCTGGCGGCAAAGTATATGAGGGCTGCAGAAAAACGGTTTGACAGCGCTGAATATGACAGTGCCGTTTATTATTATGAACTTGCGGCGAAATTATATGGCAGGAAAAAGTATCTGGCCAGTTATCTGAAATGTCAGAACTACATTATTTCGGCAAATAGAAGTTCCGGTAAAATGTCAGGCCTGCTTAAAACTGCCTTTGGCAACCTGCAGATCTCACTGGCAAAATTTGGAGAATCAAGTGCAATTACGGGTGATTGTTTCAATATAATCGGAGAGTTATACTCAAATGAAAACAATCAGGATTCTGCTTTGCTTTTTTTCAGAAAGACATTATCAGTCTTGAATAAAAATCCAGCCCGGGATATGAAAAAAATGGCAGGAACGTATAGAAATATTGGAGTTGTATTAATTGACATAGGGAAATTTGATTCCGCATTGTTTTATATAGAGAAAAGCACCCGGATTCTGTCAGAAGTATATGGAAATAAAGACCCTGAACTTGCCCGAAACTATAATCTTTCAGGTTCAGTAGCATATTATTTAGGGAGACTTGGCGAGTGTGAGGATTATTTTCAAAAAACAGTAAGGATCAGGGAAAATTCTTCCGGCATCACTCATCCGCTTACAGCGGAGGCTTACAATAATCTGGCTGTGCTTTACTATGCCCGGGGTTTGTTCGACACAGCCCTGGTATTGAACATGAAAGCATTGAAAATAAGGCAACTAAGACTTCCCGAAGATCATCCAAATATCGCACTTAGCCTGAACAACATTGGCAATATTTATCTTGAAACCAGCAAATATGAGATGGCAGCTTATTATCATAAAATGGCTCTGGATATAAGAAACAGAATCTATAAAACAGAAAATGCAGACATTGCAATGAGCTATGCCAATCTCGGAGTCCTGAATTTCAAGATGGGTCAGTACGCTGAAGCGCTTGGTTACTTTAAAAAATACCTGAAAATAACGGAGAAGATCTTTGGTGAGGAAAATCCTCATACTTCTGACGCCTATAACAATGTGGGAACGGCCTATGCTGATCTTGGAGATTACAAGGAAAGTCTCTTCTATCATAGAAAAGCTTTGGAAATGAGGTTGAAAAGAGGAAGGTATTCCCCCGGTGTACCAACCAGTTATAAAAACATAGGCTTATTATACAAATTCCATGGAGACTATGACCTTGCGCTGTCATATTTAAGAAGAAGTGTCGACGCCGTAAGGCATCTTAACGGAATGAACCACCCTGATCTGATTGACTTGTATAGCAATATAGGTGAAATTTACAGTTATCTGGAACAGGGTGATTCAGCATTTTATTATTTGAACAAATCAGTCGGATTGTGCATATCTGAACTTGGAGCCGAAAACACGCGACTGATTCCGGGTTACCTTAACAGAGGTAATCTCCTGATTAAGTTTAATGATCCGCAACAGGGCATATCGGACTTCAGGAAAGGATTGGAGGTGGCAAAAAAAGCTTATGGGGAGATTCATCCTGAAATTTCCGATTTGTATAAAGCGATTTCGGAAGTACTTTTCTCTCAGGGCAAGATTGATTCTTCGGTCTTTTTCCAGAGGAGAGCTCTGAGTATAAAGGAAAAATGCTTTCCCAAACCTCATCCTGCTCTGGTATCAGGGTACAGGGACATGGGAGAATTATATCAAATGCTGGGGGAAACCGATTCAGCCCGATTTTTCCACCTAAGATCCCTTGAGGCAGGTTACTCTAAGCCATTTAAAGCTTGTGACATTAATGCCACCCTGATACTTGATCATTACGAATTCGCCCTTACAGTTTTTAACCTTTGCAGACTGGATTATTATGAATACCTCATCACTGGGAATCAGGAATTGCTTGTTGAAATTATCAGGTTTTATGATTATGTAAAAATATTTGTCAATACGGTGATCTCAGACTTCATTCTGGAAGAGACTAAAATCAGGCTTTTGAACCAATTGGCAAGACATACAGGGATTGCCGTGGAAGCAGCATTTGGAATGTTTAGAAGAACTGCTGATCCTGAATATTTTGACAAAGCATATGAGTTCTCTGAACTGCATAAATCATCAGTAATCAGAAATCTTGTTCATAAATATGATTCCACAGAAGAGAACGGGGTTCCTGCAAGACTTATCCTGAGAAAGAAAAATCTTCTGGGGCAGATTGATTACCTGCAGATCAAGCTTGTCAAACCTGATCAGGGAACAGATCTTAAATATATGGGAGAGGTTCAAAACAAAATTGACAGTCTGATGCTCAGCCTGAGGGAATTATCTGACTCGATAAACAACTTTGCGACCGGGAATCCGCCTGGCTCCCTGGAAAAAAGCATGACGCTGCATAAAAGTGTAAATGCAAGGATCAAAGATAATGAGACGCTGATAAGTTATTTTATGTCTGATTCAGCCCTGTTTACTTTTGTGATTGCACCTGATACTTTCCTGCTGATAAGGAATAAAAAGTACAACAAGGATAACCTGAAGGTACTCATCCATGAGTACTTATCGGCTCTGAAAAAGTATGAAAAAGACAGGCTGCCTGAGTTAAGCTTCAAGCTTTACAAAGCTCTTCTTGGAGACTTCAGGAAAGTCATTGAATCATCTGATAAACTGATTTTAATTCCTGACAAAGATCTGTTTCTTCTTCCTTTTGAGACACTTACCGCAAAATTTGAGCAGGTAGATGAATTCTCTGATTTTGCTAAACAGGATTTTATCATAAATCACTTCAGGCTGTTATACCATTACAGTTCGAGGCTGTGGTCCTCTGAAAAATCCTGCGTTCCTTTTCCTGTAAATGGATTACTGGCTTTCGCACCGGTATTTATCAATAATAAAGGGAATACCAGACTCAATCAATATGAAGGATTTTCCAAAGAGTCTCCCGGAATCGACCAGAAATATTCCTTTTCAGGGAGCAGGATGTATTTAAGAGAGCTGCCTTACACACTTGCAGAGACCGACACTCTGAAACGTCTGTTTGAAAGCCGTGGGATCAGTACCGGAATCTTTACCCATGATAATGCCACTGAAAGAAACTTCAAGCAGAACATAGGGAAATACAAATTTGTCCATATAGCCACGCATGGAATTTTCGATAATAAAAATCCCGAATATTCAGGTCTCGTGTTTACTTGTGACCATGAAAATGCTGTAACCGATACTATCCCTGAATATACAGAGGACGGAATTCTTTATGCAAAAGATCTTTATCCACTTGATATCAATGCAGACCTGGTTACTCTGAGCGCCTGTGAAACCGGGAAAGGAAAGCTTGAAGAGGGCGAAGGGTTCATTGGCCTGTTAAGGGGATTTATTTCTGCAGGTGCCCGGAATGTATTATTTTCATACTGGAGAGTTGACGACAGAAGCACCCTGTTGTTTATGAACAGTTTTTACCGTTTCCTGCTGAATGGCGATAATTACTGCAGTGCTCTAAGGAATTCAAAAATTGAACTGATTAAAAAGCCCGAAACCTCATATCCACTTTTATGGGGAAGTTTTGCCCTTATAGGGCGCTGACCATACTAAAACGAACCTGCCTGTAAACAAAGTCTCGTCACTGCTCTGCAACTGCCAGTAATACAGTCCTGAAGGGATTGTAATTTCAGGACTTGTACCATTAGTGATTTTATTGCTAAAAATAACTTCTTCGCGGTTATTGATGATTTTAAGATTCAGGGTCTGAATTCCGCTGTCAGCCCACTTAAAAACAGGAATTTTTCTGATAGTGTCATTCAGTGGGCTTAAAACTGTGACCCCGCCGTTTCTGTAGCTTTGCCGGATAATATTCTCAAAGAAAGGAACCGGTGTAAATCCTTCTGAAAGATGATTTAATTCTTCAGATCTGCCTGATCCGGAAAATGTATCCTGTTGTAAAAAAATTCTTGAGCTGTCATCATGAATACGGTCAGATGCTGATTCTTCTATTTCTTTCGCGATTTCAGATTCAATATTATTCTTGCCAGTTCTGATTGAAAGCAGATAAAATAGTCCGGTCAGACCCGCCATAAGAATTGTTACTGCTGCAATTTTAAGAAAAGCCCTCTTGTTTAAATAGCGGCGGGAAGACGGTTCATTTATCTTCCTCCTGAATTCATTCGTTTTAAGTTCTTCCAATGCTTCTTTCGCCACTTCGAGCAAAAGAATATTGTTCCTGCATATCTCACAGAGCAACAGATGTTCTTCAAATTCCACTTCTTCCTCAGGTGTTAGTGCCTGATTAAAATAGAGCTCTGCCAATTTTCTATCTTCAGCTTCCTTATGATTCATATCCAGAAAATTTGAAATGATCCTGAAGCTTCTTCAAAGCTCTGAATTTTCTGATCCTGATATTTTCTTCAGACTGTCCGGTCTCAAAAGCTATATCCCTGAGTTTCTTTTCGCCGAAGAAAAACTCAGTAAGAACATGCCGCTCTTCATCAGTAAGATTATCCATCGCGGATTTCAGCATTTTATGTCTTTCAAACCTGTCAATATCATAATCATCATCCAGAAAAACAGGGAAATCCATTTTGTCAAGTGAAACAGCTTTATTACGATAAGGATTCTTGTGTGACTCAAGGCATTTATTTTCAAGCGTTTTAAAGAAGAATGATTTAAAGGCAACCGAGCTGTTAAAGACGCATTCTCCTTTCATGAACTTAATATAGACCAACTCAATTGATTCACAAAACAATGCATGGCATTCCTCCTTTAAAGACCTGTTACGTTTAAAGAACCATGCTGCAGATCTCTTTTCAAGGTCATTGGTTACAATTTTCCAGGCAATGTGGCGGTTCTCCTTTAAAAGCCTCAGGAATTCGGAGAAATTAATATGCAGGACATCTTCAAATTCACTGATCAGATAAGTTTTGAAATGATCCATCGAGGAAGTAAAAGTCTTATCAATCAATAATTCTGCAATATATTTTTTTACAACATCCGTCACCAGGTCGCTGTAATCCAAAATAATCCCATCTTTTGCAATCCATCCTAATTCATGCTTTTCTTTTCTGGCCCAGTTTCTGACAATAATCGAAGAAATTGTTATCAACTTCCTGAACGATTGATTGTTACCTCTGATTATCTGTTCCAGCTGCAATTGAAAACTGCCTTCCATTCTTAATGAATATGGTAGTTATGGTCCTTTTGTTACACGAAACACAAAATATTCAATAAAAATATATTTTTTCTGTAACGAATTTATAAGTTGTTCCATTTCATTTAAAAACATTAACCGTTAAGAAAGTGATAAGGAAATTTACTAGAATCATTTTGTTTCTCATTCTGCCATTTATTGCAATGCTAAATTCCTCAGGACAGGATAATTATAATGACAGGATTGAACCCGGCATGCTGCTTTTTTTTATTTCTGACCGACTTAAAGATGAACCAAAAATATCAAAACATATAGTTGAAGTATCACATGGTCAGGCATTTGTTGACTGGGCCGATTCATGGGCCTGGATGTTTTCAGGAAATTACCTTTACAAGGTACACAGAAACATAGCTGTCGGAGGCGGGGCAGGACTACAGCTTGACTGGACGGGAATATATCCCATTGTGTCACTGAATTCTGTTTTTGGTAATAAATCCTCAGGATTTGCTTTTGGCGCTGATCTGAGATATATGACAACCCGGCTGGTAGAAGATGAAAGCGGCAGGATTTGGATAAATGCCGGTTGCTACTACAAGAATTTCTTCATAAAAGTAATGCCCACATTTATCTTTGGCTGGCCCGGTGAGTGGGCTGTAGAGACGGGATACTCATTTGATATCGGACGATGAATGCCATGACTCATTTAAAACACCTATTATGAAATCTTCGATATTTTCCATTATTATTTGTCTCTTTTCCATACATCCCTGGTTCCTGAATGCGGAAGAGCTGATAAAAAATCGTCCTTACGGGAACCTTGTCCAGGAAATATCAGCCGTTACTGATAATAAACACAAATTAAATATACCAGGTGGTAAAAACAGGTTTGTAATCAGTTTCGGGACAGGAGGGGGTGTAAGCTTCATTAAACTGAAGAATTATAATCAGGATAACCCTCCGTTTACCAATGGATCTGAAGAGAACTATGTTAAACCATGTATTTCATCCAATTTAAAGATCGGATTTGCCCCATCTGAAAAATTCTTTGTCAGCTGGAATGCCCGATCCAATTTCTTCAGAAATATTGTGGAGGATGATTTTGACGGATCGAAATGGCTGACTGGGGGCGGCGCTGGTTTAGGTGTGACTTTTTTCCCTTTCAAGGAAAATGTTCCCGTATATTTTAATGGACTGTTCGGCTATTCAAATATTTTTCATGGATTTGAACTGGATGTAAACAATTTCGGGACCGAAATAGCATTTGGTGCAGGTTACGTTTTCCTGAAAAACATCAGTGCCGAATTATGTTTTCAGCTGGGAACATCGGAAAAATCCTATTATTACGGCTCAGTGTATAATCCGATGATAATTAACCTTACTATTAACTACATTTTCTGGAAACCAGAGAGAAAATAGATGAAGAAATACATTATTACATCCGTCTTTATCTTTTCCTGCTGCATATCGGCCGGACAGGAATTATCCAATCAACTTCCTTTCGGATTTTATTTTGGAATAAAAGCTGATTATTTTTCATTAGGGAAAGCTTTTGACGGGGAGAGTTTTTTCTTCACTGATGAAGCAACAATATTTGTACCCGATATCGAACCTGGTTTTGCCTTTGGGACCCAGTTCGGATTAAAATTCAATGCAGGCTCATGGGATATGGGATACCATTTTTCTTCAAACAGGTTTAGTCATTCCAATGGTGCCTCAGGAACATTGTTTATTCATAACATAAAACTGCTCGGATTATCCTTTTACCTGAATAAGCCGGGAAGAATAAGACCATACGTTGTAACAGATGCCTCAATGGCCTGGTTTCGTATTAAAGACGGTGCTCTGGGAAAAGGGTCCTATTCAGGACAAACCGGAAAATCATATTTCAGCGGCGTGGTTCTTGGAGCAGGCGCCGGAATAGAGCTGGAAATATTAAAAAAGGTCTCGTTCCGGGCTGAAGCAATGCCGGAATGGTTCATCTTATCAAACGTAAAGGGAATAACAAAAGAATACTGGGATGTCAAGAAATTTTCATGCCTGAAACTTGCTGCCTCAACAGGTTTGTTCATCGGACTTTCCCGCTAAAATTTCAGGAGCTGTATCAGAAAATTTACCTGTCATCATTCCATATTGATATTTAATGTTCTTAAAAAAAATATTCACGGGAAGCAGGTAAAAATTCTTTTGATACAACTCCTGAAAAACCCGGATAAAAACAATCGCTGACGGATGCAGATTATGCTTTTTCCGGATTCTTGTCGTCAGCTGTTTTTTTCTTGATATTTTCTGCAATATCCTCAAGCTTGTCTGCAGTTTTATCAGCTACCTTTTTGCTGATATCTTTCAATTTTGACATTGCTTCTTCTGCCTTATCCTCTGCCTTATCGGCAAAAGCCTCGAGCTTTTCCTTTACTCCGCTTTGTTTTATATCATCAATCTTGTCCTCTACAAAATCCCCTGCTTTGTCAAGAGTCACCGAGACCTTTTTGAAAGCATCGCTTTTCTTTACATCCTCGACCTTGTCATCAATAAAATCGTCGGCTTTGTCGATAAGTTTTTTAGCCTTGTCCAATAAACTTTCTTTTTCCGGTTTTACCGGTTCCTGTTTTGTGTTTTCTTCCATATCAGTAAGATTTTAAAAGAATAAATAACAAATATTTCTTAAATTATTTACGATTATCCTATAAAGGTAAAAAAAATCAAAATCATAAAATAATATGCATAAATAATTCATTAATCTGGCATATCTTTAGAAAAAAGTCCTGAACTTATGGAGAAGGAAATAATTACGGCAATAGCTATAGGTATAGGTTTGGCAGCCAGTTGCGGATTCAGGGTTTTTGTGCCGTTGCTTGTGGCAAGCATTGCGGCAAGAATGAATTTATTTCCGGTCAGTGAAGGATTCCAGTGGCTTGCCAGCTGGCCGGCAATCATCAGTTTCGGTACTGCAACCCTGGCCGAAATTCTGGCCTATTACATCCCCTTCATCGATAATCTTCTTGATACCATCACAACCCCGATGGCAATTGGAGGCGGTACTCTTTTGCTTACTTCTGTACTTCCCATCGATAATGATTTCCTGAAATGGGCTGCAGGTTTTATTTTCGGTGGGGGAGCTGCTGCAACCGTGCAGGGTGGCACTGTGCTGACAAGAATCGCATCATCAAAGCTGACGGCAGGGACGGGAAATGTGGTCTTTGCAACAGGAGAGCATGCAGCCTCTTTCGGTACTTCTGTGCTCGCATTGTTTATTCCTTTCCTGATCTCTGCCATTGTTATTCTGCTTATTGTTTATATTATCCTAAAATTCGGCAAGAGAGTATTCAGGCTAAAAGCTCTGGAAAAATAATGTACTCTATTCATTCCGGCACACTTATAAAAAGGCTTAAAGCAGGCCTTAAATCTGACCAGACGGGGAATAAGGCCAATTCTCTTATTTTTCTTCATAAGTATGGATTTAACATCCCCGTGACCTATCTGGTTACAACCCTTGCACATGATCTATACCTCAGGAGAGGACCAGCTATATTTGATGATCTCCGGAAAGAACTGAAGGAATTCAGGGATATAAGCTACGCAATCCGTTCTTCCACCAGTGCTGAGGATTCAAAAGATTTCAGTTTTGCAGGTCAATTCCAGACTTTGATGAACATCAGAGGCACTGAAAACATATTGACAGCTATCAGGCAGGTTTGGGAGTCAGCCTCCTTACTAAATGACAATGAATATCTTAGGAGAACAGGGGTCTCAAAGATTAAATGTGCGGTTATTATACAGGAAATGATACCTGCCGAACTTGCCGGTGTCAGCTTCAGCAGGAATCCTGTTACAAATCAGAATGAGACAGTTATTGAGGCAGTTGAGGGTTTTGGAGAGGAACTTGTTCAGAAAGGAATCTCTCCACTGAGATGGAGGTTTATCAAAGAAAAGATTATTGAAGGTAATCGCGATTATCACAATTTTCCCGTAATAAGGCAGGTGGCAAAGGAGACCCTGAGGATTAAACATTACTATGGAAATAATATAGACATCGAATGGGTGTACGACGGGAAAAAGATCTACTACCTGCAGGTACGGCAGATTACCGGAAGAAAGGACCTGAATATTTACTCCAACAAAATGGCCAAAGAGATGCTTCCGGGCCAGATCAAACCTCTTGTATGGTCGGTGAATATTCCCATGGTTAACGGGACATGGATAAAATTGCTGTCTGAGATAACCGGACCGCTGGATATCAAACCAGAAGAGCTTGCAAAATCCTTTTATTTCCAGACTTATTTCAATATTGCAGCCCTTGGCAGAATTTTCAGCAAATTCGGCATGTCATCCGAAAGTCTTGAATATCTTATGCTTGGAGATGACAAATCCAGGCCTTCATTCAAACCCGGTATTAAAAGCCTAAAGCATACTTTTCGTATAATCAGATTTATAAAAAGCAAGCTGGATTTTGATGATGCATTCCTGAAAGAATTTAATCAGTTAACCGTCGAATGCAGGAAAGAAGAAGACCTTTTAAAAAAGGGGACTCAGCTTGAAAATTACAGTTCAGATTTCAAACGACTTTTTGAACAGGGTAAAAGACTTGCCTATCTCAATATTGTTACCCCAATGCTGATGTCATATCATCACAGGCGGTTAAAGAAGAAACTGATAAAAGCCGGTTTCGACTATGATAAACTTGATTTCCGGCAGGATTTTCCTGATCTGCTCGATTATAGTCCTCTCCCTTTCATGGCAGAAATAAAGAAAAAGCTTGATGATCTTCCTGATTCGGTTAAAGAACAATGTGTAAATCTTGAAAAACTGCGGTCGTTCAGGGAGGCCGAAAGCATTTCAGTTGAAATAGACAGGTTCCTGAAAAAATTCGGCCATCTTAGTGAAAGCGGCAATGATTTTTCTTTTTCAAAATGGGAGGAGGATCCGGAACAGGTCTTCAGCATGATCCGGAAATCTGTTCAGCCTGAAAGCCGGGCAGAAATGTACACCCTTAATAGCCTTGCAGAAAACGGATATAAAATAAAACCCTCCATGTTAAAAGCATATAACAGGGCAGGAAAATATAAAGTGTACAGGGAACAGATCAGTTCATTGTATATCTTTGGCTATGGGCTGTTCAGGCGTTTTTTCCTGAACCTGGGTCATGAACTGGTTAAAAAGGACATAATTAATTCTGATGATGATATTTTCTACCTGAGGAAGGAAGAAATAGATACTGCAGTTGAAAACATCATATCATCCCATTATGTTCCTTATCATGAAATAATTCAGAAAAGGAAGCAGGAAATGGAAGACACAAAGGGCATTGTTCTGCCTCAGGTTATCTACGGTGAAGAACCTCCGATATTTGAGAAAGGAAAGATAAAAAATTATTACGGTACCGGCACTTCATCCGGATCATACACAGGTAACACTAGAGTCGTACAGAGGACTGCAGATTTTGATTCTGTCAGCAAAGGGGATGTTGTACTGATCCCTTTTTCGGATATAAGCTGGACCCCTATCCTCATAAAGGCAGGAGCAATTGTTTCGGAAACAGGCGGCTTGCTGTCCCACTGTTCAATAATTGCAAGGGAGATGGGCATACCGGCCCTGGTCTCTGTTGAGAATGCATGTGCAATAGGTAACGGATTAGCAGTAACTGTTGATGGATCCAATGGTATCCTTACAATTCACGACTATGAATGAAATAATTTACTGCCTTGAAGCAAAGCCCTGGCTGCTGGTATCATTGTGCAGCCTGACAGGCTATCTCTTCGGGTCAATTTCCTTTGCAAGGCTGATCTATTCAGGTGTGGCAAAAGGTAAAGAGCTTGAGTTCTATTCGGAACCCATTGCAAATTCTGATGAGACGTTCGACACCAACTTTGTGAGCGCCTCACTTGTGAATAAACGGTTAGGAGCAAGATACGGCTGCATTACGTCTCTGGCAGATATTCTTAAAGTTGCTGTTCCGATGCTTATTATAAAATTACTTTTCACCTCCGAACCTTATTATCTTCTTGCAGCAATATCTGGCATGATAGGACATTATCTTCCTGTCTATCATAATTTCGTCGGAGGAAGAGGAGAGACGATAATGCTCGGATCAATGTTTGTCGTGAGCTGGTTTGGCACTTTGCTGGTAAACCTTGTTTCCACAATACTTGGTTTTATTACCGGCAGTGTGGTGGTACTAAGGTATGCCGGCTATTTCCTGATGATATTCTGGTCATGGAATCATTTCAAGGATTGGAGGTATGCAGCTTTTATGCTCATTATGAACCTGCTGTTTGTCTTTTCGATGAGGAAAGAGATCGCCAGGATAATTGAACTAAGAAAAAAAGGCCTTCTCAGAATGACAGGAGAAGAACTCTCGGAGGCAATGTTCATGGGAAAAGGGATCGGCAGAGCTATCGACAGATATAGTCTTCCCGTATTATACAGGAAATTAGTGACCGGGATAAATAAAAAATCCGGCTGATGAAAAAAATCAGTATTTTCTTATTAACCATACCTTTTTTCGCCGCTCAGACCCTTTCCGCTCAAAAGGCAGGGGTAAAATTCGATAATAAGGTCAGCGGCTGGGCCAGTGCCGGCATAAATAATCCGGTAAACTGGCAGACAGGTGCCAGATACATCCCCACACTGAGCCCATGGCTGAAAATAAATGAAACCAGCAGGATCGATGCCGAACTTTCACTTAATACATACGGTAATCTGTTGTTCTCGGGATTCAGTTTCGACACATCGGGTTTTGATCTGAAACCATACAGGCTTTGGCTGAGGTACACAACCTCGAATCTGGAGATCAGGGCGGGACTTCAGAAGATCAACTTCGGATCGGCACTTATTTTTCGTCCTCTTATGTGGTTTGACAAGATGGACTTCAGGGATCCGCTGCAGCTTACTGATGGCGTTTACGGCCTGCTTGGGCGATATTACTTCAACAACAATGTTAATGTCTGGCTCTGGACCCTGTATGGGAACAAAAAAGAAAAAGGCTGGGAGATTGCACCTTCTCCTGGAAAAAAACCCGAATTCGGAGGAAGGTTGCAAATACCGGTGCCAAAAGGCGAAATGGCAATGAGCTATCACAACCGTAAAGCCGATTATTCAAAATTGTTTTCAGGGATTCCCTCCGTCACCGACACAATTTTTTCGGAGCAGATGTTCGCTTTCGACGGCAAATGGGATCTGGGCGTGGGTCTGTGGTTTGAATATGTTAAGAAGCTCAACGATGAAAAGAATAAGCTTATGAGCAGATGGGAAACCTACTACTGTGTGGGTATTGATTATACCTTCAATGTGGGAAACGGACTTAGCCTCACTTCAGAGTTTTTCCATTATTCAAATACTCCAGGGAAAGACCAGGTCAGAAATAAAAGCAATTATTCCACTCTTTCCCTTAATTATCCACTCTTCCTTTCGCATAGTATTACCGGTCTGGTTTATTATAATTACGATGCCAGGGAATGGTATCGTTTTCTTAACTTACAGCTCAAATATGATTACTTAAGCTTATATTTGATGGCTTTCTGGAATCCTGATAAGTTTACTCTTTACAAAGGGGGAAGCGAAAATAATCTTTTTGCGGGTAAGGGATTTCAAATAATGCTGGTTCTGGATATATAACTAATTTCATGATGGATAATGAGATAATAATTAAGATAGAGGGACTTCGGAAGCATTTTCCGATGGGTGCCGGCAAGTTCACTGCACTGAACGGGATAGATCTCACTTTTGGCAAAGGGGAGTTTGCAGGGATAATAGGACCCAGCGGTTCGGGAAAGACAACTCTCCTGAACATTATCGGAACACTTGACGCCCCTTCGGAAGGCAGCGCCATAATACTCGGGCAGTCGGTCGGGAGCCTGTCTCCCCTTGCGTCGGCAACTCTTCGTAAATCAAAGCTTGGATTCATTTTCCAGACTTATAATCTGTTTCCGGTTTACACCGTTTTTGAGAATGTTGAATTCCCTTTGCTGCTTCAGGGGGTAGAAACCTCCAGACGAAAACAGATGGTTCTGGATGCCCTCGAATGGGTTGGCCTTACAGACAAAATTAAGTCGAAGCCGGCTCAGTTGTCGGGAGGAGAAAGCCAGAGGGTGGCAATAGCCAGGGCCATGGTTAAAAGGCCTGCAATAGTTCTCGCAGATGAGCCTACCGCAAATCTTGATGCAGCAAACTCCCATCACATACTTCAGACAATGGAGAAGCTGAACCGTGAACTGAACACCACATTCATCTTTGCCACGCATGATGATAAAGTGATCGGTTACATCAGGAGAAAGATATACCTGCTCGACGGCAAGGTTGCAAAAGATGAGATAATCAACAAAAATTAAACGGAGGATCCATCCATGCTTGCCTTTAATCTTGCATTAAGAAACCTTCTTGGAGCCGGTTTGCGGACGTGGCTGAACGTTATAGTGCTTTCTTTCTCATTTGTTATCATTATCTGGACAAAAGGTCTGTTGCAGGGATGGGATCGCCAGGCAAAAGCAGATATGATCAAATGGGAAATCGGCTCAGGACAGTTCTGGCATTGTGAATATGACCCCTATGATCCACTTACTCTTACTGATAGTCATGGCAGCATTCCTCAGGAATTATGTTCATTTCTTAATGACTCTGCAATAGTTCCGGTACTTATTACTCAGGGCACTATTTATCCGGGTGGCAGAATGATGCCTGTCCTCATAAAAGGAATACCGCCTGGTCAGAAACTGCTGGAACTTCCGACTGCTCTTTTATCAGACACCGTTAACGAAATTCCTGCAATAATAGGAACCTCAATGGCAGAAACATCAAGATTAAGCAAAGATGATTATGTAACTTTAAGATGGAGAGATAAAAACGGAACATTTGATGCAGCCGAGATAAAAATCGCAGGTATTTTTACCACAAATGTCCCAACTGTAGATGTAGGTCAGGTATGGTTACCAATTGAAAAGCTGCGAGAAATGATGCTTCTTCCCGGCGAAGCTACCATACTTGTGACAGCTTCCGACTTTAGCAGAAACAAAGTATCTGAAAGCTGGAACTACAAAGACAGGAAGGTTCTTCTTTCAGATATAGAAAATATAATTAAGGCCAAAGGTTCCATCAGTATAATAATCTGGGGTATTTTGCTTTTAATGGCGATGCTTGCAGTATTTGATACTCAGGTATTGTCTATATTCAGGAGACAGAAAGAGATAGGCACCTATGTTGCTCTTGGAATGACCCGCGGTCAGGTTGTTAAATTATTCACAATAGAAGGCGCCATGCATTCAGTATTGGCTGCAGGTGTTGGAGCTTTATATGGAATACCTTTGCTTACAATGCAGGCAATAAACGGAATCTCAATTCCTCTGAAGAGCAGTGATTTTGGAATAGCAATGGCTGAAAAACTATATCCGGTTTACAGTCTGGGACTAATTGCCGGTACTGTTCTGATCGTAATGCTGGTAACAACAATTGTCAGCTACTGGCCATCAAGGAAAATAGCTAAACTTAATCCGACAGAAGCACTTAGGGGGAGGATCCAATGATCAGATTTCTTTTAAAAGGACTTATCAGAGATAAGCACAGGAGCTTTCTGCCATTCCTTGTTACCTCTTCAGGAGTTATGCTTACTGTTGTATTTCATGCATGGATGACAGGAGTTATTGGTAATAGTATTGAATTCAACGCACGATTTTCAACCGGACATGCCAAGATAATGACAAGGGCATATTCGGATAATGCCACACAAGCGCCGAATGATCTTGCAATCCTGGGTACGGATACTCTTTCAGCAATCATATCCTCATTTGTGCCGGAGATGGAATTTGCAGAACGTATTTATTTCGGCGGAATAGTTGATGTCCCTGATAAAAATGGAGAAACAAGAGCTCAGGGTCCTGCAATGGGAATTGGAATCGATCTGCTCTCAGGCAGAAACATTGAGGCTGAACGACTCAATATAATTCCATCTCTAAAGACGGGGCATTTGCCGGCAGCTAAAAATGAAGTATTGCTCAGCAAGACATTTGCAGATAAACTCAACCTCCGCCCCGGAGATACAATGACATTGGTAACTACAAGTATGTATGGTGAATTTACACTATATAACT
>CAZTJT010000044.1:0-28646 GCA_964613785.1 uncultured Rikenellaceae bacterium
TGAACCTTTGTTTTTTCACATAGAAGGGGGGCAGGGGGGTGAAAAATGGCAGGAGTTGTAGAAATAAAGAATTTCAATAATTAAGATGTGTATAAAGGGTAGTTTCTTTAAAGGGAAGGGGATGGGTTTCATTGATTCATAAACTGAGCGGTCGCATCTTATACCGCACTAATTGTCAAAAGTCAGGACAAACAGAGGCTAAACAAAAAGTCTTTTTCTCTGATATTTCCTCTGATTCTTTTCAAAATCAATTAACTTTAAATCTAATCCAAAAAAAAATGAAACACTCCATATTTTGGACCTTTCATATCATCATTGCCCTTGTCCTCTCCTGCGGCAGAAATATGGATACGGGCAAGAATCAGGGTGATCCTGAAGCAGTTTTCATGAATCCTCCTGAAAGCGCCAAACCCGGCGTGCTTTGGATGTGGATGGGTTCCAACATAAGCAGGGAAGGAATCACAAAAGACCTGGAAGCACTGAAGAAAGCCGGATTCAACAGGACAACAATGTTTCATCTTTCAGACATCACAACATCATTGTCTGTGGAAATAGGCAACCGTCCGGGACCGGAAATCATTTCCCATACCGGACCCTGGTGGGAAATGGTACGGTTTGCAGCAGAGGAGTCGGAACGCCTTGGGATGGATTTCGGGATGCACAACTGCCCCGGTTATGAAACCAGCGGCGGCACCTGGATAACTCCGGAATATTCAATGCAGGATATTATCTGGTCGGAACAGAAGATCAAAGGTAACCAGTCAGTTAGTATTAAACTTAAGAAGCCTGAGACTGATCCGAGGGCCACAAATTATATCCCGTTTATAAACAGGGAAACCGGGATAGCCGAAAAACCCCATATTCCTGAAAGGAAAACCTGGTACAGGGACATAGCGGTTGTGGCTTTGCCTTCAGGCAATGAGGTGAGGGTAAAAGATGTGATCAATATTACCGGAATGATGGAGGCTGACGGCACTCTCAAATGGGATGTGCCTGAAGGAGAATGGAAGATATTCCGTTTCGGACACACAACAACCGGCTCCCTTATCTTCCCGGCACAGTGGCAGGCGACAGGATTCGAATGTGATAAGATGAGCCAGGAAGCCGTCGACTTCCACCTAGACCATATAATCTCAGAAATAAAAAGTCATCTTGGAAGCCATATCGGTAAAGGCTTTACTCATGTTCATTTTGACAGCTACGAAGCAGGGATGCCTACATGGACCCCAAAAATGCCTGAAGAATTCATGAAGAGGAGAGGATATGACCTGATCCCATGGCTGGCAATATTCGCCGGGCAGAAAATAGGAACCACCGAGGATTCACTTAAATTCAGGAATGATTTTAACAACACTGTCAGGGATCTTTACCGCGATATTTATTTTGCCACAATTTCACAAAAACTTTCAGAAGCAAACCTCAGGTTTCTTTCAGAACCATACGGGGGTCCGTGGCGGGTAGATGAAGTCATACCTCTTGTAGACAAAGTTATGACCGAATTCTTTACCGACAGCGGAAAGTTTTCCCCGTACCAGTTTGAAATTACGGTAGAGGCCATGCGCAAAAGCGGTAAGAACCTGATAGAAAGCGAAGCATTCACCGGCAGGCCTGCTTTCAGCAGGTGGACAGAGACGCCGGCCTGGCTGAAACCCATTGGTGACGAAGCCTATTGTGCCGGATCGAACAGGCTCATAGTACACAGGTTTGTTCATCAGCCATGGGATGAAAAATACAGGCCCGGGGCAACAATGGGTGTATGGGGAACTCATTTCGAACGTACGCAGACATGGTGGGAACCCGCAAAAGCAATGGTAAAATACTGGCAGCGCTGCCAGGCCCTTCTTCAATGGGGACAGATAGCATCTTCTGAAAACAACCCTGAAATACGTTCAGAAGATTCATCACTGAGAATAAGGCATATTCATCGAAATCTCGGAAAAACAGAGGTGTTTTTTGTTGCAAATACAGCTCACTCTACAGGAAGGGCTGAATGCATTTTCAGCGTAACGGGAATGCAGCCCGAACTATGGGATCCGGTTACCGGTAATATACGGAATCTGCCTGAATTTAAGGATTCAGGCTCTACTTTAACCGTTCCGCTTAATTTTGAGGATGCTCAGAGCTTTTTCATTGTTTTCCGGAATAAACTTTCAGGGAAAAAGGCAGGCAAATCAGTCAACTTCCCTTCAATGAAAGACTTAGCCTCCATTGATGCCCCCTGGAAAGTTACTTTTGATCCTGCATGGGGTGGTCCGGAGGACTCTGTCGTATTTGATAAACCTGAAGACTGGATCACCAGGCCCGAACCAGGAATAAAATACTACAGTGGGACTGCAGTCTACAGGACTGAATTCGATTTTCAAAGTAAAGGATTAGTGGATAAAGGTTCAGAACTGTTCCTTGACCTGGGAATGGTCAGGGACGTTGCCAGGGTAAAAATTAACGGAAGGGATCTCGGGGTCATTTGGACGGCTCCCTGGAATGTGAAGATCCCCGGGAAACTTTTACATGAGAGAGGCAATACCCTTGAGGTTGAAATAACAAATACATGGGTGAACCGTCTGGTTGGGGATGAGCAAGAGCCTCCCGATGCAGAATGGGCACCGGCACACTACGGCCCAGAGACCGGAACTTACATGAAGGAGTTCCCTGACTGGTTTGTCAGAAACCTGCCAAGGCCTTCAAAAAACAGATATTGCTTTACTACCTGGAACTATTTCACTAAAAACTCCCCGCTGTCAAGCTCGGGGCTGCTGGGACCGGTGAAAATTAAGATTGCGAACCGGACAAACCATTACTAATAAGGGTAAAATCTGATTATTAAAGAAGCTTATCTTAAGCCATTCAAAAACCAACCAGTATAATTTTTTCAAAATATCATACCTGCGATGATAATCAATTTCAAACGATCATTCAAAACAAAACTGATTCCTTCCTGCCTGTTAATGACGACTATTAGCATCATGTCAGGTTATGCCGGCGAGGGGATCAGGATAAAATTCATCAATTGTACTTTTGAGAATGCCTCTCCGCTCAGCTGGGAAATCCAGGGAGATACCGCGATAAAGGTGTCGCTTCCGGCCGATTATGAAAGGGAGTCGCTTAACCGGCAGACCGACCACTGGCATTTCATGCTGGAAGCAGAAAAGGGAACCAGAATAAAGCTGATCATCTCAAAGCTGCTTCCCGATGTCTACAATGGAAAGAAAGCTGTAAGCTGGTGGAATTTCAGGAATGACATTTCCTGTTATATTTCCTATGACCATAAATCATGGGAAGCCATAGGCACCAGAAAGCTTCCCGGATTTGAACTGCTGGCAGAGTTCACCATGAAAGATGATTCGGTATATATTGCAAGAATGCCTCCTTATACTATCACGGACCTGGAAAATCTGAAAAAAAGGATCAGCACCCACAGGCTTGTCAGCATTTTCAATATAGGATATACTATTGAAAAAAGACCCCTCGAGATAATAAGACTGGGAAATGAAGATGCTCCGCATTCGGTAGTAATAAGAGCCAGGGCTCATCCGTGGGAAGCCGGTGGAAACTGGGTGGTGGAAGGCCTTATCAATGAATTCCTGGCCCGTGATGACAGGCAATGGCAGGAAACATTCTGCATCTACATCATGCCAATGGCAGCCAAGGATGGGGTTGCCAGGGGAATGACAAGGTTTAACCTTGCAGGAATGGATCTGAACCGAAACTGGGACAGGGAATCAGATCCGACCCTGTGTCCTGAAAAATATGCTTTTGAAAAGTTCATCAGCCGACTGATTGACAAAGGTAAAAAACCCTCCCTGGGTATCGACTTTCATAATGATGATGCCGGAGGAATTAACCTTGCCCGGCATGACAGGGGCGATACTGCATTCATAAGGAACATGAATATTTTTGAGGCCCTTCTGAGAGAACATACATCCTTCTCAGAAAATATTCGGGTCTCGTGGAAAGATCCTGATAAACCTGAAACACATGTTTCATTCGAAAATGGCATGTATTCAAGATACGGAATTGAAGCAATGGTTTACGAGCTTAATGCCAACTGGATAGGGAGTCTTGAAAAAATGCCTTCGGAATATGACTGGATTGAAACGGGGAAAAACCTGAATCTTGTCTTTTATGAGTATCTGAAATCGTTGAGGTAACATTAATAATCCTTAAAATTAATCAGTAATTCTCACAGAAATTCTGCCTCATCCAAGACACCTTATTAAAATAAGTTTATTTATATTTACGGTAGCTAACCTGACTTCAGTGTGTGAATTTTAGTATTTTATTAAAGCTTAAATTAGAACCTCTATTTTAAATTGATTTTTAATTATTTACCTTTTCAATCTCAGGAAGCTTTTTTATTTTAGGATATGGAAACAACCAGCAACCCCTCGAATGGATCCGTTTCTTATGAAGCTTATAACAAGCTCCAGGACCTTTACATCGAATTGCTTGAAAAACACAAGGAACTCACCGGAGAAGTACCACTTCAACCTTCAAAATCAAAAAAGAAAAATCTGGCGGCACCCCTGTCAAAAGCTGACTGGACATCTACCCTTAACATAGAAGGTGAGGAGAAGAAATATGACCTTACTCCAATACTTAAACTGATTGAAAATGAAGGACTGGAATATTTTGAAAATACCCTGAGGGATATTCATGAGAATTATGCGGTGTTTTATATTACCGAGCTGGAACATGTTCTGAACACACCTCCCGAAACTCATGACTGGTTCAGGGGAACACTGAGGCATTTCCAGTCTGAGCTGTCACTTATCAAAATGCTGGCCGACGCTTTCAGAGCAGTAAAGGAAGTCAAACCGCAACCTCAGGGCAAATCAGGATCTGATTTACTTTAACCCATTTCGCCTGCTGTTTGACTAAAGTCTAAGGCAGCAGTGTCAGTATCCCCTTAAGACTGCAAAAGATCTTACCTTCATAATGTACGGATGCATTGCATAACAGTGAACCATTATTCTCTTTCTTTATCTGTATGTCAATGTCAAGGATCCTGTTTATCTCAGGATTTATGAATGACAGGTACTTAATGTTCTGAGCCTCAGAAAGCATCAGGTTTCTGCCCTCTGCCTCCTCAACCAGTTCCTTTATTATCTGTATTGTGCAGGCTCCCGGGAGAACAGGATTACCCGGAAAATGCCCTCTGAAAATCTCATGTCCGGAATTAAGTGCAATTCTAAATGTTGAGGAGCCGGCAATGTTACCATGTCTGATGTTCTCTAAGTGGTAGAGATCGCCAAGGAATTTTTTACCTGTTCTCATTTATTCTTGAGAGATAAATGTCAAGTTTTATATTATTGTGACTGATTTTTACCGAATCCGGTTCAGAAGTGTCAGAACTGAAGAAATCAACAACAGCTTTTTTACCGAATCCGCCTTTTCTGACAATTTTTTCTATTCTCCGTTTGTTGTCATCAACAAGTAAGTACTTTATACCATTTCTATCTTTGACCCTGAAGACGGATTTTCCGGTCTTTTGATCTTTAAATGTCCTTTTAACCGTATGAATCTGATTGTTAAGTGCGAGGCTTATGTCGTTTTTAAGGGTATTGATAATCATTTTCCTGTTAAGAAATTCAATACAATGGTGCAAAATGAAATTACCATTCGCAAAAAACTCCATATCAAAAATTTTCATTCCGAGCTCGTTGACAAACACAACCCTGTAGTCCCTTTCAGAAAGGGGCTTTATAATCATCAGCCCTGAGTAGTGATCCCGGAAAGCATCAATTCCGGAATTATACACAAAATGGCTATTGCCTCTGAACCAGGGAATTGCATCTGCTTCCCGGATATCAGTCGCATCTGACTGCCGGAATTCTCTGAAGATTGACGGTGTGCATCCGGCAAGCGTAAAAACAAGTATGCTAGTTAAAACTAAATTTTTCAACAGGTATAACTGGATTTAAAATCTTGCCTGTAAACATTATCTGGGTATAATCATTGCCCGACTCCACCATTTTCAGCATTTCCACTCCCATGTCAACCCTGCTGAACCAGATATGAACCTCATTCAGCATCTGCCTAACCTTATCCGACTTTGGAATTAGCTTCACATAATAGTATTTGTCATTCTCAAAAAACTCCTTTGAATATTCATTTTCATTCTTGAGAATGTCGCCTTGTATACATCCAGTAATAAACCTGTTCATCTCCCTGAACATGGGATTGGACTGGATATCAATCTGCTTCTTGTTCTTTTCATCGCGCATGAACATCTGGTTGTTGCTGATGATAATAAGATACCTGTAAGGCTCAGTGTACTCCCAGCGTATGTTGTTCTCCTTTTTGAATGCGAAGCGGCCTTTTGATATGATCTTCTCGTTAAGAACGCTCAGATTCTTTTCCTGGACAAAATCACTTGTAATGCTGTTTACTGCAGAAGATGCTTTGATCAGCCGGTCGGAGAATAAAACCGGATTGCTCATTGGTTTCATGTCCTGCTGTCCTGTCAGACTAACCGGAATCATTACCAGCAAAGTCAGTGAAATGATATATGCAAGTCTATTCATAAGCATTGATTTTTAATAGATGGTCGATTCTTTCAAACCTGTAACCCTGCCCTTTCGCAAATAAAATAAATCTCTCCAGAACACGGGCAGTAATATCCATTGTGTCATGAAAAAGTATTAAATCGCCTTTCTTCAGTCTCTTCTCAAGTCTTTGAAGAAGTACGTCCTCATTTTTAATAACGGTATCCTTCGACTTCAGGCTCCATCCTATAACGGAATAATCCCTGATTGCCGCAACGGCTGCCAGTGCCGGATTTGTGACTCCATAGGGTGGCCTGAATAGTTTCACTTTTCTTTTTATAAGATTTCCGATGATCTCATCATTTTCCTCAAGTTCTCTCATCATTCTTTTCTTGCCTGATAAATCAAAGAAGAAATGATGGGTTGCTGAATGATTGCCTATGATATGGCCTTCCCTGTCAATTCTTCTTACTACATCAGGATGTGCTTTCACCCTGTCACCCACACAAAAAAATACTGCTTTAACATTATTCCCGGCCAATATGTCAAGTATCAAAGGAGTATTGATTTTATGTGGACCGTCATCAAAAGTAAGAGCAATAACCTTTTCATCAGTTTCTGCCGAACAAATCACCCTGCAGTAAAATCCCGAGCCAACCGATGCTGATCCATAAACCAGCAGGGCTATTGTTGCAATTATTATACCAATATAAATCCATATGCTTATATCTCCATAAAAATCCGCAATCAAAAATACTACCATCAGTAAAACTGACAGAGTGATTATTTTCTGATATTTCAGCATGATGAAAGAAGTATCAGAGAATGGTTGGTATTTCTCTGGTGGTTATAGATAAGAACATTTTTTATCTTTTCCGGCCTGTTATTATCAACACAAATATAAAGAGGGACATACTGATTCCTGATTATTTCTGCTGCTATAAACATTGCAAATGCCGATGACGTATCATATTCCCCGCACAAATGTTTGTAATATGCACATGGAATGCCATGGAAAACAGTTTCTTTGAGACTATAGTAGATTTCATCCGAACGGATATCTCCATTCAATCCCATTATTACAAGATCGATGTTGCCGGAATGCTCCACCTTTCTACGGATATATGAACTGATTCTTTGCCCGGTTTCGGAAATATTTCCAGGTTTGTAAAACATTTCCGGAATTTCCGCTGCTGCGTATGATTTTTCATTTTTGCTTCTGCTAAGCAGAAAAAATGTCATGCCCTCTCCTGCCAGCGATCCATTGCTTTTATAATCAAGGAGCTTCAGGCTTTCCACCGGTTCCTTTTTCCAGAAGGCCAGCCTGTCTGTTATTGTGAAGGAATCAATTGTTAATTCATCAGCGCCTCCAATGAGTATGTTTTCATCTGAATTTTCATGAAGAAGCAGAACGGCGTCTGTCAGTGCACTTTCAAATGAGTTACCGCGGTGGACATATGTGCTGTTATAGCTGTTGCATTTTATATTTATTGCAATTGCCGATGAGAGCGTATTATGGGTTGACTGGATAAAAGGGGTGGGGTTAAGTAGCTTCTCTTCATTGTTATACATAGTCCTCAGGAATTTCTCTGTATCATCAATACAGCCCAGGCCTGTACCGGTGATGATACCATCAGGATTTCCCGCATCAGCATTCCTTAGGCATTGCAGTGCGGAACAAACTCCGAGCCTGATGATGCGGCTCATGCGTCTTGATACCATCGGCTCAATAAATTCACTTACCGGCGGCTCGATACATCTGAGCCGGCCCGTAACAGAATAATTCACCGGATCATTATGAAGAAAAGGCCCGGTGAATGTTTTCTGAGGGGATACTGCGCTATGTCCGTTGATATATGCTTTCATCATATGATGATTTGTTTTAATGGCATGATGGTAGCTCCGGGTAAATCATAATCATATTATTGTTTGGTGAATAGCAATAAATTGATTTTTAATCTCTGTATTCAGAAAAGAGCAGGCTAGTATTATTTCCTCCGAATCCGAATGAATTGGACATAAGATTTCTTACCCTGTAATTTTGAACCAGTTCCTTTTCAGGAGTAATACTTAGTTCGCTCATTTGCCTGGAAAACCTGAGGTTGGGATAAATCCACCTTCGGTTTATTGCAATGATGCTCAACACTGTTTCGATAGCTCCGGCAGCACCGAGAGTGTGACCAGTGAAGGATTTGGTGGAACTGAACTTAACAGGTATATCTCCGAAGAGCCTTTCAATTGCCTTTCCTTCAGAGAGATCGTTGTTCTTTGTACCTGTTCCGTGAGCGTTTATATAATCTATTTTGTCGACGGTTAAACCTGAACAGGCAAGTGCCAGCTTCATTGCAAGGTATGCCCCTTCTCCTTCGGGTGAAGAAGCAGTCTGGTGATAGGCATCACACGCATTACCGTAGCCGGTGATTTCGCACAATATTTTTTTCCCGGCTCTAACTGCAATTTTTTCAGATTCCATCACAATGAATCCTGATCCCTCACCCAGAGTAAGTCCGTTACGTTCCTCATCAAAGGGCCGACAACCTTCTTTGTCGAGGATCATCAGGCTGTTGAATCCATTTAGAGTGAAGAGTGTAAGTGAATCCGTCCCTCCGGCAACCACCCTGTCGAGGAGTCCGTTTTTTATAAGTCTTGCTCCTGTAAGTATTGAGTTGGCCGATGATGAGCATGCTGTGCTAATTGTTGTTACATAGTCCTTAATACCAAATGTGTTGGCGATTGCTTCAGTACTATCACCACAATCATGAGTAACAATGTGTCGTAAACGGCCGTGCGACCTGTTGGTCATGTAGCTTTTAAAGAACTTTTCTGAACGGTCCATGCCACCAACCGTTGTTGCGGAAATGAGGCCGGTCCTGCAGCTGGCCATATCCTCCAGCAAACCGCTGCTTTCCAGAGCCTCCCTAGCGGCAATGATACCCAGAAGGGAGGTCCGTGAATTGTATCTTCTAGTCCGGATCGCTGCAAGCTCTTCAAGCTCCTCATCAGATGCCCTGACTTCTGCAACAGGTATCTCGCCGGCATGAACCGAAATCAGGTTTTTCATTTCACCGATACCTGTTTTACAGCTCCTCAGGGAATTGACAGTTTCATTGCAATTTAAGCCGATAGAAGAAATTATCCCGATGCCGGTAACAAATACTCTTTCTGCCACAATTAACTGGTTTGATTTTAAATTAATAACTGTAAGGCCTTTTCGATTCTTTCTGGGCAGGATGATTATCACACCCTAAGCCTTACTGTTTGCAATGATACAATCAGCCATCGATCTTACCGAATAGAGGATCTTTTTACCTTCTTCAGCCGTTTTGATCTTTATGCCATATTTTTTTTCGAGCAACACGGTCAGTTCAAGGGCATCAATTGAATCGAGACCCAAACCATCCACAAACAGCGGGGCTTCCTCATCAATATTTTCAGGAGCCATTTCTACCAGATTCAGGGCTTCAATAATTTCTTCTTTAAGGGTCTGAACAAGCTTCTCCATACATCACTTCAATTTAAGATAAATATCCTGAACAACTGAAGGCTCAAAATTAACAAATCCGGAATTAGAATCAGCTGTTTTTTCAATTAAACAAAGGAGTGCCTCATAATCCTCGCCATCTATTTCAAGCCAGCCTGAAATGCATCTGTTAATTATTTCACAATCAAGCAAATGTGCTACATAATCTATTAGAATTGATGGGGTGAACTTCTCCTGGATAAAAAAAGTACCTTCGCCAGTGATTTTATTCCTTATACAGATTTCACCAATTACAATATTCGGAAGAGTATAGACAAAAACCGAGGGGCTTGGGAAATAGTCAGAACGGTTCATAATGGTATTCTGATGCATCCTGTCAGTGTTGAGTGAAGATGATGAATTTGCAAGTATGATCCCCGTGTCATTACCTGTAAAAATGTTTCGTATGGTTTTTTCGCGAAGAAGCATTTCTGAAGCCAGAAATCCCAGTTTGCATAGACTGTCCATCTTATGGAATTTCGGATAATCAGCGTCAAGATATTTATAAAGGGCAGTTGAGAATTCCATGAAATTATTGCAGGATGAATTAAATTCATGCCTTCCGTTAAGGACAGCTTTATTATTCCTTATGGTACAAAGACCTGTAATTTTATAATTTCCTTTCATGCCTTGTATAGATTTAAAGCAGCATTGCATCCTCCAAAACCTGATGCAATCTTAAGGCAATTATCCACTTTTCTATATATTACCCTGTCAATAATGTTCAGATTGTTCTTTAGACCTGATTTTTTGTACCCTTCTGTTTTGAAGAGGACATTGTTTTTCATTGTGTGCAGGCACATTACCAGTTCAATTACACCGGCAGCACCGAGGGTATGCCCCCAGTATCCCTTAAAACTGTTTACAGGGACCTTATGAAGTCCGGCTCTGGTTAATGCAATCGCTTCCATTTCATCATTATACAATGTACCCGTACCATGGGCAGAAATAAAATCGACAGACGGGACTTTTTTCATGGTACGGTCAATTGCAATGAATAAGCCTTCGCCTGTCCTTGAAGGGCCAGAAATATGATTTGCGTCATTGCTGGAAAATCCCTCACCAATCATGATATGCTCACCCAGATTTAAACAGCTGCAGTTATTAGTTAGGATTATTGTACCAGAACCTTCACCGAGCGACAGTCCGTCGCGTGTTATGTCAAAAGGGCGACATGGACCAGTGCTTAGTGATTTGAAAGAATTGAATCCTGATACAATAAATTCTGTAATAATATCTGTGCCGTTTACAACAACATGATCATAAAAACCGGCTCTTATAAGGCGTGAGGCGGTAATTACCGCCTGCAATCCCGATATGCATGCGTTTGAAATTACAACTGGATTGGTACTTAACTTAAAAGTTTCTGCAAGCCGCTTTGCGGTATGCCAGAGATACAAGCGGGGATCATTTTCCCCTGGTCCTCTTTCAAGGATATTAATATTACCTTTCGTTGTGGAAAGAATAAAGAGGGTTCTGCTATTATGGATGTCAATATCCGTTTCCGAGAGAGCAGAATTAATCGATAAGAATGCCATCTGCTCAAAACGTGTGAAACCTGACGGGTCGTATTTTTGTGAGAATGATCCAGTTAATCGGTCGCTATCAACCATTGATGCATAAAACGGAGAAGGTGAAATACGTTCATCTTCTATCAGCCTTATTCCGGTTATCTCATTCAACATATTTAAGGCATTCTCATCTGTAGAAAACCCTAATGATGTTATTATATTTCCGGATACAGCAAATACGTCAGACACCTGATTATTTAAAAAGAGTTTAAATTTAAGAATTATGTTTTAAAAAAGGCCGTTCCTTTTTTTCCAGTCGAGAAAGAATGATGGAACACTAAGCAGCAGTTCCCTGTTCATGTCGAGGAAAACCTGGACACTCGATCCGGTGGCAGCAACCTCATTTGTAATATCATTATAAATTATATACTCATACTGGATCTTTGCTGATTCGCAATTAATGAATTTTGTTAATATTCTTGCCGTATCCCCATATAGAAGAGGTTTTTTATAGTCACACGCCACTTTAACAAGGGGAATGAATATTCCTTTGTGGTAAAAGTCAAGATAGGTAAGGCCGTATTTTTTGCCGAAATCTTCGCGCCCATCTTCAAAATAACGGATGTAATTGCCATGCCAGACAATTCCCATTGAATCTACATCGCTGAACCTTATATTTATGCGGGTTTCAGTAACCAATGATTTTCTTACCATAGAATTTTTTTTAGTACTTGTATCTTCTACCCTCATGCCATCCCTCAGCAATAAAATCATTACCTGACCTGTCTGATTGACAGATTCTGAAAAAGAATAACGAACATTGCAGATTGTCCGGAAATTATTTTGCCGGCAAAGTATAATCTCACGTATAGATTACAGCTATCAGTGCATGAAGTACCACGAAAACTCCGAGAGCAATACCTAAGTTCTTATGCCACCTGAACGGGATCTTAATAACTTTCAAGCCGCCCAATATCTGTAATGCAACCAGGATTAAATTTATTACACCCAGTGGTAAAATAAAACCATACATGCATCTATATTTTAGTTAATTAATCAGCTTTTACCTTCTCATTTATTGGTCCTGCACTCCCGTGCAGATTGCAATTCCCCTGTACCTCAATATCAAGGTCACCAGTTATAGTTGTTTTATATTCAAGCGTAAAATCACCGGCTGGAGGGAGGTTCTCCTTATTATACTCCCAGCGTTTTGCTTCCTTGCCGTTAATTCTAAGAGAGACCCAGTCGGTATGATGCATTTTGCTGTTTCCCTTATGCATCACATTAATGACCACTGTAATTTCTGATCCTTTCTTCAAACCGGATGGAGCTTTTACTGAGACACTTGTCTTGTTTGCCAGAAGATTGACTGGTGATAATATAAAAACAATCGTCAGAAGGAATAATAGTCTTTTCATTTCTTGAAGATTTATGATTACTTGGTTTTTTTAACTATGTAAAGATCATGCAAATACTCTGCTCAAAACTTTAAGTGACACGACAAGGAAATATTTCCCTTGCATTTTATTTAGATGCGGCCCAGTTCTTCATAACATTGTAAACCGATCCTGCCCAGTAATTTCTGAATCCAAACCCTGCAGCTTTTCCTGTCATCCTCTGGCAATCAATTATATCGTGTGAGGCGATATCAAAGAAACACACATAATAGCTTCCGGTCTGGGTACTTTTATTAAGGTTCTCTGCAACAAAAATTAGTCCGGCACCTGTATTGTCAGCATTTCTATACCTGCCTATGATCTTCTTGACATCTTCAGGCGTGATAGTATGAGCCTGGCTTACAACCAGTTCTTTAGGGTCAATTTGTGAGTTTCTTTCAGTGGCAGTCTCAATATCAGTAATCACTTCAGTCTTTTTAAAAAACTTTTTCAGATCATACTTTTCGGGTTCATTAAGAACAAGTGAATTGATGGCGTTCAGATACTGTGAGACAATAATCGCCGGATCTTCCGTTACGGAAGTAAATTTAGCGCCTGTAAAATCAATTCCGAACCATACGCAGCTATTAATACTCAAAGCCTTTGCTTTGTCTTGTCCTGTGACAGAACTTGCTGCCAGTAATATGAAAATCACTGTCGTGATAAATTTATTTGTTTTCATGGTAAAATGTTTTGAATTTGATAATACCAAATTACAAAATTCTCAGTTGTAGCGACATTTCACTTGTAAAAATCATACAACAGGAGTTTTCTTGAAATATCCTAAATTTTTATTTCTTCCCGACTTCTTCTGCTGAAATCTTGACCTTTCCGTCAGAAGGGTCATCTTCGGTCTATCAGTTTTACGGGTTTCCGGCTCATGCGCGGGAACTGAAGTTTTTCAACATATTCAGCCGATTCAAAGGTAATCGAAGGAGCCACTCTCAATTTCGCTCTGAAATGATCTTTAATGATTTTTTCGAAGCTCTCTGATCCGATATTAGTGCCGACCCTGATAAGTATCTCATCGGTGCCTATTGTATTGGTATAAAGTTCCACCACATAGTTCTTTACTCCTTCAATGTTCTCAAGTATATCATAAAGTGCAGGTGGATACAAGGTTGTGCCCTTATATTTGATCATCTGGTTTTTGCGTCCTATTACGGGCCCGACACGCATGGTTGTTCTTCCGCATTTACACGGCTCATAATGTCCCTGACAGATATCTCCCGTTTTAAATCTGAGCAAAGGCATTCCTTCCACTCCAAGGGTTGTGATTGTCAGCTCACCCTCCTCGCCCATTGCCACAGGAGAATCGTTCTCATCGAGGAACTCAGTAATAAGGAGCTCCGGATGATGATGCCCGCCAATTCCGTATCTGCACTCGGTAAATGAGGCTGCCATTTCAGTAGAGGCATAGGTGGAATATAGTTTTATTTCAGGCCATCGCTCGGAAATCTTACGTCCAAGGGTATTGAAAGTGAAATCAGGATTTCTTAAAGAATCTCCTATACATACGGCCTTGTTTACGCTTGAAGAATGATAATCGATGCCATTCTTTTCGGCATAATCAATAATGTTTAAAAGGAAAGAAGGTACGGCAATGAGGGCTGATGGGGAAAACCGGTTGATTGTATCCCATTGCAGTTCGGGAATGCCATTGCCAACTCTTATAATGGCTGATTTAAGCTTTCTTGATCCCAGGAAATATGCCAGACCGGCCATAAATCGCCGGTCGATGGTAGTCATAAGCTGGAACACTTCCTTTTTTGTACAGTCGGCACAGGAAAAACCAAGATATTCATTGTATGCCAGTCTTTTTATATCATTTTCAGTCATAGCGTAAATAACAGGTTCTCCGGAGGTCCCGGAAGTGGTAAGATAGTCTATGATCCTGTCTTTTTTCACGCATATGAAATCATGAGCTCTGGCCTGAAGATCCGTTTTTTTTGTAGGAGGAATAACAACCAGGTCATTTATGTTCCTTATCTTACCAGGATCTATCCCGTGACGACGGAAATGGTCCCTGTAAAACGCTGAACTTTTTTCAAGGTACTGAAGAAGCAATTCAAGCTTTTTCGACTGAAAGGCATCTATCTCCCTTTTGGTTTTTCTTTCAATTTCAGGAATGAACATTTCGTTGCTTTTTATGTGCTTTCTTTGTCTGTCTTATAATTTTATTCCGCTCTTCCTCCCCTGCAACATCTTTTGATAATGCAAGCTGATAATAATCAAATGCCTTTTTATAATAGCCAATCTCATAGAAATAGTTCCCAAGATTATAATAAGTAAGATACAGCATGGGATTGGTTTCAATATATGAAGTTTCAAATGAGTCAGGAATTGTTTTACGATCCCTCAAGTAAGTTCCCAGTTCTCCGGTCATTTGCAGATATTTCTTATAGTTTGAATATTCTCTTGAATACAGAAATGTATCTGCAGGGATGGTCAATCCGGATTCTATTATTTCCATATCAAGTGAATCTGGTGAGATGGTTCCAGAAAAAATCTTTTTCAGATCATAAGCCACAAATTTACCCAGCTGATACGGGTTTGTGGATACCCATACAAGCAGGTTGGTAGGTTTGAAAACCACAGCATGGTGAGCAATAAGCTGATTTAATGCCTTAGGATTTCCCATCCCCGGATCAGTGCCACCTCTACCCATCCTGTCTCTTAAGATCGTTACCGCATCAAATACATTCAGCTTATCTTTTTTGGCTAGCAATTCATTGATCCTTTCGAATCTGTGTCGGCTATCTGAGCCGCTAATATTCTCAAGATTTCTTTTATCATTCGAAAATGCAGAGCTCTGAAAATGGTTTACACAAACTATCTGGTCAGCTTCGGGCATCAGAACATCATATTTTTTCGGCGATTTTTCGATTATCACTGCTTTTCCGTCTGTTGCGGAACTTATCAGAAGGGATTCTGAAACAAACAATTTCCTTTTTTCAGAGATTTTAATAGCCTGGTTTATATCTCCGGCATATTGTAATATTTCTCTTGCAAGAATAGCCACTGGAGTCTTTGCCTTGAATGGTACAGGTGATTTCGCAGCATTGATGGTTACTGTCAGTCCTTTTTCATTCATCCCTGAAACCGCACCGATCATATCTGCCCATGTAACCATCATAAATTTGTAACCGCTATCGGGTTTGCAGAAGAATACTATTTTATTCTCTGCAAATTTCTCTCCCGCAAAAAAATCAAAATTGCGGGCCGTTATCAGGGTTGAGTCTTCACTTTTTCCATTCCATACC
This sequence comes from uncultured Rikenellaceae bacterium, assembly GCA_964613785.1. Lineage (GTDB taxonomy): Bacteria > Bacteroidota > Bacteroidia > Bacteroidales > VadinHA17 > LD21. The sequence continues at coordinate 16,216 of CAZTJT010000044.1, forward strand.
GAAAATGATGTACAGCCTGTCATTTTCAAAGCCTGCAATGCATGTCCTATGTCATGGGCAGCATGATAATTAAGCTGTCTCTGATAGCCAGTTCCGATGAAATCGAATTTTGGAGAGCTTGAAAAAGAGGTGCCGTATATTTCCAGAAGATACTCTTCAGGGATATACCTTTCGATATTCCTTGAAAACCATCCGATAAAATACCGGAGAAATTTAAGGTATGATTCAGAAGGTACGAGCTTCCGTATCTGTTCAACAAATGCTTCTTCCTGATGATACAAAAGCTCTTCCGTGAGTTTTCCAAAAGCTACACCGCGTTCGAATGGTTTACCTTCAATATAAATCTCATACAGGCCCGACTTGCTTCTTCTTAACCAGTTGTTCCCAAAGTAATATTTATAGTCTCCCGTCTCAGTCCTTTTATGTTCCAGGGATGAAAGATCCTTCACCTTGGGAAGACGTTCCACAGAAGCCCGGAAAAAGTATACAATGAAGACCAAAAAGAAGAGAAGGAGTATCAACGACAATCCTTTCAGTGCTCTTTTTAATATTTTAGATGACTTAAGCATTGCGTATTCGATCCAGGATATAACGTGTACCTAATATCTCCCCGCAGGTAAGTACCGACCCGATAGTAACTCCAATAACACCATGAACATTTGTATTCTGGCCTGTAAGCAAGAGATTGGGGATCTTTGTTTTCGGCATTATCAGTGTTTTCAGAGGGCTGTTATAATCTTTCAGCATACCATATACCGATCCCCTATAGGTTCCGGTGTAATCGCGATAAGTAAGAGGTGTTGAAGTAAAATATGATTTAATACAGCTCCTGATTCCTGGAAAATCTTTTTCCACTATGTCGAGTAGGGTCTCGGCCTTTCTGCCTTTAAATTCATTGTAATCATCTCCTCTTTTTTCAGTAAGAGTATTTTCCCAGGGCTCAACCTCATGCCAGTTCAGGTAGGCAGTTACAATTACCGAACCTGTGTATTTTTCATTTTTTGAACCTGGTGAAAAATGCATCATATAACTCTCAGGCCAGTGCCCGGAAATAATTCTGTCGCCATGCCAAACATTGTCAGTCCTGTAAATATAATAGTGGCTGTTTATGTATTTAAAAGAGTTTTCCTTCATTGCCAGGTAAAGTGAGAACATGCCATAGGTATCTTCGATGCTGTAGATCCTTTTCTGATATGCTGGCCTCAGTGGGGCATGAGCACAAAGAGAAAGCATTGTTTTGGGATGGATGTTTGAAATAAACCATTCTGCTTCAATCTCTTCAGAATCATTAACCACCACACTTTTCATCGATTCCCGACCAAAAATGAATTTTGTCACTTCCGCCTCCTTAAATATTGTTCCTCCATTCGCAATGATGCTTCCGGCCAGCAGAGTTGAGATTTGAGATCCCCCATCTATAAAACGGTAAGCACTGTCAATATATGTTGAATTGATAATCATTGGTATATACAAAGGAGTCTTGTCTTTCACACCTGCATACAGTGGTGAATTTCCGACAAGCACATTAATGAGTTCCTGATTCCCGGTTAAATTATTCAGGTAATTATTGAAGCCCGTACTGAAATAGTTGAAATATCCTGGCTGCCTTCCAGGGAGATCATCCATATTTAGCAGATCAACTGATCTGTTTACCTCCTGCATTTTTAAGGTGTATTTCTTTATGGCTTCATGTTCTGCAGGAAAATATGAAAGTAACCTTTCTGAAAATGCATCAAATCCGTTTGTAAACCTGTATTCCTTGTCGCCCAATCTTATAATTTCATAGGCATCTGTATCCATTTTCCTGATCTTCAGATTTTCAATGAGTCTGAAATATTTAAGGAACTGGTACAAAAACTGGCCCTCTTCCACGCTCCCGATGTAATGCATGCCGGTATCAAAAACTGATCCGTCTCTTATGAAAGTCTGCAGGCATCCCCCCAGTTGACGGTTTTTTTCGATCAGGCATACTTTAAATCCTTCCCGGCTAAGAATATAGGCACACTGAAGTCCTCCAAGCCCGCTTCCTACTATGATTGCATCATACTTCATCAGTGTTATTCAAAAGAATGTTGCCTTAAAGGTTCTCTCTGCTCTGCCGCTGACTCAGTAGATACAAGGTATTTAACCTTTAAAAAGCTATTTTAAAACAGCATCAAAGTTAAAAATAGGATTATTGATAAATACCACTATTTTTGAAAAAAATTAACAGTAATGTTCAATGAGAAAGATTTTGAGGATATTCGTCCTTACTATGATGATGAAATAAATCCAGCACTCAAAAGGATAATATCCAATCCCGCCTTTGACAAAATCATGGATTTCTTTTTTCCAGAAGCAGATAAAAACAAGATCAGGGACCTGCTTTTAAAAACTGAATCAACCTATTCGTTTCAGAAAAATTTTGTATATCACCTTGTTCAATCAATAATTTCAAAAAGTACAGAGGGTGTGATATGTATTGGTATGGAGAAACTCAAGCCCGGAAATCCTTATCTGTTTCTCTCAAATCACAGGGATATTGTTCTTGATTCAGCAATATTACAGGCTTTGCTGGTTGATGCAGAGCATAATACCACAGAAATATCTTTTGGCGACAATCTTATGATCAATCCTTTTATAATTGACCTTGGAAAGGCAAACAGGATGTTCAAGGTAAGCAGGGGAGGCTCCAGCAGGCAACTGTTTTTAAACTCGCAGCTTCTTTCAGCATATATCCGCCACACAATAGTTGATAAAAGAACCTCCGTTTGGATCGCTCAACGTCCCGGAAGGACCAAGAACGGAAATGACAGGACCGAAACCAGCCTTCTTAAGATGTTAAATATGAGCGGCACAGGTAATATGGAGGATTCATTTAAGGAGCTCAACATTGTTCCGGTAACGGTTTCTTACGAGTACGAGCCATGTTGTGCATTGAAAATTAAGGAACTTATTATAACGTCACTCACAGGTAAATATCATAAGCAACCGAACGAAGATCTGAACAGTATCATAACGGGTATTACCCAGCAGAAAGGAAGAATCCAGTTTACAATTGAGCCTCCTCTCGAACATATTCTCGATCAGCTTAAAGAAAAGACCTCATTAAATGAAAAGATAAACATGCTGGCAGGAATAATTGATGATATAATGCATCGCAATTTCAAGCTTTGGCCAAACAACTACATTGCCTGGGACATACTGAACCAGGCAAATAGATTTTCTGATTATTATACTTCAGAAGATAAAGTGAAATTCCTGCAATATATGGAATCTGAAACGGGCGGAATTGAAGGTGACAGAAATGAAATAAATGATCTGTTTTTAGGGATATACGCCAACCCAGTTTCAAATTACTTTAAACTGAACAGATAAATCCTCTGAATGTCAGCGCTGCTTTGCAATATATCCTGCGAGTGACTTGCCAAGCTTTGCATACGCTTCCTCAATCCTGTAACCGGTATCGAAATCATAACCAAAGGCATCCCTGCCGGGACAATTATCAACTTCCATGACTGCAAGTTCCTCGCCAGAAGCAATATTCCTGAATGTAATTACCAGATCGATGTAGGCAGGCTTTCTTGTTATGCCGATGTTGAAGCCGGGTTCGGTAAATGTGGTATGAATATTCATTTCAATCTGAGCATCTGATACATCTCGTTTCCCGGTAAGACCAATCTTTGAAGCATTTTCATTAAACAACTGTTCGAATTTTGGTTCATACCTGGTAGCCCTGTCATTTTTCCATGCCTCCTTCCATTTATCTCCTTTTCCGGCTTCTGATTTGTTGTAGTCCTCAACCTTTTTTGCAATGTAGTCTTCCTCCCTGTCAAACTTGCCAACAGCCATGTTGCTGTAGTCAAATGTAACCAGAATGGATTTCTGCCCTTTAATAAAACCAAGATTACCTTTCTTTAATGAAATCTTTTGTGCATTAAGAATTGAACCTGCAATCAGTACCTGAATCAGGATCAGGGAAAGAATTCTCTTCATAGTGGTTAATTTTAATTTACTAAAATATAAATATTTACACAGTATTAAACGTAAATTTGCAAATATTGTTCATCAACATTATTTTTAACTAACAACGTTAAATTAATAAAGAATGTTACTGAAAGCCGGTAAAAAATTTTGCATTCTGATATACCTGCTTTTTCAGATTACCATAACTTTTTTGGAAGCTCAGACAATAGTAAGGGGGAGAGTATCTGATATCCAGACTTTCGAGCCTGTAGTTTTTGCCAACATTGTTTTCAAGGGAACAACCATAGGAACTCAGACAGGTTTTGACGGAAGTTTTATCCTGAGCGGAATGACGGACAGCGACTCCATAGTTATTTCTTTTGTAGGTTATGAGACAAAAGTTATCGGGATTATTCCTGAAAGGGATCAGAATATTGATATTCATCTCACCCCGGCTCTTTTTTCAATAGCTGAAGTTACCATCCGGCCAGGGGTAAACCCTGCTATTAAACTATTAAGAGAGGTTTGGAGGAGAATGTCCGATAATCATATTCGGAAACTCACGGCTTACCAGTATGTGAATTATTCAAGGTCAACTTTGTATGTAAGAAAGCCAGGATACTACAGTAAGTCCGACGAATCTCTTGTAAAACCTTTTTCCGGAGGGTTTGAGAAGTATACGGTAAAAACGGGAGAAGAGGATATCCCTGCAATACCTTCATATTTTACAGAAACGCTGAGCGACAATTTCTTCCTTAAATCGACAGGTCAGAATTTCATCAATATAAGAGCTTCCAACTCTGAAGGAATCGCTTTTGGATCAACATCCCTGCCTGCGCAACTGATAACAAAACAGGAAAACTTCAATTTCATGGATAATACGGTCCTTATAATTGACCGTTCGTTTATTTCACCTCTTGCCCGATTTGGTCCCCTTTACTATAGGTATTACCTTCGGGACACATCTTTAATAGACAACAGATACCATTGTTTCAGGGTTGATTTTATACCAAAAAGAGAAGAGGATCCTGTTTTCAGGGGTACTTTCTGGATCAACGACACCACCTTTGCATTGAAAAGAATCTCAGTTGAAATCGGACAAAAGGCCGAACTGAATTTTGTCAGAAGAGTTAAGATTCAACAGGAGTATGAACCCGTTGACTCTGAAGCATGGTTCCCAGTCAGCACCAGATTCATGGCCGATGCAGCTAACCTGTTTGTTACAAACTATTCGAGGAAAACTGAAATAATCATTAACAAACCTCATGAACCCGGTTTTTACAGTTCTGAACTGAAGATAGGATTTGAAGCTAAAAATCAAAGCCCCGACTTCTGGAATAAAGTAAGGATTAATTCACTCGAAAAAACCGACAGCCTTGCCCTTCAGAAGATTGAAGTCATTAAACATGAGAACAGGATTAAAATCCCTGCAAAACTTATCGAAGCAGCAATAAGGGGATATTATGATCTCGGAAAATTTGAACTTGGTCCTTATGTTCTTTTTTATGGCTTTAATGAAGCGGAAGGAAGCAGGTTCAGGATCGGAGGTAGAACCAATATCCGCTTCAGCAACCGGATTATAATTGAAGGTTATACAGCTTATGGTACATGGGATAAACGCCTGAAAGGATCTGTCCAGACTGAGTACCTCTTATCAGAAAAATACTGGACCAAAGCCGGAGTGCAAATAAGAGACGATATTGAAAATGCGGGGGCAATAGATGAATTTTTTTCTCAGAGCAGTTTTCTTACTTTTGCCTCTACCTTCGGAGGATCTGATATGATGGGCAGATCAACCGTTTTAAGACCATGGATAGGATCAGACATCATAAGGGGTTTGCAGGCAAAACTGGTGTTTACTAATAAAACATTTGAACCTGCAGGGCCTGACTACCATTTTGCCTGGTATGCTGATCCTTCCAGAACTGTCGTGAAAGAATCCTTCAAAACTAATGAACTTGGGCTGATACTTCATTACCAGCCTAAAGCAGTCTATGTTCTCGACGGGAATCGCAGATTCTCAGTCAATTTCAACCAGTTTCCGGTTTTCGGGTTTGAGTATTTCAAAGGATTTAGAAATCCCGGAAACGGCGATTTCAACTATGACAGGATTATTACAGATATTCATCACAGGTTCAATCCCGGAGGATTTGGAAACATAGTTTATAATGTCAGGTTTTCTAAGATCTTTGGATCTTTGCCCTATCCACTGCTTACAACGCTTGCTGGTAATCAGTCTTTTTTCAGGACCGACCGCACATATAACCTTATGAACAATGGTGAGTTTGTTAGTGATGAGACTCTTGAGCTGTTCCTGTCATATCATATGAACGGATTGTTGACCGGCAAACTGCCACTGATAAAAAAGCTTGAATGGAGGACTGTAATTTCCGGGAGAATGGCATACGGCTCATTCAATCACAAATCAAACGGATTTTATGATCCCGATACAAATCCCGGCGGAATATTACCAAAGACCTGTCCTGAAGGATCTCCTCTCACTGAATTCAGTACTCTGACCTGGAAAAAACCCTATGCTGAGATTTCTTACGGAATAGAAAATATCTTCAGGTTTTTCAGGATCGACCTTGTGCAACGGCTCACCTATCTTGACAATCCCGAGAGCAGAAAGTTTGCTGTAATGTTTAGCGGGGTCTTCAGGTTCTGAGATCAATATCATAAATGGATTTACCTGCTAAGGACATAAAGAAGATTTGATGTAAAGCGCGACTTGTCTATTACCTCAATTTGCATATCGTTAGCTGAAGCAATTTCAGTTATGAAATTCCTTGAAAAAAAGAACAGCCTTTTATTGAGGCTCTTGTTATATCCGAAATTGGTGGAGAAAAATTCTGTCATCCGGGTGCCAAGATGCCTTGCCTGAAGATCCTTGTCTGCATCCCGTATAATAATTTTCCCCCCGGGATTCAGACGTTGAATACAACCTGACAATAATTCCGACTGCTTTTCCCGGGGAATATAGTGTAAAACATCACTTAAAAGGAATATGTCGGCTGCAGGATAATCAAATCCCAATGCATCGGCTGCCACAAAACTGATTCTGTCATGCTTTGATATGCAATTGTTTGCAAGCTCTATCTTAACACTGTCAAAATCTAATCCCAAAATATTCCTGTTACCTGAAGTAAAACCCAGCATGTAAGAGATAAAACCATATCCGCAACCGATATCAACTACCGTAGCATCGTCCGGAACCAGATCGTTTATATATTCATAATCCTTTTCAAGTTTAAGCTTGATTCTTGTATACCATTCGAGTACAGGACCCTTGTAAATGTAATTCCTGATAAGTCTTTTTCTGAAATATGACGGTGTTTCAAGTTCCTTTTTAAGCATTTTATACTCTCGCCTGTAAAACTTAAGGAATGATTTTGTCCGCATATGATAGTCATTTCCCCAGCTAAAATCCCGTGCAGCTACCCTGGGAAATATTTTAAGAGAGATACTTCCGTTCCTGATATGGTTTTCTCCCTTTGTCATGCAGTCACCTGCTCCGTGAATAAGAACCGGTGTGATATCCATACCGAGCTTCTCAGCCAGTAAGAATGCACCCTTGTGAAAACGCAGAATACTTGAATCAGGCGATCGGGTTCCCTCAGGAAATACTAAAATGGAATAACCTTCTTCAACTTCTTTCTTCAACCTTTCAATCAGATTTTCATACCCCCATGTTACAGGATAGAAATTAAGAAATCTTATAACCAGTGCATAAAGTGGATTGTTCCAGACCCAGTTATTTGTGAGAATAATAATATTCGGATTAAGCATAAGGAGCAGGGGAAGATCAAGATGCGACTGGTGGTTCGATATCAGAATTGATGGCCTTGAAAAGTCAGCATTTTCAGGATTTAGTATTCGTTTCCTGATGCCAATCATCCCATACACAGGCAATCGTAGACACCACATCAGTGCATGATGCATGAATTTTTTCTTTCGTCGCCTGGAAACAGGGAATATCAGGACGGGCAGTAGCAGAATATTAAGAAAGACACACAAAAGCAGTCCCGTTGCCAAAGTAAGTATTGTTAGAATAATATCGGAAAGTGTGACGGGAAGGAACCGGCTTTTGCCTTTCTTGGTAACAAGCCAGTTGAAGATAACAATTTCAAAAGTGTAGGAAATAAGGACCACTGAGAGTAATCCTATTATTGAGATCAGCGCTATTGATTTCAGGGCTGGGTGCTTAGCAAGAATCATCACACCGGTACCTGATATTGATATCATAACAGAAAGAAGGATACAGGTCTTGTATGAAAGAAGATTCTTGTTGTTGCTTTTATAGCCCTGTACCAACCCTTGCATTATGTAAATGCTGTAATCAATACCCAGACCTGTAATGAAAGAGGAAATTATGATATTGAAGATATTGAATCTTATTCCGGCTATCCCCATGATCCCAAGGGTCCAGATCCAGCTGAAGAATATGGGAATAAAAGAAATAAAACCCAATTCAAACCGTCCAAAGGCTATTATCATTATGACCAGGATGAGCGACAAGCTGACATTTGCAATAAAATTGAAGTCTTGTCCTAAAACATTCACCATCTCTGAAAGCATTGACTTCCTGTCCATTACAACCACACCGTCAAGTCTGCCTAATACTTCCTCTACCACATCCTTATTCTGATCGTCAGTTTTTACTACAGATACAATGGTTGACAATCCCGTTGTTGATGAAATTTTCTCAGCATAAAAATAATCTGTCAACTTACGAAAATCATCCGGTTCAATCAATGAATATCTCTTATTGATCATAGCGTAAAAATCTTCAAAAGCACCCGGTTTGAATCCTGCCTCGGAAGAATATTTCGCAAAATTTTTCAGGTATGTATCACGGTTTTTATTCCAGAAGAGGTTCCATCTTTCAATACGCTTTTTCTGTAGTGAATCGGATAACAACAGTGTCCCCGGACAATCAAAACTTTTAATTTTGCCTTCTTCAAGTAATTCCCTGCCGCTGGTCAACAGCTTTTCGTTGTTAATCAGTGCCTCCTGCAAGTTTTCGCCATGGGCAATCACATAAACCGAGTTAAGTTTATAGTTGTTTATTCTGTTAAGATTCTCCTCAGCCTGTGCCAGCTCTTTCGACATGTAGTTCATTTTCATCATATCACTTTCGAAGCCAACTTTGTCTTTGTATATCCAGCAGATTATCGTTACTGCTACCATAAAAAGAAGGAGTCTTTTATTGCGGTTAAATTCATAATTAGTTACCCTGTCAAGTATTCTCTCGAGGTAGTTCTTCTCTTCTGTTGCATCATCCTTCTTTCTGGTTATGTCAAGAATATGAGGCATTACAATCATAGTAAAAAATGATGCAGTGATTACGCTTATGGCAGCTAATATACCAAGTTCGTGAAGTGATTCGGAGGATACAAAAACAAGGCTTATGAATTCAAATGCTGTTGCAAAACCGCAAACAATGATTGGAAAAGATACGTCCCTAATTGTTTCGGTGACAGAATGTCTGTGCTTGTAATGTGTTGTGATATGCAATGCATAATCGACAGTGATTGCAAGAATTACTGTACCTATGCTCAAAGATATAATTGATATTTTTGCCTGAATTATGTAAATGACTGCCAGGGCAGTTAGTCCGCCAAACACTGCAGGAAGAAATATGAAGGGTATTAGTTTTTTCTTTTTAATGGAAAAGATTGTGATCAGTAACAGCAATGTGATGGTAATAGACAAGGTAAGGCTGATATCTCTTTTAAGTCTTTCAGCATTCCCGGCTGCTACCGCAGCTGAACCAAAATACTCAATTTTTATTTCTTTGCCTGCATCAGCGGTTATTTCATTTATTACATTGTCAAGTGCCCTGATAAGTTTCGAATTTTTCGAGGTAACATTCGAAGAGTAGGCAGTAGTGAGGAAAAGAAGCAGGTTCTTTTTATCTCTAGAGAATACAGATCCATTAATTATCAGATAATTGTTGTCATTCTGAAATCCTCTTAATTTTCGGGTGGCAACGCCTGTCAATCCTGCCGGATCATACAAAATGTTTTTTTTCATTGCAAAAGAAGCAGGTGTGAGAAGGCTGTTATAACTGTTTTCAATAGCTTCCCTGATTTTTTCAGGCACTATCATCGAGTCGAGGGTTGCATAATCTTCTTCTTCAAGAAATAATGGCAGGTTTCTTTGAACAATTGCGATGACATCTTCCATAACATTTTCCGGTATTCTGAAAGTGATATCTTTAATGTATTGGCTGAATTCCCGAGACTGCAAAGCCTCATGGAGTTTGCTGCCATACATTATTAGTTTTTCAGGGGTTATGGAAGAAGAGGTGTCAGAGGGCGAAACGGTTATAATGATTTTGTCAAGGAATTTCGATTGTGTAAGGATTGCTGATATTTCAGTTTTACGATCAACACCTGAAATCATTTTCGCAATATCTTCCTCAAAACGTATACGAGAGGTGAAAAAAACAGATGTTAGAAGGATCACCGCAACGATAGTAAAGAAGAGGAACCTCCTGCTCCTGAAATAATCGTACAAGAAAAGAAATAGGTGTTCCATTTATCAACCAGATGTGCCTGGAGTTGGTTTTCTCCTGACCAGTTTCAGTATGAAAAAAGATGCCAGTCCGGTAAATAGTGCAAAAACAGCTGCAAATATAATGGCGCCGATAATATACTGAAAAACATTATTTTCAAATGTCTTTAAAGTAATTTCGCCGCTGAAACTGATTTTCGAACCAGTTCCAAGTATGATTCCGCCTGTCACATAACTTAAATACAAAATTACAGGTATCATCGGAGGTATGCTTATATTTGCTGCAACAGCAACAAGAAACTTGCTAAGCCTGAAAATATGTGCAAGTGTCAAAGCAGTTATTAGCTGAAAGCCCCATATTGGAACAATGCCCATAAATATTCCAAGGGTAATCGCGAGCGATATTTTAAGGTTTGACTCACTGGTAAGGAGAATATGTTTATTTACAAAGTCCCTGATGTTTTCTTTTTTCAGATACCGTGCAAATGAAAACGGTTTGACAAATAATAGAGCTATAATAACAAGCAGTGTGTTTAAGATTGTTATCCGTAGAAAGTCGCTGAAAAACCTGTAATGAGATATCCGATCCTCCTTAGGCGGATAATAAACCTTTACAGGTATACTGTCGATTTTTATTCCTTTCCATGCTGCCCTTACCAGAACCTCGGTCTCAAATTCATATCTTCTGGTTAAGAATCGCATTGATTTCAGTTTGTCGAGAGGATAGAGCCTGAATCCTGTTTGTGTATCTTTCAGTTTAATACCTGTGAGGAATTTGAACCAGAAATTGGAAAGACTGTTGGCGAACCTGCTTCCCCCGGAAATATTACTTTCTGCAAGGTTACGGTCGCCAACAATCAGTTTATCAGGTTCTTTTTCAATTTCCGTTATGAAAGCAGGTATGTCAGCAGGATTATGCTGTCCGTCCGAATCTATTGTAATGGCATAATTATAACCTTCCTTCACTGCCAGATCAAATCCCATTCTTATAGCATAACCTTTCCCCATATTCTTTAGATAAGATACAACTTTCAGGGAATCAGATTTATCATTAAGGTCATCAATGATCCGGGACGTACTGTCAGTGGAGCCGTCGTTTACAACAATGATGTCTTCTGTGAACTTACTTATTTCGTTTATAACCCTTTCGAGAGTTGCATCATTATTATATGTAGGAATTATCACACAGTACCTCATTCCTGACGATTATGTATTTTAAGGAACCCGCACCATTGATCTCTAATACACAAAGACCATGAACAAATATTGTAACCATACTTGTCAGCCCGGCGAAGCCTGTCATGGGTGGTTCCATCACTTCATAAAATGAAAAAATGGAGATAAAACTTTTTTGTTTTTTCCCGGTTTTTGTTTATTTGACCGGGGGTTGCAAGTTAGTTAAAAAATTATATCATGATTGTTGTTGTTGCCTATTTAAGATTTGGTTTAGTAATTAGTTTTTTTTTACTTTGCGCAAATTTTTTTCAATCCGGACTAACTTAAATTTAGCTCTTTAGAAAATTTTACTTTTATGGTGGCGATTGGTGAACGTATTATCACAACAGAGGATTTCAGAAGGATTTTATATAACGGAGAGAGCGTCGAGATATCTGGTGATGCAAAAAGCAGAGTATCACGCAGCTTCAATTTTCTCCAGTCATTTCACAAGGATAAAATTATATATGGAATAAACACCGGATTAGGGCCGATGGCCCAGTACCGGATAGAGGATGAAGATCGCATAGACCTTCAGTACAATGCCATAAGAAGCCATGCTTCCGGGTGCGGGCAACCGGTAGATCCTATTTACGTAAAATCATCTCTTATAGTTCTCCTGAACAACTTTCTACAGGGTCATTCGGGAATTCATCCTGAGGTAGTTGAACTGATCAGTCAGTTCATCAATAAAGACATTATACCTGTTGTCCCGGAGCATGGAGGTGTGGGCGCCAGTGGCGACCTGGTGC
>CAZTJT010000045.1:0-28381 GCA_964613785.1 uncultured Rikenellaceae bacterium
TGGTGCGGAAGGGTAGCATTTTGGTTTTGCGGAGAGAGGGGGATTCGAACCCCCGGTACAGTTACCCATACGGCAGTTTAGCAAACTGCTGGTTTAAGCCACTCACCCATCTCTCCATTCGTCCTCCGAATCTCTTAAGTAGGAGTATTCATCCTTAATACCAGTCCTCATCTGAGAGAGAAGATAATGCTGCTCCTGATTAATTATGTTTTTGAACCAGGATCGACAAAAATAGGAAATCAGTCAGAAAGTGCAAAATTTAATACAATAATTATATCTTCCTTAGAAGCACCACATTCTCAACATGATGAGTCTGAGGAAACATGTCGACAGGCTGGACACGAACCATCTCATATTTCCGGCTCAGGATCTGTATATCTCTTGCCTGAGTTGAAGGATTGCAGCTTATGTAAACAATCTTTTCAGGAGCTGCGCTGATAATTGAATCAACGACCTTTTCATCCATCCCTGCCCTGGGCGGATCAGTAATCACAACATCAGGTAAACCATGATCGGCAAAGAACTGTTCGTTCAGCACCGATTTAATATCGCCGGAGAGAAAGCGTACATTGCTGATACCGTTTATAGTGGCGTTGTAAATGGCATCCTGAACTGCTTCATCAATATAATCAATACCTATGACTTTACCCGCTTGTCGTGCTACAAAACAGGCGATTGTACCTGTTCCGGTATACAGGTCATAAACAGTTTCACTTCCCTGAAGACCTGCAAAATCCCTGGCAATCCTGTAGAGTCTCGATGCCTGCCTGGTATTTGTCTGGTAAAAAGATTTTGGACCTATCCTGAACTGCAGCCCATCCATCAGTTCAATAAGATGACCTTCCCCCTTATATAGTACCGGATTCTGATCGGCCAGGGAATCATTTCTCTTCGAATTAATTATATAAAACAGTGAAGTAATCTCTGGAAACTTTGATTCAAGATGATCAAGCAAACCCTCTCTCCTTTTTTTATCCTCATAATAGAATACCATTATCACCATTACCTGACCGCTCAGAGTGTTGCGAATAACCATATTTCTGAGAAATCCTGTCTGTTCCCTCATATTGAAAAAGGTCATCCTGTCTTTATGCGCATAATCCCTTACTGTATTTCTGATCAGATTTGAGGGCTCAGGTTGTAAATGACATTCCCTGATATCAAGGACTTTATCAAACATTCCCGGAATGTGAAAACCTATAGCATCTTCCTTTGCGAACTCATTATCCGAAGAGATCTCCTCTGGTGTTAGCCACCTCCTGTCTGAAAATGTAAATTCCAGTTTGTTCCGGTATCTGTATTGTTCAATGGAGCCAGCTATCTCATCAACAGATGGAATCCGAACTTTACCTATTCGCTCAAGGTTGTCTGTAACCTGCTTCTTTTTATAAAACAGTTGAAGCTCATAAGGAAGATGCTGCCATTTACACCCTCCGCATGTACCAAAATGAACACATACAGGTGCAATTCTGTCAGGGGAGTATTCCCGAAACCGCAATACCCTGCCTTCAAGGTATTTCTTGTGTTTCCTTGTTACCTGAATATCAACAACATCCCCAGGAATCAGCATTGGCACGAACACAACCATATTATCAACTCTGGCCAATGCCTTTCCTTCGGCTCCTATATCAGTGATCCTTACATTCTCCAGCAATGGATACTCTTTTTTTCTGCTCACAACTACTTATGAAATATTCAGCCGTACTATTAGGACTTCTTTTTGTCCCTGATTTCCCTTAGAAAGATCAAACCCCTGATCATACATGGAACAATACCTTTACCATGATCCAGTCCCGGAATGATTTCCTTTAAACATATATCATCTGCTGTTCCCTGGCTGATCATTTTATCATACATTATTTCAGTGGCAAGAGGATTTACACTGGTATCTTCGCCTCCGTGGATGAACATTAGAGGGATCATGGTTTTCCACGGACCGATACTGTTTCCTTCAAGAGCCTGCCTTATTGATGAATATTCTGGTGATGTGGAGAATCCGTCTATCAGATCCTTATTGATCAGCTCAGGTATTGATATTGTAAGCTGGTCGTTAATCTGTGAAGAGGTATGCAGGCCATCATACAAAGCTTCAATTCTTAATGAATATGGTTCGTTGAATATATCCCCCAGTGAATTGGAAAACTGGCCATAGATATGATATGCATATGCTATGTAACCAAGGTAAACAGGCATTTTATATGTCGGAGACCCAATCATATCGCTGAAAAGCATTTTCAGATCATAAGGGCCGGCACCGCAGACACTCCCTGAAAGCATAAAGTCTTCAGCGTAATCCTGTTCAAGTGACTTATGAAGGTTGAGCGTTGCCCATCCTCCCTGTGAGTAACCAATCAGATAATATTCGTTCTTAAGCTCGATTCCTGAGAATTCATTTGAAACTACTTCCCTTACAGCAAAAAGCATATCAATAATTGACCGGACTGTTGGAACAGTTATCAGATATGGATGAACGATGCTGGACGATTCACCAAATCCGGGATAATCAGGTATTACTACCACATATCCCATACCTGCTACAGCTTCAATCATCTGAAATAAAGGATTGCCAGCATTTTCGCTCGGAGCATTTGATTTTACGGTGTTGGTACCGTTCTGAAAACACAATACCGGGAATTCTCCCCTGCCCGCCGGAACGCATAAAAGACCCGAGGCTTTTATTTCTTTTCCTGCCACATTTGTAGTATAAACTATCTTATAAACATCCACATCATCGGTAACATACTGCTTGAGAACATTTACCTCGGGAAATCCTGCAGATACCAGATTCAGCAGACTAATTATCTCCGGCGCAGAATATGAGATCTTGAACTCCCTCGAGACATAATATTCATAATCAGGCGCTTCTTCTTTCCTGCATGAACCCGCCAACAGCAGAATGCTCAGCATGATTGCCAGAACCGTTCTATTTGATTTGTTTCTTTTCAAAGCCCTTTCAAATAAATTCAACTTCTGTCTCCGATCATAATTTAATCCGGGCAAAGATAGTTCTTCTGTTTTTAAACTCCACTTCAGAAGCTTTTATACTTTTCCTATCTTTGCGGCGAATTTCGGATTTATGGTTTCAGTTCAGGATATTTCAGTCTCTTTCGGAAGTTTTAATTTATTAACCAATGTATCTTTCCTGATAAATGATCAGGATCGTATCGGACTTACCGGCAAAAATGGTGCGGGCAAATCCACACTTCTTAAAATCATTTCAGGACTTCAGAGCCCCACCTCCGGAATTATAGATATGTCGAAAGATGTAACTATAGGCTATCTCCCTCAACAAATGCCTGTTAGTGATACCACCACAGTTTTTAATGAAACCGTCTCGGCTTTTTCAGATATTATTTCGCTTTCGGAAGAAATTGAAACCTGCAGTGCAGAGATAGCCAACAGGACCGATTATGAATCGCCTGATTATCTCAGACTATGCGACCGTCTTACTGAGGCCGAAGAAAGGTACAGGATACTCGGCGGAGCAAATTATCTGGCCGAAACAGAACAGACCCTTCTGGGACTTGGTTTTGAAAGAAGAGAATTCGAAAGGCCGACAAAAGAACTAAGCGGCGGCTGGAGAATGAGAATTGAACTGGCAAAGCTGATACTCCGTAAACCTTCTCTTTTTCTTCTCGATGAGCCGACGAATCATCTGGATATTGAATCGATACAATGGATGGAATCGTACCTGACGGGTTACAGCGGGGCTGTTATGATTGTATCTCACGATAAGGCGTTCCTTGATAACATAACAAACAGGACTATTGAAATCTCCCTGGGCAGGATATATGATTACAGGGCCTCTTGGTCAAAATATGTAATCCTAAGGGCGGAGAGGAGAGAACAGCAGATTGCAGCATACAGGAATCAGCAAAAAATGATCGGGGATACCGAAAAATTCATTGAAAGGTTCAGGTATAAGGCAACTAAAGCTATTCAGGTGCAGTCAAAAATCAAACAGCTTGAAAAGGTTGAAAGGATAGAAGTTGATGAAGAAGACACCAGCGCTGTGAACATAAGTTTTCCTCCCTCCCCCCGATCTGGCACAGTCGTTGTCAGGGCTGAAAATCTGTCGAAGAGCTACGGTCAGGTGAAAGTCCTTAACAATGTTGCATTTACAATAACCAGGGGTGAGAAAGTAGCATTTGTCGGACGTAATGGAGAAGGTAAAACGACATTCTCCAGAATAATTATAGGAGAACTTGATTATGAAGGAATTCTGAATATCGGTTATAATGTTAAAACAGGCTACTTCGCTCAGAATCAGGATGAGTTGATGGATGAAAATTTAACTGTGTTCGAGACCGTCGATACAGTAGCAAAGGGTGAAATAAGGACCAGGATCAGGGACATTCTCGGAGCATTTCTTTTCAGGGGAGATGATATTGACAAGAAAGTCAGGGTATTGTCTGGTGGGGAGCGTTCAAGGCTGGCTCTTGTAAAACTGCTGCTTGAACCTTACAATCTTCTGGTACTTGACGAGCCGACGAATCACCTTGACATGCGTACCAAAGATATCCTTAAACAAGCCCTGTTAAAATATGATGGCACGTTAATTGTGGTTTCCCACGACAGAGATTTTCTTGACGGACTGGTAACAAAGGTTTATGAATTCAGGCATAACGGGATCAAAGAAAATATAGGTGGCATTTACGATTTCCTGAGGAAGAAGAAGATAGATAACCTGCGGGATATCGAGATAAGGGACAGATTGCCTGTAAAGCAGACCGTAAGGGAGTTAACGTCAAATAAACAGAAATATCTCGAAAGGAAGGAATTCGAAAAAAGACTGAGGAGACTCCGCAGACAGCTCGAGGATTCCGAGGTGGAAATTGAAAGGATGGAGAAGAACCTTAATGAAATGGAAATCAAAATGACTAAATCCATTGATCCTGAAGAAAGCACAGGCTTGTACAGGGATTATGAAAACCTGAAAATCAGGTTAAATGAGGAGATGGAAAAATGGACCCTGTTATCCCATGATGTTGATGAATTCGTAAAAAGCAACAGCAATGGTTTTAGCGAAGCTTGAAAAAGAATACCTTGTTCATGTCTATGAAACAGGACCGGATGGAAAACTGAATCTGTATTCACTTTTCAATTATTTCCAGGATATTGCTTCTGAGCATGCAATAAAGCTTGGATACGGCAGGGATGATCTTCTGGAGCATAATAACTTCTGGGTTCTCTCGAGGATCTATGCAGAAACGGGTGAATTACCCTCATGGGGAGATAGAGTTACTGTGGCAACATGGCCGCGTGGTTTGGATAGACTGTTTGCATTAAGGGATTATGAGGTAAGGGATCGTGAAGGCCGGGAACTTTGTTCAGCAACCTCTTCCTGGCTCATAATCGATCAAACATCAAGAAAAATCAAAAGACCTGATAAAATCCTGACTTCATTCAAAACTGAACCCAAATTCATGAATCCGCTGCCAAGGAATGCAAATAAGCTGGATCCTGTCGATGGAGAGTCTTTAATTGCATCACGATTCAGAGTGAGGATCAGTGATCTGGATATTAATCTTCATACAAACAATGTTATGTACCTGAAGTGGGTGATTGATACAATGAATCCAGGTTTTATTTTAAATAATATCCCTGTTTTCATTGAAATAAACTATCTTGCTGAATCGCACTTTGATGATGAAATTATAATAAAGAAGTCTGAAAAGGATGGAGAAAGAATTCTGACCGATTTTTCCATCTCAAGAACTACTGATAATACTGAACTTACACGGGTCAGATTGATATGGAAGAAACCAGTAAACGGTTAAACCGATTGAATATGAAGCGGATCTTTTTTTTCTCGGGTGAGGCATTATCCATGCTGACAGTAATAATCGCAGCAGGGATTATGGCATCATGCGGAACATTAAAAAAAGCAGTGATCGATTCAAAGGATCTCTCCTACTTATATAATCCGACAAAAAGTCCTATCAAGCCACGGTTTAATGTTGTTAACAGAGATGATGAAAACTCAGTTTTGTCGGTCAAATTCTTTGCGTCAGAGCTCTTCTTCTCCGAAGCCAATCCCAGGGGAGTACCCCTGGCACAGCTTGTCATTTCAGCCAGGTTGCATAATGTTACAGCCGGAGGTGTACTGGTCGACACAGCATATAACAGTCTGAATATTGTCAAAGAGGAATCCGTTCCCGAATATGTTTTCAGGGTCCCTTTCAGGGTGAATCCCGGAAATGAATACATGATTGAGGTGAAAATCCTCGATAAGCTCAGGTTACAGATTGTTCAGGCCTTTGTCTCCTTCAACACTCTTTCAAAATATAACAAATACAATTTCATTGCACAGGGTCATTTCATGAAAAATGAACTATTCAGCCCGGTCGTGAGGGAGAATGAGTATGTTACACTTTTATATGCCGGTGGTAAGATCGACAGTCTGTATGTATCATACTTCAAACCCCTAAAAGAGGTTCCCTATCCTCCTTTCATGCTCCTGCCTGAAAAAATTATCGATTACGACCCTGAAAGAGTGATTGCAATACCCTATTCCGATACACTGCCAATGATGTTCAGAACTGAAGGCATATACCTTTGCTCGGCCGACAGATTCGTCCGGGAAGGATTTGCCTTCTATAATTTCGGGAACACATATCCGTCGATGAATCAACCCGAGGTAATGATTGAACCTCTTGCCTACCTTGCTTCAGAAGAAGAAATGAATAAGCTCAGGAGCGCTGCCAGACCAAAAGCAGCGTTGGATGATTTCTGGATCAGTTGCGGCGGAAATGTTGAAAAAGCAAGAGAACTCATACGAATCTATTATACCAGAATCCTGTTCTCAAATTTCTACTTCACTTCCTACAAGGAAGGTTGGAGGACTGAGCGGGGAATGATTTATACCATTTACGGGCCCCCTGATAAAGTATACAAAAACGCTGAGGGGGAGAGATGGGGATACCGGAAACCTGTGCTGAGATCATCATGGGGAGGAAGATATCATCTTAGGGAGGAATATCTGTTTTTCACTTTCAGATACAGATCAAATCCTTTTACCGACAATGATTACTATCTCGTTCGCAGCGAAACTCTTGTAACATACTGGGACAAGGCTGTTGCCAACTGGAGAAAAGGCATCGTTTTCCGTCTCGATAATCCACAGGATATCTAGAAGAAATGGCCGGCGAAAATGATTATATCTTCGGTATCAGGGCTGTAATTGAAGCAATTAGATCGGGTCGACATCTTGACCGCCTTCTATTGAAACACGGACTTCAGGGCTCACTTTATCATGAGCTTATGAATGAAGTAAAAAATAATAATATTCCATACCAGATAGTTCCACAGGAAAGGATTGACCTTGTAACCAGAAAAAACCACCAGGGAGTTCTGGCATGGCTGTCTCTTATTGAATACCAGACTGTTACAAATATCCTTCCAGGCATATATGAAAAGGGGGAGGATCCGCTCATCATAATCCTTGACAGGATCTCTGATGTAAGGAATTTCGGAGCAATAATCAGGACTGCTGAATGTCTGGGAGCGCATGCAGCTTTAATATCTGAAAAGGGATCTGCCAGAATTACAGCCGATTCGGTAAAGACTTCAGCCGGTGCACTGCATACTTTCCCGGTATGCAGGGAAAAAAGCATTCTAAAATCCGTCATGTACCTTAAGGATTCAGGATTGAGAATCTTTGCAGCTACAGAAAAAAACGGGTCCGATCTCACACAGTCTGATCTGACAGGACCTTCCGCATTGGTTTTTGGATCAGAAGAAAGAGGCATCAGCAGGGAATTATTGGAATTATCGGATCTGCAGTTAAAAATTCCCATGGAGGGGAAGATAGGATCACTAAACGTCTCGGTGGCCGCTGGTATATTTATGTACGAGATAAAAAGACAGCGGAAAAAATGAGTCAGGAAATTATTTCCAGGATTCTTTCATCAAGTTTTTCCTGATCAAATCTGAATGATTCCAAACCTGCAAGTGTAAGCAGTGTGTCAGGAGCAATCTTCTTTTGTTTTATTTTTTCAGCCCACCTTGAATATACAGGTATTTTACCGTCCAGGCTTAGGTATGATCTCTCTTCCTTTGAGAGTGATGGAAACAGATCCTCACATCCCTCCTCATAAGCTATGTGAACTAACTCCGTCGCTGATGAAGGTGGATCTGAAGCCAATCTTTCAGCCAGGGTAAGCACTTTATCATCGACTTCCCAGAACTTTTCCACAGAAGCTTCTGCGGCAGAGGGATAAACACTAACATCATAATTCTCATGCATTCTTGATGTGAATTTACCGCTAAGTGTTGACTTTCCTGATGCCGCCACTTTGGGAGGCATTGTAAATACATCTGCTCCTGCAAGCAATTCGAGCTGATTATGATGCCTCAGGCTGGCAGCAATTAGCCTGGTCGGCCATGGATTTCTCGCCGAGAGACCGGTAACCCAGTTCTGTGATGAGATAACTGCCATCTCCCCAGCTCCTGATCCGTCACCAAGTTTATTGTTCATCATAAAAGCACCTATCCTCCCAAGAAAAACATTGAGGTAATCAGGTCTTGCAACCATAGTAACTAAAACATTCTGCCTTGCACTAAACTCAAGCGTGAAATTCACTCTCACTCCCGAATCCTTCAGACGCCTTGCTCCAATCAGGCCCTCAGCTGTCAGAGGTACCTTGATTATAAACTGTTCAGGGCAGATCTCATGATATCTCTTTCCATAGTATTCAATAGCCTTAATGTCATGGGCGGTATCTGTATGAAGCTCCACACTCACAAACCCTCTGAACTTTGAAGCCAATCTCAATCCATGTCTGGCATTCAGTATAAATGCTATCTCCCTTACTTTCTCTTTCAAAGGCAGATCCCTTACTATGCTTTTGGCTTCTGATATAAAAACATCATAGATACCTTTTTGAATCTCATTATTGAGCAGTGTATTATTTGTTGTAAGAGCACTCATCTCAGAGGTCCATATAGCCTCGGCTTCTTCAATGTCACCCGTGTCGAGCCAAAGCTCCGTACCTGTCTTCCTCAGGGATTCCCAGAACGGGTCATTGTTACCGTTTATATGCTTTTCATTAAGATTCTTCCACACAAAATCACTTATTCTGGTACTGAGGTCAGCCATGGTGTAAATTTTTAGAATTAAACATTAGTAAGATCATTTTGTTTTCACGATTTAAATAAATCATCACCTGCGGGCTGCTCTAAATTCTCAGCCTGATTATAGGGTCATCGGAAAACCTCATGAAAAAAGCCTTATTTAACCGGATGTAAAATTATATAAATTATTTATCCGGGTCATAGTTAATTTTTAGCTTTGTACCAACCTATAATCAAGCATTCAAATGAAGTTCGTGTCTTATTGCCTTCTCCTGAATTTGGCTACAATCTCATTATCAGCGCATGTTGATTTCAACAGGTATTTCACAGATAAAGTCCTTCGGTTTGACTTCATGTTTGCGGGCGGTAGCACTGAAACAAAGATTTATCCTTTATCAATGAAACAGGAACCATTCTGGGCCGGGCCACCCGATAAGCTGATCGATCCATTTGGTTATGGCAACTTTAAATATGAAGTCTTCGATCTGGCTGATAACAGCCTTATCTTTTCAAGAGGATTTTCCTCCCTGTTCCAGGAATGGCAGACCACCCCCGAAGCAAAAGAAATCGAAAAGTGCTTTTATGAAGTCGTAACAATGCCCTATCCAAAAATCCAGGTTATTTTGCGCATAAGCATGCGGCTGCGCAACGGACAGTTTGGCAAGCTCTATGAAACCATTGTTGATCCCAACGATTATTATATAAAACAGGAAAAAACTATCGATGCAGCATATACCAGAATTTATGGAACAGGTGATCCAAAACATTCGGTTGATTTAGCCTTTATTGCCGAAGGTTACAGAACGGATGAGATGGAGAAGTTCAGAAATGATGTAAGGTACATGGCCGATGCCCTCTTTGCTGAACCACCTTTCAGTGACTACGTGGATAAAATAAACATCTGGGCAGTTGAAGCCATTTCTTCAGAATCCGGTACCGACATTCCCGGTGATAGAATCTATGTGAATACTGCCCTTAACTCAAGCTTTTATACTTTTGGAACCGACAGGTATGTTACCACACAGGATATAAAATCAGTTAATGACTATGCTGCGGTAGTGCCGCACGACCATATCATTGTTCTTATTAACAGCCAGAGGTACGGAGGCGGAGGGGTGTACAATTACTATAGTGGTTCAACGGCCGGCCATCCCCTGTCCCCAAAGGTCCTTATCCATGAACTTGGGCATGGATTTGCAGGACTGGCTGACGAATACTACTCAAGTTCGGTTGCCTATGATGAATTCTATGCTCTGGATGTTGAACCATGGGAGCCCAATATTACTACTATGGTTGACTTCAGATCAAAATGGAAAGACCTGGTCGATAGTGGAATTCCCTTACCTACTCCTTCGAAACCGGAATATGAAAATAAAACCGGCCTCTTCGAAGGGGCCGGTTACTCAGCTAAAGGTATTTACAGACCCGAAGCTGACTGCAGAATGAAAAGCAACGGAGAAAAAGGTTATTGTAAAGTATGCCGTGAAGCAATCAGAAAAATGATTGAATTCTATACTAAGTGATTATTTTATCATTACCATATAAATTTCTGCCGGTATACTGCATCACTTGTTTTTCCTGTCGATAATATAAAAAAGTACCAGGCTGAGGCCTCCGAAAAGGAATATCATTGAAGGATAATTGGCACCCTCATTAAGCACTCCTGCATTCGACATTATTGCTGCAACGATAATACCAGCGCCAATTCCCATAAAAAACATACCAGTTTTCAGTGTAAACCTGCCCCAGTTTATCTGACCTTTCTTTTCCTTGCCAGGATAAAAAACACTGGCATCGGCGCCTTTTTCAATTAGTGCCATCCTCTCCTTGTTGCGGGTTGTATAATACATGTACATTATGCCGAATATTGCAGCAAAAAAACTTACGGTAATAACAATTGGTTCCATAATAATTTGATTTTAGTTAATACTTTTCGTCACTTTAGACATATAAATACCTGTTGTGGTTACATAATTTCAAAAAATTCAGTCCTATTAAAAACAGTCTCCATGGTAACCAATCATAACTTTATGCGTCTAAATGGCAATGGAACACAGAGACGATATATTTTATATAAGTGAAGTGCTTCGGGGCAATACCTCATCTTACTCTCAACTGATTGACAAACACAAGGATAAGGTATTCAACCTTGCCCTTAGGATATGTTCAAACCATGAAGAAGCCGAGGAGATCGCCCAGGATGCGTTTCTTAAAGCCTACAGGTCGCTGAAAAATTTTAAGGGAAAAAGCAGCTTCAGCACATGGCTTTACCGCATTGCTTACAATACCGCAATTTCCCTGGTAAGGTCGAAAAGAAAAGGAAATGTATATATTGATGACCTACCGGCCGGAGTCGCAGATTACATTGAATATTCGGTGCCGGATGAAAATGAGGATACAGATTACAGAAATTATGTGGTTAACTTTGCCCTTCAGAGGATTTCCTGTGAGGAAAGAGGACTTATTACCTTATTTTATTTCTATGATTTAGATCATGAGGAGATCTCAAAGATAACCGGAATCAGCAGAGCAAACATAAAAGTAAAGATGCTCCGGGCAAGAAGGAAAATTGCAGAGATAATTAAAAAAGTTGAAAAAGAAAACATTTTATACAATGAAAAATCAGGATCATTCTGAAGAAGACCTCATAAGGAGGTACTTTAACCCGGCAATGATTACCAAGGCTCCGGGAGGATTTACCGGTAAGACATTTGCAAGAATAGAGCTTGAAAAGCAGAAGTCAAATCCGATGATGGATTACTGGCATTCAAAAAAGGTTCCTGTAATTTCCGGCATCGTAATTTTCCTGCTTATTACAGCCGGATTAATGTTTCCGGAAGAGCAATCCGGAGGATTCGTGTCAACCATCATGGATTATGTGAGCAGCATTGATCTGTCATTTTCAGCACTTCAAATGCTGAAATTTCATGAATTGCCCGGCTGGCTCATATATTCTGTTATGGGTATCGTTCTGATGATTATTGCTGATCTTGTCTTTGCTTTATCTTCTGAGGAAGGGCACAGATGAAAGGGTATAAAATTTTTTGGCTACAGAATAGAAGCATGTCAAATTAACAAAAAAGCCGGCATTTTTGCCGGCAATATAACTTAAGGATCACTTATTCTTCTGATTCTGAATGGACTGAATTCTCTATAATTCTTCAACCCTTGAATTAAGGCCTTTAGCATTCAATGATTTAGACATTACCTGCAGCACTTCCTTAATACCTGATTTTATTTCACAACTTCCTTTAAGATGAACAATAAGGGCACATTGTTCAGCCTGGATCGAATCATGTCCGCAAACCTCAACAAGTGATTTGATTACATGGTCGAATGTATTGATTTCATCATTGAAAAGGACGAGAGAGCATTTGTTCCCTGTACCTCTTAATCTGTCACTTTTTTTTAATATCCTCTCTTTCATTTGATCTTATCAAATAATTGCTTTGCTGTTTCAACGGGTATCTCCTTATTTCCCAGATAAGCTGCCACCCTTGCTTCGCGATATCCGTTGCGTACCAGAAGCCCCGCATAGTCGGAAGCACTTTCAAAAGTAATAAATTTTCCAATGAGATAAACAACAGAGCCGTCATCTGTTGATAATATTTCTAGGCCACGCCCGGCTGAGAGCTTTCTGAATCCCTCAACAAGATCATCTTTCAGGGGTTTCGTCGACCTTGTTACCTCTACTCTGTAAGAGAGAGTAGGAGGACCTGATTCTCTGACAATATTTTTTTCAGGGGCTTGCACTTCATAAAGAGGCTTTTCCCCCCATTCTCTTTCAAAGAGAGCCGCCCTGTCAATCGAAACGATCTTTCCGTCGTTCACTGCATTAAGAAAGGCATCTTTGAATCCCGCCTGCTTAACCTGAAGAAGAGCCCTGTTTGCATCCACTGATCTACGGAACATTCCCGCATAATACTTTACTGAAGCTGTACCTGGAACAGTAAATCCCATAATGGGAGAGATTCCCTTAAAAACATGGGCAGTGACCGGCTTACTGAATACAGCTATCTGAATCCTGTAAACCAACCCGGGTGGCAACTGCGGATCAATCTCTATTTTCTGCCTGGCTATCTTATCCGGATCCGAAAAGATCTCAAACTCCGACATTACAGCTACCTTTCCTGCCTTGTCAGAAGCAGTCTGACCCGAACTACCCTCCCCCGTATTGATAATACCCGAATCATCTGCAGTTTCAGTTGCTGATGTGGTCTGCTTAAGAGTTTCAGATTTCACAGGAAGCGAATCTTTCTTCATTTCCTGTCCCAAACCGGAGATATTGAATCTTTCATCTGCCAGTTTCTGATATCTGGCTGCTTCAGATTCCAGTTCATCTATTCTCATTTTAGACTGCAGCTTGAGTGATTCAGGTAAAGTCCTGTATTCTTCCCTTCGATTCGAGGCAAGTGCCTTCAGCGAATCAGCTTTTACCTGATATAGCAGGCCTTCTGACAATCTCCTGTCATAATCTTCAGGCAGATCTGCTCTAAATGGTATATTTTGCACGGGGGCCGGCTTCCTTACTATCTCATTTACCGGTCTGTCAGGCTCATTAACCGTTTTTTCAGGTTCCTTTTTTGATGGCACATCGACATCATTTTCAAAGGCGTCGGCAAAAAGTATTTCTGTTTCCTTTATCTGTCCCCTGCCAGCCTTGCACTCCTCAATAAATTCATGGACTTTCATTTCCCTTGATGCTTTTCTTCCGACCGAATGGGTAAACTGCGAATATGATCTTATTGCTTCTTCGAACCTTCCCGACATCTGCTGTGCCCTTCCAAGAAAGAACCACGCATCATCTGGTATAGATTTGATATCCAGTGAACCATTTAACGCCTCCTGTAACAACGATACTGCTTTGCCCGGTTCTCTCTTCAACTCTATAAGGCAACGGGCACTGTAGTACTTGTACAGAGGATCTCTGGAATAAGTTGCTGTCAGCATCGAAAATTCCCTGTAAGCCTGCTGAAATGATCCGGCATTGAAATTTTCAATGGCACTCTCACGCAATGACTTTTTTTGTACGGCTTGACCAGGCAAATTACCGAATAAAAATACAGTTAGCGAAATAACCAGATATATGACAGACATATGTACTGATTTTAATGCCATTGAGCATAATTTTGTATTTGTGTGTTATTCAGTATATTAATAAAAAGATTTTAAAGAATTTCCAACACTCATTGTTTATAATAAATGTTTCGCATATTACAGGAAAACAATTCAAACTTCGTAAATTTACCTCTAATAACAAAATTTATAGGCTATGGCATTGTTAAAAGAAGGAACCAAGGCTCCGTATTTTGAAGGTACGGATCAGGAAAACAAGACGATCAGGCTAACTGATTTTGCAGGGAAAAAGGTGATATTATATTTCTATCCCAAAGACAATACCCCGGGTTGTACGGCTGAAGCATGCAATCTCCGCGACAATTCAGGGATCCTCATGAAAAGGGGATTTGCAGTGGTCGGGGTAAGCATGGACAATGAAAAATCGCATAAAAATTTCTCAGAGAAGTATTCTCTGCCTTTTCCACTTATAGCAGACACATCAGGGAAAATTGTCAACGACTATGGAGTATTCGGAGAAAAGAAGATGTATGGAAAAAGTTTCAAGGGAGTGATTAGAACAACTTATATTATTGACGAGAATGGTGTCATTGAAAAAGTTATTTCAAAGGTTGATACCAAGAACCATTCAGAACAGATTCTAAAACTATACTAAACACTAATACCAATACAATGAGCACTGAAAGAAAAGAAATAAACAAGGAAAAACTTAAAGCACTTGAGGTTACCATAGGAAAGATTGAAAAGGATTTCGGAAAAGGTACAATCATGAAGCTGGGTGATCATGCCATTGAGAATATTCAGGTTATTCCAACTGGATCAATAGGCCTCGATGCGGCTCTTGGAATAGGGGGTTTCCCCAGGGGAAGGGTGATTGAGATCTATGGACCTGAAGCATCCGGTAAAACCACTCTGGCAATTCATGCCATCGCTGAAGCACAGAAGAATGGTGGAATTGCAGCCATCATTGATGCTGAACATACTTTCGACAGGAACTATGCTGAAAAACTTGGAGTGGATATTGATAACCTGCTGATCTCACAACCCGACAACGGTGAACAGGCCCTTGAAATCGCTGATAACCTGATACGCTCAGGAGCTCTCGACATTATTGTAATAGACTCGGTTGCCGCCCTTACCCCGAAAGCTGAGATCGAGGGTGAAATGGGAGATTCAAAAATGGGGCTCCAGGCCAGATTAATGTCGCAGGCACTCCGGAAACTTACTGCAAACATCAGTAAAACAAATACTTCTTGCGTTTTTATAAATCAGCTGAGAGAAAAGATAGGCGTAATGTTCGGCAATCCCGAAACAACAACCGGAGGAAATGCTCTAAAGTTCTATGCTTCAGTAAGAGTAGATATCCGTAAAACAAATCAGATCAAGGATGGGGAAGAAATCATCGGAAACCGGACCAGAGTCAAAATAGTAAAAAACAAGCTTGCACCACCATTTAAAAAAGCAGATTTTGATATTCTCTATGGTGAAGGTATTTCACAACTTGGAGAAATAGTAGATCTTGGAGTTGATTTCGATATAATTAAGAAATCCGGATCATGGTTCAGCTACGGTGATACAAAACTGGGCCAGGGTCGCGATGCCGTTAAACAGATAATAAAAGACAATCCGGAATTGTTTGAGGAACTGAAAGCCAAAATTACCGAGGTACTGAAGAAACAATAATCAAATTTCAAAATGAAAAGATCATCTTTCATCATGATGATATGCATCATCATGACAATGATTTCATGTAACAAGAAGTCGCCTGTATCCGTCACTCAGGCAGGGGATCATGGAATAATCCTGACCCCTGAAGAAAAAGCAGCAGGTCTGATGACTCCCGAAGTTCTCTGGAAGTTCGGAAGACTGGGCTCCATTGCCCTTTCACCCGACGGTTCATCGGTACTATACACTGTTACCCGCATAGATCTTCAGAGTGAAGCGAGGGAGACAAACATCTTTAAAATAGCATCCGCAGGAGGTGATCCGGTGAAGCTTACAACCAACGGCGGAAGTTCCCCGCAATGGTTCGACAATGGAAGGAAAATTGCCTTTATAAGGGGAAGCGATCTTTATACAATGACCAGCGACGGTTCAGATCAGAAAAAGGTAGAGGGTCTGGAAGGATTCGAACTTTTCAGAATCTCGCCTGCCGGTGACAAGATACTTTTCACCAGAAGAGTCAAACTCGATCAGACTGCGAACGAAAAACACAAAATGCCCAGAGCGAAGGTAAGGATAATAGATGATCTAATGTACAGACACTGGAATTACTGGAGCGACTATTCCTACAGCCATATATTTATTGCTTCATTCAATGGCATTTCAGTTTCGGGTGAAAAGGATATTATGGAAGGGCAGATATTTGAATCGCCTATTTCACCCTATTTTGATGAGGCCGAAATATCCTGGAGCCCCGACGGGAAGCATATTGCATATACTACAAAGAGGCTGAGGGGAAAAGAAGATGCCGTAAGTACTAATTCTGACATATTTCTTTTTGACATTTCAACCGGTAATGAAATAAATATTTCTGAGGGTAATAAAGGATATGACCGCTATCCTGTTTTCTCCCCTGACGGTTCAAAGATAGCTTTCCAGAGTATGGAGCGGGACGGTTATGAATCAGATCTCGACAGGCTGTTTGTTTATGACATCGCCAGTGGCTCCAGATCCTGGGTGACTGAAGGATGGACCTACGACGTATCGGGTATCAACTGGGCGGATGAAAAGACATTGCTGTTTTCCTGTGCGTATCACGGCACTACACAGATATTCCGGGCCAGCCTGCCAGAAAAAAAGGTGTTAAAGTTAACTGATGGCGTTCACGACCTGAGCTCACTGGCATTCAGTTCAGGCACACTCGTTGCACAGATTAACTCAATGTCGATGGCTCCGGAGGTTGCAAAAATAGATATTGGCACAGGAGAAATCAAACAGATTAGTTTCATCAACCGACCCATATATGAATCAATAAAAATGGGCCGGGTTGCTGAAAAATACATAAAAACAAAGGACAGGAAAGATCTTCAGATGTGGATCATTTACCCTCCCGATTTTGATCCGTCAAAAAAATATCCGGCACTGCTCTTCTGCGAGGGTGGACCACAAAGCGCCCTTACACAGTTCTGGTCATACAGATGGAACTTCCAGATAATGGCTGCACATGGTTACATCGTATTTGCACCCAACCGAAGGGGTGTAGCCGGTTTCGGACAGGAATGGAAAGAGCAGATATCGGGTGATTACGGAGGCCTGAACATGCAGGATTACCTTGATGCTACCGATGCAATGGCAAAAGAACCATATATCAATTCTTCAAAGTTAGGTGCAGTGGGAGCCAGCTATGGTGGATATTCGGTTTTCTACCTGGCAGGTATCCATGAAAAGAGATTCAAAACATTCATATCCCATTGCGGTATATTCAACTTTGTAAGTGAATACGGATCGACGGAGGAAATGTGGTTTGTAAACAAGGATTATGAGGGGCCGTACTGGGAGAACCACAAAAGCTACAAATTCTCGCCCCATCTACGTGTAACCAGCTGGGACACTCCAATTATGATAATCACCGGGGCAAACGATTTCAGGATACCTTATACTCAAAGCCTTGAGGCCTTTCAGGCTGCAAGAATGCGTAATATCCCAAGCAGGCTGCTCTTCTTTGAAGATGAATGTCATTGGGTACTTAAACCTCAAAATGCAGTCATCTGGCAAAGAGAATTTTTTGAATGGCTCGACACCTGGTTAAAATAACATTCCCATTACTTCATCAACCTTCTTATCGATTGGAAGTTCACCATCAATCCAGTTGATTTTTTTGCCTCTCCTCTCCATTCCCCTGAACCATGTCATCTGACGCTTGGCATACTGGTGTATTGCAGTTTCTAGGCCCCTGAACATTTCATCGTAGCTCATCCGGCCGGTAATATACAATGTTATATACTTATACTCAAGGCCATAGTAAATGAGACTCTCGGGAGAAAGACCACTATTAAGCAGTCCCCGTACCTCCTCCACCATCCCTTGCTCAATACGATGACGGAGCCGCTCTGATATCAGCGACCTTCTCCTTTCCCTGCTGTAAAGTATGCCTATGATAAGTGGACTGAATTTCGGGAAGGTTCTTTTATTCTCTCGCATAATACTTGCGTAATGCTCTATCTCAATTGCCCTTATGACTCTTTTCCTGGTATCCAGATCTGTAATATTATGCAGGTTTTTATATGATGCCAATATCTCTTTAAGCTCATGCATGTCTTTTTTCTCCAGTGCCGCCCGCAATCCCGGATCAGGCGGAACTTCAATAAGATTATATCCGGAAATTATGCTGTCGAGATACATTCCTGAGCCACCGCACACTATGGGAAATTTCTTCCTGACTTTCATGTCCCTGTATACATTCAGAAAATCACGCTGATATTCAAACACATTGTATTTGTATCCCGGATCAGCAACATCTATCAGATGATATGGAATCTTTTTCCCGTCAATAAAATAATCGTTGTAATCCTTCCCTGATCCAAGATCCATTCGCCTGTAAACCTGACGGGAATCAGCGCTTATGACTTCGCCGTTCATTTTTGATGCCAGGGCAACAGCCAGAGTAGTCTTGCCTGAAGCCGTAGGACCTACCACAGCAAGAAGATCAAACCTCGACGACTCATTGTTGTACATTTCTGCACTGATCAGATTCTGGAGCTATTTTAACGTAAAATTACTTAATTTTGCTTCACTAAACCTGATAAATGATGGATTTCAGATTCCTTTGGGACAGGATCAGGCTGCTGGTCCTTGATCCTGAAAAAGCATGGTACACAATATGCAATGAAAGTAAACCAACCGGTTTTATCAGAAACAGTTTTTTTCTGCCCTTGGTTATTTTAGCAGCAATTTCGGCGTTCTTCGGATCACTTCTCTTTACAAATACCGGTGTATCCACAGCATATTCAGTACTGGCAGGCATAAAGTACCTTGTATTATATACCTCGGTAGTATACACCACCACCTATGTTTATATGAAGATCACTTCGTATCTGAATATTAAAAATGACATTCAAATCTCTTTTAAGATTATTGTTTTTTCGGCGGCACCTTTTTTGCTCTGCCAGATTATAAGCCGGCTTTTCGAATCATTCATTTTCATTAATATCCTTTCACTCTATGGCCTTTACCTCTTATGGCTCGGGAATGAAAGGCTGATAGATCCTCCCGAAAAACTGAAAACACCCCTCCTTCTGGCAGGAGCCATTGTATTCACAGGATTTTTCATAATTTTTGATCGGCTTCTTACAACAATAGTAGACAGGGTTTATTTTGCATTTTTTGCCTGAGCACTGACATGAAGGGCGGACATTCAGATATTACAATAAAAAACAAGAAAGCTTCACATGACTATGAGTTTCTTGAAAAGTTCATTGCAGGAATAAAACTAACAGGAACTGAAATTAAATCCATCAGGGCAGGCAAAGCAACCCTTACTGACTCCTATTGCAGTTTCAGGGAAGGGGAACTTTTCATAAAAGGAATGCATATAGCAGAATACTGGTGGGGGAATCTTAACAATCACGATCCTCTCAGGGAAAGGAAACTGCTGCTGACAAAACGTGAGCTCAGGAAAATTGAAAGAAAAGTACGGGAAGCGGGCCTCACTGTGATTGTGACTAAAGTGTTTCTTAATGAAAGAGGCCTCGCTAAAGCAGAAATCGCAATAGCCAAAGGTAAGAAGGAATATGACAAGAGAGAAACTCTAAAGCGAAGGGACAGTGATCTGGAGATGGCACGTTTCCGTAAAAAATGATCAGAAATTCGGACTGAGAAGGTACCTCGAATAAAACCTTGAAATATTCTCCACTGCTTCCTCAGCAGTATCCACAAGTGTAAACAGTTCCAGGTCCTCCGGCGAAATATTGTGTTCTTCTGCCAGCATTTCTGACTTTATCCAGCTTATCAGGCCTTCCCAGTATTTTTTACCAACAAGGATTATGGGGAACCGGCCGATTTTTTTTGTCTGTATCAGGGTAATTGCTTCAAATAATTCATCGAAGGTGCCAAATCCACCGGGAAGGACTATGAAACCCTGGGCATATTTCATGAACATTACTTTTCTTACAAAAAAGTGATCGAATGTTATAAGTTTATCAGAATCAATGTACTGATTGGGCCGCTGCTCAAAAGGCAGGTCGATGTTTATACCTACCGATTTGCCCTTTCCCCTCCTGGCGCCTTTGTTGGCAGCTTCCATAATACCAGGTCCTCCTCCGGTTATAACCCCATATCCGTTCTTTGTAAGCATGAATGCAATCTCTTCTGCCAGCTTGTAATACTTGTCGTTGTGATGTGTTCTGGCCGAACCGAAAATAGATACACACGGGCCAATTCTAGCAAGCTTTTCAAATCCTTCCACAAGCTCTGAAATAATTTTGAAAACTCTCCATGAATCAGTAATGTGTATTTCATTCCAGGTCTTCTGCTCAAAGGCATCTTTTATCAGGTCTGATGGTTTCTCCATAGTAATTATCAGTGAAAACTGTTCAAATATATATAATTCTATACTTTCAGCTCCGATCTTAAAAACATTCCGGTATAGCTGTCGTTGACACATGCAAGCTTTTCCGGAGTTCCTGAAAATACAATTTCGCCGCCGTCTCTGCCTCCTTCTTTACCGAGGTCAATAATAAAATCGGCCATTTTGATTACATCCATGTTATGTTCTATTACAATAACGGTATTACCTCTTTCAACAAGCTTTTCAAGCACCTCTAGCAGCACCCGGATATCCTCAAAATGCAACCCTGTGGTTGGTTCATCAAGAATGTATAACGTCTTGCCAGTATCACGCCTTGCAAGTTCTGTTGCCAGTTTTACTCTCTGGGCCTCTCCTCCCGAAAGTGTAGTTGACTGTTGTCCAAGTCTTATATAACCTAGTCCCACATCCTGGAGGGTTTTGATCTTGTGATAAATAGAAGGGACATTCGAGAAAAAGTCAACGGCCATATTAACGGTCATGTCAAGAACATCACTTATCGACTGGCCTTTGTATTTTACTTCCAGTGTTTCCCTGTTATAGCGTTTCCCGTTGCATTCTGTGCAATGCACATAAACGTCGGGGAGGAAATTCATCTCAATTGTTTTCATACCTGCACCTTCGCAGCTTTCACACCTTCCTCCCTTTACGTTGAACGAGAAGCGTCCGGCACCAAAACCTCGTATCTTTGCTTCAGTGGTCTGTTCAAACAGCTTTCTGATATCTGTAAAAACTCCGGTATATGTGGCCGGATTCGACCTCGGTGTCTTACCAATAGGAGACTGATCAACCTCAATTACCTTATCGAGATTTTCAAGACCTGATATATCTCTGTATGGAAGCGGAGTTTTTCCAGAATTGTGGAACTTTTTTGCCAGCGCTGGATGAAGGGTCTGATTTATAAGAGAAGATTTTCCGCTCCCAGAGACACCGGTAACGCATATAAAAGTTCCCAGAGGAAGCACCAAATCTACATTCTTGAGATTATGACCGGTGGCTCCGGTAAGGACAAGAAACTTTCCGTTTCCTTTCCTTCGTCTGTTGGGCACCTGTATTGTTTTCCGCCTGCTTAGATACCCCGCCGTAAGAGTGTCTGAACTTTTTATCTCATCAGGATTTCCCTGGGCAACAACATGTCCTCCGTGTCGTCCGGCTCCGGGGCCCATATCAATAACATGGTCGGATGAAAGTATCATTTCTTTGTCATGCTCCACAACGATTACTGTGTTACCCGCATCTCGCAGCTGTTTGAGAGATGTAATGAGTCGTCTGTTGTCTCTCTGGTGAAGCCCGATACTCGGTTCATCAAGAATATACAGAACATTCACTAGCTTTGAGCCTATCTGGGTCGCTAGTCTTATCCTCTGGCTTTCTCCTCCTGAAAGTGTCCTGGCTCCCCTGTTCAGAGACAGATAGTCGAGCCCAACATCCATAAGAAACCTTAGCCTGGCCCTTATCTCCTTCAATATCTCGGCAGAAATCAGTTTTTGCTTTTCCGTCATCTTCTCCTCTACTGTTTCAAGAAAAGAGGTCAGTTCACGGATATCCATTGACGCAAGCTCACCAATATTTTTATCAGCAATCCTGAAGAACAGGGCTTCCTTTTTCAATCTGGAACCATTACATTCAGGGCATATCTCATAATGCACATATTGATCGCGTATCTTAGTCCCGTTCTTATTGCCGTTGATAACCTCAATATTACCCACAAAATTGACTACTCCCTCAAAGGTCAGGAAATAGTTTGAAGTCATACCCAGGGGTGTATTGGATAATTTAAGCACCTCATCTGAGCCATAGAGCACTTTGTTCATTGCTTCTTCAGGGATATCCCTGATAGGTGTATCGAGAGTGAACCCGTTCTTTTCCGCTATAGCCTCTATCTGCCAGAATATCCAAACATTCCTGTATTTCCCCAGAGGTTCAATGCCTCCTTTTCTTATGCTCAGGTCAGGATCAGGGATCAGCTTCTTTAGATCTATCCCCGAAATTTCACCCAGCCCGTTACAATGAGGGCATGCTCCCTGCGGGGAGTTAAATGAGAATGTGTGAGGGGCAGGATCATTATATGAAATGCCAGTCACAGGACACATAAGGTGCCTGCTGAAATATCTTGGTTCGGGATTCTCCTGGTCTATCACCATCATTACTCCCTCTCCCTGATCAAGTGCCATCAGGACCGAATCACGTAACCGTTTTTCATGGACACTGCCTACCCTGAACTTATCAATAACGAGCTCGATATAGTGGATCTTGAAACGGTCAAGTCTCAACCCATGAGTAATCTCCCTGATCTCTCCGTCAACCCTTACATGAAGAAATCCTTTGCGCCTCAGCTGCTCAAACAGTTCCTTATAGTGACCTTTCCTGCCCTTTATTAATGGAGCAAGGAAAAAAACCTTTCGGTCGTCAAACCTGCTTCTGATAAGTTCAATGATCTGCTCATCGGTATATTTTACCATCTTCTCACCAGAAGCCCATGACCAGGCATCGGCAGCACGGGCATACAGAAGCCGCAGAAAATCATATATCTCAGTAATAGTCCCTACGGTCGACCTGGGATTTTTATTTGTGGTCTTCTGTTCAATTGATATAACAGGGCTTAACCCGGTGATCCTGTCAACGTCGGGTCGCTCCATTCCTCCCAGGAACTGCCTGGCATAGGCTGAAAGCGTCTCCATGTAACGTCTCTGCCCTTCAGCGTAAATTGTGTCAAAGGCCAGTGATGATTTACCGCTTCCGCTTAGCCCTGTTATGACTACAAGCTTATTGCGCGGAATAACCACATCGATATTCTGCAGATTATGAACCCTTGCCCCCTGTACCTCGATTACCTCCTTCATTGCATCTATCTTCGATCACGAAATCAGTTGCCTGAGTCAATTCTTTCTGTCGAACGCATCCCTTCAACAGGCAGTTTAATATAATATTCCTTCCCCGGAAGAGGAGTGAAATAAGGTTTCCGGAGCCATGGATTAAGAAATTTAATGATCTTATAGTTGGTACCGTGCTTTTTGGCAAATTCAGAGATATCCTGAATGGCTGTGTCTATCTTTACCACATTTACATCAAGTTCAGGATAAAGATCCTCTTTCTTGATATAAAAACCATATTTCTGAGGATCGTTGATAATAAGCTTATAAGCTACCACCCTGAAAATGTACCTGGCAGTCTCTTCAGAAAACAGAAGATCGTAATAATTGCTTTCCTTCTGTATTTTTATCTGCTCATCAATTGCGGCCCTTCCGGCATTATATGAGGCAGCAGCAAGAGTCCAGTTCCCGTACTTCTCGTACGACTTACGAATGAAATTGCAGGCAAACTGGGTTGACTTCTCGATATGATAGCGTTCGTCAACCACATTGTTAATCTCTAAACCTGCTTCCTTCCCTGAAGTGGCCATTATCTGCCAGAAACCTGTTGCACCTTTAGGTGAGACAGCATTTGTATACTCACTCTCTGCCGCAACAAGGTATTTGAAGTCTTCAGGGATATTGTTCTGTACAAGTATATTTTCAATAAGGGGAAGATAACGGTTTGCTCTTTTTATTATCATTATTGTAGAAGAATGCCTATATGCACTGACAAGCATCTCTCTTTCAAGGCTTTCACGTGTATCAAAGTTCTCAATAGGCATCCTCTCTCCTGCGAAAGAGACATTGTCGGGAAGGGGAAAAGGTGTGTTAAAATAATTTGTATCATGAACTATTCTGCTTTCTTCAACCTGCCTGGAAGTGAAAATATTCCGTTTTGCGGTAAAAGCTGCGATTACAAAGCTTGATACAACGATTGAAGTTAATGTAAATATCGTGCCTGCCTTTAACATATAAGTATTTATTCTGAAAAATATTGACCTTATGCAAATGCAATTATAAATAATTGATAAACAATCATATATAATGTGCCAGCCAGTATCGTTCGTTCAAAAAACAAATAAAATGCAAAGGTAACATATTTACACCTTATAATAATGCAGGGACCATGTTAAAGATTTAAAATCTTTAGCAGGAATTTTGATAAAACATGGAAACCGGTTTTCAGAATCTGAATGAGAGGCCAGAAAAGACTCCGAAAGAGTAAGGATGGGTTTTGATACCCGGGGCTTCACTGAATGGATTGAGGTAATACCTGAACATTGGTTCAAGGTTAAGGGATATTTTTTGGGTAAGGTTATATTCCATACCCATCCCCAGTGAACTGCTTAACATGAATGGATTAAGCCCTCCTGTTTCTCCGACCGGGTATTTGCTGCCATTTACGTAGGTATATACTGAATTATTAACCAGCAGGTTATATGACACCCCCCCTATAAGATTAAAGTCAATGCTTCTATCGATCATCTTGTACCTGAGAATGAATGGCATTTCAAGGTAACTGAATGTCTGATGGAGTGTGTTGTTGAGATATAAGAGACTGGCCTTGGCCGGATCAAAAACATCGTTTGTGAATCTTGTAAAGACGCGTCCTCCGCTGTTGTCGAGAAGGAAAACATCTGCATTATCGGTATAAATCAGTCCTCCGGAGGTGAGAACTTCGAAGTTATGATCTCCTTTTGTATTGTCAAACTGCCTGAATCCGGCGAAAGAATAAATATTTTCAATTTCCTGTCCGATTGAGGTGTAATAAATTCCTGATTGTATGGTCAGTCTGTCATTTATCCTGTAAGCAAATCCGAGACCTCCCGAATATGATATTTTTGATTTTTCGGAGGAATTTATCTGGCTGGATAATTCGTCACTGCCCACTCCTGTCCTCATGTAGTATGACGGTGATGCAATTGCACTAAGCGACCATCTGTTTTTTCTGACTTCAGGTATACCGGTTGAAAAATTATCAGCCAGGCTGAAGGTTTCACTGTAATTATTATTACCAGTCTGGACAGCCTGATATTCAACTTTTCTGATCACATTATTTTTTGCCGGACGGAACAGTCTGAACCCCGGAGGCAAATCAGTGCCTATCTGAATGGTGCCTGCTTCCTGGCTTTCCTGTATATTTGCCAAATCTGGCTTCGACTTGGTTGTTGTGGGAACATTGTAAACATTATCCTGGGGGGATATGATTGATGTATTCTGACTTATAATAACCGGGTTGAAATTATTAGCATTGGTACCGGTTCTGAACGACTCCTCTTCCATAGTGATCGCGGAATTCTGCAATGCTGTTGAAATCTCCCGGCTCCATCTGTATGCAAGGAAACTGATTGATAATATAACTGCTATCAGTGCTGCGCTACGTAAAAGGATATAGGGTTTCTGTTTTTTCCTGATGACAGGGTAAATATTGTTCCATGTCCCTACCGGAGGAAGGATTTCCAGATCTTTAAGCCCGTTCCTGAAAAGAAGATCAATATTTGCATTCTTTTCAACCATTGACCACTTTTTTGTTCAAGCTATTATATAAATTCACCTTCTTCTGAAGGATCAGCCTTGCTCTTGAAAGGTTTGATTTCGAGGTTCCCTCGGAGATTTTCATCATCTGACTGATCTCCTTGTGGGCATACCCTTCAATAGCATAAAGGTTAAATACCATCCTGTATTTCGGAGGGAGCTCCCTGATAATATCAAGCAGGTCAATTGCCTCAAGGCCTGAATAATCCTCATTGTCAGGATCAGCATCAGGCTCGGGGATGAGGTCAATATCATCGACTCTGTACAAATTATGCCTGCTGCGATACTTCTCAAGAGCTGTATTGACTATAATCCTGCGCATCCAGCCTTCAAAAGAACCTTCATACTTGTAATGGATGAGATTTTCAAAGATCTTTATAAAACCATCCTGAAGTATATCCCTGGCTTCTTCATCATTGCCCGAATACTGAAGGCAGACGGCATATAGCTTTGCTGCATGCCTTCTGTATAGAAGCTCCTGGTCCCTCCTGTTTCCGGCAATACAACCCTTAATTATGTCTACTATGTCAGGCAAGGCTTTTACCTTTTGAACATATAAAAATAATTAAAAATAGTCTGAATCGCCAGAAATATTACAAAATATTGATGCATTTTTTGCCTGACAGGTTGCGTAAAAAGAAGAATAAACAATGATTTTTTCAGAGAATGGCCCTTTGATAAAACCTGTTAACTTCTGAATGCTGACCTGATACCTGGGTTCTGACTGATTTATACCGTTGACATTAAACCTTTAAAGATGAATTACCTCATCGTATGCTGCAGCTGCTGCTTCCATAATTGCTTCCGACATTGTAGGATGGGGATGAATTGACTTAATAAGTTCATGTGCCGTCGTTTCAAGTTTCCTTGCAACAATTATTTCTGCAATCATTTCGGTAACATTTGCGCCGATCATGTGAGCACCAAGCAGTTCTCCGTAAGCCGAATCAAATATTAGCTTGATGAAACCATCCTTCTGTCCGGCTGCACTTGCTTTTCCCGAAGCTGTGAAGGGAAACTTTCCAACCCTGATCGCATAACCTGCTTCTTTCGCTGCTGCCTCAGTATAACCGCATGAGGCAATTTCAGGACTTGTATAGGTACATGCAGGAATATTTTTGTAATCAAGAGGTTCGGGATCCAGTCCGGCGATCTTTTCAACACAGATAATTCCTTCCGATGAGGCCACATGAGCCAGAGCCGGTCCATGCACAATGTCGCCGATTGCAAATATTCCCGGTGCTGAAGTTCTGTAAAAATCATCCACCACTACCTTTCCCCTGTCTGTTTTTACATTTGCTGCTTCAAGTCCTATGTCCTCAGTGTTAGGGGTCACACCCACTGCAGAAAACAGAATATCCGTTTCAACATTCTCCTCTCCTTTTGGTGTCCTTATCTTTACCAGACATTTTTCACCGGTTACTTCAGCCGACTCTACTGAAGAATCAGTCATGATTGTCATGCCCATCTTTTTAAATGACCTCTCAAGGTATTTTGAGACCTCTTCATCTTCATTGGGTACTATCCTTGGGAGAAATTCCACCAGAGTCACAGCTGTGCCTATCGTCTGGTAAAAACTGGCAAACTCGCTCCCTATGGCACCAGATCCGACGATGACAAGCGATTCCGGCTGCCTTTCAAGGGTCATAGCCTCCCTGTAACCAATTATCTTCTTACCATCCTGTTTCAGCCCGGGAAGCTCCTTTGACCTTGCCCCGGTAGCCAGTATAATATTGCGCGCTGTATATATCTTCTTGTTACCGGCACTGTCTTCAACCTCAATATTTCCGATACCGGACAGTCGCCCTGTCCCGGTTATCTGATCTATTTTATTCTTCCTGAACAGGAACTGGACACCTTTGCTCATCCCTTCGGCCACTGACCGGCTTCTGGATATTACAGCCCTGAAGTCAGGTTTTACGGTACCCTCTGTTATAATTCCGTAATCGGCCGAATGCTTAAAATAGTCGTATACCTGGGCGCTTTTTAATAATGATTTTGTGGGTATGCAACCCCAGTTAAGACATACTCCGCCTATCTCGGCTTTCTCAACCACAGCTACCTTCATCTTAAGCTGAGACGCCCTGATCGCGGCAACATAACCGCCGGGCCCGCTTCCAATAACTATAAGGTCATAATCCATTTTAGTGTGTTTTATGTTATTGATATTGTTATATTTAATAGCGTCTGTAAAATTATTATGATATTCTTCACTTCACTGCATTTTGCTCAGAATCGCATAACGCATAATTTATCTAACAATTTATTTCTATTATTCTTCGAAGATTGATAATATATGTTCATTATTTAATTA